>WHTM01000018.1 GCA_009377755.1 Hyphomicrobiales bacterium | reverse complement strand
CATGCCTTCCTGGATCTCGACCGGATGATCGAGCGACCAGATGCGCGAGATCACCGGCGGATCGTACTGCGCGAGGCCGAGACCGTGGCCCCACAAGTTGGCGGCCGCCTGGTCCTCATCCTCATAGCCCCAGGTCTCCATCGCCGACGGCCATTTTAGCGCGATGTCGCGCGTGGTAGCGCCGACCTTCACCGCTCCCATGGAGTCGTCGAGCCACTCGAGCGCGGTGGCGTAGGTGTCCTTCTGCTCCTGCGAGGGCTCCTTACCGACGCAATAGGTGCGGTAGTAGCAGGATTTGTAGCCGTTCCAGGTGAGCGCGGCCAAATCCATGAACACGATGTCGCCCGGCTGGATGATGCGGTCGGAGAAGTTGCGCCAGTTCGGCCAGGTGTTCGGGCCGGACGACACGATCACGTCCTCCACATCCTCCATGCCGGGAATGTTGTAGAGGTACTTCATCAGGTGCGCGGTCACCTGGTTCTCGGTGATGCCGGGGCGCAGGAATTTCATGCATTCCCAGTGGGTTGCGTCGCCGATGGCACCGACGATGCGGAAGCATTCCTGCTCGTCCGGGCTCTTGACCGCACGCGCCTCCATCATCGGCGTCATGCCGTCGACCCAGTTGATGTTGTTCTCCTTGAAGATCTGAATCATGTTAATGTCGATGAAGTCGACGCCGAGCTTTTCGCCCGCAACGCCGTTCTCCTTCATCGCCTGCAACACCGCCTTGGTGAACTTGTTCACCTGCTGGGTCGAGGCCGGGCCGGCCGCACCTTTGATCCAGGCAAAAGAGTGACGCACGTTCTCCTTTGGGATCCACGGCGAGTGCCGCTCGATCTGGAAGCCGAGATCGCCCTGCTCGAACAGGATCGGCGCGCCGTCGCCGCACAGCATGGCGTAACGCAGGCCTGGCTTGAGCCGGTTCCAGCCCGGCGTCAGCGTACCGGTGATGTAGCGGACGTTCTCGTCATACATGCAAAGCATGGCGCCGAGGCCATGCTTCTTCATCATCTCGCGCGCGCGTTCCGTGCGATAGTTGCGCAGGCGGTCCCAGTTGACGCGCTGTTGCCAATCGAGACCGGCGATGCCGAAATTCGCTCCCATGCGATCCTCCCGCCACTGCTGCCGTGGTACGGCGCATTGATTTGCATTGCGGCGATGCTATCCGGATGGTGGGCCTTGCCGAAATAATATATTCTTCGATTGGGGATCAATTTTTCTAATGCTGAAGCCTCGTCCATGAGTCGTCAATGACCAGTATCCCGCTCCGGCAAATTCGCGCGGTGATCGCCGTGTGCGAGGAGGGGTCATTCACCCGCGCCGCCGAGCGTGAGAACGCCACGCAGTCGGGCATTTCGCAGCACGTGGCCGCGGTCGAGCGGACGCTCGGCGCGCGGCTGTTCGAGCGGTCTGCCGCGGGCGTGGTCCCGACGCCGGCGGGCGTGCGCTACTACAAGCGCTGCATCGAGGCGGTCGGGATACTGGACAGCGCCGCGGAAGAGGCGCGCGGCATCGCCAGCGACGTCACCGGCGACCTGCGCATCGGCCTGATGCCCACGTTTACCCGGGCCGTGCTGGCTCCGGCGCTCGAGCAGTTCATCGACCGGCATCCGGAGGTGCGGCTGCACATCATCGAGGGTTACAGCGGCCTCCTGACCGAACTGGCGCTCGCCGACGAGATCGACTTCGCGGTCGTCCCGGCGTTCGAGGGTCAGGTCGGGCTGAAGGTGACGCACCTCGTCCGCGACCCCGAGTTTCTCATTTCCCGCCCGCGACCCGATGCCGCAGCGCTCACGCCGGTACGGCTCGAGGACCTGCGGCCGTTCAAGGTGATCGTACCGGGGCGCGACAACGTTCGGCGCCGCAATCTAGAGACCTATTTCCAGACGCACGGCATCGAAGTCGACTCCATGCTGGAGCTCGACGCCATGATCGGCACGCTGGAACTTGTGGCGCGTTCCGACTGGGTGACGGTATTGCCGAGCCTGATTTCCGTGAACGATATCAGGACCGGCGAATACACCATCAATCCGATCGACCCAGCCCTGCATGCCGAGTTCGTGGTGATCCAACCGTCCCGGCGAACGCTGTCGACGCAGGCGCGGCTGTTCCTCGAACGGTTCAAGGCGGAGGTCGCGCATATTCAGGCGACATGGGCCGAGGCGCTGGCAGCGCCGTCATTCCGGGGCGCGCCAAAGGCGCGAGCCTGGAATCCATAACCACCGACTCGGAATATGGATTCTGGGTTCGCCGCTTCGTGGCGCCCCGGAATGACACGTTGAGAGTCACACTTCCTGCCACGCCCCATCGGCATCCGCCGAGCGGAACACCGCCTCCAACGCCGCAACCGTCGCCAGGATGCCGGCGTGGTCGATCGGAAACGGTTCGCGTCCGCTGGCGGCTTCGGCAAACTGCGTGACATTGAGGCCAAGGTGATTGTTCGGAGCGAAGTCCTTCACCACCGGCTCGGCGCCTGAGCGGTGCAGGACGGCGCGCGTCTCGCTCACGCTTTCCACCCAGGCGTTCTCGCCATAGACCGCGAAGCGCCAAATGAACGGCGTCTTCAGCGTGGTGGCGAGCGTGCCGGTGGCGCCGTTGGCGAATTCCACCAGCGCCGCCGTGGTGTCGCCGGTCGCGAGCGCCAGCGCGCGGCGCTTCGACAGCGCGCTGACGCGCGCCATCGGGCCGACGAGATCGCGGAAGCAGTCGAGCACGTGGATGCCCATGCCGGTCATGCCGCCCGCCCTGGTCTCCTCCGGCGCCGAGCGCCAGCCGCCGGGCGGCGCGTTGGCGAGCCAGTCGTGGCTGTAGTTGCCTTCGGCATGCATGATCGTGCCGAGCGCCCCGGCATCGATCCAGCCGCGCAGCGCCTGCATCGACGGCATCAGCCGGAAGTGATGGCCGACACCGACGGTCACGCCGGCCGGCCGGCAGGCGGCGAGGGCAGCCGCGGCATCCGCCTTGGCAAGCGCGAACGGCTTTTCGCAATAGATGTGCTTGCCGGCGGCAGCGGCCGCTTCCACCATGGCGCGATGCGTGGTGTGCGGCGTCGCCAGCACCACGGCCTCGATCGCCGGATCGGCGAGAACCTCCGCATAGTCGGTGCCGATCGCAAGCGTGTGCTTCGCCGCGAAGTCCTGCACCGTCTCCGGCTCGAACGTGACACCGCGCCGGAAGCGGATCGCATCCGAACCCTCGACCGACTCGACCAGCCGCTTACCCCACCAGCCGAGGCCGATCATCGCCGCGTTGAGCATCACCTCACCTCTTGCGTGTCCCGGCCGCGCTGCAGCGTGCAACGCTGCAGCGCAAAGCCGGGACCGTTCCAGACCGTAACGGTCCCGGTTCTGCAGCGCACCACTTCGTGCTGCGCTGCGCCCGGGACACGTACACGGCTGAGTTCAATGCGACACCGACGCCGGGGCGCCCGGCTGCTTGAGCGGATGCGCCCTGGCGAAGGCCTCGTTCTCCAGGCAGGCGTCGACGATGCGCGAAACCGTCGGATAGGCTTTGACCTCGACATCGAAGAAGCCCGAGCCCACCGCCTGCCCCACCAGGCAGATGTCGGCGAGCGTGATCGCATCGCCATGGCAATAGCGGCCGGTTCCCACCCCGCTCGTCAGGTGCGTCTCATACGCCCGAAGTGCTTCGTTCTGCCAATGGCGAACCCAGGTCAGCAGTTGTTGCTGATCAAGCTTCAGCTCCTGCGTGAGATAGTTGCGCACCCGCGGCACCGACATCGGATGCGCGTCGGAGATGGCGATCTGGCACAGCCCCCGCACCCGTGCCCGTCCGCGCGGATCGCGCGGAAGCAGCGGCGGCTGCGGATGGGTCTCCTCCAGGTATTCCATGATCGCCATCGACTGGAACATCACCGGCCCGTCGCCGTCGTCCAGAGCGGGGAGCAGCATCTGCGGATTGACGGCGCGGAAGGCGTCCTGACGTTGCTGTCCCTTGAGCAGATCGACAAAGACAAGCTCGTCGGGCACGACGCCCTTGAGATTGAGCGCGATGCGCACGCGGAACGTGGCGATCGACCGCCAGAACGAAAACAGCTTCAGCGTCATGATCCGCCCCCGTCATGCCCCGGCTGCGCCGGGATCGGCCTTGAGGCCGGCGGCCTCGATGCCGGCCACCGCGCAGGTTTCGTCCTTGTCGGAGACGTCGCCGGAGATCCCCACCGCCCCGATGACATGACCATTGGCATCGCGGATCAGCACGCCGCCCGGCACCGGCACCAGCCGTCCGCCGCTGATCGATGCGAGCGCGGTATAGAACACGCCCTGGCGCGCCGCGCGGTCGAAGTGCGTGCGCGTGCCGAAGCCCATGCCGAGCGCACCCCAGGCTTTGCCGTAGGCGATGTCGTAGCGGAGGATGCCGGACGCGTCCTCGCGCTTGAAGGCGACGAGGTGGCCGCCGGCATCGAGCACCGCGACCGTCATCGGGTGCGTGTTCATCTCCCGCGCCTTCTTCAGCGCGGCATCGACGATGGTGGAAGCTTGGGCGAGGGTGACAACGGACATGACGACTCCTTGATTGCAATGCGCGAACGGCGGCTACTTGCCGCGCTTGGCCCAGTAGACCGGCTGGCTCGACCCGTCGGCCACGCCCCACCCTGCGGCAATGGCCTCGCCGAAGCAGGCGATCGACCGTTCGATCAGCGGCAGTTCGAGCCCGCGCGCCTTGCCCTCCTCCGCCATGGTGCGGGCGTCCTTCTGGGCGTTGGCGAGCGAGAACGTCACCTCGCCCGCATCGCCGCCGGTCATGATCGTCGCGATCTTCGACGCCCGCCCGCGGAACGCATTGTTGGCGCCGTTGGTGTCGGCGAAGATGTCGACCAGCCGCTCCGGCGTGAAGCCGAGGTCGCGGCACAGCGCGAAGGCCTCGCCGAAGGATTGCCAGGCGACGATCAGCGGCAGGTTGATGGCGAGCTTCATCAGCGCGCCCGAGCCGACCGGCCCGCAATGTTCGAGCCGCCGGCAGAGCTGATCAAGGACTGGCTTCGCCCGCTCGGCGTCCGCGGGCTCCGCGCCCATGAAGCCGAACAGCTTGCCGTCGCGCGCCGGCACGACCGACCCGCCGACCGGGCAGTCGACCAGCGCGGCGCCCTTCTCACGCACCCTCTTGGCGAGCGCGACCTCGGTTTCCGGCCGCACCGTGCTCATGTCGATGAACAGTTTGCCGGCGACGTTGCCGCTCAGCAGTCCGTTGCCGCCGCCGTAGACCGCATCAATCGCCGCGGCGTCGGTCAGGATGGTGATGATAACGTCGGAGGCGCCTGCCACCTCGGCCGGCGAACCCGCGACCTTCGCGCCCATGGCCGCGAGCGGCGTGGTCTTCTCCGGCGTGCGGTTCCAGACCATCAGCGTGTGCCCCTGGTCGATCAGCCGCGCCCCGATGGCGGCGGCCATGCGGCCCAGACCGGCGATTCCGATTTTCATGTGCTGCTTCCTCCCCGTGCGGACGCTCCGTGACGCCGTGCATTGTCCGGGCGTAAACGATAGGCGATCAGCTCGTGTGGCGGAAGCTGCTTTGTTTACGCATGACCTTATCCGAAAACGGTTCCCACTTTTCGGGATCATGCGTTTTGTTTACGCATGACCTTGTCCGAAAAACCGGTTCCCACTTTTCGGGATTATGCGTTTTGTTTACGCATGATCTTATCCGAAAACCGGTTCCCACTTTTCGGGATCATGCGTTTTGTTTACGCATGACCTTGTCCGAAAAACCGGTTCCCACTTTTCGGGATCATGCGTTAGGGTGGCGCGCCAATGGCAGCAGCATGGGGAGTCGGTGAATGGCGCGCGGGAAGAATATTGTCGGGGTGGTCGGCCTCGGCATCATGGGCGGTTCGTTCGCCCGCAATCTGGTCAAGGCCGGCTGGCGCGTGATCGGCTATGACATCAAGGCATCCGCGCGGCGTCAGGCGGCGCGGGTCGGCGTCGAGATCGCCGCGAGCATGGCGGATCTCGCCAAGGCCACGCCGACCGTCATCACCAGCCTGCCGAGTCCCTCCGCTCTGGAGGCAACCGTTGCCGCGATCGTCGCCGCGCGCGTGCCGCGCCGCATCGTCGTCGAGGCGAGCACCTTCACCTTGGATGACAAGCTTGTGGCGGAGCGGGCGCTCAGCAAGGCCGGGCACATAACGCTCGACTGTCCGGTGAGCGGGACGGGATCGCAAGCCGCCGTCAAGGACATCGTAATCTATGCGAGCGGCGACAGCCGCAGTATCCGTACGCTCAAGCCGATGTTCGCCGGCTTCTCGCGGGCGATGCACGATCTCGGCGAATTCGGCAACGGCAGCCGCATGAAGTACGTGGCCAACCTCCTGGTCGCGATCCACAATGTCGCCAGCGCCGAGGCCATGGTGCTGGGGATGAAGGCCGGGCTCGACCCGAAGCGCATCCTGGAGTTGGTCACCATCGGCGCCGGCAATTCGCGTGTGTTCGAACTGCGCGCACCGATGATGGTGAAAAACCGCTACAGCCCAGCGACGATGAAGAACAAGGTCTGGCAGAAGGACATGGCGGTGATCGGCGGATACGCCGCCTCGCTCGGCTGCCCGACGCCGCTGTTCAGCGCCACCATCCCGGTCTACGCGGCGACGCTGTCGACCGGCCACGCCACGCACGACACGGCGGCGGTGTGCGCGGTGCTGGAGACTATGGCGGGGTTCAAGCGGCGGCGCCGGAAACGGCGGCGGTAGGCAACCATCGGTGCGCGCCGCTGTATGACGCATCGTCATTGCGAGCCCAAAGCGTAGCGAAGGGCGAAGCAATCCAGTCATGTTGTCCCCGCCCTGGATTGCTTCGGCGGCTGCGCCGCCTCGCAATGACGAGAGACCGCAGCGAAGGCTGGATTGCTTCGTCCCGCTTCGCCCTTCGCTCCGCTCTGGGCTCGCGGTCCTCGCAATGGCGCCGCAAACGACATCGTTCTCGCGAGGCGTTGCGCCCCCGAGCTATGCTTGCATTCCTGTTTGCCCCCGGTCCGAGGGCGCGCGGAACGCCGGGCGTTGGCCACGCCCACGGCCCCGTGTGCGGTTGTTAAACAAGCACACAGGCAAAGTCACCGCGAGGCAGCCGGTCACCCGGCGCTCCGCGCGCGGTGTTTGAGGCTTGCTCCGCGACAACCCCGGAGGACAGACACCCTGGCACGGGTGGCCAACTTGGTATCCTCCGCTGGTGACCCACGGCCGGTGAGCCGGATCATCGCAGCTTGGGCCTCCGGCCGGGCGCCACGTCCTGCGCCGCAACCGGCCACCGCATCCCGCCCCACGTCTCGCGACGCTCATGAGACGCCCCTCGGATGGGGCGGGATGTCACGACTATAATCCTAGGGCAATGCCCGCGTCAACAACGATATGAATAAATTCTTAGCCCGGACGCGTCAGCGTTTGCATTAGAAATTCTAATGCCCCTCCTCAAGGCATATTATTTGGCTGGAGAGGGCACCGCAGTACCCTAGCCGCTCGTGCGATACGTCGATAAGCCGGACGCAACCGGGGGCGAGAGGGAGGATCGCATGGCGAAATCGGCCGCTGCACGCGCGGCGCCGGCCTCGGATTTCCGCAGCGAAGTCCGCGACGGCATGCGCATCGATTGGGACGTTCCGATCGCCATGGACGACGGCCTCGTCCTGCGCGCCGACGTGTTCCGCCCCGTGTTCAAGGGCCGCTATCCGGTCATCGTCAGCTACGGACCTTACGCCAAGGGCCTCGCCTTCCAGGACGGCTACCCGAGCGCGTGGCAGCGCATGGCCGAGACGCACCCCGACGTGACGGCCGGGTCCAGCAATCTGTACCAGAGCTGGGAGGTGGTCGATCCGGAGAAATGGGTGCCGCACGACTACGTCTGCGTGCGCGTCGACTCGCGCGGCGCCGGCTGCTCGCCCGGTTTCATTGATCATTTTTCCCCGCGCGAAACCAAGGACTTCTACGACTGCATCGAATGGGCCGGCCGGCAAGAGTGGTCGAACGGCAAGGTCGGGCTCAACGGCATCTCTTACTATGCCATGAACCAGTGGCACGTGGCCTCGCTGCAGCCGCCACATCTCGCCGCTATGTGCATCTGGGAGGGCTCGGCCGACTGGTACCGCGACATGACGCACCACGGCGGCATCCTCTCGTCGTTCTGGGAGAATTGGTACGACATGCAGGTCAAGACCGTGCAATACGGCGCCGGCGAACGCGGCGGCCGTTCGCGCGTGCACGGCGAACCGGTGTGCGGCTCGGAATCGTTGCCGGAAGAACAGCTCGCCAAGAACCGCGCGGAATTCGGCGCGGAGATTCGCGCCCATCCGCTCGATGACAAATACCATCGCGATCGTTCGCCGGTGTGGTCGAAGATCAAAACGCCGCTGTTCTCAGCCGCCAACTGGGGCGGCCAGGGCCTGCACCCGCGCGGCAATTTCGAAGGCTTCGTGCGCGCCGCTTCGAAGGACAAGTGGCTCGAGGCGCACGGCATCGAGCATTGGACGCATTTCTACACCGACTACGGCCGCGAGCAGCAGAAGCGGTTCTTCGATTTCTTTCTGCACGGCAAGGACACGGGCTGGTCGAAGCAGCCGAAGGTGCTGCTGCAGGTGCGGCACATCGACAAGTTCGTCGCGCGCGCGGAGAACGAATGGCCGCTCAAGCGCACGCAATGGACCAAGCTCTATCTCGATCCAGCGAACGGCACGCTGTCGCCGGCGCGTCCGGCGAAGAAGGCGGCCCTGAGCTTTGCCGCCACGGGCGACGGCGCGACCTTCCTCACCCCGCCGGTCGAAGCAGAGACCGAGATCACCGGACCCTCGGCGCTCAAGCTGTTCGCATCGTCGTCAACCACCGACGCGGACGTCTTCATCGTGCTGCGCGTGTTCACCGGCGACCTCAAGGAGATCGTGTTCCAGGGCGCGATCGACCCGCACACGCCGATCGCGCAAGGGTGGCTGCGCGCCTCGCACCGCAAGCTCGACAAGAAGCTGTCGACGCAGTACCGCCCCTATCACACCCACGACACGAAACAGCCGCTCAAGCCCGGTCAGGCCGTCGAGCTCGACATCGAGATCTGGCCGACGTCGATCGTGGTGCCGGCCGGCTACCGCATCGGCGTGACGATCCGCGGCAAGGACTACGAGTACGGCGGTGCCAGCGGCGGCAAGCTGTCCAACTTCAAGAATGAGCTGAAGGGCTGCGGGCCGTTCCTGCACGACGATCCGGGCGACCGGCCGCCGGAGATCTTCGCCGGCACGACGACGCTGCATTTCGCGCGCAACCAGGCGCCGTATCTGCTGCTGCCGGTGATCCCCGCCGCGAAGACGAACACGGCGCGCGGACGCGCAACACACTTGGCACGTTCCGCAGCTGTCGTCCTGGCCGAGCACTCGGGTCCGCGCCCCGCGCGGCCCGAGCACAAGCTCCGCGAGAGCCGGGACCGATAGCCACATGTCTATCGAGAGAATTGTGGTATGGGTCCCCGCTTTCGCGGACGACAGCGTAGCGCGCTGGAGGGATGCGTAGCGTGCGATGGGGTGCCGAATATTTGTGCCGCTGCGGCCTTGTGAAACGTATCGGCGGAACAATTCCCCAAGTAAGCTGGCGAAAAAATCCCACGGTGGGGAGGATTTGGCGGGAATGGACAGTCTGAATTTCTGGGTCATACAGACCTTCAACGGGATTTCCTACGGCGCCCTGCTGTTCCTCCTGGGCGCCGGCCTCTCGCTGATTTTCGGCGTGATGCGGATCGTCAACCTCGCGCACGGCTCGTACTTCCTGCTGGGTGGTTATGTCGCGCTCACCGTGATCTGGACCACCGGCTCCTGGGCGCTGGCGATCCCGGTCGCGGCACTGACCATCGCGGTCGTCGGCCTGCTGATGGAACGCATCTTCCTGCGGCCTTTGGGCTTCGATCCGCTGCGGCAGGTCTTGCTGACGGTCGGCTTCGCCTTCCTGTTCCAGCAGGCGGCACTGGACATCTGGACCGGAAACAACTTCGATATCAATCCGCCCCAGGCCTTGACCGAGAGCGTCGAGTTCGCCGGCCTGTTTCTGCCGCTGTACCGGGTGTTCATGATCGCCACCGCGCTGGCGATCGGCATCGTGCTGTGGCTGGCGATGGAAAAGACCCGCCTGGGCGCGCAGGTGCGGGCGACTGTCGACGACGCGCAGATGGCGCGCGGGGTCGGCATCGACACCTCGCGCATCTCCATGATGATCTTCTCCCTCGGCGCGTTTCTGGCGGCGCTGGGCGGCGTGATCGGCGGCGCCTTTCTCGGCGTCTATCCCGGATTGGATTTCGAGATCCTGCCGCTCGCTTTCGCGGTGGTGATCATCGGCGGCATGGGAAGCCTCGGCGGCGCGGCAATCGGCGCGCTGCTGGTGGGGCTTGCGGACAACTTCGGCAAGGCCCTGTTCCCGGAGATTTCATACTTCACCCTGTACGCACCGATGGCCCTGATCCTGGCCGTCAAGCCGACGGGCCTGTTCGGACGGGAATGAGCGTGCACCGATGACCAGCCAACAGATCAAAATCCTGATGGTCGTCGTCGCCCTCGGGGCGCTCGCGGTGATCGTTCCCAACACCAACTCGTTCGTGATTCTGTTGAGCACGCGGGCGCTCGCCTTCGCGATCCTGGTGATGAGCCTCGACATCCTGCTCGGCTACACCGGTCTCGCCTCGCTCGGTCAGGCCGCCTATCTCGGCGTCGGCGCCTATGCGACCGCGATCCTGGCGACGACCTATCAGTTCGGGCTGGGCATGGATTTCTGGCTGGTCATCCTGTTCGGGATGCTGGTCGGCGCGGCGCTGGCGGCGGTCTTCGGCCTGCTCGCCATTCGCGCGACCGGCGTCTACTTCCTGATGATCACGCTGGCGCTCGGGCAATGCGTGTGGGGACTGGCCTACCGGTGGAACTCGCTGACCGGCGGCGACAACGGCATCAATCTGCGGGTCAAGCCGAAATTCGCCGGCCTCGACCTCGGGCACGACGTCACGTTCTTCTATGTGGTGTTCTTCTTGTTCGCCCTGTCGCTGCTCGCCATGTACGTCCTGGTACAGTCCCCGTTCGGGCGAAGCTTGGCAGGAATCCGTGAGCGCGAGCTGCGCATGCAGATCCTCGGCTACAATACTTGGCTGCACAAATACATCGCGTTCATCATCGCCGGCGGGTTCGGCGGACTGTCCGGCGTGCTGTGGGCGCACACCGCCGGCATCGTCAGCCCGGAGAACGTCGTGCTGACCACCTCGGTGGACGCGCTGCTGATGGCGGTGCTCGGCGGCGCGGGGACGCTGGTCGGCGGGGTCATCGGCTCCTTCATCGTGTTCGGCCTGCGCGAATATCTCAGCACGCTGGTTCCCTGGTGGCAGTATGTGCTGGGCGCAGTCTATGTGCTGACGATCCTCTATCTGCCTTTCGGCTTGATGGGCATTCCGGAGCGGATTCGTCAGTGGCGTGCGTCATCGGGCAAACAAGCGGACCCGAAGACGTTGGCATCGGTGCCTTCCTGACTCTGGCGGGAAGGTCACAACAAGGGAGGTTGAGACTATGACAGGCACTTCGAGACTTCGGGTGAATCCGGCGCTGCTGGGGTGCGTGGCACTCGCCATGGCTCCGATGTCGAGCGCCGGCGCGCAGGAAGAACTGCGCATCGGCTTTGTGGCGCCGACCACCGGCATTTTCGCCCAGGTCGGCAAGGACATGGTGGACGGCTTCCAGATGTACCTCGACGAGGTCAAGAGCGACTTCGGCGGGGCGAAGGTGAAGTTCATCGTCGAGGACGAGCAGGGCAAGCCGGACACGGCGGTCACCAAGGCCAAGAAGCTCGTGTTGCAGGACAAGGTGCACATGCTGGTCGGCGGCCTGCTCGCCTCGAGCGGCTATGCGCTGGCGCCGGTGAGCACGGCTGAGAAGGTGACGTACGTCGTCTCGATTCCCGCGGCCGACGACCTGACGCAACGCGACCTGCCCAAGTATCCCTATCTGGTCCGCACCAGTTGGTCGAGCTCGCAGCCGAGCCATCCGTTCGGACAATGGGCCTGCGACCAGGGCTACAAGAAGATCGTCACCATCGGCGCCGACTACGCCTTCGGCTACGAAGTGGTCGGCGGCTTCCAGCGCGCATTCGAGGCCTGCGGCGGACAGGTCGTGCAGAAGATCTGGCCCCCGCTCGGCTCCAAGGACTTCGGGCCCTATCTCCCGACCATCAAGCGCGACGCGGATGCGATCTTCTCGCTCATGGTCGGCCCGATGTCGCTGCAGTTTCCCAAGCAACTGCGCGCGTCCGGCAACCGCAAGCCGGTGATCGGCGGCGGAACCAGCTATGACGAGTTCGTGCTGCCTGCCATGGGCGACGAGGTGATCGGCCACGTCTCGGCGCTGCAATACAGCGCGGCGCTCGACACGCCGAAGAACGCGGCGTTCGTGAAGGCCTACCGCTCGAAGTATGGCAAGGTGCCCTCCTACTACTCGGAGAGCAACTACACGACCGCGCAGATGATCAACCAGGTCATCAGGAACAACAAAGGCAAGTTCCCGGGCAACGAGGAGTTCGTGAAGCAGCTCGCGGCCCTCAAGCTCGACACGATCCGCGGTCCGGTCTCGATCGACGAGATGCGCAACCCGGTGCAGAACATCTATATCAAGAAGGTCGAGAGGAAGAAGATGTTCGGCTACGACAAGGACGAGCTCTGGAACACGGTCATCAAGACCTACCCGAACGTCAATCAGTTCGGGCAGTTCAAGAAGGCCGAGTTCCTGGCGACCCCGGTCTACGGCCGCGACTATCCGCCCTGCAAGTTCTGCAACTAGGGCAGACCCCGATCATGTCGGTCGGTAGGGTGGGCATTGTGCATTCTTGGGGCCATGACCCGCACACTGGTCGCGCGGGCGCAATGCCCACGCGGCGTGCGCGTGGGCAAAATCGCTTGCAGTGGCAGCGCGAGTGGTCACTCCTCGGCGGGCGATTTTGCCCACCCTACATGGCGCCAAGGACTCGCGCGTGACACAAGCGACGCCACAGAACGGCGCACCGCCCGTTCTCGAGCTGAAAGGTTTGTCGAAGAGCTTCGGCGGCCTGCACGCCGTGCGGGACGTCAGCTTGCAGATTTTTGCCGGCGACCGGAAGGCCATCATCGGCCCGAATGGCGCCGGCAAGACCACCCTGTTCAATCTCATTACCGGCATTTTCCCGTCCACGTCCGGACAAGTGCTGCTGTATGGCGAGGACGTGACGACGTGGCCGAGCCACAAGCGCACCGCGTTAGGCATGGCGCGCACGTTCCAGATCACCAGCCTGTTCCCGAAGCTCACGGTGTTCGACAACGTACTGCTGGCGATCGAGGGCTTGCGCCCGTCGAAATTCGTGATGTGGCGCTTCATGTCGTCATATCGAGACGTCTACGACAAGGCGCATCAACTGCTGAAGCAGGCGAGCTTCCTTGACCGCAAGGACACCGAGGTGCGCTACCTGTCGCACGGCGAGCAGCGCCAACTCGAAATCATCCTCGGGCTCGCCAGCGACCCGAAGATCCTGCTGCTGGATGAGCCCGCCGCCGGGCTATCGTCAGGCGAGTCCTCGGAGATGGCAAAATTCCTGCTCGGGCTCGATCCCAACCTCGCGATCCTTTTGATCGAGCACGACATGGACGTAGTGTTCGACGTCGCCGATGAGATTTCGGTCCTTCACTTTGGCCAGATGCTGGAGACGGGAACGCCCGAGCAAATCCACGGCAGCCAGAAGGTGCAGGAAATCTATCTGGGGACCGGCTAGTGTGGCGGTTCAGAAGTTCTCTTCATCTCTGCCGCAAGTCCATCAAGAGAACTTCTGAACCAAGCCACACTAGAACTTTAAAGTGGCTAGTGTCCTTTCGAATTCGAAGTTCGCTAAGAGGACGCAGCAAGGCAGGACGAACTTCGAATTCGGGACACTAGCGCCATGGCGATTCTCGAAGTCCAGGACATTCACACCTACTATGGAGACGCCTACGTCCTCCAGGGCCTGTCCTTGACGCTCGAGCAGGGCCAGATCCTCGGGCTGCTCGGGCGCAACGGCGTCGGCAAGACCACGCTGGTGAACTCCATCGTCGGCTTCAATCCGCCGCGCCGCGGCAAGATCGTGTTCAAGGGCGAGGATATCACTGGGATTTCCTCGTTCGAGACCGTGCGCAGCGGCATGGGGCTGGTGCCGCAGGGCCGCCGCGTGTTTCCCACGCTGAGCGTTGAGGAGAATCTGCTGGTCGCCGAGCGCAACACCGAGCGGCACGGCTGGGCGCTCAACCGCGTCTACGCGCTGTTCCCGCGGCTCCTGGAACGGCGCAATCAGCGTGCCAGGACGCTCTCCGGCGGCGAGCAGCAGATGCTAGCGATCGGCCGCGGGCTGATGACCAACCCGGATTGCCTGATCATGGACGAGCCGTCGGAAGGGCTCGCTCCGATCATCATCCAGGGCGTGTGGGAAGCCATCGGCAAGCTGAAGGAAGAGGGACTGTCGATCCTGCTGGTGGAGCAGAACGCCTCGCTGGCGCTGAAGCTGGTCGACTACGTCCACGTGATGAGCAAAGGCCAGGTGGTCTATTCGGCGCTGCCGGAAGAGCTGCGGGCCAACGACGACATCAAGTCCAGCTATCTGGGGATTTGAAAAGCACAGCATCGAATGACAGAGCAGTGGAACAAATACGCGCCGACAGCGGCGCGCCGCCACGGCAAGCCAGGCCGGGACATCCGGCCGAAGAGCACGACCGTCGACCTGCATGCGCACGTCGGCATTCCGCGCGCGGCGGAGATCGCCAAGCCTCACCTCGATACGTCCACCATTCCGCTCGCGTATTTCGCCTCCGCCGAAACCAAGGCGCTGAGCGCGAAGCAGGAGGCCGACATCGCGCCTGCGAGCAAGGGCTACGACAGGCGCCTCGCCGACCTCGACGCCATGGGCCTCGACATGCAGGTCGTATGCCCGCCGCCGCCGCAGTGCTATTACACCGTGCCGCTCGACATCGCCGTGCAGGCGACGCGCGCACTCAACGACGGCATTGCCGAGTACGTTGCGGGCAAGCCCGACCGCCTAGTCGGTCTCGGCAGCGTGCCGCTGACCGATGGCAACGAAGCGGCGAAGGAATTGGAACGCTGCATGACGGTGCTTGGCTTCAAGGGCGTGGAGGTGCTCACCAACGTTGCCGGCAACGAGCTGTCCGACCCTGCCTATGCGCCGTTCTGGAAGAAAGCCGAAGAGCTCGGCGCGCTGGTATTGCTGCATCCGAACGGCTTCACCGAAGGCAAGCGCTTCTCGCGCTTCTACTTCAACAACGTGATCGGCAATCCGCTCGAGACCACGATCGCGCTGCACTGCCTGATCTTCGACGGCGTGCTGGAGCGCCATCCGCGGCTGAAGCTGTTCGCCGTGCATGGCGGCGGCTATCTCGGCAGCTATCCGGGCCGCATCGATCACGCCTGGGGCGCGCGCTCCGATTGCCACGCCGGCCTGCCGAAGCCGCCGACCGAGTATCTCAAACAGGTCTACGTCGACACAGTCGTGTTCACCCCGTATCAGCTTGCCGAGCTGGTGCGGGTGTTTGGCGCCGACCAAGTGCTGATGGGCACCGACTACCCGTTCGACATGGCGGAATACGATCCGATCGGCCACGTCGCCGGCGTCGAGGGCTTCGATGCGGCAACGATCGCGGCGATTACGGGTGGGAATGCGAAGCGGCTGCTGGGCTTGTGATTGTGGCCCATGGTTCGAGACGCCTGCTGCGCAGGCTCCTCACCATGAGGCCCCTGGAATTCGGTCGCCACCAACTCAGGCCTCATCCTGAGGAGCCTGCCGAAGGCAGGCGTCTCGAAGGATGGCCGCGAAGCCGCTACGCATACAAAAAATCCAACACCGCCGTCTCCGCGATCACCGCCTCGGCGGTGCTGTAGCGTTCCGAATGCGCGCGCTCCTCATCCGTGTGGCGGCTCGCCTGCAGATAGGCGCCGAGGTGCCGTGCGCGCTGGATGATGCGCCGGCCTACGGCTAACCGCGCGGCCTCGAAGCGGCGTAACGCGGCGGCAACGTCATCCTCCCGCGCAAGCGTTGTGGCAAGCGCCGCAGCATCCTCGGCCGCCTTGGAGACACCGGCTGCGACATGCGGGCGCGCCACGAAGGCCGCATCGCCCATGATCGCGACCCGCCCGAACACCATCTGCGGCGTCTCCAGGTCATAGATCGGCTGCAAGATCGGTTCCTGCATCAGCCGAACGATCTCGCGCATCCGCGGCGCGATCAGCCGTTCGGCCGCCTCCCGCATGGCGGCGATGTGCTCATGCCGGATCAGCGGCGGCGGGATCGAGATCACGTGGGTGACGCCGCGCGCGTCGGTGAGCAGCGACTTGAGCTCGGTCGCCTCGGCTGCGGGCCGATACCAGACGACGTTGAAGCGGCGACGGCCGGGGCGCAGATCGTTGTCGGGACCCGCCACTGGATAGCCGAGAAACTGCTCGCCGGGCGGAAGGCAGAACGACATGTACGCGAATAGCTCCCGGTGCACCGGCGGCGGAATCACCTCCTCCGGCACCAGTTCGCGCCACGCGACATAGCCGGCATAGAGCGGACTGAGGTCCGGCAGGCATTGCGCCCGCACCGTCGAGCGCAACCCGTCGGCGCCGATCAGCACGGCACCCCCTTCCCGGCCGCCGTCGGCGAAATGCGCCGTGACCCCGGCGGCGCCCTGCTCGAAGGAAACAAGCCCCCTGCCCCGGTGATAATGCGCTGCCCCGAAGGCATCGCGCAGCAGCCGGTAGACCCGCTCCCAGGCGGTGAGCGTCTGCGGGCATTCGATCTCACCGGCCAGCCGCCCCGAGGCCTCGAAGATGCGCCGGTGGGTGATCTCGACGCCGAGGTCGCGCGTATCGAGCCCGAGGCCGCGCAGTGTTGCGATCAGCTCCGGCTGGGCGACAATGCCGGCGCCACGGCCCGACAGCTCGCTCTCGACGCGCTCGTAGATATCGACGTCCCAGCCGGCCCGCCGCAGCGTCAGCCCGGTCATGAGCCCGCTCATCGAGCCGCCGATCACCAGCGCGCGGCGATTGATATTGCGCGAGGACGCGTTCGCGGCCATTTCCTACTCATCCCCTGGTGCCCCGCTTCCTAAGTTCGTGATACATTGCAGAACGTCCTGGCACGAACTTCGGAAGCAAAGGGGCACCAGCAAGCTTATGGTTCTCGTGCCGCATTCGATTTGGAGTTCCTGAAAATAATTGCAGCAAGTCGTGCAGGAACTTCAAATCGGCGGCACGAGTGCGGTATATTGTGTCAGCAATCGCAGGAGGAATGCCATGGCCCTGACCATGCTGGACAAGCACGCGGAAAGTGCAAAAAAGACGCCCTGGCCGCCCGAGATCACCGCCGAGTTCGAGCGCGAGAGCAAGAGCCCCAATCCGTGCGTCGGCTCGACGTTATTGTCGGAGAACGACAAGGTGCGCGTCTGGATCATCCGCCTGGCGCCGGGCGGGCGCATCGGCTTCCACCGCCACGTGCTGGACTACTTCTGGACCGCGGTGAGCGGCGGTCGCGGGCGCCAGCACCTGATGGACGGCACCACCGTCGAGTACACCTACCAGCCCGGCGAGACCCGGCACGAGACCTATGGCGCGGGCCAGTTCAAGGTCCACGACCTGGAAAATCTCGGCGACAAGGAGATGGTCTTCATGACCATCGAATTCCTCAACAGCGCCAACAAGCCGATGCCGATTCCGGATTCGGTGCGGATGCAGATGCCGACCGCGGCGTAGGCCCGCAAATCACGAAAACCTCTCGGTTGTCATCCCGGACGGCGCGCCAAGCGCGCCGATCCGGGATCCATGTATCCCTGCATCTGCGATCATTGGCGCCGGTGTACGTGGGCCCCGGCTCTTGTTCGCTTCGCTCACTCGGCCGGGATGACAGCAACTGATTCCCGTTGCCACATGTCGCACTAGCCAATCCGATTCCGATCCTGCACACTGGCGCGAGGGCGGCAGGGGAGGAACATGTCCGATTTGCTCCACAGCGACGTGCGTCGCGCGTGCCCGCGGTGAACGCGAGGCGCGCATGGAAATCTCCGCCGATCTCCTGATCAATGCCATCGTTGCCGGGCTGCTGCTCGGCGGCTTCTATGCCGCGGTGACGGTGGGCGTGTCGATCGCCTTCGGCATTCTCGATATCGTCAACATCGCGCATCCGGCCTTCATTATCCTCGGCTCCTACATCGCCTACATCGTCAACACCCGCCTCGGCGTCGATCCGATCGCCGTCAGCCTGCTCATGCTGCCGGTGTTCTACGCACTCGGCGCCGCGATCTATCAGGTCTATTACCTCTCGTTCGAGAAACGGGGTCAGGAGGCGCTGCGCGGCCTGGCATTCTTCTTCGGGCTGCTGTTCGTCACCGAGGTGATGCTGATCCTAGTGTTCGGCGTCGACTACCGTTACGTCGAGGCGCGCTATATCGGCCCGAGCCTGCATATTGGCTTTGTCGACTTTCCGCTGCGCATGCTGGTGCCCTGCATCGTCGCGCTGCTGTTGTTCTTAGGCCTCGAACTGTTCCTGTCGCGCACCTTCATCGGGCGCGCCATCAACGCGGTTGCGCAGGATCAACTGGCATTGAAGCTGATGGCGGCCGATCCGGTGCGCATCAAGCGCATCGCGTTCGGCATCTCGATCGCCACCTGCGCCATTGCCGGCGCGCTCTTGATCATCATTCAGCCGGTCGAGCCTTCGGTCGGCCGTGAATACATCGGCCGCGTGTTCGCGATCTGCGTGCTCGGCGGGCTCGGCAGCCTGCCCGGCACGTTGATCGCCGCCATGCTGCTCGGCGTCGTCGAGAGCCTCACGTCGACCTTCTACGGCCCCTCGTGGGCGCCGGCGGTGGCATTCGGCTTCCTCCTGATCACGCTCGCCGTACGGCCGGCCGGACTGCTGGGGCGGCGATGAGCGGCTCGACGTTGCGCATGCCTCTGTTCACGCTGATCGCGCTCGGCGCCGGCCTGGTCATCTACCTGATCGGCAAGCTGATCGCGATCGACTACCTGTTCTTCGCCGGCTACACGGTGCTGCAATTCGTGGTGCTGGCCACGGCCTGGAACATCCTCGGTGGCTATTGCGGTTATGTGAATTTCGGCTCGGCCGGGTTCTTCGCGCTGGGCGCCTACACGACCGTGTTCTTCCACAAGTCGTATCCGTTGCCGATCCCCGTGCTGATCGTGCTGGGCGGCATCGTCGCGGGACTGGTGGGGCTCGGCACCGGCTACCTCACGCTGCGGCTGCGCGGCGTCTATTTCGCCATCGCCACCCTGGCGCTCGCGATCGTGCTGCAGACGCTCGTCATCAACTGGGATTATGTCGGCGGCTCGCGCGGGGCGTATGTCATCCGGCCGCAAACCGTGCCGGTGATCGGCAGCTACATCGAGTACCTATTCTTGCTGATGCTGATGCTCACGGTCCTGGCCCTGTGCGTCGCGCGCGCGATCGAACGCTCGCAGCTCGGCTTCGGCTTCGCCACCATCCGCGACGACGAGATCGCGGCGGAAGCCTCGGGCGTTCCCACGCTACGGCTGAAGCTGATCGCGACCACCCTGAGCGGTGCGCTGATGGGCATGGCCGGCGTGCCGTTCCCCTACTACATCGGCTATCTGGAGCCGGCCTCCGCGTTCGGCCTCGCCTACGCGGTCAACGCGATCGCGATGCCGATGATCGGCGGCACTACGAGCTGGATCGGTCCGCTGGTCGGCGCGATCCTCCTCGGCACGCTGCAGCAGGTCGCCTCCGTCACCATCTCCTCGGCGGTCAATCTCCTTATCGTCGGCATCCTCCTGGTCGTGTTCGTGATCATCGCGCCCAACGGCATCGTCGGCCTGGCGCAGGAGTTCCTGCGCGCGGCCACGCCGAAGCACATGACCTCGCGTTCGCTCGTCGTGCTGCTGATCGCCGGCTACGGCATCGTCGCCGGCATGTTCGGGGTCGTGTTCAGCCTGTCGGCGGTCATGTCGGACACCCCCGCGGTCGGCGTGTTCGCGCTCGTCGTCGCCGTCCTGCTGATCGCGGCGGCCTACGGGCTGCTGAAGCTTCAGAGCTGGGGTCCGCTGCTGGCGACGATCTCCTTTGCGCTTTCGATCCCCGTGGGCATCGTTCAGTTCTGGGCGGATCGCACCATTGGTCCCGGCATCCTGCACGGCGGCGCGGTCGTGATCGCGGTCGCAGCCATCGTGCTGCTGCAAACCGCGGGCGTGAAGTCGCTGTACCAGATGCCTCTCGGCGAACAGCGGGCAACGTCATGACCGCGCTGCTCCAGGTGCAGGATCTGAGCAAGCGCTTCGGCGGCTTCGTCGCGCTCGATGGCATCAGCGTTTCGGTCGAGAAGGGCGAGCGGCTCGGCCTGATCGGCCCGAACGGCTCCGGCAAGAGCACGCTGGTCAACTGCATCTGCGGGACGCTGCAGAACGAAACCGGCTCTGTGCATTTCGACGGGCGGCCGGTCGACGGTCTGATCGCCCACGAGCGCACTCGTCTCGGGCTTGCCCGCAGCTTCCAGCTGCCGCGGCCGTTCCCGAGCCTGAACCTCGCCGACAACCTGCGCATTCCGCTGCTCTATACGGTGCAGGCGCGGTCCGGCCTGCTGCGCTCCGCGGGCGATCTCGACAACCGTTGCCGCGACCTCTTGAAGATGGTGGGCCTCGACGCCAAGGCGACGCGCTTCCCGCGCGACCTCACCCAGGTGGAGATGCGCAAGCTCGAGCTCGCCCGCGCCATGGCGGCGGAGCCGAAGCTTCTGATCGCCGACGAGGCGATGGCCGGCCTGTCGCATTCCGAGATCGAGGACATCCTGGCCCTGCTCGTGCGCCTCAACGAGCAAGGCATCACCGTCATCCTCATCGAGCACATCATGCGGGCGGTGATGAGCTTCTCGCAGCGCATCGTGGTGCTGGTGTCCGGACGCAAGATCGCCGACGACAAGCCCGACGCGGTGGTGAACAACCCCGAGGTGGTGGGAGCCTACCTTGGCCAGTAGCATCACCATCGAAGGCGTCCATGCCGCCTACAACGCCGTGCGGGTGATCGAGGACGTCTCGATGACGGTCAATGCCGGCGAGACCGTGGTGCTGCTCGGCACCAACGGCAACGGCAAAAGCACCTTGATGAAGTGCGTGATGGGCATCGTCCGGCCGACCGCCGGACGCATCGTCGCCGAGATCGACGGCAAGCGGCACGATCTGGTCGGGCGCACCACCGAGCAGATCGTCGACCTCGGCATCGCGCTGGTGCCGGAGGGGCGGCGGCTGTTCCCGCGCCTCACCGTCGGGGAGAACCTGTTGCTGGGCGCCTTCCGTCCCAAGGCTCGCGCACAGATCAAGAGCAACCTCGCGTTCTGCTTCGAGGCGTTTCCGCGGCTCGCCGAGCGGCGCGGCCAGCTCGCCGGCAGCATGAGCGGCGGCGAGCAGCAGATGCTGGCGCTGGCGCGCGCGCTGATGCTGGCGCCGCGCATCCTGCTGGTGGACGAACCGTCGGTCGGCTTGGCGCCGCTGCTGGTGAGCCGCACCATCGACGCCATCAAGGAGTTGAAGGATCACTACCAACTCACGGTGCTGATGGCGGAGCAGAACTTCACCCAGGCGATCCGCATCGCCGACCGCGGGTACGTCATCGTCCACGGCAAGATCGCCTTCGAGGGGCGCTCCGCCAACGAGCTCAACAACAACGATCTGATCCGAAAGTTCTATCTCGGGCTGTGAGCGCACCGACGCGCACAAACGCGGCTGTCATCCCGGACGCACCGCCGATCTCGGGTTTACCCGAGCAGCAAGACGATCGCGAACGAACCGTCGGCGACGTGCGCCGGATCGATCGGTTCGGCACGTGCGAGTCCGATCGATACGACGGTTGCCGCGACGGCGGTGGAGACAACCAGAGCCAAGCCGGCAATCAGCTCGAGCGGAGCCGCGCGGCGCCGCACTGAAGGGTTGCAGGCATCTGGCCGAGCGAACCCGACGCGATCGGTCAGAGGTCCAGTCATGGCGACGTCTCCCAGGGAAGAACGAATCACTCGCTGCGAGATTTTGCCTGGATGCCGGCAAGCCTGGGTCCGGACTGCGGCGACGCAATTGACGAACGGCGGCGATTTGGTGGCGCCAGTTAACAAACTGTAAACAGCTCATTCCGCGGCAGCGGAATTGTTCGGCGACCAGTCCATCAGCACGTGGCGCGGGTCGGCGGCGACCCGCGCAAGCCAGGCCCGGACCGCGGGGAAAGCGTTCATATCGTATTCGCATTCGTGCGCGACGTGGGTGTACGCGTAGAGCGCAATGTCGGCGATCGTGAAACGGTCAGCGGCGAAGAAGCGATTCCGCTGGAGGTGCTTCTCCATCACGCCGAGGGCCCGATAGCCCTCCTCCATCCAGTCGTCGAGCGCGTGGCGCTGCAGTTCGCGGCCCCCCTTGACCAGGTTCAGCCAGAAATAGGCGGCGCCGATGTGCGGCTCGAGGGTATGCTGCTCGAAGAACATCCACTGCAGGGCATCGGCACGGTCGATCCGGTCATCGGGAGCGAGCGGCGTTCCGCCGGCCACGTACCAGAGGATGGCATTGGATTCCGCAAGGTAGCGGCCGGGCATGACTTCCAGCAGCGGGACTTGTCCGCTCGGATTCTTGTTCAGGAAATCCGGCGTGTGGCTCTCGCCCCGGAGGATATCGATCTCGACCAGTCTGAACGCGACGCCGAGATGCGCAAGGGTCAGCCGCACCTTGTAGCTGTTGCCCGAGCGCCGCATCGAATAGAGCGTATACATCGGCCTCTCTGGCTGGCGCGGTTCCAGACGCACGATGGATCGGGTCGCGCAGGGCGGACCGCTAGCCTCCGAGTGGTGCCGGACTGTGACGCGATCGGGGCTTCGTCGTGGCGGAGGCTCGCTAGTGCCGCCGATTTGAAGTTCCTGCACCACTTGCGGCAATCTCATCCAGGAACTTCAAATCGAAAGCGGCACTAGAATCATAGACTTGCTAGTGCCCCTTTGCTTCCGAAGTTCGTGGCGGAGGGTGCTGCAATGTATCACGAACTTCGGAAGCGGGGCACTAGTGTGGTGGTTCAGAAGTTCTCTTCATTGCTGCCGCGAGTCCAACAAGAGACCTTCTGAACCAAACCACACTAGACTCATAACTTGCTGGTGTCCTTTCGAATCCGAAGTTCGCTAAAGAGCGCCGCGAGGTCATGCGAACTTCGGATTCGGGACACTGATGCTATTTTAGTGCGCGCCCGGCGAAACGCCACGTCGGGTCGAACCCCGACTCGGTCATCGCGCGGCCGACGATCAGGGTGAAAACGGCGAGCATCGCCGGGACGCCGAGCGGGATCAGCGTGGCCTCGGCTACCGTGCGCGCCACCAGCGGCACGAGCCACATGGCCGCGAGCGCGGTCGCCTCGCAGGGCCGGAAGCCGCGCACCAGCCCATGCGCGGCGAGGAAGGCGATCGCTGGCGCCAGCACCATCAGGTCGTAATCGAGGCTGTAGGGCGTGGCGAGGAGCGCCGCGATCGGCAGTGCCGCCGCCTTGAGGGCGAAGGCGGCCCGGCTGCGCCAGAGCCAGACGAGCGCACAGGCGACGGCGAGGGTCCCGACGGCCTGCACGGCGTAGGCGAGCGGCACCGATCCGCCCCACATGCGCACCCATGCGAAGATGCTTTGGATCTTGTGCCAGCCGGTGTTGCCGCTCTCGAGCACGACGAGACGCGTGAAACGCGTGCCTTCCAGGAACGCCGGCCACACATCCAGGCCGAAGGCCAGCGTCGCCGCGCCGGCCAAGGCAACCACCGTTGCCCCGGCGGCCATCACCGTGCGCCAGCGGCCGGTCACGGCCAGCACCAGCGGAATCATCAGGCCGAACTGCGGCTTGTAGGCCAGCAGCCCGAACAGAACCCCGGCGACCAGCGGCTTCCGATCGAGCAACACCAGCGCACCGCCCATCAGCGCGGCGGTAAGGAACCCGTTGTGGCCATGGCCGAGGTTGACGAACACCGCCGGATAGGCGAGCGCGAGCAGGAGCCACAGGCGGCCGCTCGTTACCTCCTCCTGCATGCCGCTTCTTACCTCCCCCTGAAAGGGGAGGTAGGGGCTGCGGCAAGTGGATAGGATCGCCCAGACCGCCCACAGGTACAGCGCGAACGTCACCCCCTGCCACACCGCGAGCGCCAGCGCATAGGGCATCAGCGCCAACGGCGCGGCGACGAAGAGAAAGAACGGCGGGTAGTGCCAGCCGTAGAACGGCGTCTTCGCGCCGAAGATGTCCTTCTCGCGCGCGTGCTGCGACGGGGAATCGAACGGCAGCGCGGGACGCCCCTCCAGCACATAGGTGCCGGCGGCGTAGACATTGGCGAAATCGGTACCGAGCGGGCGGCCCCGGAGATCGTTGAGACCGTCCGAGGTCACCACCAGCCAGCCGGAGCCGATGGCGGAAGCCGCCAGCACGGCGAGCGCCACCAGGCGGATCCGTTCCCGGGTCAGCCAGGCGCCGGTGCGCAGGGCCTCGACCATCGATCCCATGCGTTGGTCGGTAGCAGTCCCGCATTAAGGGAGTGTTGAGCGAGGCATTTGCTTTCGCCGCTCAACGGACCGACGATCGGGCCAAGCGAAACAAGAAACATCTCCGGGAGGATGCCATGCACGCACGTATTCTGACCGCGGCCGCCATCGGGCTTACCCTTGCCTGCGCTCCACCCGCTCTTGGCCAAGACTTCAAGCCCGACCCGGTGGACATCGCCGCGGCGAAAAAGGAAGGCATGGTGAGCTGGTACACCTCGACGCCGGTGCAATTGGCGCAAGCGCTGGCCAGCAAGTTCCAGGAGGACACCGGCATCCGCGTCCAACTGCTGCGAACGGGCGGCACGGCTGTGCTGCGCCGCATCATGTCGGAGATCAAGGCCGGCCAAGCCGGCGCCGATATCCTCACCTTCTCCGACGCCGCCGCGGCCGACGACATGGCCAGGCAGGGCCTGTTCGCCGCGTTCACGCCTGCGGGATTCGACAAAATCCGCGACGACGTCAAGGACAAGGACGGGCGCTGGATCGCCCAGCGCATTCAAGTCCTGGGCATGCCGGTGCGCACCGACAAGGTTGCGGAGAAGGATCGGCCGAGGACGTGGTCGGACCTGAAGGATGCCAAGTACAAAGGCAAGATGGTGATGCCCGATCCGAACTTCACGGCGATCCAGGTGATCGTGGTCAGCATGTTGTCGCGCAAACTCGGCTGGGACTTCTACAAGGCGCTACGGGCCAACGATACGATGATCGTGCAGGGGCACCAGCAGGTGTTCCAGACCTTGCAGCAGGGCGAACGGGTGCTCGGCGCCGAGGGGGCGCCGCCGCGCACTTACAACAAAGGCCAGGTGGTACCCAATCACACGCTGATCTTTCCCAGCGAGGGCGCCTTCTTCGTCTGCTCGCCGATGGCGATCCTCAAGGGCGCGGCCCATCCCAATGCCGCGCGGGCCTTCGCCCGTTTCATGTTTTCGACCGAGGCGCAAAGCATGATCGCGGCCTCGGGCATTCACGCCTCGCGCGCGGACATCGCGCCGCCGCCGGGCGAGCCGGCGCTGTCGGCGATCAAGTCGTGGCCGATCGACTACGACTATGTCCATCAGCAGACTCGGAGCACCAAGACCAGGTTCAGCGAGATCTTCCAGTAGCCGCAGCCGTCGTCCCGGCCGAGCAAAGTGAGAGCCGGGACCCATAACCACCGCCGCGAGAGATGTCACTCGGGCGGTGCCCTTGCGATCACTGGGGGTATGGGTCCCGGCTCTCGCTCGCTTCGCTCGCTTGGCCGGGACGACAAGTGGAAGGTTCTGAGCCCGGAATGACAAAGTCTTGAGGGCAAATCTCGACCTTCGCCCTTGCGATTGTCCCTCTTGCTCTTTAGGAGGTGTGCGCCGCAGCAATGCGGCTGACCGGAGACACCATGGCCTTCCTTGCGGATTCACTCGCGCGCATCAAGCCTTCCCCAACCATCGCGGTGACGGACAAGGCGCGCGCGCTCAAAGCGGCGGGCCGCGACGTAATCGGGCTCGGCGCCGGCGAGCCGGATTTCGACACGCCGGACAACATCAAGCAGGCGGCGATCCAGGCGATCCGGGGCGGCAAGGCGTCGAAGTACACCGCCGTCGACGGCATCCCCGAGCTCAAGGCGGCGATCGCGCGCAAGTTCAAGCGCGAGAACGGCCTCGACTACAAGCCGTCGCAGATCACGGTCGGCACCGGCGGCAAGCAGGTGCTCTACAACGCGCTGATGTGCACGCTCAATCCCGGCGACGAGGTGATCATCCCGGCGCCGTACTGGGTGAGCTATCCCGACATCGTGCTGCTTTCCGGCGCGACACCGGTGCCGGTCGTCACCAAGGTCGAGGACGGCTTCAAGATGAAGCCGGAGGCGCTCGAACGCGCGATCACGCCGAAGACCAAGTGGTTGATCTTCAACTCGCCGTCGAACCCGACCGGCGCCGCCTACACGCGCGCCGAGGTGAAGGCGATCACCGATGTGCTGCTGAAGCATCCGCATGTGTGGCTCTTGACCGACGACATGTACGAGCACCTGGTCTACGATGACTTCGCGTTCTTCACCCCGGTGCAGGTCGAGCCGTCGCTGTACGAGCGCACGCTGACGCTCAACGGCTTCTCGAAGGCCTACTGCATGACCGGCTGGCGCCTCGGCTATGCCGGCGCGCCGGAGTTCCTGATCAAGGCGATGGCGACGCTGCAATCGCAGTCGACCACCAATCCCAATGCCGCCGCGCAATGGGCCGGCGTGGAGGCACTCGACGGGCCGCAGGACTTCATCCCGAAGCATAACGCGATCTTCAAGGAGCGCCGCGATCTCTGCGTCTCGATGCTCAACCAGACGAAGGGCATCCACTGCCCGAAACCGGAAGGCGCGTTCTACGTCTATCCGACCTGCGAAGGCACCATGGGCAAGACGGCCCCGTCGGGGAAGACGCTCGCGACCGACGAGGACTTCGTCACCGAGCTGCTGGAAGCGGAAGGCGTCGCGGTGGTGCAGGGCACGGCGTTCGGGCTGGGGCCGGCGTTCCGCATTTCCTATGCGACCGCAACCGACGTGCTGGAGGAAGCCTGCCGGCGCATCCAGCGATTCTGCGGAAGCTTGCGGTAGCGGCCCGCCCAGGGGCCGGGCATTGAATCAGGCGAGCCGCCATCCGACGGTGGCCGGCCTCGCAGCGGGCATGGCGCGGTTAGACCCTGCGCCGGGCTGCTGAGGCCGAGCCGCTGAGCCGGCGACCGAGCCAGGCAATTAAGGCGATGCGGCGAACCGGATCGGCCTTGCAAGGCCCGCCGCTGCCTGAGACGATAGGCCGGGACGGACCGCAAAGGTCCACGTCGTGATCCGCCCCGGGACACCCTTGGCTGCTGGAGCCGGGCCGGACCGACAATCACGATCGGGAGGCAGTGATGGCTCAAAACGGCACCCGCGCGACAGGCCCACGGTGCATTGCACTCGTCGGGCCGTTCCAGAGCGGCAAGACCACCCTTCTCGAAGCGATCCTGGCGCGCACCGGCGCAGTTCAGCGGCAAGGCACGGTCGACGCCGGCACCAGCGTCGGCGATGCCAGCAAGGAAGCGCGGCATCACCGGATGAGCGTCGAAATCTCGGTGGCCAGCACCACCTTCATGGGCGAAAACTATACCTTCATCGACTGTCCCGGCTCGGTTGAATTCATCCACGACATGCGTGCGGTTCTCCCGGCGGTCGACGCCGCGGTGGTGGTCTGCGAAGCAGACGAGCGCAAGGTGCCGCAACTGCAGCTCATCCTGCGCGAGCTCGAGGAGCAAGGCATTTCGCGCTTTCTGTTCCTCAACAAGATCGACAAAGCCGACAAGCGGGTGCGGGACACGCTGAAACTTCTGCAGCCGGCGTCGCGCGTTCCGCTGCTCTTGCGGCAAATCCCGATCTGGTCCGGCGGCATCATCACCGGCTTCACCGACCTCGCCCTGGAACGCGCCTTTGTCTACAAGGAGAACCTGCCGTCGGAGGTGATCGATCTCACGGGCGACGATCTCGACCGCGAGAAAGAAGCGCGCTTCCAGATGCTGGAAACACTGGCCGACCACGACGACGAGCTGATGGAACAGTTGCTCGAGGACATCCCGCCGCCGCGCGACAAGATTTTCGACGACCTCGCCAAGGAATTGCGCGACCGGCTAGTCTGCCCGGTCCTGCTCGGCGTCGCCAATCGCACCAATGGGGTGCTGCGGCTGATGAAGGCGCTGCGTCACGAGGCGCCTGACGGGACCGAGACCGCGAAGCGTCTGCGCGTCAATGCCAATGGCGAGGCGGTTGCCTATGTGTTGAAGACACTGAACACCACCCACGGCGGCAAGATGTCGGTGGCGCGTGTGCTGACCGGACAGGTCGGTGACGGCGTCACCTTGAGCTCGTCGGAGCGGGAGGCGGGGCGGGTATCCGGCGTGTTCAAGCTCATGGGCCAGCAAAGCGAGAAACTCGGACCGGCGACCGCCGGCGAAACGGTGGCGCTCGGCAAGCTCGACCACGCCAAGACAAGCGAAACCTTGAGCTCAGGCAAGCAGCCGCACGCGCCGGTGGCCACGGTGCAGCCCCATCCGCCGGTGCTGGCGATCGCGGTCGCGGCGAAGGAACGCAAGGACGACGTCAAGCTTGGCCAGGCGCTGAGCAAGCTGCTCGAGGAAGATCCGTCGATCACCGTGGTGCACAATCCCGAGGCCCAGGAAGTGGTGATGTGGGGTCAGGGCGAGATGCATCTGCGGGTCGCCACCGAAAGACTCTCCGACCACTTCGGCGTCGCCATCGCCACGAGGCCGCCGACCGTCGGCTACCGCGAGACCATCAAGCAGGGCATCGTGCAGCGCGGCCGGCACAAGAAGCAATCCGGCGGCCACGGCCAGTTCGGCGACGTCGTGCTCGACATCAAGCCACTGCCGCGCAGTTCCGGCTTTGTCTTCGACGAGAAGATCACCGGCGGCGTGGTGCCGCGCAACTACATTCCCTCGGTCGAGGAAGGCGTCATCGACGGGCTCAAGCATGGCCCGCTCGGCTTCCCGGTGGTGGACGTGACGGTGTTGCTGATCGACGGCTCGTATCACACCGTGGATTCTTCCGATATGGCGTTCCGCACCGCCGGACGCATCGGCATCGTCGAGGCGCTGCCGCAATGCCGGCCCGTGCTGCTCGAGCCGATCCATGCCGTCGAGATCGTCTGCCCCTCCGAGGCGACCGCCAAGATCAACGCGATCATGTCGGGACGGCGCGGGCAGATCCTCGGCTTCGACACCCGCGAGGGCTGGGAAGGCTGGGACGTGGTGCGGGCGATGATGCCGGAGTCGGAGATCGGCGACCTGATCATCGAGGTGCGCTCCGCCACCGCCGGCGTCGGCAGCTTCACCTTCAAATTCGACCACATGGCCGAACTGACCGGCCGGACTGCCGACCAGATTGTCGCGTCACGCAAGGCGGCGGCGGCCTGACGCACGATCCGCAACCAGCCCGCCTGGACCTCATCCGGGGGTGCGAACCAGTCCTGCGGTCCCTACATCATGAAGCTCGCGCGGGAAGCGGGTACGCGCCGCGGCGTGCGTGTGCATTTGATTGCCCGACCGCAGAAAGACGGGCACGGCGGCCACCTTCCGCAACGGATACATTGCTTCAAAATTGACGCGCCCCGCCCCCGCCCGGAGCTATTCGTCGTTCACACGCTACGGCTTATCGGCGGCAGGTCGGCCGGACCGGCGAGCGCCGCCCTCACCGTATAGTTCCCGGCGCGTTCGGCCTCATGGTGCGGCGCACACGGCCGGCGGGCGGCACCTTCACCCGCCGTTGGCGCATACGTGAATTGCCCGGCCGGACGGTCCGAAGTACCAGAGGGAAAATCGCCTCTGGAGGGGAACGCATGCACGTCATTCGCCGCCGCGGCTGGGAAATCCCCGAGCATCTCGCCACCCCCGAGCACCTGTTCTTCAACCGCCGGCGTTTTCTCGCCGCCGGCGGGGCCGCCGCACTGTCGCTATCGCCGCAGCTCGCGCTGGCGCAGCGGATCGCCGATCTGCCGGATCCGACCGCCGGCCTCTATCCGTTCAAGCGCAACGAAAAATACGTGCTGGACCGCGAGATCACGGATGAGGCGGTCAATGCCGCGTACAACAATTTCTACGAATTCGGCTCCTCGAAGCTGATCGCCAAGGCGGCGCAGGCGCTGCCGCTGCGCCCGTGGACGATCAAGATCGACGGCCTGGTCGAGAAGCCGATGGAGATCGGCATCGACGAGCTGATCCGGAAGATGCCGCTCGAGGAGCGGCTCTACCGGCATCGGTGCGTCGAGGCCTGGGCCATGGCAATCCCGTGGAGCGGCTTTCCCCTCGCCAGGCTGGTCGAGTTCGCCAAACCGCTCTCGGGTGCCAAGTACATGCGGATGGACACCTTCCTCAATCCCAAGGTCGCGTCGGGTCAGCGGCAGACCTGGTATCCGTGGCCTTACAGCGAGGGGCTGACGATCGCCGAGGCGACCAACGAGCTCGCCTTCCTGGCAACCGGCGCCTACGGCCATCCGATGGCAAAGCAGCACGGCGCGCCGCTGCGGCTTGCCGCGCCGTGGAAGTACGGATTCAAGTCGATCAAGTCGATCGTACACTTCTCGTTTACCGACACCCGGCCGAAAGGCTTCTGGGAAGCCCTGCAATCGAGCGAGTACGGCTTCTGGGCCAACGTCAATCCGGCGGTGACCCATCCGCGCTGGAGCCAGGCCACCGAAGAGGTGCTCGGCTCGGGCGGCAAGCGCGTGCCGACTGTGCTGTTCAACGGCTACGGCGAGTACGTTGCCCACCTCTACAAAGGGCTGGAGAAGGAGCGCCTGTGGGCGTGAGCTGTCCCCCCTTGTTCATGCCTTTGCTTCAAATCGCTCCGATCCGCAGCGCCGCGCGAAGTTTCCGGCAACATCTATCCAGTCGCGGATTTTGCGGTTATATATTGCAGGTCGTCGGACGCGCCGATTGACTGGCCATACCGTTGTGAGCGCGGCAGGCCACGTTTCCTCCCCGGAGATTTTGCTAGATGGCTAAGGGTACAGTGAAGTGGTTTAACCCGACCAAAGGCTACGGTTTCATTCAGCCGCAAGGTGGCGGTAGGGACGTGTTCGTCCACATTTCGGCGGTTGAGAAGGCTGGCCTCTCGACCCTCAATGAGGGCCAGTCCGTCGAATACGAAGAAGTGTCGAACCGCGGCAAGACCTCGGCGGAGAATCTCAAAGTCTAACGCTGAACGACAACACGCGGCATGCGTCGCCCCGCGAGGCCGCTGGTCAATATAGCCCGCGAGCCGCGCCGTCTGGGGCGTGTGTGGATTCGTCGCCATATCGGCGGCGGGTATTGAGCCCGCGATCCGTGCCACCGGATCGCGGCGCTTTTCTTTGGTCCGCGTTTTCACACACCCGAATTGCAATGAAGCTGGACGCCTGCCGGAGACGGTTCCAGATGGTTTCTAGGCAACAGGAGCAACAGCCCTACCGATGAGCAGCCATAACGACCCAAGTTTTCAAGACCGCCTGAACCACGCATCCGAGGCAAAGAAGTTCTTGCTGACAAAGTTCAAGAAGGCCCTGGATTTCAGTGATCCCGCGGCCATCGAGAAGCGGCGGCAGCGCGAGGCCATCGTGGCGGCCCGCGCCGAGCGCGCGGCGCAACGCGAGGCAGCGCGGAAGCAACAGGAGCTTGAGCTCGCGAGGCAGGCTGCGATCGCCGCAGAGGCAGCCGCTGAGGCCAAGCGTGTGGCCGCCGAGCAGGCAGCGCGCGAGGCGGCTGAGCAGGCCGAACGCGACGTGGCGCTGAAGGCCGAGCAGAAGGCGGCCCGCGATGCGCGATATGCCGCACGGAAGGCCGCCAAGAAGGAGCGGCGGAGGGGTTACTGAGCCGGGACTCGGAGCTTGATCGGTTCGCGTGGAGCCGATCAAGCTCTCATCCATTGTCTTAATTGTCGATCCTAAATTCCGCTCGAGCGCGCTATCAGAACAGGTGCCCCACCGGCAGACGCATCAACATCAGGCTTGCGAGCTGATAGGCGCCGGTCACAAGAATCACGCTGTAGGCGACCGCGCCGACCGGACTCATCCGGGCCATGCGCAGCAGGATGCCGAGCAGGTACACCGCTGTTGCAGGCACGAATCCGATAATCCAGATGCCTCCGACCAGAAGCGCCAGAAAGCCGAACTGAATCAGTTCGGCGCCGAGTTCGTCTTCGATTGCCAACCTGGCGGTGCCGCGCCAGAACGGTAGCCCGTCCTGAATGAGCGCCATGCACGCCAGCACCAGTCCGGGAATGATGGCGAGCAACGGCAACAGCCGCGCGTCCGGCAGGAAGTCGACCGCCAGGATGAGCGCATAGCCGAATCCGATCGACAGCAGGACACTGAGTGCCAGCGAGGTGGGTGCCGACGCCGCTTCCTGTGGCGGTGGCGCTTCGGCAGGCCTGTCGACTGTGGCCACGCGGCCATCGGGGGGAACGCCGGCAGCGCGTGCGCGGTAAGTCGTGAGCAGCCAGCGAACGACCTGGATCGCGACCGGCACAACGATCAAGAGCGAGATCACGAGCACCGCGGGACGCGCCAACCAGGACCATTCGTGCAGTTGGATAGCCAGCCAAAAATTCTGTTCCATCGGCTTGGCGAGAACGAACCCGACTAGCGCAGGCGCTCGCGGCCAGCCGCCGCGCTTCATCAGCCAACCGAGGAAGCCGAGCAGAAACAGGATGATCAGATCGCCGATATGCTGCGTCGCCTGATAGGCGCCGAGCAGCATGACCAACAGTAGCGGTGCGGCGACGATGGCGAAGCGGATTGCCGTCAGCCGCGCGATCCAAGGCGTTAGCAGAAAGCAGATGATCGCGCCCCCCACTGAGCCGATGGCGCAGCTCCAGATGATCACAAACATCACGTCGGCGTGGTCGACCACGAAGCGCGGGCCAGGGTAGTAGCCGTAGATGTACAACGCTCCCATGAAGATCGCCGCAGCCGGTCCGCCCGGCACGCTGAACAGCATGGTCGGCACGAGATCGGCGACGACGGTGGCGTTGTTCGCGCCTTCCGCGGCGGCGATGCCGCGCACATCGCCATGGCCGAAGCGGGAGCGGTCTTTGGCGCTACGCGCTGCATGACCGTAGGCGACCCAGGTCGAGGCGGTGGCGCCGACGGCCGGGATCATGCCGCCGGTGACGCCGATCAGTGCACCGCGCAGGATCAGCCAGCGATGCTGCAGAGCGTCGCGGACCCCGTCGCTCCAGCCAACCAGTTTGACCGGCTCGCGCGCAATACCGCCACCGCGCGCCAGCATGGAGACGACTTCGGCGATGCCGAACATGCCGAGCGCAAGCCCGACGAGGGACAGTCCGTCGAGAAGATAGGCCTGGCCGAACGTGAAGCGAAATTCGGCCGCGTTGGCGGCGGGGCCGATGGTGCCGAGCGCCAGGCCAAGGGCGCCGGATGCCAGTCCCTTGATCCGGCTGCCGCCCACCAGGCTCGATGCAAAGAACAGCCCGACGAGCGCCAGCATGAACAATTCCGCCGTGCCAAACAGGAGCACCAACGGCCGCGCAATCGGAATCGCCAGCGTGAGCAGGATCACGCCGGCTATGCCGCCGATCGCCGACGCGATGAAGGCCACGCCCATCGCTTCCGCCGCGCGCCCCTCCTTCGCCAGGGCGTAGCCTTCGATCGCGGTCGGTGCCGAAGCGGGGGAACCCGGCGTGCCGACCAGGATGGAGGTGATGGTGTCGGACGTATAGACGACCGACACCGCGCCGAGCAGCATGGCAAGTCCAGCGTATGCATCGAGCGCGTAGACGAAGGGCAGCAGAATCGAGACGGCTGCAACCCCCCCGAGGCCAGGCAGCATGCCAATAACAAGACCGGAGATCATGCCGCAGAACAGGGCGAACAGCCGCACCGGCTCCATCAGAAGCCAGAAAGCGTCGATCGCAGGGCCGAGCAAGACGGTGATTCCTTGGAGCGGGGGAAATCGTGGATGGCAGCGCCCCTCCCCGGCCGATGGCCGGCGGGAGGGGCGCGAACGCGCGTGAGAGCGGCTTGCGTCAGAAGCGGACCTTGTACTTCGTGGCGAGAAGGTTCTTGGTGTAGTCGAAGGCCGCTCCGCCGGCCTTGAGCGCGGCTCTCAGATGCGGCTCTGCCGCGTCGCCGCGGATGAGCGGATAGCCTCCGGTCACCTTCTTGGCTTCCGCGACGAAGGCTGGGTCCACGTTCATCGCATCGACCGCCTTGTTGTAGGCGTCGAGGATCGGCTGCGGTGTGTCACCGTGCAGATAGGCGGTGAGGCCATACTGATAGGTCAACGTGGCCGCCTTCTCATAGGCATCCCACTCCACGCCGGCTGGCGCCTTGCCGTACATCGCCTGATACGCCTCGTGGAGCGAGGGAAGGTCCTTCACCACCAAGTCGCGTTTGGTGAAATGGCCCTTCTCGTCGACGGAGCCGCCGGTGTAGAGCGGAATCGCCTTGCCCGCCTGCACCGCCGGCACGACCTGGGTCAGATAGACCGGCGTGAACTGGAAGTCGAAATTGGTGTCGCCGCGCTCGAATGCGATGCGAATCGGCCCGCGTCCGGTGAAGCCGAGCGCCACCTTGGGGTTAAGTTTCAAGACCTCGAAGGACAGGATGATCGGCAGATCGCTCGCCGCCGCGCCGATGCCGCCATAGGCGAGCGGCTGAGCGGGCTTTAGCAGGTCTTTCGCCATCTTCACGCCCGTTGCGGGCGACACATAGGCCACCGGCCCGAACGATTGGCTGAAGCCGATCCGCTTCTTGAGCAGGTCGTACTCGACCCCCTTCTGACCGAGCACGAACGGATTGGCCGTCGAGGAGGTGGTGAAGAGAAAGATCAGTCCGTCGGGCTTGGCGTTCTGCTCGACCCAGGCTGCGCCGAGGAGAGAACTCCCGCCGGGACGCGTGACGACGTTGACGCGCGGCTTGCCGTGCAGGTGCTTTTCCAGGTAGGGCGCCAGAAAACGCGCGGTGACCGCGGTCGCCCCGCCGGGCGCAAACGGCACGACGATATCGATCTGCTTTCCGGCAAAGCTGAATTGCTGCGCCATCGCTCCGCCGGCCGCCAGGATCATGGCCAACGAGGCGGCCAGGGCGCCTGCCGCGCCCAAGATGAGGCGTCCGCGCGCGATATCTGAGACATGGGTGTTCATGTTGTCCTCCCTTGTATTTGCCGACGCACTACCGCTGCCGGTGCGCGCATTGTCGAAGCGTAGCGGCGGGGCGATCGGACACCGCGACAGACATCGCCGCAATTGTCCAAGCCGCTCAGCGATTGGCGTTTTTTCGATGGTAGCGAGCCAGTATCGGCCCGGTCAACCGAGCTTCGGATGGCAGCGTCATAACGTCTCGGGCACCCGGCGCGCAAATCGCAGCGATCCCGCGGTTCATTCGAGGATCGCCACCGCGCGCGTCCAGCCGGCGGAGCCGCCGCGCACCTTGACCGGAAAGCAGCTCACCATGAAGCCGGCCGGCGGCAGTGTTTCGAGATTGTGCAGCTTCTCGAGGTGGCAATAGCCGATCTCCCGGCCGGCCTTGTGGCCTTCCCAGATCAGGGCGGGATCGCGCGTCTCCGCATACTTCTTCATGGTATGGACAAAGGGCGCATCCCAGCTCCAGCCGTCGATCCCGGTCACACGCACGCCGCGTTCGAGCAGGTAGAGCGTCGCCGCGCGTCCCATGCCGCAGCCCCTGGACACGTAGTCCGGTTGCCCATAAGCAGCGCCAGCGGACGTGTTCACCAGCACGATCTCGAGCGGCGCCAGTGTGTGGCAGATGCGTTCGAGTTCCGCCTCGACGTCGTGCGCCGAGGCGACATAACCGTCAGGAAAGTGCCGGAAGTCGAGCTTGACGCCCGGCTGGAAGCACCAGTCGAGCGGCACCTCGTCGATGGTGATGGCACGCTTGCCGCGGTCCATGGTCGAGGCGAAGTGATACGGCGCATCGAGATGCGTGGTGCAATGGGTGGACAGGCGAATCCATTCGATCGCCCAGCCTTCGGCGTCGGGCAGGTCTGCCTCCTTCAATCCCGGGAAGAACTTCACCACGTCCGGCGTCGTGTCCTTGTGCGTTTTATAGTCGATCGCCGGACCGTATCCGGGCGGGTCGGCGGCGACGTCGTTCTCCAAGGGAACCGAAATGTCGATCAGGCGTCTCGGCATCGTCATCCTCGTGCGGACTATCGCTGCACCGATATCAATGGCACGAAGCAATGGTCATGTGCAGGTCGTCCCCGCGCAAGCGGGGACCCATACGCCGTGTCCGCGCGGTCTGTGGTTATGGGTTCCCGCTCGCGGGAACGACCGCGGGTGGCGTCTCGCCATGGGCGGTCCGCTTGCACCGGCCGCCCTCGGGCTCTATCCGTGCCGGGCGTGCGGACGACCCCCGCGGTGCATGCCGTCCCGCCGCCCGTCAGCAGGGATTGCATGCTAGACTCGACTGTGACCCGTCCCTCCGGCCGTGCGCAACGTGACCGCGCCAGGTTTTTGGGCGAGGACCGCGACTATTGGCGGCTGATGATCCGCGGCGCGCTGCTCTTGATGGTCACGCTCGGCATCTACCGGTTCTGGCTCGTCACCGACATGCGCCGGTTCCTGTGGAGCAATACCGAGATCAGCGGCGAGTCCCTGGAATACATCGGCACGCCGCTCGAGCTGTTGTTCGGATTCCTCGTCGCCGTCACACTGCTGGTGCCGCTCTACGGCGCATTTTTTATCGCCGCACTGGACCTCGGCGTGCTCGGCCAGTTGTCCGGAGTGCTCGCCTTCGTGCTGCTCGCCTTCCTGGGGCAATTCGCGATCTATCGCGCCCGCCGTTATCGCCTGAGCCGCACGGTCTATCGCGGCGTGCGCTTCCGTCAGACCGGATCGGCGTGGCGCTACGCGGTCTGCGCCGTGTTCTGGTGGGTGATGATCATCGTCACCCTGGGGCTCGCCTACCCTCTCGCCCAGACGCGGCTCGAGCAGTTCAAGATGAACAACACCTTCTACGGCGATCTCGGCGGGCATTTCGGCGGGTCGGCCCGGTCGCTCCTGCTTCGCGGGCTGCCGCTCTGGTTCCTGGTCATCGGACCGTTCGTGCTCGCAATGATCATGGCGATGGGTGGGGTCGATTGGTCCGCCGCCCTGACCGCGGCACGGCAAAGCGGCGACGACACGCTCGGCCGGATCGAGGGGGCAAGCCCCGGCTTCGGCGCCGCGGTCGTGATCGCGATACTCGCCTGCGGCTGGGTGGTGCTGGCGGCGGCGCTGCTCTATCCGGCGTTCCAGGCGCTGATGCTGCGCTGGTGGCTCGGCGGGCTGCGGTTCGGATCGGTGGCGACCAGCTCGCAGGTGCGCGCCAGGCAAATCTATGCCGCCTACGTCCGCTTTCTCTGGTACAGCGTGCTGTTTACGCTTGCCGCCGGCGTGTTTGGCGCGGCGGTGCTGTTCCTCATCGGCGTGCTCGGAGCCGTTATAGGCGAGACGGCGACCGAAATCATGGTCACGGCGGTGCTTCTCGTCGGCTACGTGATCGCGGCGCTGGCCTATTCGACCATCTACCAGGTCACGGTGAGGCTCGGGCTGTGGCGGCTCGGGTTGGACTCGCTGGTGCTGTCGGGCACCGGCGCGCTTGACCGCGTCAAGGCGGCCGGCCGGCCGAGCTCTCCGTTCGGCGAAGGACTGGCCAATGCCCTGCGCGTCGACGGCTGGTAAGGCGAAGGCATGAGCAAGGGCACCGGCATCTATTTCGACGGGACGACGAGCGCGCGCCACGATGTGTCGGTCGAGCTCACGCCGGAGACGCTGGTCATCCTCGATAGCCGCGGCGACGACCTTGCCGAATGGCCCTATGCCGACATCGAACACCTTTCGGCGCCGAAGCAAGTGCTGCGGCTCGGGCTGAACGGCGAGCCGGCGCTGGCACGGCTGGAAATTCATGATCCCGCCTTCGCCGCCGAGATCGACGATCGCGCCCTGACCGTCGACCGCAGCGGGGCGACCGACCGGCGCGCGCGCATACGAGTGATCGCGTTGAGCCTGGTGGCGACGCTGTCGCTGGTCGTCGTCGCCGTGTTCGTCGTTCCGGAATTGGCAGCGCGCCTCGCACCGCTCGTTCCCGCGGGCGTCGAGCGCCGCCTCGGTGAAGCTGTCGACGCACAGGTGCGTTCCATGCTCGACACGCGGAAACTGGGCGACCGATTGGTGTGCGGCTCGCTGCCGGTCGAACAGCCCGGCCAGGCGGCCCTCGAGGCGCTGATCGAGTCGATGGAACGGGCCGCGGCGTTGCCGCTGCCGCTGAAAGTGTCGGTGGTCCGCCGCACCGAGGCGAATGCCATCGCGCTTCCGGGCGGGCACGTCTACGTGTTCCAGGGGCTCCTGGACAAGGCCGAGAGCCCCGACGAGCTGGCCGCCGTGATCGCGCACGAGATCGGGCATGTGGTGCATCGCGACGGCACCCGCTCGATGCTGCAGAGCGCCGGCTTGTCGCTGCTGTTCGGCATGCTGCTCGGCGACTTCGTCGGGGGCGGTGCCGTCGTGCTCGCGGCCGGCACGCTGATCCGGTCGTCGTACTCGCGCGAGGTGGAGCTGGCGGCGGATGCATTCGGCACACGGCTTGTCGGCCGCATCGGCGGCGACGCGGCGGCGCTCGGCACGATCCTCCGGCGCATCGATGGCGGCCGAAAGCCGGGTGTTCGCATCTGGCTCGATCACCCCGATGTCGAGGACCGTGTCCGCGCCATCAATGTCATCGCGCCGCCGTCATCGCGTGCCCCTCTGCTCGACGCCGCGCAGTGGGCTGCATTGCGGCGAATCTGTGCGGAGCCGTAGGGACGGGCATGGCACGGCGACGCATCACCGAGGAGCCGAAGTCGCGGCTAGCGGTCTGGGCACGCCGGGTGGCGCTATTCGCGCTGGCGACGGCGATTCTCGGCACGATAATCGTGCGCGCCGACCTCCTGGAGATCGTGCCGGCGCTGGCCACCGTCGCCGGCGCGCTGGTGCTTGCTGGTGGTGCCATCGTCCTTGCCCTGGGCGCCATGGTGGTGATCTGGAAGGACGGGCTGGAAGGATTCGGCTCGGCCCTGGGAGCGATGGTCATCGGCCTCGGGCTGCTGGCCTATCCCGGGTATCTCGGGAGCAAGGCCTACCGCCTGCCGGCGATCAACGACATCACCACGGATCCGGGCGATCCGCCGCGGCTCGAAGCGCTGGCGCGGGTGCGGCCGCGGCAGGGCAGCAATCCCGTTACCTATCCCGGTGCGGACGCGGCGGCCAAGCAGAACGCCGCCTATCCCGAGATCGAGCCGCTGCTGCTCTCGGCCTCTCCATTAGTCGTCTACGAGACGACGTACGTGGTCATCAACAAGCGCAGGTGGCGCATCATCGAGGCGCGCCAGCCGCTGCCCCGCCGCCGCGACGGTCACATCGAGGCGGTGGCGCGCACGCCGATCATGGGCTTCCGCGACGACGTCGTCGTGCGCATTCGCGCCGAACAGGACGGGGCGCGCATCGATGTCCGCTCGGCGTCGCGCTACGGCTGGCACGACCTCGGCACCAATGCCGCGCGCATTACATCGCTGCTGGAGGAGATCGAAGCGGCGATCGACGCCCTGCCGCCCGCGAGCCGCTCGCCCGAGCCGCCGGCTCAGGAGGCGCCCAGGCCGCCGCGCACCAGACGATAGCTGCCGGTCAGCGACGGTTCGCCGTCGCAGGCGACCATGCCGCGCGTCAGCATGTCCTCCAGATGCGCAAAGACCGACAGGCCGGCGGCGCCGACCAAGCGCGGATCGATGCCGATATAGATTGCCCGCACCAGTGTCGGGATGTCGGCGGCGCCTTTCGCCAGGCGGGCCAGGATCGAGTCCTCCCGGCCCTTGCGGTGCCGGATATACTGCGCAACGAACGTCGGCGCGTCGTTGATCAAGCCGCCGTGGCCGGGAAGATAGACGGTCTCGCCACGGGGCGTGAGCTTTTCCAGCGAGGCCATGTAGTCGCCCATCGAGCCGTCCGGCGGCGCGACGATCGAGGTCGACCACGCCATGACGTGATCGCCGATGAACATGGCATTCACCTCCTTCAAGGCAAACGCCATATGGTTCTTGGTGTGGCCCGGCGTCGTCACCGCCTCGAAGGTCCAGTCCTCGCTGGCAACCGTCTCGCCGTCGGCGAGCATCACATCGGGACGGAAATCGAAATCGCCGCTGGCATCGAGGCGCGGCGCCTCGCCGAGATGAACCTCTCGCGACGGGCGGTGCGGCCCCTCGGCGTAGACTGTCGCGCCGGTCGCCGCCTTGACGGCGGGAACGGCCGGAGAATGGTCGCGGTGGGTGTGGGTGACGAAGATGTGCGTCACGGTCTCGCCGCGCACCGCATCGAGCAGCGCCGCGACATGCGCAGAGTCGTCGGGACCGGGGTCGACGATCGCAACCTTGCCCTTGCCGACGATGTAACTGACCGTGCCCTTGAATGTGAACGGGCTGGGATTGTTGCAGAGAATCCGGCGCACACCGGGCATCACCTCCTCGACGACGCCGGCAGCGAGGTCGAAGCGCTTGTCGAAGACGATGTCGTCGGCCATACTGCCACTCATATGTCGTCCCCGCGAGGGTGGGGCCCATAACCACCGAATTGCAGAATTGCCGGTGCCGCGCAACACCCAGCCTCAACGGAGTATGGGTCTCCGTTTGCGCGAGGACGGCAACTTCGATTGCAAGTCTCTTTATGAATCTCCGGCGCCATCGTTGCGCGGAGAGGAGCGCCAAGGCGGCGCGCCGCCTCCGGTTCCGGGTCGGATAGGGGTGGTGAGCGCGCGAACCGCCATTCCATCATCATCGTCGGATGGAGCATCGCGATGGGATTCTATCAGGATTGGGTTTTGCCGACTCTCGTTGATTTGTCCATGCGCAACAAGCGGCTTCGTCCGTTCCGGCAGCGGATCACAGAAGCTGCTGAGGGACGTGTTCTCGACGTCGGCATCGGCTCGGGCTTGAACCTGCCGCTTTACTCACCGCAGGTCGAAGAGGTCTTCGGGCTTGACCCGTCACCTCAGCTCCTGGCACGCGCCGGGAACAAGGCAAAACTGACGCGGCTTAATGTTCGCCTGCTGAATGGCTCCGCCGAGTGCATTCCGTTGGCCGATCATAGTGTCGACACGATCGTCATGACGTGGGTGGGATGCAGCATTCCCAATGTCGGAATCGCGCTCGGCGAAATGCGGCGCGTGTTGCGGCCGAGCGGCCGTCTGCTCTTTGTCGAGCACGGTCGCGCGCCCGAAGCCGGCGTTGCCGCTTGGCAAGATCGAATCACGCCGTGGTGGAGGCCGCTGACCGGCGGATGTCATCTCAATCGGCAGATCGATAACCTGGTGAGCAATGCCGGATTTCGCATCGATCGGCTTGAAACCGGGTATATCCCAGGGCCGAAAATTATGACCTTCTTTTACGAGGGAGCGGCGACGCCCCGCTAGTGTCCCGAATCTGAAGTTCGCAATATCTTGCAGCACCTTCTTAGCGAACTTCGGATTCGAAAGGACACTAGTTCAGCGTTTTCGAAATTCGAATCATATCCCGCCGCACAAGGTCTGGATTGCTTCGGCGCTACGCGCCTCGCAATGACGAGCCCCGGCCGTCATTGCGAGCCGAAGGCGAAGCAATCCAGGGGCGACGAAGGGCTGATCGGTTTCATGGAATCAGTCGTCTAGTGCGCGCCCTCCGCCTCATGAATCTCCGGCTCCACCGTGCGCACCATGCAAGAGCAGAGAGAACGATGGCTCAAAAAAATCGCGTCTTGCGATCGATAGAAACCGACTCAGGCGATCGGTGCGTGGACATCTTCGTGCGGCCAGATGGATCGTTCGGATTCGAGGAGTACCGCCGCGACAGCGAAGATCTGCGAGGATGGTTTCCGATCGGCTCATACGCGGACGCAGTGTACCTGACCGAAGCCGCGGCACGCGATGCCGCGCTCGTGGCTGTCCCTTGGCTGCCTGACGTCATGAACAGGAAATGACATCCACGGCGCACTTGTGCGTACGCGCTTAATGAATCTCCGGCTCTGCCGTAGCAGCGGTTCCCTCCAGGAAATCGAAGTCGCAGCCCTGGTCGGCTTGGGCGACGTGTTGCGAGAACATCGCGCCGTATCCGCGCTCATAGCGCGGCGGAGGCGGTGTCCAGGCGGCGCGGCGGCGCGCCAATTCCTCGTCTGACACGTGCAGGTGGATGCGGCGCCTCGCAACATCCACCTCGATCTCGTCGTCGGTCTGCACTAGCGCGAGTGGCCCGCCGACGTAGCTTTCCGGCGCAACATGCAGGATGCAGGCACCGTAGCTGGTGCCGCTCATGCGCGCGTCGGAAATGCGCACCATGTCGCGCACGCCGGCTTTGACCAGCTTGCGCGGGATCGGCAGCATGCCCCATTCCGGCATGCCGGGGCCGCCTTTCGGCCCGCCGTTCTTCAGCACCAGGATGTGGTCGGCGGTGACGTCGAGGTCCTCGCGCTCCACCTCGCGCGCCATCTCGTTGTAGTCCTCGAACGCGATCGTCTTGCCGCGATGATGCAGAAAGCGCGGCTCGGCCGCCGACGGCTTCATCACGCAGCCGTCGGGCGCGAGGTTGCCGGTGAGCACGGCGGTGGCGCCTTCGGCATAGAGTGGATCGCGCAGCGGATGGATGACGTCGGGATGGTAGACCGCGGCACCGGCGATGTTCTCGCCCAGGCTCTTGCCGGTGACCGTGGTGCAGGAGAGGTCGAGCTTGTCCTTCAGCTCCGCCATCAGCGCACGCAGGCCGCCGGCATAGAAAAAATCCTCCATCAGGTATTGGCCCGACGGCCGCACATTGGCGATCACCGGAATCTCGCGCGAGATCTCGTCGAAGCGCCGCATGTCGAGCTTGAGCCCGGCGCGGCGCGCCATGGCGATCACATGAATGATGGCGTTGGTCGAGCCGCCCATCGCCATGTGTACGCGGATCGCGTTGTCGACCGCAGCCGACGTGATGATCTTGCCCGGCGTCAAATCCTCCCACACCATGTCGACGATGCGTCGGCCAGCGGCGGCGCACATGCGCGCATGGCTTGAATCGACCGCCGGGATCGAGGACGCGCCCGGCAGCGTCATGCCCATCGCCTCGGCGATCGCCATCATGGTGGCGGCGGTGCCCATCACCATGCAGGTGCCGAACGAGCGGGAGATGCCGCCCTCGATCTCCGCCCAGTCGTCCTCGCTGATGTTGCCGGCGCGTTTTTCGTCCCAGTATTTCCAGGCATCGGTGCCGGAGCCGAGCTGGTTGCCGCGCCAGTTGCCGCGCAGCATCGGCCCGGCCGGCACGTAGATCGCCGGAATGCCCATGCTGGTCGCGCCCATGATCAGCGCCGGCGTGGTCTTGTCGCAGCCGCCCATCAGCACGACGCCGTCGATCGGGTGGCTGCGCAGAAGCTCCTCTGTCTCCATCGCCAGGAAGTTGCGATAGAGCATAGTCGAGGGCTTCACGAACGGCTCGGCGAGCGACATCGCCGGCAGTTCCAGCGGAAAGCCGCCGGCCTGCTGCACACCGCGCTTCACGTCCTCGGCGCGCGCGCGCAGATGCCCGTGGCAGGCGTTGATGTCGCTCCAGGTATTGATGATGCCGATCACCGGCTTGCCGCCCCAGTCGGCGGCGTCGTAGCCGAACTGGCGCAGCCGCGAGCGGTGCCCGAACGAACGCATGTCGTTGACGCCGAGCCAACGATGGCTGCGAAGGGATTCGGGGGCCTTGCGAGGAGTCATGAACGCGCCTCTCCATGTCATCCTGGCCGATCCTGGCCGATCCCGACCGACCCCGGCCTTGAGCCTGGCCTTTGAGCCGGGGGAGAGCCGGGACCTATGTACCCCTGTGTTTCAATTGAAGCGCCGGGGTATGTGGGCCCCGGATCGGCGGCTTCGCTTGCCGTCCGGGATGACAGCCGGATATGTTCAGCGAACCTGCTTGACAACTTCCACTGCCGCGGCACGGCGCGCCAACACCTGCGTCGCGATCACGAATGTCGCTATAGCTGCTCCGGCGAGATCGGTATAGATGCCCGGCTTGATCAGCAGCAGGCCGCCGACGAGCAAGAGGGCGCGTTGCCAGTATGTGGCAGCGGTGAGAAAGTAGCCGTGCAGCCCGCCGGCGAACAGCACGACGCCGACGCTGGCGGAGACGCAGCTCGCCAGGATCGTCGGCCAGTCGCCGATCATCAACAGCGCCGGCTCGTAGACGAACATGAACGGCACGATGAACCCGGCGAATCCGATCTTCACCGCGGCGAGCCCGCTCGGCCAGAGGTCGGCCTTGGCAAGCCCGGCGGCAGCGAACACCGCCAGCGCAACCGGCGGTGTTATCGCCGACAGGATCGCGAAATAGAACGCGAACATGTGCGCGGCCGGCACCACCACGCCGAGCTTGATGATGGCCGGGACCAGCAACGCCGTCATGATGATGTAGGCCGGCGTGGTCGGCATGCCCATGCCGAGCACAATGCCGGCGAGCATCGTCAGGACCAGCGCCAGCAGCAGCGTGTCCTGCGCCAGCCCGATCACGAACTGGGTGAAGACGATGCCGAGGCCGCCGAGCGTCACCACCGCGATCACGATGCCGGCGCAGGCGCAGGCGAGCGCGACCGGCAGGCAGTTCCTGGCGCCGTCGCGCATCGCTTCGATGATGTTCATAAAGGTCACGTAGCCGCGCGTCGACTTGCGCAACAGCGCCACCGGGAAGCAGGCGAGCGTTCCGGCCAATGCCGACATCGGCGCGCTGTAGCCGGAATACAGAACGAACAGGATAATCAGCACCGGAATGAACAGGTGGCCGCGCTCGCGCAGCACCGTTCCCATCCGCGGCAGCTCCGAGCGCGGCACGCCGACGATGCCGCGGCGCTTGGCCTCGAAATGCACCGCCGAGAAGCAGGCGAGGTAGTAGAGGATCGCCGGGATCAGCGCCCAGATGATCACCTGCCCGTAGCCGACCCCGATGAATTCGGCCATCACGAACGCCGCCGCGCCCATGATCGGCGGCATGATCTGCCCGCCGGTCGAGGCGACCGATTCAACGCCGGCGGCGAAGTGCGGCGGAAAGCCCGAGCGCTTCATCAGCGGAATCGTGATCGGTCCGTCGACCATGACGTTGGCGACCGCGCTGCCCGAGATGGTGCCGAACAGGCTGGACGAAAACACCGACACCTTGCCCGGGCCGCCGGCAGCGTGCCCGGTCAGCGCCATGGCAAAATCCATGAACAGCTGCCCGGTGCCAGTGCGCTCCATGAAGGCGCCAAACAGCACGAAGATCAGCACATAGGCCGCCGACACCGAGAGCGGGATGCCGAAGATGCCCTCGGTGGTCATGTAGAGCTGGTCCATGAACCGCATCGGCTCGAGCTGCGCGACGAAGAAGCCGTAGAGCAGGAACACGATCGCGGTGAGCGGCAGTGTCCAGCCGATGACGCGGCGCGTCGCCTCCAGCACGATCACGCCAAGGATCGTGCCCATGATCATGTCGGTCGGCGTCAGTTCATCGATGTAGAAGATACGGGTGACGACGTATTCGTAGTTGAGGAACAGATGCAGGATCGGCGCCAGGCCGAGCACGATCAAGAGGTAGTCGAACACGGTCGGCGTGCCGCTGGGCGTGCCCGACCGCCGATAGATCAGGAACAGCAGCACCAGCGCAAACGCCAGATGCGTCCCGCGATACCAGACGGCTTCCGGCGAGCCGAAGCCGATCGCCCACATATGATAGAGCGCCATCGCCACGGCGATGACCGTCACGGCGAGGCGAACAATGCCGGCATAACTCAAATCGAACTTCATCGCGATGGCATCCACCGGAGGGTGAGCCTTGCGCTACGTCGCCTTGTCACCACTCCGGCTCATCAATTCGCTGTCGTTCCGGCCAAGCGAGCGAAGCGAGCGCGAGCCGGGACCCATAGCCACAGGTCTATCGAGGGGCCGCGGAGTATGGGTCCCCGCATTCGCGGGGACGACTGCGAAATTTCCGCACCCAGCTATCAATTGGTCTTCACATCGATGCCGACTTCCTTGTAGTACTTCGCGGCGCCAGGGTGGAATTTCACGCCGATGTCCGCCGCCATCGCGTCCGGCTTGAGCGACGCAATGTCCTTGGCGACGGTCGCGAGCGTCTTGGTGTTGGCTGCGATCGTCTTGGTCATGGTGTAGACCGCATCGGTAGGCAGCTTGCACGACGCCACCACGTGCGTGAAGAAGCCGATCACCTGGAGGTCCTTGTCCTGCTTCGGATAGGTTCCCTTCGGCAGCGTGATCATCTTGTAGCTCGGATTGAGCTTGAGCATCTGGTCGTAGATGTCGGTCTGCTCGAGCATCCTGATCTCGCGCGCCGCCTGGAGGTCCATCACGGCGCCGGCCGGGGCCTGGGTGTTGAGCCCGAAGGCGACCGCGTGCCCGTCCTTCATCTGGTTCACCGAGTCGGTGTAGCCGACGAAGCTCACCTTGAGGTCGCTGTACTTGAGACCGTGCGCTTCGAGGAAGTGGCGGGTGATCACTTCACCGGTGTTGCCGCGCTGCTGCGTGGTGATCGCCTTGCCCTTGAGGTCGGAAACCTTGTTGATGCCGGCGTCGGCGAGCACCACGAACTGGAAGTACTGCGGATAGAGCGAGGCAACGTTGCAGACGTTGCCGTGCGGCTTGTTGAACGGCGCCCGCCCGGACATCGCGTCGGCGGTGGAGATCGAGTTGGCGAGGCCGACATCGGCCTTGCCTTCCTCGATGCCGCGTACATTGGCGATGCCGGCGCCCGGGAACACCTGCACCTTCATGCCCGATACCGACTTCTCCCAGAGGTCCTTGAGCTGACCGCCGAGCGGAATCCAAGAGCCGCCCTGCGGGCCGGTCATCATCTTGATGTCGCTGGCGCCGGCGGAAACCGGCAAGGCAAGCGCCGCGGCGAGTGCAATTGCAGCCGTCTTCACCTGCAATGTCATGGTCGTCCTCCCTCATGGCCGCTCAGGCGGCCCTGTCTTCATTGGCCGGAAAGGCTACTTGCCGGCGCCGTGCTTGTACAGGCTCGACGGTGCAGTGCCGTGTCCTGGTTCCACGAATGCTATCATGGTGATTCGACGCTCCGGCGCCTCGCCCGGACCCATTGCCCCGGTCACAGGAGTGACCCCATGTCCGAGTGGATTGCGCACTTTCAGCCGATCGTGGCCCTGATCGCCGGCATTCTCATCCTGATCACGCCGCGCTTTCTCAACGTCATTGTCGCGTTCTATCTGATCCTGATCGGCGCCTCCGGTCTCGGCGTGCTGAACTAGTGTCCCGGTTCCGACGTTCGTATCCCATTGCAGCATACGCTCGTACGAACGTCGGAACCAAAGGGACACTAGCGGTCAGGCACTCACCGCACCGCAGCGCAGCGTCACGATCCGCCGCCGCCCGAGTCGCCTCAGCACGTCGGCTTCCGGTGCGGGCGCTTCCGCGCGATGGCCGCCGATGCGCAGATAGTGCTGCTTTTCGATCAGTAGGCCCTGCGTCGCGTGCCGCACCAGACCGGCGGCCTGCGCCAGCAGGGCGATCGCCTCGCGCAGCGGCGACGCGGGGACGACCGCCGGCGACACAGCACGAAACGCCGCCGCGACCGCATCGGCGCGTCCTTGCAGCGATGCCTCCTCGATGAAGCGCGTGGCTTCCTCGACCCACCCCGATTGCGGAACGGCGCCCGCGGTGAGGAACAGGAGCCACGGCGCGCGCGCAGCCGCGGCCGCCTGTGTCAGCCGTATTCCCAGCGGGGCGTCCGACACCAGCATCCGGCAACCGGCGACATCGGCGACATCCGCGGTGGCATCGCGCGAGCCGGGATCGGCAATGATCACCTCGCGCACCAGACCGGCGGTGGCTCCGGGGACCAGGGCCGCCAGTGTCGGCACCAGCGCACGCTCCGATTCATTCGTGGCGACGACAACGCTCAGCATGCGGCTCCCTTTACTTGGCAAAATTAGCAATGCTCACGCATTACTTGGCAAAATTAGCAATGCTCACGCACGATCGAAACGCCAGCATTTAGCATTCGGCAATTGTTGCGCAGGCGGAAATCATCGGCCGCGATTCGTTCCTTTCTCCATTCCGAAGAGCAACTTTCGCCTGCCGGTCCGGTTGCTTCCCATATCAAGCGTCGTCGCCAGCCATTCCGCCCCAGATGTTGCGGATAGGCGACCTCAAATTTGTTCTTGTTTCGTTCTTCACTTGCCCCTATGGTGTGCCCTATGGCCGGTTCGTCATCAGTTGCCATTCGTCGCCCGCCGGTGTCGGCGCTCTCCGCGCCGGCGGGCGAACCGTCGGTTCGGGGCATCGATCGAGAGCGCCGGCGCGGCCGCGGCGCCCAGACCAACGCCTCGGGCCGCTATGAGCCGGTCGCGCGGGTCGCCTTCGACGACGGCTGGCAAAGCCTTGAGGAGCTGCCGCCCTTCCTAACCACTGTCACCGTCGACAGCACGCGCAAGATCATCACCCGCAACGATTCTCCCGACATTTCCTTCGACCGCTCGATCAACCCGTATCGCGGCTGCGAGCACGGCTGCATCTACTGCTTCGCCCGTCCGACCCATGCCTATCTCGGACTCTCGCCCGGCCTCGACTTCGAATCGAAGCTGTTCGCCAAGCCGGACGCGCCGGAACTCCTGGAACGCGAGCTGACGGCGCCGAGCTATGTGCCTCGCACGATCGCAATCGGCACAAACACCGATCCCTACCAGCCGATCGAGCGCACCTATCAGATCATGCGGCGTATTCTCGATGTGCTTGAGCGCGCCGGGCATCCGGTCGGCATTGTCACCAAGTCGGCGCTGATCCTGCGCGACCTCGACATTCTCGCCCGGATGGCAGAGCGCAATCTCGTCAAGGTCGCGTTGTCGGTGACGACGCTCGACGCCAAGCTCGCGCGCGTGATGGAGCCGCGCGCCCCGACGCCGCAGCGGCGGCTCGAGGCGCTGCGGCAATTGGCAGCAGCGGGGGTGCCAACCTCGGTGATGGTGGCGCCGGTCATTCCGGCCATCAACGACTCCGAGATCGAACGCATTCTCGACACCGCGGCGGCGCTCGGCGTGCGCGGCGCGGGCTATGTGCTGCTGCGGCTGCCGCTGGAAGTGCGCGACCTATTCAAGGAATGGCTGATGGCGAATTTCCCGGACCGCTACCGGCACGTGTTCAAGCTCGTGCGCGAGACGCGCGGCGGCAAGGATTATGACTCCGCCTGGGGCAAGCGCATGACAGGCGGCGGGCCCTTTGCCTGGATGATCGGCCGGCGGTTCGAGGTTGCCTGCGAGCGGCTCGGGCTTAATGCGGGAAAGACGCGTCTCACCACCGAGCACTTCGCCCCGCCGCGCAAGCAGACGGAACAGTTGAGTTTGTTTTGAGCGCAGCTTCTCAACAAGTCGTCCCCGCGAAAGCGCACAGGCGCCAAGTTAAGGCGCAAGCACTATTCTACGGCCGTCATCCTGAGGCGGCCATGCGAAGCATGGCCCTCGAAGGATGGCCGCGAGTCCTGGCCGTCGCCCTTCGAGGCTCGGCGCCATAGCGCGGTGAAGACGCGCGTAGACGCGCTTTACGCGCCGAGCGCCTCAGGGTGACGGGGAGAGGTTGTAGCGTGGGGAGGTCCTGCGATGGGAGCCTTTGTCTACATGCTTCGTTGCGCCGACGGGTCATTCTACGTCGGCAGCGCGACGGGCGATGACCTCTCGAAGCGCATCGCCGAGCACCAGACCGGCGCCTATCCCGGCTACACCTTCACTCGTCGCCCCGTCACTTTGATCTGGTCGGAGCACTTCGATCGAATCACCGACGCGATCGCCGCAGAGCGGCAGATCAAGGGCTGGAGCCGCGCGAAGAAAGAGGCACTCGCGCGCGGCGATTGGGACAGCGTTAAGGCCTTTGCCAAGCGACGTGGCGGCAAGCCGAAGACTTCGTCCTCGCGCGCGCCACAAACCGAGACGTCATCCTGAGGTGCTCGCCCGCAGGGCGAGCCTCGAAGGATGGCCGCGAGTCCGGGGCCGTTCATCCTTCGAGGCTCCCCCGGCCTAAGGCCGGGGTCGCGCCTCAGGATGACGGTCGCAGAATGGTGCTCGCCGCTTAGCTTGGCAGCGATGCGCTTTCGCGGGGACGACGGAAAAGCGCGCTGTCCACAGCCGGTCCCACGGCTATTGACTTAGGCACCGCTCCGGTGTGCAGCATCGTGGGCCATGAGCCGCGCCGCCGCCCTCCGCGCCGAACGCCTGCCCCTGGGAGAGCCCGATCTCCGTCCAACGTTTGCGCGCGAGCGCGCGGCGCTCAAGCGCGGGGTCTGGCCGGTCGCCGGCTGCGACGAAGCCGGGCGCGGACCGCTTGCCGGACCGGTGGTCGCCGCCGCGGTGATTCTCGATCCCAAGCGCATTCCGCGCGGCCTCGACGATTCCAAGAAGCTGACCGCCGAACGCCGCGAACAACTCTACGGCCGCATCTGCGCGCGCGCCGAGGTCGCGGTCGCCTTCGCCTCGCCGGCCCGGATCGACCGGGACAACATCCTGCGCGCCTCGCTTTGGGCGCTGGCACGCGCCGTCGCCGCGCTGCCGCTCAAGCCGAAGCTCGTCTTCGTCGACGGGCGGGACCGCATCGACTGCTGCTGCGATTGCGAGGCGGTGGTGAGCGGCGATGCGATCGTCGCCTCGATCGCGGCCGCCTCGATCGTCGCCAAGGTGACGCGCGACCGGTTGATGGCGCGCATCGGCGCGGCGCATCCGGGATATGGTTTCGAGCGCCACATGGGCTACAGCGTGCCCGAGCATTTTGCGGCGCTGGATCGGCTCGGGCCAACCGTCCATCACCGGCGCTCGTTCGAGCCGGTGGCCAGGGCCTGGGGCGACCCTGCCGACGGCGCCGGTGCGGCCGTGCCAAGCGTGTTGCCACTCTAGCCGTCGCACCGTATCTCTGGTCGCGCTTGTCTTGATTGCGCGGGCAGATGATCTACGCGTCCCTCATCGTCGAAGCGCTGCGCGTGCGTCCCGCCTCGGTATTCTGGCTCGCGGCGCTTGCCCAGGCGCTGCTGTGGCTGCTGGTCCCTGCGCTGTTCTATTCAGCGCCGCCCGGAGATCTCGCGGAAACGCTGACGATCGGGCGCGAATTCCGGCTCGGCACGGTCTACGGCCCGCCGCTGGCCTACTGGCTCGCGGATATCGCCTTCGCGCTGACGGGCGGCCGCATGATCGGCGTCTACCTGCTGGCGCAGGGATGCGTGGTGGTCACGCTGTGGAGCCTGATGGCACTCGGGCGCGGCATCGTCGGCATGCAGCATTCCGTTCTCGCGATCCTGCTCATGGTCGGTGTGTCGACCGTCGCCGTGCCGACGCCGGATTTCGGCCCGCATGTGCTGGCGATGCCGCTCTGGTCACTGGTGCTGCTGCATACCTGGCGCGTGTACGGCGAAGGCCGCCGACGCTACTGGTTCGCGCTCGCCATCGAGATCGGGCTGCTGCTGCTCACCGCCTGGCTCGCCATCGTGCTCGTCGTCCTGCTCGACCTGTTCCTGATCGCGACACGGCGGGGACGCGAGATGTTGCGTACCCTCGATCCCTGGTTCTGCGTTGTTATCGTCGCCATGATCGTGCTTCCCTATGCGCTCTGGCTTGTGCATCAGCCGGATCTGGCGCGGCCGGTGCTGAAGGGCTGGCGCCCGCTTGAGCCGGCACGCGATGCGATGATCTGGCTGCGCCTGCTGGGCGACCTGCTGATGGCGCATTCAGGCGCGGTGCTCTTGGTGGTGCTGGCCAGCGGATGGCCGTTCCAGCTCCGGCAAATGGTGCCGGCAATCGAGCGGCTCGCCACCGCCGAGGCGGGACGCGTTTTCGTCTATTTCTTCGCGATTTCGCCGCCCTTGGCCGCGAGCGTCGCCGCCCTGCTCTATGCCCGCTCGCCGCCGCTGGTCGCCTTCGCGCCCGTCCTCGTTCTGTCCGGGCTGGCGGTGGTCGTCTTCACCGGCGATACGATCCGGCTGCACCGCCAGCGCATCCTGGCCTACGCTTGGATCGGCCTGCTGATCGTGTCGCCGGTGATGATCGTGCTCGGCGTCACCCTGGTGCCGCGGCTCCTACGGATGGAGCTGCGTGTCGCGCAGCCGGCCATCGCCATCGGACGTTTTTTCACCGAGACATTCGAGCGGCGGACCGGCCAGCCGCTTGAGATCGTCACGGGCGACCGGCGGCTGGCATCGCTGGTCGCCGTCGCCTCGGCGAGCCGCCCGCGCCAGTTCATCGACGAGACGACGACGCCGTGGCTGACCGCCGACGACATCAGATCGCGCGGTGCGGTGGTGCTCTGGCCGGCGGTCGATACGCCCGGCACGCCGCCGCAGGAGATCAAGGCGCGGTTTCCCGATCTGGTGCTGGAAGTCCCGCGCGTGTTCGAACGCACACTGCAAGGCTTCGGCCGGCCGCTACGCGTCGGCTGGGCCGTGATCCGGCCGCAGCGTATGGCGGCGCCGAAGGGTCAGTGATAGCCCTCGCCTTCCGTCACCTTGCCACGGAACAGCCAGTAGGCGAGCGCGGTATAGCCGAGGATGAACGGCATCAGGAACAGCGTGCCGACCAGCATGAAGAGCTGGCTTGACCGTGCCGCCGCCGTGTCCCAGATCGTCAGCGTCGGCGGAACCAGATACGGGAACGAGGAGATCACCAGCCCGAGATAGCCGAGCAGGAACAGCCCGATGGCGGCGAAGAAGGGTGTGGCGTCGTGCGCCCGGTCGATCCATCGCCAGGCGAGCAGCGCAAGCAAGGCGGTGAGCAGCGGTACCGGCCAGAGATAGTAGAAATTCGGCAGCGAAAACCAGCGTTCGGCGATGCGCGGGAAGGCAAGCGGCGTCCACACGCTCACCGCCGCCATGAAGGCGAGCACGAGCGCGAGCAGAACTTTAGCCTGGCTGCGCGCGCGTTCCGCGACCGGACCTTCGGTCTTCATGATCAGCCACGTCGCGCCGAGCAGCGCATAGCCGGCCGCGACGCCGAACCCGCACAGCAGTGCGAACGGCGTTGCCCAGTCGAAAGCACCGCCGGCGAACGCGCCGCCTTCCACGTGGATGCCCTGGATCATCCCCCCGAGAATCATTCCCTGCGACACGGCAGCGACCGCCGATCCGGCCGCAAACGCGACGTTCCATTGGGTCTTGCCGTGCGACAGGTGGCGGAACTCGAACGCCACTCCGCGGAAGATCAGCCCCAGCAGCATGACGATGACGGGCAGGTACAGCGCCGGCAGCAGGATCGCGTAGGCGCGCGGAAACGCGACCAGCAGTCCGCCGCCGCCGAGCACCAGCCAGGTCTCGTTGCCGTCCCAGAACGGCTTGATCGAGGCCATCATCTGATCGCGCTCGCTTTCGTCCTTGGCGAACGGGAACAGCAGGCCGAGACCGAGGTCGAATCCGTCGAGCACGACATACATGACGACGGCAAAACCGAGTATCGCAGCCCAGATCAGCGGCAGGTCCCAGACCATCACGCTCATCCTTCTTTCCGCAGCGCCACCCGGCCGGCAGGCTCGGCCGCTGCCATTGGCGATCCAGCCACCGGCGCGGGCTGATCGCCACCGACGATGCCTGCCGAGAGCAGGCGGTTGATGTAGTAGATGCCGGCCGAGAAGATGGCGCCGTAGACCAGCACGAACAGCACCAGCGTGGCCAAGACCGCGCCGCCGAGCACCGGCGAGGTCGCATCGGCCGTGCGCATGAGTCCATAGACGATCCACGGCTGCCGGCCGCTCTCGGTCACGATCCAGCCGGCGAGCACCGCGACGAAGCCGGTCCACCAGCTGTGCGCCAACACGTGCAGGAACCAGCGCGTCTCGAACAATCGTCCGCGCCACCACAGCCACGCGCCGTAGAGCGCCGCGGCGATCATGAAGAAGCCGATCGCCAGCATGATGCGGAAGGCGAAGAACACCGTGACGACCGGCGGCCGGTCCGATGCCGGAACGCTCGTCAGACCGGGAAACAGTCCGTCCGGGTCATGTTTCAGGACCAGCGACGCGCCGCGTGGGATCGAAATCGCGAAACGGTTTGTTTCCGTCTTTTCGTCCGGCCAGGCGAAAATATGGAAGTCGCCCGGCTTGCTGCCGTCCCAGTGCGCCTCCATCGCGGCGATCTTGATCGGCTGGTGCCCGAGCGTGTTGAGCCCATGCTGATCGCCGAGCAGGAGCTGCAACGGCGCCAACACCGCCAGCAGCGCGACCGTCATACGCAGCATCGTGCGCGCTTCCTCCACATGGCGGCCGGCCAGCAGATAGCGCGCGCCGACCGCGAGCACGACGAATCCGCCGGTCAGATACGACGCGTTGAGCATGTGTGCGAAACGATACGGGAAGCTCGGATTGAACACGATCGCCCACCAGTCGAGCGGATAGGCGACGCCGTCGCGCATCTCGTGGCCGGCGGGCGTGTGCATGAAGCTGTTGGCGGAGAGAATCCAGAACGCGGAAATAGCCGTTCCGGTCGCGACCGCGATGGCGGAAAAGACGTGCAGCCAGCGCGGCACGCGGTCGCCGCCGAACAGCAGGATCCCGAGGAAGGTCGCTTCCAGGAAGAACGCGGTCAGCACCTCGTAGCCGGCGAGCGGCCCGATGATGTTGCCGAACGCGGCGGAGAACCGGCTCCAGTTGGTGCCGAGCTCGTAGGAGAGCACGATGCCCGACACCACGCCCATGGCGAACGACACCGCGAAGATTTTGGTCCAGAACCGGGCGACGCGCCTGTAGCGGTCCTGCCCGGTCCACGACCACATCACTTCGAGGGTGGCGATATAGGCGGCAAGCCCGATGGTGAAGCTTGGAAAGATGATGTGAAACGAGATCGTGAAGGCGAACTGCAGCCGGGCCAACAGGACGGGGTCGAGGTCCATCGGACTGCCACCTGATGATGCGTCGCCCAAGACCAAAGAGCAGTCCAGGACGCTTCCGGTTCGGCTTATAGGTGGGGGCTGCCCCGGCAGTGGACAATGTGCCGGCTGCCGCGCATAGAGCAGCGGAACGTCATCAATCCCCGGGGGTCATGCCATGCCCAAGCTCGCCGGATTTGCCTCGCTGACGTCGCTCGCCGAGGAGCAGGTCACCGACAAGATCAGCCGCCGATTGGTCGCCGGTGATCAGTGCATGCTGGTGGTCTGGAGCATGAAGGCCGGCGCGCACGCCGCCGCGCACCAGCATCCGCATGAGCAGATTTTCTGGATACTCAAAGGCAAGATGGAATTCCGCCTCGGCAACGAGCGCCGTGTCTGCGGCCCCGGCGACATGGCGGTGATCTCCGGCGGCGTCGAGCACGAGGCGTGGTTTCCCGAGGACACCGAGGTGGTCGACATCTTCGCGCCGCCGCGAGAGGATTTTCTCGCAGGTGGCACGCCGGCCTATATGCGGAAGTAGCGCCCGTGTCCCGGGCGCAGCGCGGCATAAGCGCGTTTACGCGCGTCTTCGCGCGCTATGCAATGACGCGCTGCAGAACCGGGACCGTTAAGAAGACGGTGTTTGGAACGGTCCCGGATCAGCGCAGCAGCGTTTCACGCTGCAGCGCGTCCGGGACACGCGCTAAGTCCGAAGCGCTTTCCGGATCGCCAGGAAATCGCGCCAGGCGATCCGCTTCTGCAGCGGGCTGCGCAGCAGGAAGGCCGGGTGGAAGGTGGCGATGGCGCGGATTTCACGCGCCCCGCTCTGGTAGGAGAACCAGCGCCCGCGCGTGCGCATGATCCCTTCGCGCACGCCGAGCAGCGCCTGCGCCGATGGGCCGCCGAGGCAGACCAGCAGATCGGGGTCTGCCAGTTCGATCTGCCGCCGGATGAACGGCAGGCAGGTCTGCGATTCCTGCGGCGTCGGCGTGCGGTTTCCGGGCGGACGCCAGGGAACGATGTTGGCGATGTAGACCGACGTGCGGTCAAGACCAATCGCCGCCAGCATGCGGTCGAGCAACTGTCCGGAGCGGCCGACAAAGGGGAGGCCCTGGAGGTCCTCGTCGCGCCCCGGCGCCTCGCCAACGAACATCACGCGGCCTGCCGGATTGCCGTCGGCGAACACCAACCGTGAGGCGGTTGCGCGCAACGCACAGCCCTCGAACTGGTCGAGGATCGCCCGCAGGTCGTCGAGGCTCGCCGCGGTCGCCGCCGCCTCGCGCGCGGCCATGACGGCGGCTTCGGGGGCGAGCGGCAATGTGGTCGACGCGACTTGCTTCACCTCCCCCTGGAGGGGGGAGGTCGGCGAGCGAAGCTCGCCGGGAGGGGGTGATCTTGTCTGTCGCTGAGACTCACCCCACCCCGGACGGCTTTCAGCCTGCCGACCCTCCCCCTCCAGGGGAGGGTGAAGAGCAGGCCCCACATCCGCAAACCGATCCACAGGCGCTTCGCCCAGGACGGCATCCGCCCCCGCCTCGACATAGAAGGCAAGCAGTTCGCGGGCGGCTTTGTTTGAATCGGTCGTCATGGCCATCAACAGCGCGGCAATCGTAGCACAATGGACTTCGCCCCGACGATTGCCGCATGCCGGCAAACGTGGAAGGATTCAAAGATAAGCACCGATTTCCGCCGGGACCGTCATGGCTGACACCGACCTGCCCGCCCGCGAATCCATGGAGTTCGACGTCGTTATCGTCGGCGCCGGGCCGGCGGGGCTCGCCGCCGCCATCCGCCTCAAGCAGATCGCGCCCAACATCACCGTCGTGGTGGTCGAGAAGGGCTCGGAGGTCGGCGCGCACATCCTGTCCGGTGCAGTGATCGATCCGATCGGCCTCGACCGGCTGCTGCCGGAGTGGCGCAGCGAAGAGACGCCGATCACGACGCCGGTCACCGACGACCGGTTCTACTATCTCGGTGCGTCCGGGAGCCTGCGGCTGCCGAACCTGCTGATGCCGCCGCTGTTGAACAACCACGGCAATTTCATCGTCTCGCTCGGCGACGTCTGCCGCTGGCTCGCCACCAAGGCGGAAGCGCTCGGCGTCGAGATCTATCCCGGCTTCGCCGCCGCCGAACTGCTCACCGGCGAGAACGGCGAGGTCACCGGCGTCGCCACCGGAGACATGGGCATCGGCAAGGACGGCCACTCGAAATCGAGCTTCACCCGCGGCATGGAGCTGCGCGGCAAGTACACCCTGCTCGCCGAAGGCGCGCGCGGCAGCCTGAGCAAGATCGCGATCGCCCGCTATGCGCTCGCGGAAGACAGCGACCACCCGAAATTCGGCATCGGCCTCAAGGAGCTGTGGCAGGTCGCGCCGGACAAGCACCGCCCCGGCCTGGTGCAGCACACGTTCGGATGGCCGCTCGACAACCGCACCGGCGGTGGCTCGTTCCTGTATCACTTCGGCGACGGCCTGGTGTCGGTCGGCTTCGTCGTGCACCTGAACTACCAGAACCCGTATCTGTCGCCGTTCGACGAATTCCAGCGCTTCAAGACCCACCCGCTGGTGCGCGGCACGTTCGAGGGCGGCAAGCGCCTCTGCTACGGCGCGCGCGCGATCACCGAGGGCGGCTTTCAGTCGGTGCCGGCCCTCGCCTTCCCGGGCGGCGCGCTGATCGGCTGCGCTGCGGGCTTCGTCAACGTGCCGCGCATCAAGGGCAGCCACAACGCCATGCTGTCCGGCATCCTCGCTGCCGAGCATGCCGCGGCGGCGCTCGCCGCCGGCCGCACCCACGACATCCTGTCGGAATACCAGGCGGCATGGCGGTCGTCGGCGATCGGCCGCGACCTGTGGAAGGTGCGCAACGCCAAGCCGCTATGGTCGCGGTTCGGCACCTTCCTCGGCATCGGGCTCGCCGGGCTCGACATGTGGACCAACACGTTGGGATTTTCACTGTTCGGAACGCTTAAGCACCGCAAGGCCGATCACGAGACGCTCTTACCGGCGTCGCAATCAAAGCCGATCGCCTATCCGAAGCCGGACGGCGTGCTCACCTTCGACAAGCTGTCGTCGGTGTTCCTGTCGAACACCAATCACGAGGAGAACCAGCCGGTGCACCTGCTCGTCGCCGACATGGCGCTGCAGCAGGCATCGGAGCACGACGTCTATGCCGGTCCGTCGCAGCGCTATTGCCCGGCCGCCGTCTACGAATGGGTCGAGGAGGGCGGCATTCCGCGCTTCGTGATCAACGCGCAGAACTGCGTGCACTGCAAGACCTGCGACATCAAGGACCCGAATCAGAACATCACCTGGTTACCGCCGGAAGGCGGCGGCGGTCCGAACTATCCGAATATGTGAGGGCCGAACGTGCCGCCACATCAATCAGCTCAATCATCGGCGAGCATCGTCGTCGGGCGAATGCGGCACGCAGTCTTCCGCCGTGCGATGGACCGAACCAGGTCAACATCGGGATACCGCTCGAACACCGCAACTCCGCAGGTCGAGGCGCACCTCATGCGACACGGTTGGAAGACATAAGCTGATGCTGCTTGCATGGATAAATCACTGAATTCGTCACGATACCGCCACACCGCCACGGTCAAGCTGTCTCGGCGCCTTGCGAGGCTGGGGCAAAGGGGCCATTCTCACGACAATATGGCGGCTGCGTTGCGCAGGCCGATCTGCTGGATGGAGATCATCGACCCGTGACCGCTTCAAACCGACTTCGGCGCCTTGCCGGCGTCGCCTCTGCGGGCTTCATCGTCGCGTGGGCACCGGCCCTGGCGGCCCAGTCGCAGATCCCGCCCCTCTCAGGTTCGCCGCTCGGCAGCTACCTGGCGGCCCGGCATGCCGGCGCCCAGCGCGATTCGAGCGCGGCCGCCGTGTACTACCGGTCGGCGCTGCGCGCCGACCCGCGCAATGCCGAGCTTCTAGAACGCGCTTTCCTCGCCGTCCTGGCCGACGGTGAAATCGATATGGCCGCACGGCTCGCCGAGCGCGCCGTCAATCTCGATCGCAATGGCCGCCTCGCCCGGCTGGCCCTCGGCGTGCGCTCGCTTAAGCAGCAGCGCTACAAGGCCGCCCGCCCCAACCTGCTTCGGGCGGTACACGGGCCGATCACCGACCTCGCACCGACCCTTCTGGTCGCCTGGGCGCAATTCGGCGCCGGCGATTGGCGTGCCGCCGTCGAGACGATCGACCGGCTCAGCGGTCCGGAATGGTACGGCCTGTTCAAGGACCTGCACGCCGGCCTGATCCTCGACCTTGCCGGACGGCGGAAAGATGCCGGGAAGCGCTTCCAGCAGGCGCACAAGCTCGATCCGACCATGCTGCGGGTCGTCGAAGCCTATGGCAGCTGGGCGTCGCGCCACGACAAGGAACGGGCGCTGACGATCTTCCAGGAATTCGACAAGGTGCTGCCGCGGCATCCGCTGATCACGGAGGCCCTGGATCGCCTACAGCGCGGCCAGGCCGTCCCGCAGATCGTCAATACGGCAGCATCCGGTGGCGCAGAGGTGCTGTACGGCATCGGAGCGTCGTTCGGGCGCCGAGGCGGCGAAGATCTCGGACTGCTCTACCTCCAGCTCGCCGTCTACCTGTCGCCAAATCACGCGCTGGGGCTGCTCTCGCTTGCCGACCTCTACGAGAATCTCAAGAAGCCGGACCAGGCACTGAAGATCTACGCCAAGGTACCGAAAAGCTCGCCGCTCTACCGCAACGCGGCGATCCAGCTGGCGATGAATCTCGACAGCCTGGACCGGACGAACGAGTCGAAGGAACAGCTGCAAAAACTGATCGCTCAGCGCGTCGACGACCGTGAAGCGATCATGGCGCTCGGCAATATCCTGCGCGGGCGCAAGCAGTTCGCCGACTGCGCGGAGGTCTACGCGCAGGCGATCAGCAGCATCAGCGACCCGCAGAAGTCGGATTGGTCGGTCTTCTACTTTCGGGGCATCTGCTATGAGCGTTCGAAGCAGTGGGAGAAGGCCGAGGTCGATCTAAAGAAGGCACTCGAACTGTTTCCCGACCAGCCGCACGTGCTCAACTATCTCGGTTATTCCTGGGTCGACCACGGCCACAACCTCGACGAAGGCATGGCGATGATCCGCAAGGCCGTCGAGCAGCGACCGGATGACGGCTACATCGTCGACTCGCTCGGCTGGGCCTACTACCGCCTCGGCAACTACGAAGAGGCGGTGAAGCATCTCGAACGTGCGATCGAGATCCGGCCGGAAGATCCGACCATCAACGATCACCTGGGCGACGCCTACTGGCGCGTCGGGCGCCGGCTCGAGGCGAGCTTCCAGTGGGCGCATGCCCGCGACCTCAAGCCGGAACCCGAAGATCTCGCGCAGATCGAGAAGAAGCTGAAGGACGGCCTGTCGGAGGAGACGCCGGGGGCGCGGGCGCACCAGGCGAAGAAGCCCGACAAAGGCGGGTGAGCCGGCGGCCGTGGCCGCGCCGCTCGTCGACCGGGCTTTCGCCAAGGTCAATCTGACTCTGCGGGTGCGCGGCCGCCGTTCCGACGGCTATCACGAGCTCGACAGTCTCGTGGTCTTTGCCCGCCTCGCCGACCGGCTGAGCTTCGTCCCCGGCCTTGCGTTGCAATTGACCGCACGCGGGCCGACCGCCGGCGCGGCTGGACCCGACAGGGATAATCTTGTGCGCCGGGCGGCGCAGGCCCTTGCCGATCGGGTCACCCCACTGCATCTCGGCCACTTCACGCTGGACAAGCACCTGCCGGTCGCCGCCGGCCTCGGCGGCGGTTCGGCCGATGCGGCGGCGGCCTTGCGGCTGCTGGCGCGCGCCAACCGGATGGCGCCTGACGATCCGCGCCTCTACGACGCCGCGATCGCCACCGGTGCCGACGTGCCGGTCTGCCTCGACCCGCGCCCGCGGCGCATGCGCGGCATCGGCGACCTTCTGACCGCGCCGCTTGCACTACCGAACCTTCCGGCCGTGCTGGTCAATCCCGGTGTGAGCGTGCCAACGCACGAGGTTTTCGCGGTCCTGAGGGCGCCTGCCGTCGCTGGAACCGATGCCGGCGAATCCGCCGATGCGGTTCCGTGCGAGCGTCCGGCGCTCCTGACCTATCTCGCCGCGCACGGCAACGATCTCGAACCCGCCGCTATCGCCCTGCAGCCGGTGATCGGCGATGTGCTCGCAGCCTTACGCGCGCTGCCCGGCTGCCACCTGGCGCGCATGTCCGGCTCCGGCGCCACCTGCTTCGGTTTGTTCGACACCCTCAAAGCGGCGACTGCAGCGGCAGCCCTCGTGCGCCGCGCCCAGCCGTCGTGGTGGGTGCGCGCGACGATTCTGGGGGCGCAACCTGCAGCAAAAATTCGGCGGGCTGCACCATAGCCGGATGCCAAGACGATACTTTCAGCCATGTTCGAGGAATACCTGAATCAATGGCGCTTGAAGGCTGACGGCGACCCCATCATCACCCTCGGCAGCCGGCTCTTGCCCGTTCGCTTGAACGGCGTGCCGGCCATGCTGAAGATCGCGACAGAGGACGAAGAGAAGTTCGGCGGACTGCTGATGGAATGGTGGGACGGAGATGGCGCGGCGCGCGTGCTCGCGCGTGATGGTGACGCGCTGCTCTTGGAACGCGCCGAAGGGACGATCTCATTGATCGAAATGGCCCAGTCTGGCCGGGATGACGAAGCAAGCCGCATCATCTGCCAAGTCGTGGCGCGGCTCCATGCGCCGAGAAATCGAGTACGACCTGAGCTGATTCCGCTGAAGCGGTGGTTTCAGGAACTGGAGCCTGCCGCGGCAAAACACGGCGGGATTTTGACGGCGTGCGCGACAGCCGCTCGCGAGCTTTTGGCCTCACCGCAGGATGTCGTCGCGCTTCATGGAGACGTCCATCACGGAAACATTCTCGACTTTGGCCCTCGCGGCTGGCTGGCCATCGACCCGAAGGGCCTGATCGGGGAACGCGGCTTCGATTACGCCAACCTCTTCTGCAACCCCGATCTTGCACACCCCGCGCATCCGGTGGCGACGGTGCCCAGCCGTTTCTTGCGACGGCTGGAGGTTGTCGGCAAGGCGGCCGGGCTGGAGCGTAAGCGGTTGCTCCAATGGATTTTGGCTTGGACCGGCCTCTCGGCGGCTTGGTTCATCGGCGATGGCGAGTCGGCCAAAAGAGATTTCGCGGTCGCGGAACTGGCCGCGGCAGAACTGGCGCAGATCGCCCCATAGCTCAGAACCTGAGAGGTCGCGGCGCGCCTGGTGTGAACCTCTGAACCGCTACGTTAGTGCGTGCGGGCGATGCAGAATTCCACCGCCTCTTCCAGCGCCTGCTTCATTGCCGAGGCCGGGAACGGGCCAAGCGCGTCCTTGGCGATGGCGCCGTAATGGTCGGCGCGCTTGATGGTATCCTCGATCGCGCGGTGCTTGGTCATCAGCCCGATCGCCGTCTCCAAGTCCTTGTCGGTAACCTCGCTCTGTTCCATCACCCGCACCCAGAACGCGCGCTCGCTGTCAGAGCCGCGGCGGAACGACAGCACCACCGGCAATGTAATCTTGCCCTCACGGAAGTCGTCGCCGACGTTCTTGCCGAGCTTGGCAGCCTTGCCCCCGTAATCGAGCGCATCGTCGACAAGCTGGAAGGCAACGCCCAGATTCATCCCGTAGGAGCGGCAGGCGGCCTGCTCCGCCTTCGGCCGGCCGGCGAGCACCGGGCCGACCTCGCAGGCGGCGGCGAACAGCTCTGCCGTCTTGGCGCGGATGACGGCAAGATATTCGTCCTCGGTGGTCGCGGTGTTCTTGGCGACGCCGAGCTGCATCACCTCGCCTTCGGCGATCACTGCCGCGGCGGACGAGAGGATTTCCAGCGCCCGCAACGAGCCGACCTCGACCATCATCTTGAACGCCTGGCCGAGCAAGAAGTCGCCGACCAGCACGCTCGCCTCGTTGCCCCAGAGCATGCGCGCCGCGAGCTTACCGCGCCGCATCTCGCTTTCGTCGACCACGTCGTCGTGCAGCAGGGTGGCGGTATGCATGAACTCCACCGCAGCGGCGAGCTTGATATGGCCGTCGCCGGGGTAGTGGGTGAGTTGTGCCATTGCCAGCGTCAGCATCGGCCGCAGCCGCTTGCCGCCGGACGAGATCAGGTGGTTGGCAACCTCCGGAATCATCGTCACGTCGGACCCGGTCCGCGCCACGATGGCGCCGTTGACGCGCTCCATGTCGGCCGCGACGAGCCGAACCAGTTGATCGACCGTAGCGGCCGAGCGACTTTCGAAGGGGACAATGACGGCCAACTGGGCACCTCCGGCGAGGACGCCGCAGAATAGAAACGCTATCGTGCTCCGACAAGGGCGTGCCGCGCCGGGGCGAGGACCTATTGCCTCCGCCCGCGAATCTGCCTCTTAGGTAGGCAGGCTGGAGTAGGGATCATGCTGACGGCGGACCGGGACCAGGATGCGACCGGAGCCGAAGCGATTCCGGCCGGGTTGCAGGTTGCGGTGCTGATACCCTGCTACAACGAGGAACAGGCCATCGGCGCCGTGATTGCCGATTTCCGCACCGTGCTGCCGCGGGCCACGATTTACGTCTATGACAACAACTCCTCGGACCGCAGCATCGACGTCGCGCGCGCGGCCGGGGCCGTGGTCCGGCGGGAGACGCACCAGGGCAAGGGAAACGTCGTGCGACGCATGTTCACCGACGTCGACGCCGACATCTACGTTCTGGTCGACGGCGACGCGACCTACGATGCCCCCAGCGCCTGTGCGATGATCGGACACCTGCTCGCGGAGCGCCTCGACATGGTGGTGGCGGTGCGGGTCGAACGCGACCAGGTCGGCTACCGGCGCGGTCACCGCGCCGGCAACCGCATGCTGACCCGGTTTGTCGCCAACGTCTTCGGCAAGACTTTCACCGACATGCTGTCCGGCTACCGGGTGTTCTCGCGCCGGTTCGTCAAGTCTTTCCCGGGACTGTCGGGCGGCTTCGAGATCGAAACGGAGCTGACGGTTCACGCCCTGGAACTCGGCCTTCCCGTTGCAGAATGGCGGACTCCCTACTACGCCCGGCCAGCGGGCTCCGAATCGAAGCTGAACACCTGGCGCGACGGCTTGCGCATCCTATGGACCGTCATCCGGCTCTATCGTTCGGAACGGCCGCTCCAGTTCTTCGGCGGCGTCGGTCTCTTGCTCGCCATCGTCTCCGTCGGCATCGCCATCCCGGTCTTCATTACCTATTTCCAGCAGGGCACCGTCCCGCGCCTGCCGACGGCACTGCTCTCGACCGGGCTGATCCTGGTTGCGGTACTCTCGGTAGCCTGCGGGCTGATCCTGAGTACCGTGACGCGCGGCCGGCGCGAACTCAAGCGGCTCGCCTATCTCGCGCAACGGGCACCGGCCGAAGAACGCCGCCGCAGCTAGTGTCCCGAATTCGAAGTTCGCCGCATCTTGCGGCACTCTCTGAGCGAACTTCGAATTCGAAGGACACTAGCAACGTATTGATTCTAGTGCCGCTTTGATTCGGAAGTTCGCTCCGGAGCAAGCTGAGCACTCACGCGAACTTCCGAATCGCGACACTAGTGTCCCGAATTCGAAGTTCGCCGCATCTTGCGGCACTCTCTGAGCGAACTTCGAATTCGAAGGACACTAGCAACGTATTGATTCTAGTGCCGCTTTGATTCGGAAGTTCGCTCCGGAGCAAGCTGAGCACTCACGCGAACTTCCGAATCGCGACACTAGTGTCCCGAATTCGAAGTTCGCCGCATCTTGCGGCACTCTCTGAGCGAACTTCGAATTTGGCGTAGTGGTTCAAGCCACGATCGAAGCCAGATCCCGGCAAACAAAAAAGGCGCCGCGCGACTTGCACGCGGCGCCCCGCCGACCCGACGCGGCGTCAGCTCACTTCGCCTTCTCGTAGGGATAGATCACGTTGCCGGTCTTCATATCGGCCGGCGCCACCACGGCCTGGTAGCTCATGCCCCGCCACACGTTGAGGCCGTCGCCCTTCTTGATGCCGTGATACTGCACCTGCAGCATGCCCGACTTCGCCCACTCGCCGTCTTTGCCGAACTTGATAGGGCCTTTGATGGTCTTGAATTCGGTCTTGCGGATGTAGTCGGCGATCTTGTTGTCGTCGAGGCCGTTGGTGGCCTTGATCGCGTCGCCGAGAACCTGGATGTAGGCGTAGCCCCAGCCGCCCAGGTAGTAGCCGAGCGGGTCGACGCCTTCCGCACCGGCACGCGCCTGGTACTTCTTGAAGAACTCCTCGGTGCCTTCGTACATCATGTTCTTGGCTGGGACCCAGGTCTCGTAGTTGATGAAGCCATTGAGCAGCGGGCCAAGCTGGTTCTTGAACACGGTGGCCTGCAGGCCGACCATCGCGCCGCCGATCATCTTCGGCTTGAAGTTGGCCTCGTTGACGGCGCGCACCATGCCGACCGAGTCGAGCGGATAGGAGCAGATCGTGACCAGGTCCGGATTGGTGGCCGCGATCGCGCGCACGATCGGCGCGAAATCGGTGGTCGCCGGGGGATAGCGTCGGTCGTACACGATCTTGAGGCCGTGCTTCTTGGCGTTGGTACGGGCACCTTCGCAGGCATTGTTGGAGAACTCCGCGTCGGCCGCTACCAGCGCCACCGTCTGCGGCTTCGGCGTCTGCGCCGCCGCGACCTCGAAGAATCCCGAGGTGAAGGACGGCTTCGGATCCGGGCCGGACGGGATCATCACGAAGTACTTCGGATACTTGAACTCGCTGTTCACCGCGAGTGCAAACAAGCCGATGAAGACCTTGCCCTTCTGCATGATCACGGGCATCGCCGGCGCCACCATGTTGGTGGCATAGGGGCCGATCACGAGGTCGACCTTGTCGACGTCGAGCAGCTTCGTATAGATGCCCGGGACGGTTGAAGGATTGGTCTGGTCATCATAGAAGACCAATTGCACCGGGCGCCCGAGCAGGCCGCCCTTGGCATTGATCTCATCCTGCCAGATCTTCATGCCGAGCAGCGCCTGCTTGCCGTTCGGCGACAGCGGCCCGGTGAGCGACATGGAGAAGCCGATCTTGATCGGATTTCCCGATTGCGCGGACGCGGTAACGGTCATGGCCGCGGAGAGCATGACGGTCAGCGCCGCCCCGGCAAGCCGGGTGAATAGACGATGTTTCAGGGCCTGGAGCATGTTTTCCCTCCCAAAGCGTGACTGTTGTTGTGGTTTTCCCGCATCTTATGCGGAAATGGCGCCGGCGCGCTAGTGTGGCGGATTTGACGTTCCTACCAGCATTGCGGCGAGCCCCTCGTAGGAACGTCAAATCCAAAGCCACACTAGAATCATATAGTTGCTAGTGTCCCTTTGGTTCCGACGTTTGTATGAGCGCGTGCTGCAATGCCGGGACACTAGTCGGACGCTTCCAAAGTTCGAATCATATGCGGCCTTCGAAACAGCCGCATTTTACGCTCCGAAGTCCAAAACTGTAACAGAGCAGTTTCATAGAATCGGTCGTCTAGTGTCCCGAATCCGAGGTTCGCTTTACCTGGCGGGTCGTTTCAGCGGGTCGCTTCTCCGCCTTCGACGATGATCGTTTCCACCTCGCCGGCCCCGCTGCGCCGGAACGCCGCCGCCTTGCCATATTCGTCGGAGGTGAAGCAGGCGACGCCCTGCTCGAAGGTCGGGAACTCGATCACCACGAAGCGCTGGAACTTGTCCGGCCCTTCCATGAGTTGGAACTTGCCGCCCCGCGCCAGCACCTTGCCGCCGTATTTGGCGATGATGCCGGGGACGAGATCGGTGTACTTCTTGTATTCGACCGGATCGTTGATCTTCGAGCGCGCGACCCAATAGGCTGGCATTTCAATCTCCACGATGGTCTAGAACTCAGATGTCATCCCGGCCGAGGGAGCGCAGCGACCGAGAGCCGGGACCCATATATCACCGATCCCTGTTGTAGTACTGGGGCGGCGCCAAGCTCGAATTGTTGACCTGGGATATATGGGTCCCGGCTCTCGCCATAGCGCGTCAAAGACGCGCGTGAACGCGCTTAGCGCTCGGCCGGGACGACAGCGGTGGAGTGCGACACATGACCAAGGCCGTCCTCGGCATCATCGGCGGCTCCGGCATCTACGACCTGCCGGGGCTGGAAAACGTGCGCGAGGAGCGCATCGCGAGCCCCTGGGGCGAGCCCTCGGGAGCGCCGCGCATCGGCGAAATCGCCGGGCTGCCGGTCGTGTTCCTGTCGCGGCACGACAAGGGGCACAGGCTGTCGCCGTCCGACATCAACTACCGGGCCAATATCGACGTGCTCAAGCGCGCCGGCGTCACCGACCTCGTGTCACTGTCGGCCTGCGGGTCGTTCAAGGAGGAACTGCCGCCCGGCACCTTCGTGCTGGTCGACCAGTTCGTCGACCGTACCCACAAGCGCGAGAGCTCGTTCTTCGGCAAGGGCTGCGTCGCGCACGTGTCGATGGCGCATCCGGTCTCGCCGCGGCTGCGCATCCATCTTGCCCAGGCGGCGCTGGCCGAAGGCATCCAGGTGGTGCGCGATGGCACCTATGTCTGCATCGAAGGCCCGCAGTTCTCCTCGCTCGCCGAAAGCCTGACCTACAAACAGCTCGGCTATGCGGCGATCGGCATGACCAACATGCCGGAGGCGAAGCTCGCGCGCGAGGCGGAGATTTGCTACGCGACGGTGGCCATGGTGACCGACTACGACTGCTGGCATCCCGACCACGACGCCGTCACTGTGCAGGACATCATCAAGGTGCTCACCGCGAATGCCGAGAAGGCGAAGGCGTTGGTGGCGCGGCTCGCGCGCGACTTTCCGCGCGAGCACGAGCCGTGCCCGATCGGCTCCGACCGCGCGCTCGACACGGCGCTGATCACCGCGCCGGAGGTGCGCGACCCCGCGCTCATCAAGAAGCTCGACGCGGTGGCGGGCAGGGTGCTGGGCCGCTGACATGACGGCCTCCGATACCACCGAGCAACGCGTCGCGCCCGGCGTTCTGCTGGGCGTCTTCGCATCGGCGATCTTCCTCAGCGCCGTGCTGCTGTTCGTCGTGCAGCCGCTGTTCACCAAGATGGTGCTGCCGCGGCTGGGCGGATCGCCGTCGGTGTGGTCGGTGGCGATGGTGTTCTTTCAGGCGGCACTGCTCGCAGGATACACCTATGCGCACGGCCTCACGCGCTTCATGCCGACGCGTCTCGCGGTGCCGGTGCACGTCGCCCTGCTGATCGTTGCCACCTTTGCCCTGCCGCTCGCCATCGTGGAGAGTTGGGGCAGGCCCCCGTCGGAAGGGGCGACCGGTTGGCTCCTCGGTCTGTTCGCGGTCTCGATCGGGCTGCCGTTCTTCGCGCTGTCGGCCAACGGACCGTTGCTGCAGGCGTGGTTCGCCCGCACCGGTCATCCAGCCGCGAAAGACCCGTACTTCCTCTATGCCGCGAGCAACGTCGGCAGCTTCCTGGCGCTGATCTCCTATCCGCTCCTGATCGAGCCGTTCACCACCCTCGGCGAGCAGACGAAGGTTTGGTCGGCCGGGTTCTACCTGCTGATCGTTCTGATCGCCGCGAGCGGGGTTCTGCTGCTGCGGTCGCCCAACGCGTTGCCGGCGCGCACGGAGGGTGCTTCCGACGAGGCCGCGCCGACCTGGCGCGACGTCGCCATCTGGGTCGCGCTGGCCGCGGTGCCTTCGGCGCTGCTGATCGCCGTAACCGCGCATATTTCCACCGACGTCGCCGCGGCGCCACTCCTCTGGGTGGTCCCGCTCGCGCTCTACCTCGCCACCTTCGTCATCGTGTTCCAGACGAAGCCGGTGCTGCCGCATCGCTGGATGGTCGTGGCGCAGCCGTTCGCCATCGTCGCCCTGGTGGCGGTCCTTGCCATCAACGTTCTCACCCACCTCGTCCTGACCCTGAGCCTGAACATCCTGGCATTCTTCCTGTGCGCGATGGTGTGCCACGGCGAATTGGCGCGCCGGCGGCCGACGCCGCGCTACCTGACTGCCTTCTACATGTGGATGTCGGCCGGCGGCATGCTTGGCGGCATTTCCGCCGGGCTGATCGCACCGCATGTGTTCTCATGGGTGGCGGAGTATCCGCTGCTGATCGTGCTGGCGATCCTGTGCCGGCCGGGTCTGGCCTGGCCGCGGGAGCGGAGTGACGCATGGTGGTGGCTGCTGATCCCGGCAGCCACGCTGGCGATCGTCGTGCCCAAGCTCGTGTTCCAGTACACGCCGGACGCGAACGCGTACTGGATCGCCATTGTCGTCCTGCTGTCGTTTGCATTCGTGCTGCAACGTCAGGCCTTGCTGTTCGGCGCATTCATCGCGCTGACCTTCGTATTGGCAAACCTGTACGGCACCGACGGGTCACGGCGTGCGACGGTGCGCAGCTTCTTCGGGGTGCACAAGATCGTCGATTCCGAGGACGGCATGTTCCGCGTCCTGTTGCATGGAACCACCGAGCACGGCGCCCAGCAAATCCGGGACGAAGATGGCCTGCCGCTGACCGGCCGGCCGGAGCCGCTCACCTATTATCACGCGGACTCGCCGCTGGCACGGGGCATCGCGGCCGCGCGCGCCCGCAAGAACGGACCGCTGCGCGTCGGCGCCGTCGGCCTCGGGACCGGCAGCCTCGCCTGCTACGTCGAGCCCGGCGACAGGTGGCAGTTCTACGAGATCGATCCCTCGGTGGTTCGCATCGCGCGCGACCCCGCCCGCTTCACCTATCTCGCGCGCTGCGCACCGGATGTGCCGATCGTCCTCGGCGATGCCCGGCTCACGCTCGCCGACGCTGCGGATGCATCCTACGACGTGCTGGTGATCGACGCCTTCTCATCAGACGCCATTCCGGTTCATTTGCTGACGCGCGAGGCGATGGCGATCTACCTGCAGAAGCTCGCGCCCGGCGGCATGGTGCTGGTGCACGTTTCGAACCGGCACATGGAGCTGGCCACGGTGGTCGCCGGGATCGCCGAAGCCAACGGCCTGGTCACCCGCGTGATCGATTCCGACGAAGGCGACGACGACGAAAACCACAAATTCTCATCGAACGTCGCGGCGGCCGCGCGCGCCGACACCGACTTCGGGGCACTCGCGCAATCGGACGACTGGCAGCTCGAGGAGGCCGACCCCGACCAACGGGTGTGGACCGACGATTATTCCAACATCGTCGGGGCGATCGTGCGCAAGATGCGCGAGTGACGGTTCACGGCCGCCCGGCGGCCGTCGTCGCCGGCAACGTTTCCGGCGAGGCGCCGCGGCCGGCGGCATCAATAGGTCCAGCGGCGCATGAACATTGCGCCATCGCCCAGCAGGCCCACGATGATCGCCGTCAACAGCATGACCAGGAAAGCGACGATGATCGCCGCGGGGATGGCCGCGAGCGAGACCTTGACGAAGAACACCACCAGGCGAAGAAACGGGATTCGCAGGTCGGTGATGACGATGCGTTGGTCGGGGCCGTTCATGGCGAGGTCTCCGGTTGCACAGCGTGCTATCGTTCGTCAGAGTGCGGCAGCCCGCAAGCGCCTTCTTATTGGGACGATATGAGCCGCTCATGAATTCACCCGTCATCGAAAATGATCTCCGCGCCGCGATCCGCTCCATTCCGGACTATCCCAAGCCCGGGATCATGTTCCGCGACATCACCACGCTGCTCGGCAATGCCCGCGCCTTCCGCCGCGCGGTCGACGAACTGGTGCAGCCCTGGGCGGGCATGAAGATCGACAAGGTCGCCGGCATCGAAGCGCGCGGCTTTATCCTCGGAGGCGCCGTCGCGCACCAGGTCTCGGCCGGCTTCGTGCCGATCCGCAAGAAAGGCAAGCTGCCGCACACCACGGTGCGCATCGTCTATTCGCTGGAATACGGTCTCGACGAGATGGAGATGCACGAGGACGCGGTGGCGCCGCGCGAACGCGTGATCCTGGTCGACGATCTGATCGCGACCGGCGGCACGGCGGAAGGCGCGGTGAAGCTGTTGCGGCAGATGGGGGCGGAGGTGCTGGCTGCCTGCTTCATTATCGATCTACCGGCTCTCGGCGGGGCTGCCAAGTTGCGCCAGCTCGACGTGCCGGTGCGCACGCTGGTGAGCTTCGACGGGCATTGAGAGGCGGGTCGCGGCGCACCTTTCGTCATTGCGAGGCGGCGCAGCCGCCGAAGCAATCCAGGGGCTTCGGACGGATCGCCACTGGATTGCTTCGCCCTCCGCTTCGCGGCGGGCTCGCAATGACGGCGGCCGCTACCCGCGCCGCGGTCCCCACGGGCCGGGCGGGGCAGGTAAGGTCGGCTCGCCCATGTTGATCGGCGGCTGCGGCGGCAGGAACGGCTTGTCGCCGCGGGGTTCGCCGGGGCGGTCGCCCGACGGTCCCGCTGCGGCTTCTCGTTGCTCCTCCCACGCCGTCTCCTCCGGCGCCGGCAGCGCGATCGGCCCCGGATCGTGGCCGCCGGCGAATTTCACCAAAGCCTCGACGCGGGCGTCGATCGGGGGATGCGTCGCGAGCAGATCGGAGAAGTCCAAGCGCGGATTGTCGACGCACATCTCCATCACCGCGGAGGTCACGCCCTCCAATTCGCCGCGGTTTTCGATCTTGCGCAGCGCCGTGATCATCGCGTCGGGATTCTTGGTGAGCTCTACCGCCCCCGCGTCGGCGAGGAACTCGCGCTTACGTGAGAGCGAAAAGCGGATCACGAGCGACAAGAACCACGCCAGCGCGATCAGCGCCACCGCGATCAGCACAGCCAGGATTGCGCCGCCGGAACCTCTGCGGTCGCCGCCGCCGCGCGAGCGCCAGTTGAGACCGCCGCGGAACAGCATCCGGAATACCAGCTCGGCGACGAAACCGATCACGCCGGCAATGATCACTGCGATCACCAGCATGCGCACGTCGCCGTTGCGGATGTGGGTCAGCTCGTGGCCGAGCACCGCTTCCAGCTCCTGGTCATTCAGCGCCTGGACCAGCCCGCTGGTCACCGTGATGGAATATTGCTTCTCGTTGAGGCCGGTGGCGAAGGCGTTGAGCGGTTCATCGTCCATCACCTTCAGCTTCGGCATGGGAATGCCACGCGAGATGCACATGTTCTCGAGCAGATTCCAGAGGCGCGGCTCTTCCATGCGCGTGACCTCGCGGCCGCCGGTCACGGCGTCGATCATCGCTTGGTGGAACTTGTAGGCGATCAGAATCCAGATCGCCGTGCCGGCCGTCGCCCACGGCAGCGCATAGAGAAAATCCCGCCACGCCGCCCATAGCAGCCAGTCGAGGGAGGCGTCGCCCATGAGCGCTTCAGCCATCAGCGCGCCGGCATAGACCATCACATAGACGAGGAAGAACAGGCCGATCAGCAGCGTGATCGAACGGCGCCGGTTCGACTGGATGTGCGTATAGAGCCCGTACGCGGCCATGACTAGTATTGCTGCTTTTCCCGGGCGCAGCGCAGCACACCGGAAGTCGGGTGTTCCCGACTTCCGGCACATATCTTAAATGTCGCAAATCGGAAACATCCGATTTGCGATGTGTCTTAAATGTCGCAAATCGGAAACATCCGATTTGCGATGTGGTGCGCTGCAAGACCCGGGATCATTAGGACGATGTCTCGGCGGTCCCGGTTCTGCACCGCGTCATTTCATGCCGCGGTGCGCCCGGGACACAAAGCCTGAGGTCAAAACTTCACGCCCGGCGGCTGTTCCAGTTGCGCGCGTGCCTCGCCGAGGTCGAAGAACGTCTGCGGATGGAACCCGAACGAAGTGGCGAACAGCACGGCGGGAAACTGCTGGATGCCGGTATTGTATTCCTGCACCGCGTTGTTGAAGAAGCGTCGGGCTGCGGCGAGTTTGTTCTCGATGTCGGCCAGCTCCTGTTGAAGCTGCAGGAAGTTGGTATTGGCCTTGAGGTCGGGATAGGACTCGGCCAGCGCGAACAGCTGGCGCAACGCGCCGGTGAGCATGTTCTCGGCAACGACCTTCTGCTCGATCCCCGGCGCGCCTATGGCTGCGTTGCGCGCCTGCACCACCGCCTCCAGCGTGCTGCGCTCATGTCCGGCGTAGCCCTTTACCGTCTCGACTAGGTTGGGAATGAGGTCGTGGCGCTGCTTGAGCTGAACGTCGACGTCGGCGAAGGCCTGGCTGACCCGCTGCCGCATCGCGACAAGCCCGTTGTAGATGGTGACAGCCCACAGAACGAGCAGAACGATGACACCGAGAACAATCCAGCCGGTGGTCGACATGTGGCCCTTCCCTGCGGCGCGACGCAAATGGCCCGTGGCACGTCGCAAATGGCGCGCCGGGGCGTAGTTTAGAGCAGGATTCCCTACAAAAGCGCTAACCCGATTTCGGACAGCTCCTACCCAAAACAAAGAGCGCCCGCCGACATTTGCCGGCCAATCAGGCGGCAGCCCTTGCGGTGGCTTCGGATACAGCCATCCGAACGCGGCCGGGAACACCGCACATTCTCAATAGGTGGCAGAGAAAAAGGGCCCCAGATGTTTAAATCTGGGGCCCATTCGCCAGACGACCATGGGGGGGATACGGGGGGAAGCCGCCCAGCGATTACGTCGAATCAACGCGCGATGCCGCGTTCGGTTCCAAAAAAAACGTGACGCCCGCGAAAAAAGAATCGGACAGATGGCTGGCCGGCCGGGCCCCGACTGCGGGCGCCGCTACACCGCCTCGCGCAGCCTCACCGCGCCTTCGAGGTCCACGGACACGAGTTGCGATACCCCGCGCTCGGCCATGGTGACGCCGTAAAGCCGGTTCATCCGCGCCATGGTGATCGGATTGTGGGTGATGATCACGAACCGGGTGTCAGTCGACTTGGTCATCTCGTCGAGCAGGTCGCAGAAGCGCTCGACATTGTGATCGTCGAGCGGCGCGTCGACCTCGTCCAGCACGCAGATCGGCGCCGGATTGGTGAGGAAGACCGCGAAGATCAGCGCCAGCGCCGTGAGCGCCTGCTCGCCGCCGGAGAGCAGCGACAGCGTCTGCGGCTTCTTGCCCGGCGGCTTGGCGATGATTTCCAGGCCGGCTTCCAGCGGGTCCTCCGCCTCGATCAGTTGCAGCTCGGCTGTGCCACCGCTGAACAGGCCGGTGAACAGCCGCTGGAAGTGGCCGTTGACCACCTCGAACGAGGCCAGCAGCCGCTCGCGTGCCTCGCGATTGAGGCTCTGGATGCCGGTTCGCAGCTTCTTGATCGCCTCGGTGAGATCGTCCCGCTCGGTGGTCAGCGACGTGAGCTGGGTCTCGACCTCGCGCAGTTCCTCCTCGGCACGGAGATTGACGGCGCCGAGCCGCTCACGGTCGCGGCGCAGCTTTTCGAGCCGCTCCTCGGTCTCGGCGACGTCCGGCAGCGCCGTGTCCGGCTCGATGCCGGCGAGCCCGGCAATCTTCGCCGGCTCGACTTCGAGCATTTCCACGATTTCGTGGCCGATGTCGGCGAGCCGGCGCCGCGCCGCCTCGTGGCGCTCTTCCGCGCGCACCGCTTCTTCGCGCGCCGCGCTCAAGGCCTCCAGCGCCGCCTTGGCGTCGCGGTCGGCTTCGGCCAGCGCGGTCTCGGCGCCGGCGAGCTTGTCGGCCGCCTCACGCCGTTCCGCTTCCGCGGCCTCGATTTCCCCGATCAGCGCGCGGCGTTTCTCGGCGAAGGCCGCCGGGGCGTCCTCAAGGCTGGTGCGCTCGGTCTGCGCGTCGCCGAGCCGCGTCTCCAGCGTCATGATCTGCGTCGTGGCACCGCCGAAGCGTTCGTCCCAGTCCTTCCGCTCGGCGGCGATTGCCTGCAGCCGCCGGTTCGACAGTTCCGCCTCGCGGGCGATGGCCTGGGCCTCGGCGCGCACCTCGGCAAGCTCGCTCCGGTATCCTTCGATCTCGGCCCGCACCGCAGCAAGCTTGGCCTCGGTGTCGGCGGCCGGCGGCAATTCCGCCAACGCGCGCTCGCTGTCGGCATGGGCGGCGAGCGTCTCTTCGCGGCTTGCCGTCAGCCGTGCCATGGCTTCGGTCATCCCCGAGAGCCTTGCGGCGATGCGGTTGACCTCGCGTTCGGCGGTGGCATGGGCATTGCGGGCGGCGTCGGCCCGGTGCTGGCACTCGCGCGCCCAGGTGCGGGCCTCGCCCTCGCCGGAGGCGGCGGTCGCGAGATCCGCCTGCGTGGTGCCCACGGTCGCGCGCAGCGTCTCGACCTCGGCCCGGGCAATCTCCAGCTCACCTGCGATGTTGGCGAGACGGCTGCGCTCGGCGAGGCGGCGGGCCGCCCCCGTCGGCGCGTGCGCCGCGGCAGCGAAACCGTCCCAGCGCCACAGATCGCCCTCGCGCGAGACCAGGCGCTGGCTGGGCCTGAGCAGCGCCGCCATCCGCGGACCGTCGGCGCGGCCGACGACACCGATCTGCCCGAGCCGCCGCGCCAGTTCCGCCGGCCCATCCACATATGCCGCCAGCGCCGGGACACCCTCCGGCAGAACCGGATCGCGGGGGTCGATTTCGGAGCCGACCCAGCGCATCGGGGAGGACGGATCGACCGGCGCATCGAGATCGTCGCCGAGCGCAGCACCGAGCGCTGCCTCGTAACCCTTTTCGACGGTGACCGAATCCATGACCGGCGGCCACAGGTTCTTGGTCTCGACCGCCAGCACCTTGGACAGCGTCTTGGCCTCGGTCTCGAGCCGCTGCGCGCGACGCTCCGATTCGGCAAGCGGTACGCGGGCGGCATCGAGCGTTGCGCGGGCCTGCGCATGGGTTGATTCGGCCGCAATCGCCTCGGCTTCGGCCTCGCCGACGGCCGATTGCGCGGCTTCGGCCGCGGCGGCAAGCGCCGCAAGATCGGCGCCGCCCTGCCGCTCCGCTTCCAGGTCGGCCAGGTCGGATTCGACTTGCGCGATCTCCGCGGCGAGCCGCTCCAACCGCCGGCCGTGCTGGCGCGAGGCGCCTTCGAGCTGGTTGCGCCGCGCCGTAAGCTCGGCGAGCGCGCCAGTCAATTCACTGAAGGTCTGTTCGGCGCCGCCGAGCACGGTCTCGGCTTCCGCGACGCGCTCATCCACGCCGCTGCGCCGGGCTGCCGCCGCCTGCGCTTCGGTCTTGAGCGTCTCTTCCTCGGCCGCAAGGCGTGAGAGCGCCGCCTCCGCGTCGGCCGCGAGCTTCTGCTCACGCGCGATGTCCTCGCCGAACTGCACCAGCCGGCCGTCGAGTTCGGCCATGCGCTCGCGCGCCCGCGTCTCCTCGCGCTCCAGCGCGTCGCGAGCGAGGACCAGCCGGTGCAGCGTGGCCGCCGCCCTGGCTTCCACATCGCGCAGGCCGGGAAGGTCGGCGGCGACCAGCGCTTGTCGCTTCGAAGCTTCGGCCTGGGCGCCGGTTCGTTCCGCCACCAGGCGGACGCCGAGGTCCTTGACGTGCTCCGCCTCGGTCACCTCGGCATTCGCGGCGACGAAGCGTAGGTGATAGAGCATCGCCTCCGCTTTGCGCACCTCGGCTGACACCGCGCGGTAGCGGATCGCCTGCCGCGCCTGGCGCTTGAGCGCATCGATCTGCGCGGTCAACTGGCCGATGACGTCTTCCAGCCGCTGCAGATTGTGATCGGCGGCGCGCAGCCGCAGTTCAGCCTCGTGGCGGCGCGCGTGCAGGCCGGAAATTCCCGCCGCCTCTTCCAGCACCATGCGCCGCTGCGCCGGCTTCGCCTGGATGATCTCGCCGATGCGGCCCTGGTGCACCAGCGCCGGCGAGCGCGATCCGGTCGAGGCGTCGGCGAACAGGATATGCACGTCGCGGGCGCGGACCTCGCGGTGGTTGATCCGATAGAGCGACCCGGCCTCCCGCTCGATCCGTCGCGAGATCTCCAGGATCTCCTGGTCGTTGAACGCGGCAGGTGCGGTGCGGTCGGAATTGTCGATGGTGATCGCAACTTCGGCGTGGTTGCGCCCAGGCCGGCTGCCCGACCCGGAGAAAATCACCGATTCCATGTCGGCGGCCCGCATCGCCTTGTGCGAGGTCTCGCCCATGACCCAGCGCAGCGCCTCGACCAGATTCGATTTGCCGCAGCCGTTCGGCCCGACCACACCGGTGAGACCCGGCTCGATCAGGACGTCGGTCGGTTCGACGAAGGATTTGAAGCCGATCAGGCGCAGGCGCGTGAATATCATATTTTCCGTCGTCCGAGGTAGCGCGGCACCGGCCCAGCCGCAGGGCTACGCCGGGAGACTCCCACGTGCGCGCTTTCGGCAAGCGCGGCGTCCGGTTCTGTGCCCGAATGCGCGCTCATCCCGAGAGCTAGCGCGCTTTCCGGGCTGCGCGCCGGGGCACACCTCGCCTGAAAGCGCGCCGTGCTCGCGCCCAAGGATTGGGTCGGGGAATGAGTCGAACCGTGCCGCATCGGCGGGAGAATGAATCGACACGCGTGGCAGAGCAACAGGTTTGCAGCGTTTTCCAAGCCTTCCGCCCGCAAGAGATAGGGGCGGGCGTTGGGCCGGCCACCCCGGATAGCACCGGAGGGTGGAAAATAGCCCTTATTTTCCATCAAGATAGAGCTTGATTTCCTTTTCCAGATCTTCCAGCGTGACGCCGCCGCGGACGATCTTTCCGTTGATAAAAAAGGTCGGTGTCGAGTTGACGCCGAACTTCTCCGAGGCACGAGTTCGCTGCGCTTCGATGCCATCGAGCAGCTTCTGATTCTTCAGACAGGCATCGAAACTCTCCTTGGTGAAACCAGCCTGCCGGGCGATCGCGAGCAGCGGCTCGATCGGCTTCTGCACCACCCATTGCTCCTGCTGGCGGAACAGGACGTCGACGAAATCGAAGTATCGTTGATTCGAAATTGTCGCCCTCTCCGTGGGTCCCAGCGCGGAACTGATGTTATCGGCATTGCAGCGGGCCAGCATGATGGCGCCGGCATCGAGCGGGTTGAGGGCGAATTCGCGGAAGATGAGGCGCACCTTGCCGGTATCGATGTAGCGCTTCTTCAGCTCCGGAAGGCTGGTCTTATGGAAGTTGGCGCAGTGCGGACAGGTGAGCGAAGCGTATTCGATGATCGTCACGGGCGCATTGTCCGGCCCCTGCTGCCGGTCGCCGAGCGGGCTGGGCTGCAGCAGTTCCGCCGGCGAAACCGATTGCGCGCTTGCGGCCCGGGTCAATGCCAGCAGTGATGTTGAACTCGCAAGGACGAGCGCGGCCAGGGCTAGGGCGCCAGTGCCTTCGCAAAACGCGCGGCGGGTGGTGTTCACCAGAGGCTCCATCGTGATCGTTCGCTATTCTGGGCTATCGTGAAAGTGCCATTCAAGCAATGGCATGCGACGCGGGCGGGACCGAGGCACCCGGTCACGTTCGCTTGATGGCGGCTCCCAGCCGGGCCAGCGCCTGGCGCAGGTCGCCGTCCATGGTCTCCGGCAAGCGCGCGGCGACGGCGGCTGTGGCCGCCGAATCGGGCGTCGGCGGCACCGCCTTGCCGGCGCGGCGGGCAAGGGGGGCCTGACGCAGCGCCAGACGTCCGACTGCCGGCCAGCCGAAGAAGCGGTTGACCCGCTCCAGGATGACGCCGGACAGGTGTTGGATTTCGATCGCCGCCGGCCCCTCGACCCGCAGCACCAGGGTCGCGGCACTGCCCATGCCGGCTTCGCCGCGCGGCCATTGAATCCTCAGGGGTTCGGAATGCTCGGCGATCTCCGGGCCGGCGATCTCCGCCCAGCGCGTGACGATCTCGGCGGAGGCGAAGCCCTGCCGCGCGAACGTCTCGGAGAGGCACGTTCCGGCAAGATCGGATAACGGCCGGGCATAGCGTCTAGTGCCCCGCTTCCGAAGTTCGTCATGCATTGCAGTATGCTCCGGAACGAACTTCGGAAGCAAAAGGGGCACTAGCAAGTCTATGATTCCAGTTCCGCTTTCGATTTGAAGTGCCTGAATGAGATTGCGGCAAGTGGTGCAGGAACTTCAAATCGGCGGCACTGGCGGGCTTGTTCACGGCGGGCGGCTCTGTCAGAGGTCGAGCATGACCCTAGCAGCCCGGCGCGCACGGCAGAAGCAGCCTGACCGGCCCGACCCCGCTATTCTGCTGGCCTGGTACGACCGCCACCGCCGCACGCTGCCGTGGCGTGCGTCGCCGGGCCAGAGGCAAGACCCCTACCGGGTGTGGCTGTCGGAAATCATGCTGCAGCAGACCACCGTCAAGGCGGTGGCACCGTATTTCGCCCGTTTCCTGGCGCGCTGGCCGACGGCCGAAGCACTCGCTGCCGCACCGCTCGACGATGTGCTGAAGCTGTGGGCCGGGCTCGGCTATTATGCCCGCGCCCGCAACCTGCATGCCTGCGCCAGGGCGGTGGTCGAGCGGCACGGCGGGTCGTTTCCACGCAGCGAAGCGGACCTGCGCGCGTTGCCGGGCATCGGCGACTATACCGCCGCCGCCATCGCCGCCATCGCCTACGATGTGGCGGCGATGCCGGTCGATGGCAATGTCGAGCGCGTGGTGGCGCGGCTGTTCGCCGTCGAGCATGAATTGCCGGCGGCGAAGCCGGCGATCCGCCGCCTCGCCGCAACGTTGACGCCGCCGGCGCGGGCCGGCGATTTCGCGCAAGCCGTGATGGATCTCGGCGCGACGATCTGCACGCCGAAGAAGCCGTTGTGCGCCTTCTGCCCGTGGGACGATGGCTGCGCGGCGCGTCATCGCGGGGACGTGGAATCGTTTCCGCGCAAGGCGCCGAAAACGACCGGACGGCTGCGCCGCGGCGCGGCGTTTGTCGTGGTGCGGACGGACGGCGCGGTGTTGGCTCGGACGCGCCCGGCAAAGGGCCTGCTCGGCGGCATGACGGAAGTGCCGACGACGGACTGGACGCATGATTTCGACAAGATGAGGGCGCTCGACGACGCGCCGCTGGCAGGCGTGGCGTGGCGCCGTGTTCCGGGCGTGGTTTCCCACACCTTCACCCACTTCCCGCTTGAACTCGTCGTCTATGTCGCGAGCGCCGGTCTTCGAACGCCCACGCCCGACGGCGCGCGATGGATCGCAGCATCCGATCTCGCCGGCGAAGCGTTCCCCAACGTGATGCGCAAGGTGCTAATGCATGCGAGGGTGGTCTGATCCCGGTATGGCCGTGCTAGCATTCGCCGAAAACAGCAGCCGCGATATCGGGGAGGCAACGACATGGATGTCATGACGCCCGGCCAACAACTGAGCGAACGCTACCCCGATCCGGCGATCAGGGTCCTCGATCGAAGCTTCGCCAAGTACCAGGTGCCGCTTGCCGGCGTCGAAAAGCTTGCCACCGGAACGCGCTGGGGCGAGGGGCCGGTCTGGCTCGGCGATGCGCGCTGCGTGCTGTGGAGCGACATCCCCAACAACCGCATCCTGCGCTGGGACGAGGAGTCCGGCGCGACCACGATCTTCCGCAAGCCGTCGGATCACGCCAACGGCAACACCCGGGACCGCCAGGGTCGCCTGGTCACCTGCGAGCACACCGGCCGCCGCGTCACGCGCACCGAGTACGACGGTGCCATCACCGTCATCTGCGACAACTACAGCGGCAAGAAGCTCAATTCGCCGAACGACGTGGTGGTGAAATCGGACGGTTCGATCTGGTTCACCGATCCAGCGTTCGGCATCACCGGTTACTACCAGGGCCGTTTGGAGCCGTCCGAACTGCCGATGAATGTCTACCGGGTGGACGGGCGCACCGGCGCCGTCACCGTTGTTGCCGACGACGTGAACGCCCCCAATGGGCTCGCCTTCTCGCCCGACGAAAAGATTCTCTACGTGATTGCCTCGCGCGCCGAGCCGCGCGAGTTCCTGGCCTTCGATCTAGCGGGCGACGGGACGAAGCTCGCCAATCGGCGCGTGCTGATCAAGTGTCATCCGGACGAGACGCCGGACGGATTCCGCGTCGATGTCGACGGCAACCTGTGGTGCGGCTGGGGCATGTCGCCGGAATTCGATGGCGTGCGCATCTTCAATCCGCAGGGCCAGCCGATCGGCCACATCGGGCTGCCCGAGCGCTGCGCCAATGTCTGCTTCGGCGGCCGCTACCGCAACCGCCTGTTCATGGCGGCGGGCCATTCGCTGTTCGCGCTCTACGTCAACGCGCAGGGCGTGGCGGGCGGTTGAAAAAACGCGCGCGCCACCGCAGGATCGTTAGACAACAGGGAGGATACCGTGAGCATTCGACGCATCGAGTCCGGGACGCATCTGAGCAAGGTCGTGATCCACGGTGACACCGTCTATCTCGCCGGCATGACCGCCAACAAGACGCTCGGCAAGAGCGTCACCGAGCAGACGCGCGAAATCCTGTCGATGATCGACGGCTATCTGGCGCAGGCGGGAACCGACAAGTCCAAGCTCTTAAAGACCAACATCTGGCTCACCGACATCGCGACCTGGGCCGAGATGAACGCCGTCTGGAACGCCTGGATCGTGCCCGGCAATCCGCCCGCGCGCGCGACCGTCGAAGCCAAGCTCGCGAATGCCGCCGCCAAGGTCGAGATCATGGTGGAGGCGGCGAAGTAGCGGCGCCGCTTCATACGGTCCGCATACCGTCCGCGAATTCTGCCATCATCCTGAGGTGCCCCGCGTAGCGGGCCTCGAAGGATGGCCACGCATTCCTACGGCGTTTGCGGCCATGGTTCGAGACGCGCAGCTTCGCTGCGCTCCTCACCATTGAGGCAGAGTTTGCGGCGTTAGCCGTACAGCCCCGGCTCCATCGCCCAGGCCAACTGATCGTGGCCTTGCGCGTAGCTCCGCGCGGTCTGTGCCGGATTGCGGTTGAGCAGCGGCCGCAGGCACATTGGGTGGGTGATGCTGCGGATCTCGTGCTCGATCGTGAACAGGTGCTTGCCGCTCTCGAGGTCGACGATGTCCTGGAAGCGGTATTGGTACCGGTTGTCCTCGATAGAGACGAGGTTGCGCTCCTTCAGCTTCCGGTGCGGGCGCGAAAAGTTCACGACGTAGATCTGCACGTGATGCCCGTCGAACGCCGGTTGCGGCTGGTCGGTCTCGCGGAACAGGAGATATTGCTGCCGACCGACTGTCACGCGCGCAACCTTGGCGTCGCCGTTCGTCACCGCAGCCGGTACGTCGATCGTCTCGCGGTAGAACACGGCGATGCCTTCCGCCGTGCCGACCGGCACGTCGAATTCGACATAGGGGATGCCAAGCGTGATGCGGCCGAAGCGCGCGGCATCCGGCTCATAGCAACGTAGGCGGTTACCCCACGGACACATCGCCTCGACGTAGTCGTTGTGTTCCTGGAACGCGAAGCGCGTGCCGTCGAACTTCGGGCGCACCGTGGCGAGCCGGTTGAGCAGCGCCTCGCGGCCTGAGATCACCAGGCCGGTGTGGCCTCTTAGCACCTGCGCCTTGCCGGTCGGCAGATGGAACTGGCTGCGCCCGACGTTCATCCACAGATTGTCGTCGGAAACCATCAGCACAGGATCGCGCGTGAGGCCGAGGCCAACGCCGTAGAACAGCGTCGCGAGCCGCTGGTCCGGAATGTTGACGTTGACGTGCTCGAGGTGGATCGAGTTGCCGAGGTCCTCTGCCGCACGGTCGAAGGTCTGCTGCATGGCGGTCGTTCCAGAAACGCGGGTTGCGCCGGAACGACATGGTACACGGGCGAGCTAGCGCGGGTCCATCTCCGCCCGCACCCGCGCCCGCAGGGTATCGATCGGGGTGAGGCCCTTGGCCGTTTCCACGTGCCAGAAGGTCCAGCCGTTGCAAGCCTCCAGGCCCTGCGCCAGCGCACCGATGCGGTGGATCGATCCGACCGCGCCTCCCAGCGTGACGGCGCCGTCGGGGCGCACCATCGCCTTATGCCGCCGCCGCGCGTCCACCAGGATCGCGCCGGCGTCGACCAGCCCGCGCTCGACCAGTGCCGAGAACGGCACGCGCGGCGCGTCGCGGGCGGTGACGAACGGAGCAAGCGACGCCTCCGGCAGCGGCTCGACCGCGGCGATCCGGCGTGCCGCCGCCTTGGCATAGGCTGCCTCGCGCTCGACGCCGAAGAAGCGGCGGCCGAGGCGCTTCGCGACCGCGCCGGTGGTGCCGGTGCCACAGAACGGATCGAGCACCAGATCGCCCGGCCGTGACGAGGAGAGAATCACCCGCGCCAGCAGCCCTTCGGGCTTCTGCGTCGGGTGCAGCTTCTTGCCGTCGCCGCCCTTGAGCCGTTCGTCGCCGGTACAGAGCGGCAAGGTCCAGTCGGATCGGGCCTGGACGTCCTCGTTGCCGGCCTTGAGCGCTTCGTAGTTGAACGTATAGCCCCGGGCCCCCGGATCGCGGGCGGCCCAGATCATGGTCTCGTGGGCATTGGTGAAGCGCCGGCCGCGGAAGTTCGGCATCGGATTGAGCTTGCGCCAGACGACGTCGTTGAGAATCCAGAAGCCGAGATCCTGAACGATCGATCCGACCCGGAAGATATTGTGATACGAGCCGATCACCCACAGCGTCGCCGCCGGCTTCATCACCCGCCGGCAGGCGAGCAGCCAGGCGCGGGTAAAGTCGTCGTACGCCTGGAAGCTTGCGAACTTGTCCCAGGCATCATCGACCGCGTCGACGCGCGAATCGTCCGGACGCTTGAGATCGCCCTGAAGCTGCAGATTGTATGGGGGGTCGGCGAAGACGAGGTCGACCGAACCGGCCGCAAGCCTCGTCATCTCGGCGACGCAGTCGCCGGTGACGATCGATTCGGCGACCTTGAGACTGACGCGGGGCGCCCGCTTGGACGCCCCGCGACGCGACACACTCATAACGCAGGACTCTGGTTACTCTGGCGACGCGGTCGGCGACGCGTGACCTACATCCGACAGGAGGGAAGATGACGGCCTAAGGTAAAAATCGACTTAATGGCGCCGTACTTGGACGCCTTTTGCGACGGAAGTCGCAGATGGTTGCGCGTGCGCTGCAACCAGAAGCCAGGAAACGGCATTGCTTTGCTGAGCACCGTCCCGGCATGCGATAATGAAGCGGAAAATGTAGAGGAGACGAAATCATGCGCTGGGATGAATTTCGGCGCAGCGACAATGTCGAGGACGCGCGCGCCGGCGGCGGCGGATTCCGTCTCCCCGGCGGCAGGGGTGGCTTGGGCATCGGCACCGTGGTCGTGCTCGGGCTGATCGGCTGGGCGCTTGGCATCGATCCGCGCCTCCTGATCGGCGGCGCCGAGATGCTCTCGGGCGGCAGCCAGAGCGTCGAACAGCGCCAGGCGCCGACGAAGGCCGGAACACCGAGCGACCAGATGGGCGAGTTTGTCGCCGCCGTGCTCGGCAGCACCGAGGATCGCTGGAAGGAAATCTTCGCCGCAGCCAACCAGCGCTACCGCGCACCGAAGCTGCGGCTGTTCGCCGGTTCGACTCAATCGGCCTGCGGCTTCGCGCAGGCAGCGATGGGTCCGTTCTATTGTCCACCCGATGAGCGCATCTACCTCGATACCTCGTTCTTTCGCGCGCTCGCGAGCAACTTCCGTGGCTGCAGCGGCAAGGCCTGCGACTTCTCGGCCGCTTACGTGATCACCCACGAAGTCGGCCATCACGTACAGAATCTGCTCGGCATCCTGCCGAAGGTGCAGCAGATACAGCGCGCCCTCAGCAGCAAGGTGGAAGCCAACCGGCTGCAAGTGCGCGTCGAGTTGCAGGCGGACTGCTTCGCCGGAGTATGGGCGTTCCACGCGCGCGAGAAGCACAATTTCCTCGAACCCGGCGACGTTGACGCCGCGCTGCAAACCGCATCCGCCATCGGCGACGACATGCTGCAGAAACGCTCGCAGGGTTATGTCGTGCCCGACGCCTTCACCCACGGCTCGTCGGAGCAACGCAAGCGCTGGTTCATGACAGGCTTCAGCCAGGGCAAGGTCTCGGCCTGCGACACGTTCAACGCGGCGAACCTGTAGCGAGCGTGTTGCCCCTCCCGTGCCACATTCTCGGCTGTCATGCCCGCGAAGGCGGGCATCCAGTATTCCGAAGCGGCATGTTATGAACCTCGGCGCTGGCGGTTACTGGATCGTCCGCTTTCGCGGACGATGACACCGGAGACGCGGAAGCCATGGCCGGCATCGACCAGAACAGGCAATTCATCCCGCTGAAGATCGCGGTGCTGACCGTCTCCGACACCCGATCGTTCGACGACGACAAGTCCGGCATGACGCTCGCCGAGCGCATCGAAAAGGCGGGCCATGCGGTGGCCGACCGCGCCATCGTCATCGACGACGCGGAGGCGATTCGCGCCCGCGTCCGTGCCTGGATCGCCGATCCGGGCGTCGACGTGATCATCACCACCGGCGGCACCGGCTTCACGGGCCGCGACGTGACGCCGGAAGCGGTCGAGCCACTGTTCGAGAAGCGGATGGACGGCTTCGCCACGCTGTTCCTCATGGTGAGCCACGCCAAGATCGGCACCTCGGCGATCCAGACGCGGGCGACCGCCGGCGTTGCCGGCGCCACCTACATTTTCTGCCTGCCCGGCTCGCCGGGCGCCTGCCGCGACGCCTGGGATGAAGTCCTGGTGCACCAACTCGACTACCGCTACCGCCCCTGCAATTTCGTCGAGATCATGCCGCGGCTCGACGAGCACCTGCGCCGCGCCAAGGCTCAGGGGGCGACGGTTTGATGGGAATTTCAGGGACTTGCAAAGTGCATGTTGGTAAACTAGATTTAATGGACTAAGTCTGAAATTCCGGATTCGGTTTATGCGCAAGATCAACATTCACGAGGCCAAGACCCACCTGTCGCGGCTGGTCGAAGAGGCTGCCAGGGGCGAACCCTTCATTATTGCCAAAGCCGGAAAGCCTGTGGCGAAGGTGATCGCCATCGATGCGCCGGAAGCCGGCAAGACGCGGCGCATCGGCTTCATGGCCGGCCAGATAAAAGTTCCAGATGATTTCGATCGCATGGGAGCGGACGAGATTGCTGCGCTGTTTGGCGCGGGCAAATGAAATTCCTGCTCGACACGCACCTTTTGCTCTGGACCGCTGAAGCATCTCCGCGGCTGGCGCGGGAAGCTGTCGCACTCATCGATGATGCTGAAAACATCCTCATGTTCAGTTCTGCCAGCCTATGGGAGATCGCAATCAAGCGCGGATTGGGTCGCGATGACTTCGCCGTCGATCCGCGCCTTTTGCGAACCAACCTGCTCGACAACGGCTACGAGGAATTGCCAATTCGCAGCGAGCATGCGGTCGCGGTCAGCGATCTGCCCGCCATTCACAAGGATCCCTTCGATCGCATGTTGATCGCCCAATCTTTCGTGGAGGGGGTCACGCTGTTGACCTCCGATCCTGTCGTAGCGCGTTATCCTGGCCCGATCCGCAAGGCATAGACACGAGCGGCCATATGAGCACCGCAGCCGACTTCCGCCGCATCGCCTTGTCGCTCGACGGAACGAGCGAAGCTCCGCACTTCGATCGCCGGGCATTCAAGGTCGCCCGGATCTACGCCACGCTTGCCCCGGATGGCCGCACCGCGAATTTCAAATTCGCTCCCGACGAGCAGGAGCTGAAGTGTCTGGTGGCCCCCGAGGCCTTCATGCCAGTGCCGAACGCATGGGGCAAGCAAGGCTGGACGACCGCGACGCTCGCCAAGCTGACCGCCCCCGAACTGAGGAATGCGCTCGAAATGGCGTGGCGTCATGCTGTTCCCAAGAAACGGGGCGACAGGGCGGAAGATGGCCTGGCCACGATGACTGGTCCGATCGGTCGCGCATCGCCGAGACCTGCTCCTCCACCGCCGGGCGGCGGCACAAACCGCCGCCGTTGAGCATTCACCGTTCTGAGCGGTTGAATCCGCTGTCGAAAGGGGTCATGACAGGCGCCGCCGGCTGGCGTGCTCAGGATCACAATTGATGGCGAAGTGGGTCTATTCGTTCGGCGACGGCAAGGCCGAGGGCGGTGCGGACATGCGTGATCTGCTCGGCGGCAAGGGCGCCGGGCTGGCGGAAATGGCGCAGCTCGGGCTGCCGGTGCCCCCGGGCTTTACCATCAGCACCGAGGTCTGTACCCGCTTCTACGGCCACGACAACACCTACCCGGACGAACTGAAGGATCACGTCGCGGCGGCGCTCGATCAGGTCGCGCGCATCACCGGCAGGCGCTTTGGCGACGGCGACAACCCGCTGCTCGTTTCGGTGCGGTCGGGGGCCCGCGCGTCGATGCCGGGCATGATGGACACGGTGCTCAACCTCGGCCTCAACGATGCCACCGCCAAGGCGCTGGCACGGCGAGCCGGCGATCCGCGCTTTGCCTACGACAGCTACCGGCGGTTCATCACGATGTATTCCGACGTGGTGCTTGGCATTGAGCATCACAACTTCGAGGAACTGCTCGACGAGCACAAGGAGCGGAACGGCTATACGCTCGACACCGACCTTGCCGCCGACGACTGGATGGCCCTGATCAAGCGCTACAAGGCGCGCGTCGAGGAGGAACTTGGCCAGGCCTTTCCGCAGGATCCGCAGGAGCAATTGTGGGGCGCGATCGGCGCCGTGTTCGGTTCGTGGATGAGCCAGCGCGCGATTACCTATCGCCGCCTGCACGGCATCCCCGAGAGCTGGGGTACGGCGGTCAACGTGCAGGCCATGGTGTTCGGCAACATGGGCAACCACTCCGCCACCGGCGTCGCCTTCACCCGCAACCCGTCGACCGGCGAGAAGAAGCTCTACGGCGAGTTCCTGATCAACGCCCAGGGGGAGGACGTGGTCGCCGGCATCCGCACGCCGCAGGAGATCACCGAAGCGGCGCGCATCGAGTCCGGCTCCGACAAGCCGTCGATGGAAATGGCGATGCCGCATGCGTTCGCCGAGCTCACCCGCATCTATGGCCTGCTCGAGAAACACTACCGCGACATGCAGGATCTCGAATTCACCATCGAGCAGGATAAGCTGTGGATGCTGCAGACGCGCACCGGCAAGCGCACCGCCAAGGCGGCGCTGCGGATCGCGGTCGAGCTTGCCGACGAAGGCCTGATCACGAGGGAGGAGGCGGTGACGCGGATCGAGCCTGGCTCGCTCGACCAGTTGCTGCACCCGACCATCGATCCCGACGCCGAACGCAAGGTGATCGCCACCGGGCTGCTGGCCTCGCCCGGAGCCGCGTCCGGCGAGATCGTGTTCTCATCCGACGAAGCGGCGAAGCTCAAGGCCGACGGGCGCAAGGTGATCCTGGTGCGGGTCGAGACCAGCCCCGAGGACATCCACGGCATGCACGCGGCGGAAGGCATCCTTACCACCCGCGGCGGCATGACCTCGCATGCGGCCGTGGTCGCGCGCGGCATGGGCAAGCCCTGCGTCTCCGGTGCCGGCGCGATTCGCGTCGACTATGCGCGCGGCACCCTGTCGGTCGCCGGCCAGACGCTGAAGCAGGGCGACCTGATCACCGTCGACGGTTCGACCGGGCAGGTGCTCGCCGGCCGCGTCCGGATGATCGAACCGGAACTGTCGGGCGAATTCGCGACGCTGATGGGCTGGGCCGACACGGTGCGCAGGCTCGGCGTGCGCGCCAACGCCGATACCCCGAACGATGCGCGCGTGGCGATGAAGTTCGGCGCTGAAGGTATCGGCTTGTGCCGTACCGAGCACATGTTCTTCGACGACGACCGCATCCAGGCGGTGCGCGAGATGATCCTCGCCGACGAGAGCACGACGCGACGCGACGCGGTCGCCAAGCTCTTGCCGATGCAGCGCGCCGATTTCGTCGAACTGTTCGAGATCATGCAGGGCAGGCCGGTGACGATCCGCCTGCTCGACCCGCCGCTGCATGAGTTCCTACCGCACGGCGAAGAGGAGATCGCCGAGGTCGCCGCCGCCATGGGTGCCGACCCGAAGAAGCTCGCCGACCGGGCGTCCGAACTGCGGGAGTTCAACCCGATGCTTGGCTTCCGTGGCTGCCGCATCGCCATCGCCTATCCGGAGATCGCGGAGATGCAGGCGCGGGCGATCTTCGAGGCGGCGGTAGAAGCGGGCGAACGCACCGGCATTCCGGTGGTGCCGGAAGTGATGGTGCCGCTGATCGCCACCAAGGCGGAGTTCGACATCGTCAAGGCGTGCATCGACGCCATGGCGAAGGCGGTTGCGGCGGAGACCGGTATCACGATCGACTACCAGGTCGGCACCATGATCGAGCTGCCGCGCGCGGCGCTGCTGGCCGGCGAGATCGCGCAGACGGCGGAGTTCTTCTCCTTCGGCACCAACGACCTCACGCAGACCACGTTCGGCATCAGCCGCGACGATGCCGCGAGCTTCCTCGGCACCTATACGTCACGCGGCATTCTCGCCGTCGATCCGTTCGTCTCGATCGATCAGGAGGGGGTTGGGGAACTGGTGAAGATCGGCGTCGAGCGCGGGCGCCGGACGCGGTCCGACCTCAAGGTCGGCATTTGCGGCGAGCACGGCGGCGATCCGGCCTCAGTCGCATTCTGCCACAGGACCGCGCTCGACTACGTGTCGTGCTCGCCGTTCCGCGTGCCGATCGCCCGCCTCGCGGCGGCCCAGGCCGCGCTGGGCGAGGTTGCGGCGAGCACGGCGTAGCACTCATGCCCCGGCCAAACTCGCTGCGCCTTGAGATCCTAGGCTGTTTACAAAGTTGCATAGCGTAGGCATCTGCGGATAGCAGCAATATGAAGCGCGTCACCACGTCGCCACGACCACGTATGATCGATAACGATAATGCATGATGCATAACCAACGGGGTATGGTAGCGACCTTCGGCGATTGAGGCGCACAAGGTGGAGAAGGCATAAGGCCAAGGATCGTCGAGACGACGCCGACGCCCAAGTCAGGTATTTGTCAATGGAACAGGGACGATAGCGTACCTGCCTCACGATCGTTTCACCATAAGAGGCGGCGATTTCGCCAAAGCCCAATGCTCGATGTCCCGCAATCATGTAGATGATGCGAGATTATTGGGTTTGGCCGCTACTGCTGCGACGGCGGCTGCCACCTCGTCACGCGAGATCGGTGCAACCCGACCATGTCCTGTGGGTAGCACAAGCTCTCCCCGCCGCTCCACGTTCCCGCTTGACTCACATATATCTCGGCAGCTATACGTCAATTAATAGCCAGCAGGGTATCGATCCCAAATGCCGAACGCTCACGATGTCCTCTTCAGAACGCTCGCCGATCCGACTCGGCGGGCTCTCTTCGAGCGATTGTGCCGCGAAGGAGAGAAGACGGTCGGGGCTCTGACGGCTCGGGCCGGGGTCTCGCAACCGGTCGTCTCAAAGCATCTTGGAGTCCTGAAGCAGGCCGGGTTGGTGCGCGACCGCCACGAAGGTCGCCACACGCACTATAGCGCGCAGCTCGGCGCCTTGGCCCCGCTGATCGACTGGACAAGCCAAATGGCCGGCTTCTGGCAAAGCCGGTTCGACCACCTCGAAGATCTACTCAAAAGGATGGACCAATGAGCAAAC
>WHTM01000060.1 GCA_009377755.1 Hyphomicrobiales bacterium | reverse complement strand
TAGACCGAGCCGCCCTGCGTCGCTTCCGCCGCGCAAGTGCATGCGAGCGGCTCGCTGGTTCCCGCAAATGCTTCGAAGTCGTCAGGGCAGACCGAGGTCGATGGGGTCTGCGCGTGGGACGTACCCACCAGGAAAGCACTAGCGCCGGCGACGACGAGAAGTCGGAACGTCATGGACAACCTCCTTTCCCCCCACTCCCTTCTTCCGCATGGCGCGTCACAGTTTAGTTGTCTTCGTGGCGATCTTGCGACGAAACGTGATTTGACGCACGGGTGAGTGAATGCGTGCGCAATTCTCGTTCGGCATTGCAATCGATCTCGACGCGCGGAATCAATTCAGAGCCTGGGCCTTTACCGGTTAGGGCCGGCCTGAACCAGTCAGCCGTTCGGAGGCGATTCCCGCCCGGCGTTGCGGTCTGGGCTTTTTCATGTCGATTCCACGCCATTGTCACCTATTGCCGGCGACGCCGAATCCAATCTGCGGCGCCACAATCTCGCCAACGGGACTACGTAACCAAGGCGCTGCCATCCCGGACGGTGGTGCTGGCGTACATGGGATAGCCTCGGGTGCTCCGGGGGGCGTTGGCTTGGCCGGCGTCACCGTTGCATGCTAGCTGCTGCAACGGCGAGTTCATTGATTCGTACGGAACCGAATGATGCAACGGCGGATCTTCACCACCACCGCTTTCGACCGCAGGACCTTCCTGCGGCGGGCTGTGGGCGGCGCGGCCGTGCTTGCCGGCGGCGTCGTGCTGCCGCGTCTGGCTGGTGCCGATAACGAGAAACTGCTGCAATCTCTGATTGAACAAAACCAGCGCGGCGATTTCGGCCAGGCTTTCGATTCCACGCTGCGCAACGTGCGCATGCCCAAGGCCTCGCTGCCGACACTGTCGCCCGCCACGGTCCAGAGCACCGAACAGGCGATAACCCATTACGAGTCGATCGTGTCGCTTGGCGGCTGGTCGACGGTGCCGGACGGCACCGAATTGCGCGTCGGCTACCACCATGCCAGCATTCAGGCGTTGCGCCAGCGGCTCAAGCACGGCGGCGACCTCGACGTCAATGCCGGATCGGGCGACGTGTTTGACTCCTACGTCGAGGCGGCGGTGCGCCGGTTCCAGGCGCGCCATGGCGTGCGCGTCGACGGTGTAGTGCGGGAATCCACGTTCCATGCGCTCAATATTCCGGCCGAGGTGCGGCTCAATCAGCTCAGGACCAACCTCGTCCGGCTCCGGGGCTTCAATGCCAAGCGCGTGCAGCGCTTTGTCGTCTGCAATATTCCGGCAGCGCAGATCGAGGCCATCGACAACGGCGTCGCAGTGTCGCGACATACCGCCGTGGTTGGCAAGCCCGACCGAGCATCGCCCGAGATCAACAGCCGGATCGTCGAGATCAATTTCAATCCGTTCTGGACCGTGCCGGTGTCGCTGGTGCGCCGCGATCTGATCCCGCGCATGCAGGCGGAGCCGGATTACCTGACACGCTACCACATCCGCATCTACGACCCGCGCGGCAACGAGCTCATGCCGTCGCAGATCAACTGGTACTCGGAAGAAGCGGTCAACTATCGCTTCAAGCAGGATCCCGGCGATTTCAATTCACTCGGTTCGATCCGCATCAACTTTCCGAGCGCGCACGGGGTCTACATGCACGATACGCCGGACAAGAACCTGTTTGGCGAGGGCTTCCGCTTCCATTCCTCCGGCTGCGTACGGATACAGAACGTACGTGAGCTGGTCACCTGGTTGCTGACCGGTGTTCCCGGCTGGTCGCGCCACGAGATCGACCAGGCTATCAGGTCGGGCGAGCGCAAGGACGCCAAGGTCGCTCCGGCGGTGCCATTGCATTGGGTCTACATCACGGCCTGGGTGACGCCGGACGGCGTGGTGCAGTTTCGCGACGACATCTACAACAAGGATGGCCTCGGGCAATACGCGCGCACGCAGGCGGGGTAGGGGCTACGGTCTCACCGTTGTCATCCCGGCCAAGCGAGCGCGATCCGGGACCCATGCATCCCCACATATCGAACACGGCTCGACTGGGATATATGGGTCCCGGATCGGACCTTCGGGCCGTCCGGAATGACATCCGATAGTCCGCGGCTGACGGCCAATCTTCCTTCCGCTATTCTGCGCAATAAAAAACGTTCAACCCAAGGGGTCGCAACATCATGAAGCTCGTTCGTACAGTCACTTTGGCTATGACCGCCAGCCTGTTGGCCGGCTTTGCGTTGGCGCAGAACCCCGCCGACTTTCCGACACGGCCGGTGAAGCTGGTCGTGCCGTTCGCCGCGGGCGGGCCGACCGACGTGGTCGCGCGCATCCTCGCCGACCTGTTGTCGGCGCGCTGGAGCGGCAAGACCGTGCTGATCGAGAACCGGCCTGGGGCGGGCACCGTCGTCGCAACGGCGGCGGTCGTGAACTCTCCCGCCGACGGCCACACGGTTCTGATCGGCACGAATTCGCTGTTGATCAATCCGGCAATCGACCAGAAGCTTCCCTACGATACCTACAAGGCCCTCACCGGCGTGAGCATGATCGCCACTCAGCCGGTAGCGCTGGTCGCCAACCTGTCGTTTGCCCCCAGCACGGTGCCGGAGCTAGTCGCCTATGCTAAGGCGCAGCAGAAGCCGATGAACTACACCTCGCCGGGACCGCGCGGCGTCGGCCACTTCGCCGGCGAGATGCTGAAGCAGCGCGCCGGCGTCGAGATGACGCACATCAACTACAACGGCAGCGCGCCGGCGCTGACCGACGTGATGGCCGGGCGGGTGCCGATCATGTTCGACGTCTGGCACTCGGCGAAGCGCTACGTCGACGCCGGCAAGCTCAAGCTAATTGCCGGGGCGGGAGCGCCGCGCCTCGCCGATGCGCCCGACGTGCCGACACTGAACGAAACCTATCCGGGCTTCGACGTCATCGCCCTCAACGCTGCCGTGGTGCCGTCGGGCACCCCCACGCCGGTCGTGGAAAGGCTTTCCGCCGACATCAAGGCGGTCGTCGAGTCACCGGAGTTCATTGGCAAGACAAAGCATCTCGGTATCTTCCCGAAAGGGAATTCGCCGGCGGAACTGGACACCTGGATGCGCAAGGAAACTGCGCGCTGGGCGGACATCGCCAAGGCGGCGAAGATCAAGGTGGATTAGTGCGCGACACAATTGCTGTCATGCCCCGCGAATGCGGGGCATTCAGTCATCACCAACGCTGCGATTTGATCGCATATGTTGGTGACTATTGGATTGCCCGCCTTCGCGGGCGATGACGGCCGAGAGGCCAATTCTGTGACCATCAATCTCCACGCCATCGACTGCGACGTGCACCCCACGGTGCCGGGGATGAAGGCGCTGCTGCCGTATCTCGATGACTACTGGCGCGACTCCGTGGAGGAGCGCGGCATCGGCTCGCTCGAGTCGATCAGCTATCCGCCGAATTCGCCGCTGACCGCGCGTGACGAATGGCGCGGCACGGGCGGCCTCGCCGGTACCGACGTGACGCAGTTGAGCGAAACGGTGTTCGGCCGGTTCGGGTCAAGCCTTGCCATCTGCAACTGCCTCTACGGCGTGCAACTTGTCTTCGCCGAGGACATGGCGCGGGCCTTCACGCGCGCGCTCAACGACTGGATCGTCAAGGAGTGGCTTGACAAGGATGCTCGGCTGCGCGCCTCGATCGTCGTGCCGTTGCAGAACATCGAGTATGCCGTCGATGAGATCGAGCGCTGCGCCTCCGACCGGCGCTTCGTGCAGGTCCTCGTTCTCGCCATGGAAGAGGCGCCGCTCGGCCGCCGCTCCAATTGGCCGGTCTACGCCGCCGCCGAGCGGCACGGGTTGCCGCTCGGCGTCCATGCTGGTAGCGCTTACCGCCACCCGGTGACCTCGCTTGGCTGGCCGAGCTACTACATTGAGGACTATGCGGCGCAGGCGCAGGGCTTCCAGTCGCAGCTTACCAGCCTGATCGCCGAGGGCGTGTTTGCCAAGTTCCCTTCGCTCAAAGTGGTGCTGATGGAATCGGGCGTTACCTGGTTGCCCGGCTTCCTGTGGCGGTTCTCGAAATTCTGGCGGGGGCTGCGCACCGAGGTTCCGTGGGTCGACCGGCCCCCAGACGAGATCGTGCGCGACCATGTCCGGCTCACGGTGCAACCCTTCGATGTCCCGGAGGATAGTGAAGCGGCGGAACGGGCCATCGAACATCTGCGTTCCGATGATATATTGCTGTTTGCGTCGGACTATCCGCATTGGCAGTTCGACGGCGACGAGGCGATGCCGAAGGCTATCCCCAGGGCGCTATACCGCAAGATCCTGGTCGACAATCCGCTGGCGACCTATCCGCGGCTGAAGGAGGCGGTCCGATGAACATCGAAGCACGGCAGCCGTCGCGGTCCAGCCGCACAAAGCCGGCGATCGTGGACGTGGATATCCACGCCAAGAGCTCCGTCGAGGACCTGCGCCCGTTCCTGAGCAATCGTTGGGGGGACTATCTGCAGACCTACGGCCAGAGGTCACGCCACGGCTACGCCAAGGGCTTTCCGTATCCGAAGGGACAACCGCTCGCCTCGCGCCGCGATTCCTGGCCGCCGGACGGCGGGTTGCCCGCGAGCAATCTCGACTTCATGCGCCACCAGCATCTCGATCAATACGGCATCACCATCGGCATCATGAATCCGCTGTCGCCGACCGGGCAGGGCGACCAGAACGTCGAGTTCGGCGCGGCCATGTGCTTCGCCGCCAACGAGTTCCAGATCGAGCACTGGAACCGGCTTGAGCCGCGGCTCAGGGCTTCGGTCTGCGTGCCCTATGAGGACGGCGAATTGTCGCGCACGGAGATCCGGCGCCGCGCCGGCGACCAGCGCTTCGCGCATGTGCTGTTCATGAGCCGCACCAGCGAGCTCCTAGGCAAGCGCCGCTATTGGCCAATCTTCGAGGCGGCGGTGGAGGCGGGCCTTCCGGTCGGCGTTCATGTGTTCGGCTACAGCGGCTGGGCCATGACCAATAGCGGCTGGCCGTCGTTCTACATCGAGGAGATGACCGAGCATTCCACTTCGTGCCAGGCGATGGTGACCAGCCTGATCATGGAAGGCGTGTTCGAGCGCTGGCCGGAACTCAAGATCGTGCTGATCGAGGCGGGCTTTGCCTGGCTGCCGGCGCTCGGCTGGCGGCTCGACAACGCCTGGAAGAAGCTGAAGAACGAGGTGCCACATCTGAAGAAGGCGCCGTCGGAGTATATCCGGCAGCACTTCTGGGTCTCGACCCAGCCGATGGAGGAGCCGGACGATCCGGAGCACGTCATCGACGTCATGAACTGGATCGGGATGGATCATATCCTGTTCGCCAGCGACTACCCGCACTGGGACTTCGACGATCCGTTCCTGGCGTTGCCGCCGAAGCTGACCGCCGAGCAGCGCGGCATGATCTATTCCGGCAACGCACAGGCGCTCTACGGGTTCGCCTGATGGCCAAGCACGTGGTGGCCGCCGTGGCGGAGATCACTCCCGGCGGCCGCAAGCTCGTCGACGTCAAGGGCCGGCCGATTGTCGTGTTCAATCTCGGCGGCGAGTTCTTCGCCTTGAGCAATCGCTGTCCGCATCGCGGCGGCAGCCTGTGCCACGGCAAGCTCGTCGGCCTGGTGGAATCGAGCACGCCCGGCGAGTACCGCTACTCGCGCAGAGGCGAGATCATCCGCTGCCCGTGGCACTCATGGGAGTTCGACATCCGCACCGGCAAGTCGTGGTGCGACCCAGCAAGGCTGCGCATCCGCCACTATCCTGTCTCGGTGGAGGCGGGGGCGCAACTGGTTGAGGGCCCGTATGTCGCCGAGACCTTTCCGGTGACGGTGGAAGACGACTACGTGGTGGTCGAGATTTGAAGCCGCACGGTGCAGCAGGCCGGTCGGGTGCGGTTGGGCGATGGTCGGACGCTCTGTTGGCGCGTAACAACATATTGGGGGATTTTCCTTCCGCGATCCCAGCGCTTGGCCGACCACGTCCGATGTGCTATTCGCCGCGCCATCAGCTGGAGATGATGATGTCGGTTCAGAACACAGCCGCCGCCGCGGACAGCGGAGGGCTTTTCACCACCTCGCTTGCCGAATCCGATCCCGAAATCGCCGAAGTCATCGGCCTGGAGCTCGGCCGCCAGCGCCACGAGATCGAGCTGATCGCCTCGGAGAATATCGTCAGCCGCGCCGTGCTCGAGGCACAGGGTTCGGTGCTCACCAACAAATACGCGGAAGGCCTGCCGGGCCGGCGCTATTACGGCGGCTGCCAGTTCGTGGACATCGCCGAGCAACTGGCCATCGACCGCGTGAAGAAGCTGTTCGGCTGCGGCTTCGCCAACGTGCAGCCGCATTCCGGCGCCCAGGCCAACGCCGCGGCCTTCATGGCAATAATGCAGCCTGGGGACACCTTCCTTGGGCTCAACCTCGCCGCCGGCGGGCATCTGACCCATGGCTCGCCGGTCAATTTGTCGGGCAGGTGGTTCAAGCCAGTGCCGTACGGCGTGCGCCGCGACGACCACCGCATCGATATCGAGCAGGTGGCCCAGCTCGCACATGACCATAAGCCGAAGGTGATCATTGCGGGCGGCTCGGCCTATCCGCGCTTCATCGATTTCAAGCGGTTTCGTGAGATCGCCGATAGCATCGGCGCATATCTCATGGTCGATATGGCGCATTTCGCCGGCCTGGTCGCCGGCGGGGTGCATCCGAGCCCGTTCCCGCACGCGCACGTGGTGACGACAACGACCCACAAGACGCTGCGGGGCCCGCGCGGCGGCGTCATCCTGGCCAACGACGAGGTTCTGGCGAAGAAGATCAATTCCGCCGTGTTCCCCGGCTTTCAGGGCGGGCCGCTCATGCATGTGATCGCCGCCAAGGCGGTAGCGTTCGGCGAGGCGCTGCATCCGTCCTTCAAGCAATACGCGAAGAACGTCGTAGACAATGCGAAGGCGCTGTCGGAAACGCTCAAGAACCGCGGTCTCGATATCGTCTCCGGCGGAACCGATACGCATCTGATGCTGGTCGACCTGCGGCCGAAGCGGCTCACCGGCAAGGTCGGCGAACTGGCGCTCGGCCGCGCCCACATCACTTGCAACAAGAACGGCATCCCGTTCGACTCGGAGAAGCCGACGGTGACCTCAGGCATCCGGCTCGGCTCGCCAGCCTGTACGACGCGCGGCTTCGGTATTGCCGAGTTCCGGCAGGTCGGCGACCTGATCGGCGACGTCCTCGACGTGCTCTCGCAGAAGGGCGTCGAGGAGGATTCCCTGGTCGAGGCAGCGGTACGAGAGAAAGTGAAGCGCCTGCTTGACCGGTTCCCTATCTATTGACGTTATCGCGACCGGGTGTGTCCCGGCCATGACAGGTGGGGGTGAGTGGAGAGGGGTAGGGGATGCGTTGTCCGAGTTGCGGAAGCCTCGATACCCAGGTGAAGGATTCCCGCCCGACCGAGGACTCGGCGGTGATCCGCCGACGTCGGGTCTGTCTCGCCTGTAACTTCCGTTTCACCACCTTCGAGCGGGTGCAACTGCGGGAACTGGTGGTCCTCAAGCGCAACGGCCGGCGGGTGCCCTTCGACCGCGACAAGCTGGTGCGCTCGGTGCAGATCGCTCTGCGCAAGCGGCCGGTCGAGCCGGAGCTCATCGAGCAGATGGTATCGAAGATCGTGCGCGAATTGGAGAGCGGTGGCGAGGCCGAGGTGTCGTCGGAAGCCATCGGCGAGATCGTCATGGAGCACCTGCGCGCGCTCGACGACGTGGCCTATGTGCGGTTTGCTTCGGTTTACAGAAACTTCAGGGAAGCCAAAGACTTCGAGGCATTTCTTGGAGAGCTTTCGAGCGAAGATGAAGCGCGGCCGCCGGCCTCCGCAGCTCGGCCGCCGTCCCCGGTCAAATGAGCGCGGCGACGGCTTCGATTTGGCCGGCGGAAGGCGCCGATGCACGTTTCATGGCTGTTGCCTTGCGCCTCGGCCGGCGCGGCCTCGGCAATACCTGGCCAAATCCGGCGGTCGGTGCACTCGTCGTGCGGGATGACGGACCCGAGCCGGTGATCGTCGGGCGCGGCTGGACACAGCCCGGCGGGCGCCCACATGCCGAGACCGAGGCCTTGCGGCGAGCGGGCGCGGCGGCGAGAGGGGCGACGCTCTACGTCACGCTGGAGCCGTGCTCGCACCACGGAAAGACCCCGCCCTGCGCCGACGCCATCATTGCCGCCGGCATCGGGCGCGTGGTTGCGGCGCTAGAGGACCCCAATCCCGAAGTCGCCGGCCGCGGCCATGCCCGGCTGCGCGCCGCCGGGGTTGTGGTTGAGGTGGGTGAGGGGGCCGCGCAGGCGCGCCGCGATCATGCCGGGCATATCCGCCGGATGCGCGACGGCCGCCCGCACGTGACACTTAAGCTCGCGGTCTCCGACGACGGCAAAGCGGGGCTCGCCGGGCGCAAGCCGGTGACGATCACCGGTGAGCCGGTTCGCGACCGCGTGCACCTGATGCGCGCCCAGAACGATGCCATCCTGATTGGTATCGGCACGGCGCTGGCGGACAATCCGGCGCTGACCTGCCGGCTGCCGGGCATGGCGGGACGTTCGCCCGTTCGCGTGGTGCTCGACGCGGCGCTGCGGCTGCCGCTGGAGGCGCGGCTGGTCCAGACGGCAAAGCAGACGCCGGTTTGCGTGTTCGCCGATGGATCGGCCGAGCACGCCCGCGAGGAGGCCTTGCGCAGCTTCGGCGTCGAAGTTCTGCGGCTCGACGCCGCCGCTGGCCGATTCGATCCGGGCATCGTTGCTCGCGCGCTGGCCGCCCGCGGCATCACCCGGCTCCTGGTGGAAGGCGGCCCGATGGTAGCGGCGAGCTTCATCGGTGCGTCCCTCGTCGACGAGGCAGCGCTGTTCCGCAGCAACGCCGTGGTCGGGCCTGACGGGATCGACGCCATCGACGGGCACCAACTCGGTATCTTGACGCACTCGCAGTGGCTGAGGCGAATAGGCGAAGAGACGGTCGGCGCGGATCGGCTTGAAACCTTCGAGCGGGTGTGAGGTCGCATGTTCACGGGCATCGTCTCCGATATCGGCGAGGTCACAGCGGTGCGGGCGCGCGGCGAGGGGCTGCGCCGCTTGAAGATCGCCTGCGGCTATCCGCGCGCGTCGATCGTCGAGGGGGCGTCGATTGCCTGCTCCGGCGTCTGCCTCACGGTGGTCGGCACCGGGGAGGAGACTGGGCGCACATGGTTTGCCGCCGATGCGGCGGCGGAAACCTTGCGGATGACGACGGTAAGAGGTTGGCGGCACGGTACGCGGATCAACATCGAGCGCGCCCTGCGCATGGGTGACGAGCTTGGCGGGCATATCGTTCAGGGGCATACAGACGGCATCGCGGTGCTGGCGGCGCGCGAGGACCTGACCGACATGGCGCAACTGACGCTGCGGGTGCCGGCGCCGCTTGCGCGGTTCATCGCCCCAAAGGGGTCGGTGGCGTTGGATGGCATCTCGCTGACCGTGAATACGGTGAGCGCGGAGACCTTCTCGGCGCTGATCATTCCTCACACGTTGAAGGTGACGACGCTCGGCGCCGTGCAGGCCGGGGATCAACTCAACCTGGAAGTCGACCTGATGGCCCGCTACGCAGAGCGACTGCTAGGGAGCCGGTGAAACCCATCGGTTGTCATCCCGGACGCGCTGAAAGCGCGATCCGGGACCCATCATCCACGACTCCAATCATTGAACGATGACAGGCGCCGGGGTACATGGGTCCCGGCTCTCGCGCTGCCGACGACAACCTCGTGCTGTGGAGTTGATTTCAATGGCCGAAGCCCGGCGCGGCGAAGGAACCGACGAGGGCGATCTGCGCGCTGCGCGGGTGGTGATCGTCGAGGCGCGCTTTTACAGCGATATCGCCGATGCCCTGCTGCAGGGCGCCACCGCTGCGCTGACCAAGGCCGGCGCATCGTTCGACCGGGTCACGGTTCCCGGCTCATTGGAAGTGCCGGCGGCGATCGCCATTGCGGTCGATGCCGCCGAACGGCAGGGGAAGCCGTACGACGGTGCGGTGGCACTCGGCTGCGTCATCCGTGGCGACACCATCCATTTCGAGATCGTGTCGTTCGAGTCCGCTCGCGCGCTTATGGACCTGGCGGTTGTCCGCAAGCTGCCGCTCGGCAACGGCATCATCACCGTCGATACCGAATCGCAAGCCTGGGCGCGAGCGCGGCCGGAGGAGGGCGACAAAGGCGGCGACGCGGTCCGCGCAGCACTTGCGATGATCCGACTCAAACGGCATGTGGCCGGGTAAGAGCGTCATGGCCCGGCCGGCAACCATGGACGACCGCAAGGCCAACCGGCGCGGCGCGGCGCGTCTCGCCGCCGTGCAGGCGCTCTACCAAATGGACATCGCCGGCGCCGGCCTCAACGAAATCTTCGCCGAGTTCGAAGGCCATTGGCTTGGCCGCGAAGTGGAAGGCGCGGAGTACTTGCCTGCCGAGGCCGCCTTCTTTCGCGACATCGTCTCGGGCGTGGTGCGCGAGCAGCGCAAGCTCGACCCGCTGATCGATACTACGCTGGCGCGCGGCTGGCCGCTCAAGCGCATCGAGGCGCTGTTGCGCGCGGTGTTGCGCGCCGGCGCCTACGAGCTCGATCATCGCCGCGATATACCGGCGCGTGTGGTCGTCTCGGAGTATGCCGACGTCGCCAATGCTTTCGTCGACGCCGACGAGACCGGGATGGTCAACGCCGTGCTCGACCAGCTGGCGCGGCAAATGCGGAGCGACGAGTTCGAGCGGCAAGGGCAATGACTCACCGGCTGTCATCGTCTGCGAAGGCGGGCGATCCAGCAGCCGCAGATTTCGGTGATATGCTCAAGCAGCAACATTCGCGCTGGGGTTACTGGATGCCCCGCATGCGCGGGGCATGACAGGCCACGTTTATGGCTAAGCAGACGTCGACAACGGTCTCCGGCGAGGAACGCATCATCGATCTGTTCCGGCCGCTGGCACGGCATCCCGGTGCTTTCGGCCTGATCGACGACTGCGCCGCAATAACGCCGGCGCCGGGAACTGATCTGGTGCTCAAGGCGGACGCGATCGTCGGCGGCGTGCATTTCTTTCCCGACGATCCGGCGGGCGACGTGGCGCGCAAGGCGCTGCGCGTCAATCTCTCCGATCTCGCCGCCAAGGGTGCGAAGCCGATCGGCTTCCTGCTGACGCTGGCTCTGCCGAGCGGTGTCGGGATGGAATGGGTCGCCAATTTCGCGCAGGGTCTGAGCGATGATGTCGAGCGCTACGGTTGCCTGCTGCTCGGCGGCGATACCGTCAGCACGCCCGGGCCGGTGACCGTATCGGTCGCTGTGTTTGGCAGCGTCCCAACCGGCACGATGGTCAGGCGCGGCGGCGCCAAGGCGGGCGACCGCGTGCTGGTCAGCGGCACCATCGGCGACGCCGCGCTCGGCGTGCGCCTGTGCCGGGACGTGGCGCTGACCAAGCGTTGGGGCCTGAGTACGGCGCAGACGCAGCACCTGATCGGCCGCTACCGGCTGCCGCAGCCGCACAATGCCGTGGCCGAAGCCTTGCGGGAATTCGCCAATGGCGCGATGGACGTCTCCGACGGATTGGCCGGCGACCTCGACAAGATGTGCAGGGCATCCGGCGTCTCGGCAACGATCCACACTGAGCGCGTTCCGCTCTCGGACGCCGCGCGCTCTGCATTGGCCGCCGATCCGTCGCTGCTCGAGCCGATCCTCACCGGCGGCGACGATTATGAAATCCTGGCGGCGGTGGAAGATGCTAAGCTCGCGCCGCTGCGCCACGCGGCAGCAGCCGCGGGCGTAACGCTCACGGAGATCGGAAGCATTGCCGGCGGCGATGGGGCGCGGGTTCTTGGCGGCGACGGCAAGGTGCTGGCCTTCAGGCAGGCCTCGTACAGCCATTTTTGAAGGGGGGAGGAGACCGGGCATGAACGAGCGGGTATCATCAGCGGTCACGCCTGCCGCAGCGGCAGCGCCGGTGGCGGCCTCGAACGCGCCGATCAAGCCGCCCGACCCGGACCTGATGCGCCGCTTCCCGACCGTGCATCACCTGCGCGCCCATGCCCGGCGCCACGTGCCGCACTTCGCCTTCGAATACATGGACGGCGGCGCCGGCATCGACGGCGGCATCAAGCGCAACTGGGACGCGCTCGACGCCGTCGAACTGGTGCCGCGTTACGGCGTGATGCCGACGCTGCCATCGGTCGACGTGGAGCTGTTCGGGCGCCGGTATGCGGCTCCGATCGGCATCGCCCCGATGGGCGGACCGTCCACCGTCTGGCCGGGCGCCGATGCACACCTGGCAAAGGCGGCGCAGCGGCTGCGCATCCCCTATGCGATGAGCACGGTGGCCGGCATCACCATCGAGCGTGCGGCAGAGCTCGCCCCGGACGTGTTCTGGTTCCAGCTCTACCGCTTCGCCAACAACAACCATGCCGTCGGCTATGACCTGGTGCGGCGTGCGGACGAGGCCGGTGCGCAGGTGCTGATGCTGACCCTCGACGTGCCGGTGCGCACCACGCGCTCGCGCGAGGTCGCGGTCGGCATCACCAATCCGTTCCGCATCAACGCCCGCATGGTACTGGGAACGGCGCTGTCGCCCGGCTACCTGCGCGCGTTCCTCACGCACGGAATTCCCCGCTTCGTGAATTTCGCGTCCTACGCCGGCGGCAACACCGACCCGGCGACCGTCTCCAAGTTCATGCGCAGCGAGCAGCGCGGCGCCTTCACCTGGGACGAGGTGGCGCGCTATCGCGACCGCTGGAAGCGGCCACTGGTGGTCAAGGGCATCCTGCATCCGGCCGACGCCGAGAAGGCGGTGTCGCTCGGGTGTGACGGCGTGGTGGTGTCGAATCACGGCGGCCGCCAGATCGAGGCGCTGCCGGCGCCGATCGATGCCTTGCCGGCCGTGACGGCGGCGGTCGGCGATCGGGCAACGGTGCTGATGGACTCGGGCATCCGCTCTGGCCTCGACGTGATCCGCGCGATTGCGCTCGGCGCGCACGCGGCCTTCGCCGGCAAGGCGTTCCTCTGGGGCCTTGGTGCGCTGGGTCAGCAGGGGCCGGGCCATGTCATCGACCTGATGGTCGACGAAGCGCGCGCCGCGCTCGGCCAGATCGGGGCGGCTTCGCTCGCCGAGGCGCCGGCGGTCGAGCGCCGGCATCCGGGGGCGTTGTCCTACTGACAGCGCTCACATCGGCTGCGGTCCGCCCCGCAGGCTGCCCTGACCGCTTGATTGATTGTAGCCGTGGCGCATAGTCGCGTGCGAGTGTCGCCTCAGGGCATCAGGCTGAAGCGGCGGCACGGAGCGGTGGCGCGTGAAGCAACCGCCGCCAATTGAACAGGGGGAGGGTAACATGTCAGGCTTGATGTCCTGGCTGCTGCTGTCGTCCGGGTTCGCCGCGTTCGCGGCGCTGGGCCCGGCGCCGACGCAGGCGCAGGCGCAGGAGGCCTATCCGTCGCGCACCATCCGGCTGGTCGTCGGCTTCGGTGCGGGCGGACCGACCGACATCCCGGCCCGGTTCATCGCCGACAAGCTGGGATCGCTCCTGGGACAACGCGTCATCGTCGAGAACAAGGCGGGAGCGGCCGGGCAGATCGCAACCCGGGACGTGCTGGCGCACCCGCGCGACGGCTATCATCTCCTGCTGTGCACGCATTTCGAATCGATCAACACGGCGCTGTACAAGAAGGTCGCCTTCAAGCTCGGCGACATCGCGCCGATCACGCAGATCTCCCGGTACTACTACGGGCTCGCGCTGGCCAACTCGCTGCCGGCGCAGACGCTGGACGAGTTCTTCGCCCATGCGAAGGCCAATCCGTCGCAGGTCCATTACGCTTCCGTCGGCGGCGGCTCGGTGCAGGAGATTTTCGCGCGCCAGCTGGCCAAGCGCGCCGGGATCACGCTGAACAAGGTGGCGTTCAAGGACGGCGCCACGGTGATGCGGGAGCTGCTGGCGGGCCGGGTGCATTTCTTCGTCTCGCCGACGCTCTCGGTGCTGCCGCACTATCAGGCCGGAAAGCTGAAGATTCTTGCGGTGACCAGTCCGGAGCGGCTGGCCGTTGCGCCGGACGTGCCCACGCTCACGGAGAAGGGCATTCACTTCGTCGCGTTCGGATGGCTCGGCATCTGCGCTGGCGCCGGGACGCCCCAGCCAATCCTTGCGCTGCTCAACCGTCACATTGCGTCGATCGTCAACACGCCTGATTACCGCGCCTTGATCGAGAAGGCCGGATCGATCCCGCTCTCCTCCACGCCGGAGGAACTCGGCAAGATCCTGATCGAGACGCACGAACAGGTGGCCTCAACGATTCAAGAGTTCGGCATGCAGATCGACTGAAAGGCTTGCATCCTCGAATCGCACCGCGGTGATCGGCGAGGCGCCGTCCGAGCCGCAATTGCGCCGATCGAGCCCGAATATTGCCGAATCCAGCGCGTGATCAGGCCAAGTGGAATCCGGTTAGCCGCCCGTATCACGCGCCAGATCATAGAGTTAGAGCGCGATCGGACGCAAAACCGGTGTCCAATTTTGCTGATCGCGCTCGGTGCAGCGATGGGTTTCCGCCGTTGCGTCCCCGCCACGTTTTTGGCAATAAGGCCCGACTTCGGGCAGGGCAAAACGGACCAGACCGTTGCCACACGGGCCAGCGGCAATGCCTTGAGCCTAGTTTTCTTCCAATCGGGGTTGATTCCATCATGACAGCTTTGTGGCTGATTATCGCCTGCGGCGCGCTTTCCATCGTCTACGCCGTGTGGGCGGTCCAGTCGGTGATGGCGGCGGACGCCGGCAGCGCCAAGATGCAGGAAATCTCCGCGGCGGTGCGCGAGGGCGCGCAGGCCTATCTCAAGCGGCAGTATCTCACCATCGGACTCGTCGGTGTCGTCATCTTCCTGATCGTCGGCTGGCTGCTCGGATGGCTCGTCGCGTTCGGCTTCGCCATCGGGGCCGTGCTCTCCGGTGCCACCGGCTTCATCGGCATGAACATCTCCGTGCGCGCCAACGTACGCACCGCGCAGGCGGCGATCGGCTCGCTGGCAGGGGGCCTCGAACTGGCGTTCAAGTCCGGCGCCATCACCGGCCTGCTGGTCGCCGGTCTCGCGCTTCTCGGCGTCACTGCCTATTTCGGGGTCCTCACCGGGCCACTTGGCCTGGCGCCGAATGACCGCACCGTCGTCGATGCGCTGGTGGCGCTCGGCTTCGGCGCCTCGCTGATCTCGATCTTCGCCCGTCTCGGCGGCGGCATCTTCACCAAGGGCGCCGACGTCGGCGGCGACCTCGTCGGCAAGGTCGAGGCCGGAATCCCCGAGGACGATCCTCGCAACCCGGCGACGATCGCCGACAACGTCGGCGACAACGTCGGCGACTGCGCCGGCATGGCCGCCGACCTGTTCGAGACCTATGCGGTGACGGCGGTGGCAACCATGGTGCTCGCTGCGATCTTTTTCGCCGGCTCGCCGTTGCTCACCAATATGATGACCCTGCCGCTCGCCATCGGCGGCGCTTGCATCATCACCTCGATCATCGGCACGTTCTTCGTCAAGCTCGGCGCCAACGAGTCGATCATGGGCGCGCTCTACCGCGGGGTGATCGCCACGGGCGTGCTCTCGCTCGGCGCCGTCGCGATCGTGATCTGGCAGCTGATCGGCTTCGGCCCGATCTCGGGCCAGGCCTACACCGGCATGAGCCTCTATCTCTGCGGCGTCGTCGGGCTCGCCGTGACCGGGCTGATCGTCTGGATTACAGAGTACTACACCGGCACCGACTACCGCCCGGTGAAATCGATCGCTGCCGCCTCGGTCACCGGTCACGGCACCAACATCATTCAGGGTCTCGCGGTGTCGCTCGAGGCGACGGCGCTGCCGACACTTGTGATCGTCGCCGGCATTCTCATCACCTACGGCCTCGCGGGGCTGTTCGGCATCGCGATCGCGGTGACGACGATGCTGGCGCTGGCCGGCATGATCGTGGCGCTCGACGCCTTCGGCCCGGTCACCGACAATGCCGGCGGCATCGCCGAAATGGCCGGCCTGCCGAAGGAGGTGCGCAAGTCGACCGATGCGCTTGACGCCGTCGGCAACACCACCAAGGCGGTGACCAAGGGCTACGCGATCGGCTCGGCCGGCCTCGGCGCGCTGGTGTTGTTCGCGGCCTACAACGAGGACCTGAAGTTCTTCATCGCCAACGCGACCAAGTATCCGTACTTCCAAGGCGTCCAGCTCGACTTCTCGCTGAACAATCCATACGTGGTCGTGGGCCTCTTGTTCGGCGGCCTGCTGCCGTACTTGTTCGGCGCCATGGGCATGACGGCGGTCGGCCGCGCTGCCGGTGCGATCGTTGAAGAGGTGCGCCGACAGTTCAAGGAAAAGCCCGGCATCATGACCTACAAGGAAAAGCCGGACTACGGCCGGGCCGTCGACTTGCTCACCAAGGCGGCGATCAAGGAGATGATCGTCCCGTCGCTCTTGCCGGTGCTCTCGCCGATCGTGGTCTATTTCGTGATCTACATCATCGCCGGCGGCGGCGCGGCGGGCAAGTCGGCGGCGTTCTCGGCGGTCGGCGCGATGCTGCTCGGCGTCATCGTCACCGGGCTGTTCGTGGCGATCTCGATGACCTCGGGCGGCGGCGCCTGGGACAACGCCAAGAAGTACATCGAGGACGGCCACTACGGCGGCAAGGGCTCGGAAGCTCACAAGGCGGCGGTGACCGGCGACACGGTCGGCGATCCCTACAAAGATACGGCGGGCCCGGCGGTCAACCCGATGATCAAGATCACCAACATCGTGGCGCTGCTGCTGCTGGCGATCCTCGCGCATTGACCGGCGCTAACAGCCGAAGCTCCAGCGCGACGAACGTTAGGGCGAGAAACTCAGGGATTCGGTTTGAACAATGTGAAGAACGGCGTGAGCAGGCTGAGTTCACCGCCCCCCGTCGGCGTAGTGCGGCTGATGTAGTCGAAGATCTTGCCGTCCTTGATGCCGTAGTCGGCAAGCCGTTGGACGCGCCGGTCCTTGTCGAAATAGACGGCGATGACGCGCTGATCGGTCACCTTCTGCGGCATGAACGCGACGGCGCGCTCCGCACGCTGCGAAATGTAATAGAACACCTCGCCGCTTACCGTGGCGACTGTTGACGGCGTTCCCAGCACGATCAGCACCTGCTCCTGGGTGGCGCCGATGGGGAGTTGCTGCAACGCGCCTTCCGGCAGCACATAGCCACGTTGGTAGGTCTCGGTGAAGATGCAGCCGCCGAGCAGCACGCCGGAGAGCATCGCGGCTGCGGCCATGCGCCGGACGGAAGCCAAGCGCAATCCGGCGGACGGGGGAGAGGGCAGGCGGCTCGACATTCGCAGTGCGTCCCTGTATCCGAAGGCCCGATCACGTACCCGGCGGCGGCGCGATTTGCAATCCTAGCCTTGGCCGCATGGCTGCCGCCGGATTCGAGCTATCCTGATGATTTTGCCCCTTTTTCGCCGAAGCCGGCGAGACCGCAGCATCAACCGCCTCTATGGCGCGATCGTGGCACAGGCGCGGTTACCGGCATTCTACGCGGACTTTGGCGTTCCGGACACCGTCGAGGGACGTCTCGACATGATCATGCTGCACGCGGCGCTACTGCTGCGCCGGCTTCAAGAGGTTCCAGAACTGGAGGCGCTCGGCCAGGAGGTTTTCGACCGTTTCTGCCAGGATATGGACGACAACCTCAGGGAAATGGGGGTCGGCGACCTCGCGGTGCCGCGGCAAATGCAGCGCATCGCAGGAGCTTTCTACGGTCGCGCGGCCGCCTATGGGGCCGCATTGGATACTCTGGATGCGGTCGGCCTTGTGGACGCGCTGCGCCGCAATATTTATTCGGATGAGCCGGCGGCGGAAGAGCCCGTCCGGCGGCTTGCCGCGTATGTGCAGGCCGCGGTTGTGCATGTGCGCCGGCAGGATAGCACCGCCTTGTCCGCCGGCCTTGTGAGTTTTCCCGATCCGCCGGCGGCCGCAGGGGCCGCGACAGCGCCATGAGCAAGAGCCGAAGCCAGCGGCCCTGGAGTGTTCCGGTCGCCATGCAGGATGTGCCCGCCGAAGGCCTGCACCGCCATTTGGTCGCCGACGCGCCGACGCGGGCCGGGATCGCGCGCCTGGCGGGATTGCCTGAGATTGTGCGACTGGAAGCTGACATCGACACGGTTCCGCACGGAACGGACGGGCTGCGCGTCACCGGACGCCTTTCTGCAACCGTCGGCCTGACTTGCGTCGTCACCCTCGATCCGATGCAGAGCGAGGTTGATGAGCCGATCGACCTGCTGTTCCTTCGGGACCTGCCGGACCGTGCGCACGAGGGCGGTGGCGCCGACGAGGAGGCGGGCAATGTCGGAGACGAGCGAATCGAAAGACTGGTGGGCGGCGGCATCGATCTCGGAGCGATCGCCACCGAGTTCCTGATCCTCGGGATCGATCCCTATCCACGCAAGCCGGATGCGGTGTTCGCGGCTCCGGCGGCCGATGGCCCTCAATCCAACCCGTTTGCGGCGCTGGCAACGTTGAAGAAAGCATCGGATCAGAGCGGTGGTTGACGACTTTGTTCCCATATGGCTGTTGTGTCGTCCCGCCGAAACGCTATTGTCACACACGGCTTACCGCACATTCACCGCCGAGCCTCAGCCGAGCAACATCGACAACCTTATCCATGCCCCAAAAGGTCCGCATCGCGCTTGACGCCATGGGGGGCGACCACGGGGCAACGGTGGTCGTGCCGGGCGCCGCGGAATCGCTGGTGCGTCACCCCGAGTCCGAGTTCATCCTATACGGCGACAGTGCCAGGATCGAACCGGTGCTGCGGCAGCATCCCCGCCTGGCCGCGGCGGCGCGCGTTGTCCATACCGATATCGCCGTCAAGATGGACGAGAAGCCGAGCCAGGCCTTGCGGCACGGACGCTGGAAGTCCTCGATCTGGTTGGCGCTCGACGCGGTCCGCAAGGGCGAGGCGGATGTCGCGGTTTCCGCCGGCAATACCGGCGCGCTGATGGCGATGGCAAAATTCAACCTCAAGACTCTGGAAGGCATCGAGCGGCCCGCGATAGCCGCGCTTTGGCCGACGCTGCGCGGCGAGTCGATCGTCCTCGACGTCGGCGCTTCGATTGGGGCGGACGCCGAGCATCTCTGCGATCTCGCCGCCATGGGCAGCGCCATGGCCCGAGTGCTGTTCGACATCGGGCGTCCGACCGTGGGTCTGTTGAACATCGGCGTCGAGGAGGTGAAGGGTCTCGACGAGGTGCGCAAGGCCGGCCAGATCCTGCGTGATCAGCCGGTGCCGTACCTGGAGTATGTCGGATTTGTCGAGGGCGACGACATCGGCAAGGGAACCGTCGATGTTGTCGTCACGGAGGGATTTGCCGGCAATATCGCGCTCAAGACGGCCGAAGGCACCGCTCGGCAGATCGGCGGGTACCTGCGTGGAGCGATGAACCGCACCTGGAAGGCGCGGCTCGGCTACTGGCTGGCGCGGGAGGCGTTCCGTGCGCTGCGCGAAAAAATGGACCCGGCCCGCTCCAACGGTGGCGTCTTTCTCGGCCTCAACGGCATCGTCATCAAGAGCCATGGCGGCGCAGACGCCGAGGGCTTTGCCGCCGCCGTCGATCTCGGGTACGACATGGTGCGCTACGAATTGATGGTGAAGATCCGTCAGGCCCTGGCGCGTGGGCGCGACCACACTGCCGCTGCGGCGGCCATCGGTGGAGCCCTGTGACAATGATACGTTCCGTCGTGCTCGGCTGCGGCAGCTATCTGCCAGCCAGGGCCCTCAGCAACGCTGACCTCGCCAAGACCGTCGACACCTCAGATGAATGGATCGTGCAGCGGACGGGCATCCGCCAGCGGCATGTTGCCGCGCAGGGCGAGTTTACCTCCGACCTCGCGATCAGGGCGGCCCAGGCAACGCTCGGCCATGCCGGCGTCGACGCCCAATCCATCGACTTGATCGTGCTCGGCACCTCGACGCCAGATAATACCTTTCCCGCGGCTGCCGTCACGGTGCAAGCTGGGCTTGGCATTCACCACGGCGCCGCTTTCGATCTGCAGGCGGTGTGCTCCGGATTCGTCTTTGCGCTCGCGACCGCCGACGGTCTGCTCAAGAGCGGCTCCTACAAGCGCGCGCTGGTGATCGGCTCGGAGACATTCTCGCGGCTCCTCGATTGGACCGATCGCACGACCTGTGTCCTGTTCGGCGATGGCGCCGGTGCTGTCGTCCTCGAAGCGCAGCAGCAAGCCGGAACCCGCGAGGACCGCGGCATTCTCACGGCGCATTTGCGCTCCGACGGTCGATACAGGAACAAGCTTTATGTCGATGGCGGACCGTCGCGGACCGGCACCGTCGGGCATCTGCGGATGGAGGGCCGCGAGGTCTTCAAGCATGCGGTCGCCAACATCACCGACGTGATCGAGGACGCATTCCGCGCCACCGGCTTTACCGCGGCCGACATCGATTGGTTCGTGCCGCACCAGGCCAACAAGCGGATTATCGACGGGTCGGCGCAAAAGCTTGGAATTGATCCAAGCAAAGTGGTGAGCACGGTCGAGCGCCACGGCAATACCTCGGCGGCGTCGATTCCACTGGCATTGGACGTCGCGGTCGTTGACGGACGCATCAAGCAGGGGGATCTCGTGCTGCTTGAGGCGATGGGCGGCGGCTTTACCTGGGGCTCGGTCCTGCTGCGCTGGTGAGTCTTTCCTGACCGCAGCCCGCCAATGCCCGTTGACCCTGCGGTATCAGCCACTTATCGTTCGGCTGTAGCGAGTCAAGCAGTGACGTTCGTCGAGGGTGGGGCTGGCGATGGCTGGGAAGACAGTGACGCGCGCCGATCTCTGCGAGGCGGTCTACCAGAAGGTTGGCCTATCGCGCACCGAATCGTCGGCCCTTGTTGAATTGGTACTCAAGGAGATTACCAACTGTCTCGAACACGGAGAGACCGTCAAGCTGTCGTCGTTCGGCTCCTTCGTCGTGCGTAAGAAGGGACAGAGGATCGGGCGCAATCCGAAAACCGGCAAGGAGGTTCCGATCTCTCCGCGCCGGGTGATGGTGTTCAAGCCATCTGCAATCCTCAAGCAGAAGATCAACTCCGGCGACGGCAAGGCCTAGTGTCGCGATTCGGAAGTTCGCTTGAGTTGCAGCCCGCTCCGAGCGAACTTCCGAATCCAAAACTCCACTAGAAACCTATACTTGCTAGTGGTCCTTTCGATTCCAACATTCGCAAAGACGCGCGCCGAAACGGGATGCGGATGTTGGAATCGGACCACTAGCAGCTTTAAGCGTCTGGTGTGGTTTTTGGATTTGAAGTTCCCGCGATGAGCCTGCTCCCTAAGAATGGCAGGAACTTCAAATCCACCACACCAGGACGGAAAGGCAGGGCGACTTGGAGAAGGCGCCGGACGCGTTCCGCACCATCAGCGAGGTCGCTGACGACCTCGATGTTCCCCAGCATGTGCTCCGCTTCTGGGAGAGCCGGTTCGCGCAGATCAAGCCGATGAAGCGCGGCGGCGGCCGGCGCTACTATCGGCCCGATGACGTCGCGCTGCTGCGCGGCATCCGCCACCTGCTGTACGGTCAGGGCTATACCATTCGTGGCGTACAGCGCATCCTGCGGGAACAGGGCGTCCGCGTCGTGCAATCGATATGGGAGGAGGGCGCCGAGCAGCCGCTTTCCGCACCGGATGACGCCGCCGCGGAGGCGTTGGCAGACGAGGACGCGGATGCGGAGACGGAACGCGGTCTCGGCGGTCGGTTGCGTCCGTCCGGGCGGGTCGCCGAGACGCACCGGCCCGCGCCGCACGCCGGGCGGCGGGAACCGAGCTTTGCCGGACCCGGCGAGGCGCGGACCGTGGCGGAGCCCATGCCCGTGCGGCCGCAGCATGGCAGGTTGACGCCGGCGGACCGGCAGGCTTTGCAGGCGGCGCTTGCCGAGCTCGCGGAATGCCGGCGGGCGCTCGAATCCGCAAGCGACGAGACGGCCTAATGATCATTTCGGAAAACCGGTTCCCACCCCGGACCAAGTCCGGGGCAGGCTTTTTCGGGATCATGCTTTAGCGCCGCCCGCGGCCAAGACTGGCCCATCCGAAGTTGCCACGGCTGGCGAACCGCATCGCATCATCGCGGCCGCGCGGCTGGCAGCGTTGACAGCATGACAGGTGCGCTCTGAATATCGCGCGCCGGACCGGTCTCGTTAGCCTCGTGTCACCTCCGGGTCAGCCGACCGACCTTCTCCAACGACCGTGCGGTCAATCGTCTCATGCCGTTTGGCTATCTCCTGAGCACCCGGATGTTTGCGCTCCTCGTACGGAACGCGAACTTCGGCATCTATTCGGCGGGAAGCGCGGTGTCGCTCATCGGCATGTGGATGCAGCGGATTGCGATCGGCTGGCTCACCTGGGAGTTGACCGGATCGGGCTTGTGGCTGGGCATCGTCGCGTTTGCCGACTTCTTCCCCGTGATTCTGGTCGGACCGTTTGCCGGTGCGGCCGCCGACCGATGGGACCGGCTGCGCGTGGTGAAGATCAGCCAGACCATCTCCCTGGTGCAGGCGACGGTGCTGTGGGCGCTCACGGCGAGCGGCCATATGACGGTCGGACTGCTGGTCGGCTTGACAGCGCTCCAAGGCGTGGTGGTCGCTTTCAATCAGCCGGCCAGGCTGGCGCTCGTTCCGTCGCTGGTGCCACAGGCGGATATGACCGGGGCGGTGGCGATCAATTCGGTCGTGTTCAACCTGGCGCGCTTCATCGGTCCGGTCTTCGCCGGCCTGGCGATCGTGTGGTCCGGTGTCGCGGCCGCGTTCGCCGCCAATGCCATAAGCTACGTCGTGTTCCTGTTGGCGTTGGCCCGCGTTCGCATCGCGCCGGTGGCGGGAGAGCCTGGCAAGCGCGCCAGCATGAGTACGGATTTGATCGAAGGGATCCGCTACACGGCCTCGCACCCGGGGATCGCCGCACTGCTGGTGCTGCTGATCGCGATCGGCGTCGGCGGACGGCCGATGAACGAGCTGCTGCCGGGATTTGCCGACGACGTGTACAAATCGGGAGCCATGGGTCTTTCGGTCCTGGCTTCGGCGATCGGCGGCGGCGCCATCCTCGGCGGCGTCTGGCTCGGCCAGCGGGCGCGGGCATCCGGGCTGACGGCGATCGCGCTGTGGAGTTCGGTGGTGGGGCCGCTGGCGACGATCGTGGCGATCGCGACCGATCGTCTGTGGGTGGCTGTGCCGGCGGTGATCGTCTTCGGGTTCTGCATGTCGACGGCGGGAATCGCCATCCAGACGTTGATTCAGCTCGCCACCGACCGCAGCATGCGCGGACGCGTGATGGGGCTTTACGGCCTGATATTCCGCGGTGCGCCTGCCGTTGGTGCATTGGGCGCAGGCCTTGCATCGTCCTACTTCGGATTGCGGTGGCCGGTCTTTCTCGGTGCCCTCATGGTGATCGCGGTCTGGCTGTGGACGTATCTGAGCCGCGAACGCATTACCACGGCGCTGGAGACAAGAGACACCGAGTCCGGCGTGTGAAAAGGCCGCGCCTCTGCGGACCGCAATTATTCCCCTACCTTTTGAACCGGATGGCCTGCCTTCCCCCGCGGTAGCGAGTTGACGATGTCACACCCGCGGCGGCGTCCAGCCGCCGCGGGCACGGCCGGCCAGACATCGGTCTGTTTTGACAGACCAGTGCGTCGTCCACCTCGAGTCCGAGATAGTGCGCCGTACTTCCAGCTTTTTCCATAACCATTTGATATTTCTTGGTAATGCTGGTCGGAGCGCCGAGATTCGAACTCGGGACCCCCAGTCCCCCAGACTGGTGCGCTAACCGGGCTGCGCTACGCTCCGCCGTGACCGCTCAAGGTCTACGCAACCCGCCAGTTTGGCGCAAGACCGGCGTCTGGCCCGACACCCGAAGGCTTCACCCGTTAAGCACAAGCACAAGTCGGCTTTGCCGAAGCGTTTGATCTTACGCAGATTGCACGGCTACGTCCTCATCATCCGGACCGAAC
>WHTM01000059.1 GCA_009377755.1 Hyphomicrobiales bacterium | reverse complement strand
CGGTGACGGTGGTCCCCGAACCTGGCCGCAACGCCTATCCGGGAGTGACGCGCAACGGCGTGCGCTCGCACAATCACCGTTCCTATGGCCACAGCTTCCGCTTCGCCGCGGCGCAGAGTTCGGCTGCGGGTGGGTCGGCGTCAACGGTGGCTCCTGGGCCGACGACCGCGATCTCCGACTGCCCAGACGACTATGAGGCCTTTGCCGAAGCGACCGAGCCGCTCGCATGCACTTGCGCGGCGGAAGCGACGCAGGGCGGCTCGGTCTACGGGATGGATGTCTATCGCGGGGACTCCTCGGTATGTCCGGCGGCCATGCATGCCGGCGTGGTGGGGAAGACCGGCGGAACGGTGACGGTGGTCCCCGAACCTGGCCGCAACGCCTATCCGGGAGTGACGCGCAACGGCGTGCGCTCGCACAATCACCGTTCCTATGGCCACAGCTTCCGCTTCGCCGCGGTGAAGAAGCCCGCGGTCATCGGAAACAAGCCGGTGCAACAGCCGATCGCGGCCACGATCCAGCAAACCGGGCAGGTTCAGCTCTATATCCAGTTCCAATTCAACTCCGCCGATCTGGATGGGTCGGCGGCGCCAACATTGATGGAGCTGCGGGAAGCTCTGAATGCCAGCCCGAGCCTCCGCTTGATGTTGATCGGCCACACCGACGCCGTCGGATCACGCGAGTATAATCAGTCCCTTTCGTTCCGTCGTGCTCAGTCCGTCATGAATTGGCTCGTTCGGCAAGGCGTCGCGTCGGGAAGGCTTGGAGTCGACGGGAAAGGGCTGGACCTGCCGATCGCTGACAACAACACCGATGAAGGACGCGCGCTTAATCGGCGCGTGCAAGCCCTCCGTATTCAATGACGGACCGCCCTGGCGATCACAAAAGGCCGAGGTCATGCCGCGCGTTTTGCCGAGGTTAGGGCCACGGCTCAACGAATTGAACCGGCGGGCTGCTCTTGCACATGCGAAGTATCTGCTCGGATCGCCCCGCCGGCTGAAGGTCGGCGAAAGGTATTTTCATTGCCGATCCGTTGGCGAAGCCGGCGAACCTGCTTAGGTCGCGGGGGTCCCCGGAGGGGGCGGGCCATCGAGTTCCTTGTACGCGTAGGTCTGCATGTCGATAACGTTGCCGGCCGGTCCCCACGTGAACACACGCCCGTTCCAGTTGCCAAAATGCATGGCTTTGCTCTGAACCGGCCCTTCGTTCCCCTTCCAGTAGAACTGAAGGTGAATGGAGGCCACGACCTCGGCTGCGGTACGTTGAGCCAACTGGAAGCAGAACGCGTTGCCGTCGTAACCGGTATGCCCGTTGGCCTCGAAGCACGGGCCGATGCGGGCGACCAGGCAGCTGTGGAACTCGATCCGCTTCACGTGGCCCTTGAGCTGTGAAAGCTGATCAAGGTCCTGCACGCTGATCCCTGGCTTCCCCGGCCCGATATAGAGATTGCCCTTGGCGGGGTCGACGACATTCGTGGCCAATGTCGGATGCATAAACTTGCCCTGACAGCACTGCACGAAACCCGGCAGCCCATGCGACATGATCTTCACAACGAGATTGCCGCCGTTTGCCTTTCCCCGCGTGATCGCGTTGTCGATCATCCACTGCAGCGGCGTATCGCCGTTGACCTCGAGCGCGTCGCCGGCCGGCTTCCAGCCGAACAGGCGGACGTCATGCACGATGAACGTCGCGGGCGGGCCGGGAGGCAGAGGCGGCGCGGGAGGGGTCGGGGACGGCCCGGCGCCGGCCGGGAGCATGGAATCCATTTTGGCGAGCGTATTCTTACCGACGCGCCCGTCCCATTCCGAAGGCTGTCCTATGAAGACCCGCTTCTGAAAGGCCAGCACCGCCTCGTGGGTTTCCGCTCCGTATTTTCCGTCGGGTGGCTGGGTCGGACCACTAGAGAATGATTTTGGCAGCGGGTGGCCCAAGGCCACCAGTGCCCGCTGTATGCGCTGAATGGCGTCGATATCGTCGGCAGGGGGTGCGCGCTTGATCGATGGGGGTCCGTTCGCCGCTTGCTCAAGCCGCGCGTTGGGCGCGGTTCCCCTGAAGATTGCAGACTTCAAAGGCATCGCCATCACTCCAGGTGGCTCCGAATGACCTAATGTACCGACTTAAATACTTGCGTCCATCCGCGATGCACCGCCTCGTGTCGCGGGCGTCGCGCTCCCGTTCGAGGCTCGTATCCGCGCAGAGACAACGGTTAATCGGTTTGTCGTGCGGCGAACGGCAACGGTTCGATGTCGATATGGAAAAAAAGGCGATCGAGCAGACGGGGATGGCACAGCCGGCGAGGGCGCACGCGGTGGCGTGATCCGCGAAATACGGAATCACGGTGACACCTTACATATTGACGTTAGCTCGTACGCACCGTGACGTCTCGTGACGGGCAGGTTTCTTGACGCGGGGCATTTGCGCTATGCAGAGATTCTTGAGCTGCTCAACGGATCGATTTTACGGACTACGTCGGCGAAGGTATTTGCTGATCCGTTGGCGAAGCCGGCGAACCTGCTTAGAGTCGGTAGAGGATCTGGTCGGTCCAGAACCGCTCGAGCCGGTGCAGGGACTTGTTCAAGGTGGCGAACTCGTCCCGGTTGACGCCGCCGACCTGCTCCACGGTCCGTACGTGCTTGGCGTACAGCGCTTCGACGATGGCGCGCACCTCGTGTCCGGTATCGGTGAGCTTGATGCGCACCGAGCGCCGGTCGACGCGTGAGCGCTGATGGTCGAGGAAGCCCATCTCGACGAGCTTCTTCAGGTTGTAGGAGACGTTGGAGCCGAGATAGTAGCCGCGGCTGCGCAATTCGCCGGCGGTGAGTTCCTTGTCGCCGATGTTGTAAAGCAGCAGCGCTTGCACCGAATTGATGTCTGCACGCCCGCGGCGGTCGAACTCGTCCTTGATCACGTCCAGGAGGCGCCGGTGCAGCCGCTCCACCAGCGTCAAGGCCTCGAGATATAGCGGTCTGATATGGTCGAAGTTCCCGTCGCTTTGCGGGACATCGACCGTCTTTGCAACGGCCTTCATGATGACGCCTTCCCGTAGTTCTTGTTTCTATACGGTCCGAGGCCCTGTCCCCCGGTTCCAGCGCCGCAATCTAGTGGAGGCAGTCTAAGATCAGCTTAAATAATAGCATAAAGATAAGGTTTTTTCATCACGGTGAATGCTTGATTTCATGGCACAATTAACGCGAAGTCGGTTACTCTTCGTTCACCGTCGCTCTCCGGCGCGCGGCATTATTGGCGCAAAACGCGCATGACATCGGCGTCGGAACAGGTTCCCGCTAACGCTAATGGCCGCGCCGGGAATATCATGCGCCGGCTCTGCGAGCCGCCAGCGCGAAGCCGAAGTTCACCAAAGGGGTGGTGGCGGCAGAGCCGAACGCGGGTCACACCTCCATTTCGGTCCCGCGGACGAAGCAGATGATGCCGGAGAAGTCGCGCGCGCCGTTTCCGTGTAAGCAATAAAGGTCGTAGAGCGCCGCCGCCTCGGCACCGAGCGGCGTTGCCGAGCCGGCGACGCGGGCGGCATCCTGCGCGAGCTTGAGATCCTTGAGCATCATGGCGGCGGTGAAGCCGGCCTGGTAGTCCCGATTGGCCGGCGACGCCGGCACCGGGCCCGGGACCGGACAATAGCTCGTCATCGACCAGCACTGGCCTGACGATTTCGAGGCGATGTCGAACAGCTTCTGGTGGTCGAGCCCGAGTCGTTCGGCCAGCACGAAGGCTTCCGAGACGGCGATCATCGACACGCCGAGGATCATGTTGTTGCAGATCTTCGCCGCCTGGCCGTTGCCGGCGCCGCCCGCATGCACAATCGTTTTGCCCATCCCTTCGAGGATCGGCTTCGCCTTGGCGAAAGCCTCCTCGCCGCCGCCGACCATGAACGTAAGCGTGCCGGCCCGCGCTCCGCCGACCCCGCCGGAGACCGGCGCATCGAGCACCGACAGTCCGCGGCCTGCCGCCGCTTCCGCAACGTCGCGGGCTGTCGCCACGTCGATGGTCGACGAATCGACCAGCAACGTGCCGGGTTGCGCGCTCGCGAGCACGCCGGTGCCATCGAGATAAACCTCGCGCACCTCCTTGCCCGACGGAAGCATGGTGATGACTGCGTCGGCGCGCGACGCCGCAACCTTGACCGACGCAGCCACCTCGCCGCCCGCGGCCCGCAGTTTCTCGACCGCACTGCCGAACACGTCGAAACCTTCGACGTGATGCCCGGCCTTGAGCAAATTCTGCGCCATCGGCAGGCCCATGTTACCGAGCCCGATGAAGCCGATCCGAGCCATCGTGTCCCTCCCCTGCCGTTAGTGTCAGCGAGCCGCCGTTGCAGGCTTCCGCTTCGCCAGGCGCTCCCGCAAATTCGGGATGAGCTTCTCGGCATTGGTGCCGTTGAGCATGGCGCGCGCATTCGGCCCCAAATCGCGCACCGCCTTGACATAGCCTGCGACCTCGCCGGCGTCGCGCACCGCCTGCGGATAATCGGTGGCAAACACAAGCTGCGACAGCGGCACCTCGTCAAGACCGAAGCGCACCCATTCGGCGCCCCATTCGGCGGCATGGTCAGGCCCGGCCCAGCCGGCACAGTCGTAGAACAGGCGTTCGTCGAGATAGTAGTCGAACGGCTTTGGCGGGCGGCGGCCGTGGCGCGGAACCTTCGCGGTGCCCCACTTGTCGCGCTGCTGGAAACCGCGCAGCCGCCCGCGATAACGACCGATGCCGGCGGCGAAATGCGAAAACTGAATTTTCAACGTCGGCAACTCATCAAGCACACCGCCGTTGATCAGGCGCACGGCGGCTGTCATCAGCGAGAACTCCCAGCCAAGCATGCGTCCGAGATCGTCGGCATCCATGTGTTGCCAGCGGATCACGCCGGCGAGCGGATGGATGAACACGTAGAGCCCGAGGTCGGCCGCCGCTTTCCAGAACGGCCTGAGCGGCTCGGCATCGAGCGCCATGCCCTGCATTTCCGAGGCGATGACGACGCCGGGAAAGCCGAGATCGACGGCGCAGCGTTTCAACTCGGCCGCGGCCTCGGCCGGCTTGAGCGCCGGCACGTGCGCGAGCCCGATGAAGCGGCCGGGATGATCGCGCTCGATCTGGTGCAGGCGGTCGTTGATCAGCCGGCAGGTGGCGACATCCGGCTGATCGAACCCCGGCCCGGAGGAGAGCACGATCGCATCGATGCCGGCGCGGTCCATCATCCGCACATGCGCGTCGATATCGGTGAGCAGCGGATTGGCGAGATAGCGCGGGTTGCCGTTCTCGTCGAGTTCGGCGGACGCGGCCTTCGGGTCGCCTTTGTAGAGCTCGGGCGGCGTGTAGTGGTTCTGGAAATCAATGATCATCGCGTGGCTTTCTCCGGCCGAATGCAGGGTGCGGTCAGGGCGGGCGCTCGCGCGCGGCCATGACGGCAAGCCCAAGATAGGCGAAAAGCAGGACCGCTTGCACCGCCACAACCGTCATGCGCCCGCCATAGACCTGCGGAAAAAGCAGCTCTACAGCCGCCATCGACACCACGGCGGTCAGCCACACTACCGCCCCCCAGGCGGCGGCGAGCCACAATCCCACCGCCGCCACGAGATCGATCACTGCGAAGAAGGAGGTCGCCGTCTGCCATGACACTGCACGGTTCTCGAAGCCGCCGTCGGCTCCGCCGACGATGCCAGTGACCTCCGTCCAGTGCCACAGGCCTTTGAGCAACGAGAGCGCGGCCATGACACGCAGGAACAGCACCAGTCGCTCGGTCCACCGACGGGTGCGCGCATCATCGTCGGTATGCACCGGCTCGAGCGTGGGGGATACTCCGGAACGGATCGGATCGCTCATGTGAGATCCAACTCATTGGCACCAAGTGGCGCGAAGTGCCGCTCGACCTCGGCCTCGCTCACCCCAGCGAGGTCGGACGGGCGCCAGCGTGGTGAATTGTCCTTATCGATGAGCACCGCGCGAACGCCCTCATAGAAGTCGCGACCATGCACGATCCGCGACACGATGCGGAACTCGGTGCGCATGCAGGCGGCGAATGTCAAGCTCGGACCGAGCCGCATCTGCCTGAGCGCGATTTTCAGGCTGGTCGGCGATTTGGTGCGGATGCTCGCGGCGATCGACCTGGCCCATGCGGCATCTTCGCCGCCTGTCGCCTCCGCGTCGAGCGCTGCGAGAATGCCCTCGACGCGATCGTGCACCAACAGCCGGTCGATCGCCGGCCAGCGCGCCACAATTGGCGCTTTGCCGGCCGGAACCTCAAATTGGGCAAGCACCGCATTAACCGGATCGTCGCCGCGCAAGGCCGCCGACAACTCTGCAAAGTGAGCCGATCGAACACGATGCGTCGCGACGCCTGTGGCAACGGCCTCTTCGCCCGTCAGCCGCTCGCCTGTCAAAGCGATGAAGGCACCGATTTCGCCGAGCAGTCGCGGCAACAGGTAAGTCGCGCCGACATCCGGGAAAAAGCCGATCCCGACCTCCGGCATGGCAAACCGAAAGCGGTCGCCCGCGACGCGGTGCGAGCCGTGCATCGAGACGCCGAATCCGCCGCCCATCACGATGCCGTCGATCAGCGCCACGTAGGGCTTCGGATAGTGCTTGATCAGGACATTGAGCGGATACTCGTCGCGCCAGAAGCCGAGCGCCTCCTCGTGCCGCCCGGCCTTGCCGAGTTCATAGAGCGCACGGATGTCGCCGCCGGCGGAGAAGGCGCGGTCGCCCGCCGCGGTGATGACGACACGGGTGACGGCGGGATCGTCGCGCCACTCGACCAGCGTACGCGCCAGAGCCCGCACCATCTCGTGCGTCACCGCATTGAGCGCCTGCGGACGGTTGAGCGTGATCACGCCGGCCGCGCCGCGCCGCTCGAACAAGATATCGGAGCTGGCGTTCAATCCTGGGTCGGCCACGGAATGTCATGTTCCATGTTCTCGTCCCAACTGTAAGGGCAGTCCACGAGGAATTCATCTTCTTCGAGCGACGTCTGACTCGCCGCTTCGATGCGGGCAGTCTCGTAAGCCTTCGTGATTGCTCCATCGACTTCTAACTTCAGGCCCGGATTTTTTCTGAGCACTCTCCCAACATGATTTCGCTGCACCTTGCGTGGTCCTATCAGGTTTGTCGTCCATCGGCGCCTCGCGCATCGATGCATGGTTTAGGCCCAATATAGCCCATCCGACGACCAGCCGCATCACCCTTACTCAATTCGCCGCCCACAGATAGGCGATCGTTGCAGCAAGGCCGAGCGCACTGCGCACCGCATGCAGCCGGCCCCATTGATCAATCAGGCCGCGCGTCTCGGCATGCGCGTCCTGCGGCGTCGTCGCCATTAGCGGGTTGTTGGTCGGTCCGATGATGAAAAGCGTGTACGGCCAATTGGCAACGATCAGCGCCGCGCCGATCAGCCAGCGCCAGTCGAAAGTGACGATGAAGGCGAGAATTCCAAGCAGACCGGAAATTGCCGCCAACGAGGACTGCATGACCGCCGCTCGCTTGTAGCTCGGCTGCTATTGCGCCAGCAGCGCCCGATCGTCGAGCCCAAGCCGCGCCGGCTGCTCCGCGACGTTGATGTAGATTGCGGCTCCGGCGAAAAGCGCCGCGGTCACTAGTGCGAGATCCCCGAGCCACATCGCCCTCTCCGTCCTATGGTTGGCGCATGATCTTTCCCAAAGCCGGCACCCACTTTGCGGATCATGCGCTAATCCCCAGCATTTGCCGGCTGACGATCAGCCGCATGATTTCGTTGGTGCCTTCCAGGATCTGGTGCACGCGCACGTCGCGCAACACCCGCTCGATCGGATGATCGCGCAGGTATCCGTAGCCGCCGTGCAGTTGCAGGCAGCCGTTCACCACGTCGAAGCCGGTGTCGGTGGCGAGCCGCTTGGCCATGGCGGCAAGCCGCGTCGCGCCCGGCTCGGCATTGGTCACCGCCAGCGCGGCTCGATGCAGCATCAGCCGCGCGGCCTCGATATCAGTGGCGTAGTCGGCGACACGGAAGGCGAGCGCCTGGAAGTCGGCGAGCCGCATGCCGAATTGCTTGCGCTCCTTCATGTATTCGACCGTGCGATCGAGGCAGAACTGCGCGCCGCCGAGCGAGCAGGCGGCGATGTTCAGCCGGCCGCCGTCGAGGCCGGCCATGGCGATGCGGAACCCCTGCCCCTCGGCGCCGATGCGGTTTTCAACCGGCACCCGGCACTGCTCGAACAGCACCATGGCGGTCGGCTGCGATTTCCAGCCGAGCTTCTTCTCCTGCGCACCGTAGGACAGGCCCGGCGTACCCTTCTCCACCACGATGCAGGAAATGCCGCGGGCGCCCTGCTCGCCGGTGCGCACCATTACCACGTATATGTCGGACACGCCTCCGCCGGAGATGAAGGCCTTGGCACCATCGAGCACGTAGTGGCCGCCGTCGCGCACCGCCCGGGTCGCGAGGCTCGCCGCATCCGATCCGGAATTGGGCTCGGTCAGGCAGTAGCTCGCGAAATGCTCCATGGTGCAGAGCTTCGGCAGAAAGCGCCGGCGCTGCGCGTCGCCGCCATAGGCGTCGATCATCCACGCCGCCATGTTGTGGATCGAGATATAGGCGGCGGTCGAGGTGCAGCCATGCGCGAGCTCCTCGAAGATGATCGCGGCGTCGAGCCGGGTCAGCGCCGATCCGCCGACGTCGTCCTTGACGTTGATGCAGCCGAAGCCGAGCGCCGCGGCCTGCCGGAGCGTCTCGGCCGGGAAGGTCTCGTTCTCGTCCCAGTCGCGCGCGAACGGCGCCATCGCGTCGTGGGCGAACGTCCGCGCCGTCGCCTGGAAGGCGCGTTGCTCCTCGGTGAGGTCGAAGTCCATGGCGTTCGTTCCCCGGGATCATTTTTCGTCACCCCCGGGCTTGACCCGGGGGTCCATCCGGACCCAAGACTGAGGCCATAGATGATGGATTGCCGGGTCAAGCCCGGCAATGACGAAGGTGGATAGCCCGCCATGGCCATTAAGTTCGGCCGCCCGATCGAGTCCAAGGTCCGGTTTGCCCCGGTCACGGGTGAGCCGGGAAGCGATGCCGGCCCGCTCGACCTCCCGACTCGGATGCGGCGCAACCGGCGCGCGGAATGGGCACGCCGGATGGTGCGCGAGACCGTGCTCACCACCGACGACTTGATCTGGCCGCTGTTCATCGTCGCCGGCGAAAGCACTCGCACCCCAGTCCCCTCCATGCCCGGCGTCGAGCGCCTCTCGGTCGACGAGGCGGTACGCGAAGCGGCGCGGGCGGCCGAGCTCACGATCCCGTGCGTCGCCCTCTTTCCATACACCGACCCGTCCCGGCGCGACCAGGACGGCAGCGAGGCGCTCAATCCCGACAATCTCGTCTGCCGCGCGGTGCGGGCGATCAAGAACGAGGTACCGGAGATCGGCATCCTGTGCGACGTTGCGCTCGATCCCTATACCAGCCATGGCCACGATGGGCTGTTGCGCGACGGCGTCATCCTCAACGACGAGACGGTCGCGGTGCTGGTTCAGCAGGCGTTGGTGCAGGCCGAGGCCGGCTGCGACATCATCGCGCCGTCCGACATGATGGACGGGCGCGTCGGCGCGATCCGGCAGGCGCTCGACAATGCCGGCGGCGCCGACGTGCAGATCATGGCCTATGCGGCGAAGTATGCGTCCGCGTTCTACGGCCCATTCCGCGACGCGGTCGGATCCTCGGCGACGCTGACCGGCGACAAGCGCACCTACCAGATGGACCCGGGCAATTCCGACGAGGCTCTACGAGAGATCGAACTCGATCTCGAGGAAGGCGCTGACATGGTGATGGTCAAGCCCGGCCTGCCCTATCTCGACATCGTGCGCCGCGTGAAGGACGCGTTCGGCGTGCCGACTTTCGCCTATCAGGTCTCGGGCGAATACGCGATGATCATGGCCGCCGCGCAGAACGGCTGGCTTGACGGCGACAAGGCGATGATGGAGAGCCTGATCGCCTTCAAGCGCGCCGGCGCCGACGGCGTGCTCACCTATTTCGCGGCGCGCGTGGCGGAGACGCTGCGGCAGGAAGAATGACAGCGTGGGAAAATCCACGCGCATTGACGGGAGGCGACCATGCTCCGCAGATTTGCTGCACGACTCTCCTTTGTAGCGACCAGCCTAGCGTGCGTGATCGCGATGTGGGCATCCCCGCCCGCCGGCGCGCAGGAGAGGCGGACGCTGAAGATCGATTCGTTCAAGAGCGCCACGCTGTGGCCGATGTGGGCGGCGCAGAAGACCGGCGCCTTCGACAAGCACGGGCTCGCGATCGAGCTCAGCTACACGCGCAATTCCAAGTCGCAGTTGACCGGCGTGATCGAAGGCAAGTTCGACATGATCACGACGGCGCTCGACAACGTGATCGCCTACTCGGAGGGCGAAGGCGCACCCGGCACACCGAAGAACGGCGACCTGATCGCCTTCCTCGGCGGCAACAACGGCTCGCTCGGTCTGATCGCGCAGCCGCAATACAAGAGTCCCAAGGACTTCAAGGGCGCCGACCTTGCGGTCGATGCCATTTCGACCGGATTCTCGTTCGTGCTGCGGGAAATCCTCGTCAGGAACGGCCTTGGCCCCGACGACTACAAGCTGACCGCGGTCGGCGCCACCGGCGCGCGTTGGCAGGCGCTACAGAAGAAGGAGACAGCAGCCGCCCTGCTCACCCCGCCGTTCACGCTGATCGCCGCGGCGCGCGGCTTCTCCAATGTCGCCGAAGCGAACGACGTGCTCGGCGGCTACCAGGGCTCGGTCAGCGCCACGCGTCGCGACTGGGCGGCGAAGAATGCCGACACCATCGTTCGCTACATTCGCGCCTACCGCGCCGGACAGGTATGGCTCATGGCGCCGGCCAACAAGGACGCGGCGATCGCGATCCTCAAGGCCGAGTTCCCGCAAATGGCCGACAATCTGACGCAGACCACCTACAAGATGCTGGTCACCGAGAACAAGGGCTTCAATCCCGGCGCCAAGATCGACATGGCGGGCGCCAAGACCGTGCTCGACCTGCGCCGGCGCTATGGTCCGAAAGGCAAGACCATCACCAACGTGGCGCACTTCATCGACGAGAGGTATTTCAACACGGCGATCAAACCGTAGGCTCTCGGCGTCTTTCCGGGGCGCGCTGAAGGCGCGAGCCCGGAATCCATATCCACCGGCCTTTCAGTTCAATCAGCGCGGGGTTATGGATTCCGGATCACCGCTGCGCGGCGTCCGGAATGACATTCCCCGTGGCGGCGCAATGCGATATTGTCACCGCCCGACCACCGGAATCGAACGTCGCCGAACGACCGGAGAATGATGATGGAAATCCAAGCCCTCGGCTATGTCGGCCTGCGCGCCAGCGACCTTGACGAATGGACCCGCTACGGCACCGGCCTGCTCGGGCTCCAGCTCGTCGACCGGAGCGCCAAGTCGCGCGCCTTCCGCATGGACGACCGCAAGCAGCGGTTCATCGTCTCCGACGAGCCGGGCGGCGGCGCCTCGTTCTATGGTTGGGAGGTCCCGGACGCCGCGACCCTCGACGCGATGGCCGACCGCCTGCAGAAGGCCGGCATCGCCGTGGCCCGTGGCTCGCGTGCGCTCGCCGACGAGCGCTTCGTCCGCGACCTGATCGTGTTCAGCGATCCGGTCGGCAACCGAGTCGAGGTGTTCCACGGGCCGCAGGTGGCGAACGAGCCGTTCAAGGCCGGTCGCACCATCTCCGGCTTTCGCACCGGCCCGCTCGGCATGGGCCACGTGGTGCTCACCGTCGCCAACATCGACGAGATGGTCGCATTCTACAGCGGTGTGCTCGGCTTCAAGCTGACCGATTATTTCGTCTCGCCGTACCGGGTGTCGTTCTATCACGTCAATCCGCGCCACCACAGCCTGGGCTTCGTCGAGGTCGGCACCAACGGCGTACACCACATGATGGTGGAGCTGTTCAGCCTCGACGATGTCGGCCAGGGCTACGACGTCGCCCAAATGGAAGAGGGCCGCGTCACCTCGACGCTCGGCCGGCACATCAACGACATGGTGACCTCGTTCTACACCAAGACGCCGTCCGGTTTTCACATGGAATACGGCTGGGGCGGGCGCGCCATCGACATGGACAACTGGACGCCGAACGAGGTGACCGACGGCCCGAGCGCCTGGGGCCACGACCGACAATGGCTCAACGACGACGAGAAGCAGGTTGCCAAGCGCATCCGCATGGAAGCGGCGCAGAAGGGCGTGCGCAGTCCGGTGCAGGTGATCGAGGGCAACTACAACAGGATGCCCGGCGTGTGCCCCTGGTTCGATACGGTGAGCAGGGAGAGGAAGGCGGGGTAGTCCCACTTCACCTTCGAGGCCTGCTCAGGATCCGGCCGCCCAAGGCGACTTTGTCACGAGGCTTCGACCCGGCCGGGCCGCTCGTCAGCTGCCAAACCTATCGACATCCAATTTGGGTAGAATCCTCCTCCACTGGTGACACACGCCTTCGGGGGCACACAGCGAAATCCGGGTCTACTTGTGTCGCATATCACCCCGGATTACGCTGCGTTTCATCCGGCGACAAGCCGCGCCCGGTCGTCTCATCCCGCCTTTGTCTTTGCCTCGATCTCCTTATCCTTCGCTTCTGCCCGCTGCACCGCCGGACGTGCCGCCAGCCGCGCGGCATAGTCCACGAACTCCGGCCGCTCCGGCACCATCTTGAAGATCATGCCCCAGCGGATGTTGGAACCGACCACTATGTCGGCGGCGGTGAACTGCTCGCCCATGAGATACGGCGCCTTCACCAGCGCCTGCGCCACCGCGTTCATGGTGGTATCGAAGTCGCCATAGCCGAGCGCACCGCGGCGCGGCTCCTCCTTGCGCGGAAAGGCGCGGTCGGTCATCGCCGGTTCCAGGCAGCCGGGGCCGAAGAACAGCCATTTGAGATAGACGCCGCGGCGCGGCGTGCCGACCGGCACGTTGAGTTTCGCGTCCGGAAAGGCATCGGCGAGATACGTGCAGATCGCCGCAACCTCTGTGATCACCGTACCGCCGTGCTTGAGCGCCGGCACCTTGCCCATGGGATTGATCGTCAGATACTCGGGCTTCTGCTGATCGCCGTTGGTCAGGCTCAGGAGGTGGATGTCATAGGGCTCGCCGATCTCTTCGAGCATCCACAGCGCGATCGACGAACGTGAGGGCGAGGCGTGATAAAGCATGAGGTCGGGCATGAGGGCACCCTGTTCCATATAACCGACAACGCCTAGCGTGGTGGTTCAGAAGTTTCTCTATCTCTGCCGCGAGTTCCGTCAAGAGGATTCGGGCACTAGGTGTTATGATCTTGTCGCTGGAGTGACCATGCCCGACATTCGCATAACACCGCCGTGCACCGGTTCGAGCTCGCCACCGCCCACTACAGGCTCGCCGACGGCGTCGTCACCTTCACCCACACCGAGGTACCGAAGGAACTCGGAGGCCGCGGGGTCGGCTCGGCGCGCGCACGCGGGGCGCACCTGGCAGATCCGTGAGAACGGCACGATACCGTGCAATGAAGCGCTTGCCGCGCCGCTCGCCGGTCAGATTCCTATGGCGTTGGTCACGCATTTCTTCATGTGGCTGTTCTTGGCGGCGCCGGCGAGCTTGCGCTTCGCCGAATCCGCCTCGCACGACTTGGTGGCGTCGCCCTCGCACTTCTTCATGAAGCTCGTCATGGCGGCGCCGGCGAGCTTCTTTTCGCTGGCCTGCGCCTTGCACGATGCCGCCTGGGCCGCGCCTGCCGCACCGATCGACAACGCTACAGCAAGAAGAATGGCCTTCATGTCGCCCTCCATTTTCACGGAAACAGCGTACCCGAGCCCGGGCCGCGTTACTACTCTGGCGCAGAAGTGCGATGCAATCATGGACGGTCAAGCCGCGCCCACAAAATTTTTTTTGCAGCGACCGCGCGCAGGCTAGAAGCGACATTCCTTCTTGCCTGCGGAGAAGCCATGAAACGATCTTGCGACAAGCCGCGACACATTGCTAATCACCGCGACGCCACTCATACGCCAAGCTTGGTTGCCAAATCTTCCATGTCTGCCGCCGCGAAATCGACCGGCACGGTCGGCGCTGGCTCCCCACGGCCCTCGCCGTGCTCGTTCGGCCGCGCGACGTGCGCCGTACGCAACCCGTGAGTCGCTGCCGCTGCCAGATCCCTTGAATGGGCCGCCACCATCATGCATTCCACGGGAGGCAGATCGAGCGCCGCGCAGGCCGCGAGATAGACCCGTGGCTGCGGCTTGAAACTCCCCGCGATCTCGGAGCCGAGAATTGCGTCCCACGGCAGGCCGTTGCGCCGTGCCAGATCGACCATCAGGGAAATATTGCCGTTCGATACTGGCGCGATGCGGTACTGGCGCTTGAGACGCACCAGCCCCGGCGCGGTGTCCGGCCAGGCCGCGAGCCGGTGCCAGGCGAGATTGAGGTGCGCCAGCACATCCTCGCTCAAGCCGCTCACACCAAAGCGCGGCAGGACCCGCTCAAGATTCTCCCGGTGCAGTGTGTCCAGCTTGCTGAACGGGCGGCGCCCGGAACGGATCTCTTCCATCGCCGGCTGGTATTCGGCACGCCAGGCATCAGCGAGGGCAAACCAATCGAGCGAATGGCCAAGCGGTTCGAGGCTGACCCGCGCCTCGCGTGCCACGCTCACTCGCCAGTCCATCAGCGTGCCGAAGACGTCGAAGAAGAGCGCCTTGACCGTGTGCTGCATGTCAATCTTCCAACGGATCGAACTTGGTTCATGGACGAGCGGTGATCATCTCGAGCAAATCGCGCAAAGTGTCCGGCGTGGTGATGTGCGGGTTGTGGCTCGACTCGATCTCGTAGCAACGCCAGCCCGGTTCGCCATGTGCCCGATCGAAAAAACGCCGGAAGCTGTGCGGTGCCGTCAGCCGGCACCAGATGTAGCTGCGCGGCAATGTCAGTGGCCCGTTCTGCAAATGCAGCCTCTGCTCGAAGCACTTCAACGGCTGCGGCACGCGCCGGGGATTTGACCATGCGAAGTCGTCCGGCGGCGTGTCGGCCGGCATCGCCATCGGTGGAATGCGCCAACCCCCGCCGCCGCTCTTGGCCTGTTCTCGGAAATACACTTGCGTCTCAGGTGATTGGAGGTCAAACAGGCTCTGCCCATCTTGCGGCACAAAGGCATCGAGGTAGACAAGCTGCGCTATCCGCCCGCGTGCCCGGTCGGCGACGCCGGTCACCACCATGCCGCCGTAGCTGTGACCGATCAGAATAACATCGCGCAGGTCCTCGCAGTCGAGGACGCCAAGTATATCCTGGATATGAGTGTCGAGACCGATATCCGGCGTAGCAAGGTGCGCCCGCTCGCCGAGACCGGTCAGAGTCGGTGTCACCAGGCGGTGCCCAGCCGCGAGCAACAGCGGGTGCATCTTTTTCCAGCCCCACGCGGCCGTCCAGGCCCCATGAGCAACCAGGAATGTGGCCATATCGTCCCCTGTTTCCCCTTTGACATCCAAAAAATATCCAGATTTGTGAGACCATGTTACTCGCTGCTGCATTATGATTGCCAGTATCGCGGGTCGCAGATGTGACCAGGCGGCAAATCGGCGCCTCGCGTCTTGACCTCGCGGCCGTATTCGCGGTTTAGGGAGGCACGATCATGGCCAACGCACACGCCATTGCCAACGCCGGCGAGAGCGCCGCGGCGCCACGTGTCCGCACGATCACCGGCGCCGACATCAAGCACTCCCTGAAGCAGGGCTGGGATGATTTCTCAGCGATGCCGAGCCACGCCGTATTCCTGTGCCTGATCTATCCAATCACCGGATTGATCCTGGCGCGGCTGGCGTTCGGATATCAAATCCTGCCGCTTCTCTATCCGACGATATCGGGTTTCGCTTTGATCGGACCGGTCGCGGCCATCGGACTCTACGAGCTCAGCCGGCGCCGCGAACGCGGGGAAGACGCAGCTTTGACGCACGCCTTCGACGTATTTCAGTCTCCGTCGCGTTGGGCGGTCGCCATGCTCGGCCTGATGCTCGTGATGATCTTTTTCGCCTGGTTGGTCGCCGCGCAGGCGATCTACTGGCTGACGTTCGGCGACGCGAGACCGGAGTCCATCGAGGGGTTCCTGCGTGAGGTGTTCACCACGCCCGCCGGCTGGACGCTGATCATCGCCGGCAATGTGGTCGGCTTCCTCTTCGCCGTTGCCGTGCTGACCGTCAGCGTCGTGGCCTTTCCCCTGTTGCTCGACCGCCCTGTCGGAGCGGCGGATGCCGTCTTGACGTCGGCCCGGGCGGTGCTGGCCAACCCGGCCACCATGGCGCTTTGGGGATTGATCGTCGCTGTCGCGCTGCTGCTGGGATCGCTGCCGATTTTCCTCGGCTTGACCGTTGCGGTGCCGGTGCTCGGACACGCCACCTGGCATCTCTACCGGAAGGTCGTGGAACCGGACACGAACCCACCGCAGGAACTTCCGCGACAGCCGAAAGGCCGGCGCTATGCGGCAGACTTCCCTGTCGCCCTTTTCACGCCGACAACCGAGGAGCGGCGATAGCGGTCTTATCTCGATAGTGACGGGTCTGTCTTGGATCCATCCGAAATGTTTCCGTTCGGGTAGATCATCTCGTTGCGTGCATGGTTTCACTCGCGTTAACCATATCGACACACTCTTGATCGCCGGTATACGACTGATTGAACTTCCCAGCCATGTGCGATTCGACCCAAGGAACCCTAGGCGCTACAGTATTGGTTAAATTAGCGCATGATGCGCGGAGTCCACGCGTCGCGTAGGAGTTGGCCATGGCGCCCCGAGCCTACTGGAAAGGCTACCTGAAACTGTCATTGGTATCGTGTCCGATCGCGCTGTATCCGGCGTCGTCGAGTTCAGAACGCGTGTCGTTCAACCGGATCAACGCCAAGACCGGAAACCGCCTCAAGCAGCAAATGGTCGACGCCGAAGACGCCGAGCCGGTCGACAAGGACGACATCAAGCGCGGCTATGAATACGCCAAGGGGCAATACATGCTCGTCGAGGATGACGAGCTCGACAAGATCAAGATCGAGAGCACCCATACCATCGATATCGACAGCTTCGTGCCGCGCGCCGAGATCGACGACCGTTACCTGGCGAGCCCCTACTACATCGCGCCGACCGATCAGGTGGGTCAGGAGGCATTCACGGTCATTCGCGACGCCATGCACGAGAAAAAGATGGTCGGGCTTGCACGCGTCGTGCTGACCCGCAGGGAGCACGTCGTCATGCTGGAGCCCTTCGACAAGGGGCTGCTGGCGACGACGCTGCGTTACCAGTACGAGATTCGCGACAATGCCGAGTACTTCGATGACATTCCCGAACTTAAGCTGCCTGCGGAGATGAAGAAGCTCGCGTCCCACATCGTGGATACCAAGGCGGCGCACTTCGATCCCGAGAAGTTCGAGGATCGCTACGAAAAGGCGCTGGTCGAACTGCTGAAGCAGAAGCAGGCGGGCATGCCAATCCAAACCGTCGGAGAGGAAGCGGCCCCACCGCGCGTGATCAATCTCATGGATGCGTTGAAGGCGAGCATCAACGCCAGCGCCAAGAAGCCGGCGGCCGCCAGCACCAGTGCGCGCCGGCCCCCCAAGAAGAAGGCGACGGCCCGCTGATGCATGCCTTTTGATCAGGACACCTCGCCGCTTCAATGCATCGTCGCCTTCACCGGGCGTTTCGCCGCGATGAAGCGCGAGGACGCGTTTGCGCTGGTACGAAAGTATGGCGGCACCCCGCGCCGCGGCGTTACCAAGAAAACGTGCATCCTCGTCGTTGGTGAACTTGGATGGCCGCTCCTGCCCAATGGCGAGCCGTCGAAGAGCCTGGGCCTCGCCAAATCCTACGGCGTCCGCATCGCCAGCGAGCGGCAATTCCTCGAATGGACGGGGCGCGCCGTCCCGAACGACCAAGTCAAGACCTATGCCGCGAGCCAGATATCGTCTCTGAGCGGTCTCCCGCTTGACGCCATCGAGCAGCTGACGGCTTTCGGGCTGCTTGATTGCCGCCACGACCGATATGGCTTTCGCGACCTGGCCGCGGCAAGGCAGATTGCCGAACTCTTCGGTTCCGGCGTTGCGCTGTCGACCATTACCAGGGGTCTCTACGAGATTCGCAAGTGGCTCCCCGACGCGGCCCTATCCAATTTGAAGCTCTATCCGTCATCGGCGGACACCTTACTGATCGAGCACATGAAAGGCCGCACCGACAAGAAGGGGCAGTTCATGCTTCCGGTCGGAGGAGCGCAAGAAAGTCCGGACGAAGTGTTCGAGCAGGCACAGTCAGCCGAGCAGGCGCGGGACGTCGAGACTGCCGTGCGGCTCTATCGAAAGGTCATGCGGATCGACCCCGGCGATCCGGCCGCGGCATTCAACCTTGGCAACCTGCTGCGTTCTATTGGGCGAAAGGTCGAAGCAGAGGCGGCCTACCGCGGCGCGACGAGGGCGGACCCTCGCTTTGCCGAAGCCTGGTACAATCTGGCGGATATCCTCGACGACCAGGGTCAGCCTAACAAAGCAATCGGGTATCTGAAGCGCGCCGTGGAGGCGGACCCCAACTATGCCGATGCGATTTTCAACCTTGGGCTGCTGCACCAGCGCTGCGACCGCCATGCCGACGCGGCCGGCTATTGGCGGCGTTATCTGGCGTTGGACAACCAGTCGGCCTGGGCCGCGCGAGCACGGCGGGCGCTGAAGTTCTGCGAGATGAACATCGCGCGGTCTTAAGTAGGTCCACTTTGCGGAGCGGTCATGGCAGCGCGAAAAGCAACTTCAAAATCGGCGGCGCACCGCGATGCTCTGAAGGACTATCGGCAGAAGCGCGACTTCAACCGCACGACGGAACCTAAGCCGAAGCGCGGCAAGGAAGACGGCAGGCAGTTCGTCGTGCAGAAGCATGATGCCCGGCGGCTTCACTACGACCTGCGGCTCGAACACGGAGGGACACTCAAGAGCTGGGCAGTGACGCGCGGCCCGAGCCTGATTGCGGGCGAAAAGCGGCTCGCCGTCCAGACCGAAGATCACCCGCTGCAATACCTGGATTTCGAAGGAAATATCCCCAAGGGCGAGTACGGGGGCGGGGCAATGATCGTGTGGGACCGTGGTTGGTGGGAATCCGCCTTTGATCCCGACAAAGGGCTGCAGAAGGGGCATCTCGATATCACGCTGCACGGCAGCCGGCTCAAGGGCCGCTGGCATCTGGTCCGAATGCGGAAACGGCCCGGAGAGAGGAACGAGCAATGGCTGCTGATCAAATCGGACGATGAGTTCGCGCGGCATGCCGGCGAGCCGGACATCACCGACGAGGAGACGACGTCCACTCTCAGCGGCCGCACGACTGACGACCTGGCTGCGGAAGGGGAATTGCGAAAGGACCATGCCGGGCGGGCCAAGGTGATCCAGACGCGTAGGCAATCGCTGCCAGATCCGAAGAAACTGCGCGGCGCACGCAAGGGTATCCAGCCCGCCTTTCTGGAACCAAGCCTCCCGCAAGCCACCGACAAGCCGCCAAGCGGCCCGAAATGGGTGCACGAGATCAAATACGACGGCTATCGCACGCAGGCGCGCATCGACGGCCACGACGTGAAGCTGCTCACCCGCAAGGGGCTCGATTGGACGTCGCGATTTGCCAAGATCGCCGCCGCACTCAAGACCGTCGGCCTTAGCTCCGCACTGATCGACGGCGAAATCGTTGTTGAGGACTCGGCCGGCCTTCCGAGCTTCACCCTGCTGCAGGAAGATTTGAGCGCGGGCAGGAGCGACCGCTTCCACTATTTCGTCTTCGACATGCTTTATTGTGAAGGGTTCGATCTCACCCAAGCAACGCTCTTGGACCGCAAGGCACTGCTGCAGCAAATTGTTGGTGGATTGTCCGCGGCCTCACCCATTCGCTTCAGCGACCACCTGGCGCAGGACGGGCCGACCATTTTCGAGCACGCGTGCCGCGTCGGCCTGGAAGGCATTGTCTCCAAGCGCATCGACTTGCCTTACCGGCCCGGACGCGGCGAGCACTGGCGCAAGGCCAAGGGCATGTTCCGGCAAGAGTTCGTGATCATCGGCTACCTACCGTCGACCGTCGCCAAGGGCACGGCCGGCGCGCTTGCGCTCGGCTACTACGACAAGGGCGTGCTGCACTACGCCGGTCGCGTCGGCACAGGGTTTTCCTCCGAGCTGGCGCGGCAGCTCTACCTCTCGCTCGAAAAACTCGCCGCGGCGAAGCCGACGCTCGAGAACACGCTCCCCGCCGGCGCCGACAAGGGCGTCCGCTGGACCAAACCGCAACTCGTCTGCGAGGTCGAGTTCCGCGGCTGGTCCGCCGACAGGCTGGTGCGCCAGGCCGCGTTCAAGGGACTGCGCGACGACCGGCCGGCCGAGGAGGTCACGCTGGAGTCCGCCCCGGCTGCCGCCTCGTCAAAACCCGCGCGCGGCCGCGAAGTACCGCGCGACCGCCTCACCCACCCGGAACGCATCCTCTGGCCCGAGCCGGGCGTCTCCAAGGAGGGGCTGGCCGAATTCTACATCGACGTCGCGGACTGGCTCCTTCCGCATGTTTCCGGACGCGTGCTGAGCCTTGTCCGCTGCCCCTCGGGCGCCGCGGCAAAATGCTTTTTCGCCAAGCACGCCTGGGCCGGCCTGAGCAAGGCGGTGCAGCGCGTCGACGTCGGCGAAGAGGAAAAGATGCTCACCCTCGACGGCCTGGATGGATTGATCGAGCTCGTGCAGGCGAGCGCCTTGGAAATCCATCCCTGGGGATCGACGTTCGCGCAACTGGAAAAGCCGGACAGGCTGATCTTCGATCTCGACCCCGGCGAGGACGTGCCGTGGAGCGCGGTGATCGAAGCGGCATTCGACGTGCGTGCCCGGCTCGAAGAGGTCGGCCTCAGGAGCTTCGTCAAGACCTCGGGCGGCAAGGGTCTGCATGTTGTCGTGCCGCTACAGCCGAGCGCGGGCTGGGACGAGGCAAAACAATTCACGCAAGGCGTCGCCGAGACGATGGCCAAGGCCCGGCCCGACCGTTACGTCGCCATCATGTCCAAGACGGCGCGGCGCGGCCGCATCTTCATCGACTATCTCCGCAACGGCCGCGGCGCCACGGCGGTCGCGCCGTATTCGACGCGGGCGCTGCCGCAGGCTTCGGTGTCGACGCCGCTGGCGTGGGACGAGCTTTCGGAAGGAATTCGCGCCGACCATTTCCGCATCGGCAATCTGCGCCAGCGGCTGGCAGTGCTGCGAGAGGACCCGTGGGCAGAGATTTTTTCGGTGAGGCAGAAGCTGCCGTCGAACCAGACTTAGCGGCTGTCATGAATGGACGCGCCGAAGGCGCGATCCAGGACCCATATCGCCCTGTATCAGCCATTCGAACGAGGCGTGCGCCCCCGCCAAAGTGAGCACCAGGGTACATGGATCCCGGTTCTCGCTTCGCTCGGCCGGGACGACAGTCGAGAGGTCAGCGATTTGATCCTGGAGAGAATGACAGCCTAAGCACCCATCTGATTCTCGAGCAGGAACGACCCGTAACCCGTCACTTTGAGGCGACGGCGCGTGAATTGCGGCTCTCGATAGTGACGCCTTCCGACACGACCCCAGCGCCACCGTTTAGCACCCCGCCCCTGCATGCTATAATTCGCCTAAGGTCCCCGCAGCACCGGCCTACGGCGAGGAATCCCATGCCCTACGAAGGAATGATTGCCGAAACCGTCGCATTTCACGGCCACAACAGCGACATCGGCGAAGCCTATTTCGCCCGGCCGCTTGGCGCCGGACCGTTCCCCGGCGTGGTGTTGATCCACCACATGCCCGGCTGGGACGAGTGGACGAAGGAGCAGGCCCGTAAGCTCGCACATCACGGCTACGCCGCCATCTGTCCGCATCTCTATTTCCGCGACGGCCCCGGCAGCCCCGACGATATCGGCGCGCGCGTGCGTGCGGCCGGCGGCGTTCCCGACGCGCAGGTGATGGGCGATGCCGCAGGCAGCCAGGCGTTCCTGCGCGCGCAGGCCTATTCCAGCGGCAGAGTCGCCGTGATGGGCTTCTGCTCCGGCGGCCGGCACGCGTTCCTTGCGGCTTGTACAGTGCCGGGCTTCGACGCGCTAGTCGACTGCTGGGGCGGCAACGTCATCGTCGACGACCCCAAGCAGCTCAACGACAAGCGCCCGGCGGCGCCGATCGATTATGCCGACAAATTGCAATGCCCGATCATCGGCCTGTTCGGTAATGACGACGGCAATCCCACCACCGACCAGGTGAACCGGACCGACGCGGTGCTGAAGAAACTCGGGAAATCTTACGAGTTCCACCGCTACGACGGGGTCGGCCACGCCTTTTTCAACTACGAGCGGCCAGGCTTCAAGCCGGAGCCGATGCTCGAAGGCTGGAAGAAGGTGTTTTCGTTTCTCAACTCACACCTCGGCGCGGCGTTCGCCGCCGCCGCCGAATAAGAGGCACGTATGTGTTCCTATATCGTCGAGAAGACCGCTCTGTTCGGCAGCGCCAAGGGACCGAACGGTTGGATGCGGATCGACACGGCATGCGTCTATTTCGATCATCCGTATCACACGCCGCTCGATCATGCGCTGGCGATCGACTTCATCAACGAGGCGGAAGGCGGCCGCGAACGGGTCGCGGTGGAGCTGAGCGCCGAGTCCGCCCGCGCCCTAGTCGAGAAGATCCTCGCCGCCTTGGCGACCGGCGAAGCCGCGCATGCGGCGCCGCCAGCGCATCACCACGGCCAGCAACATGACCACCACGGTCATACGGCGAGGGCGGCCACGGAAATCCCCGCATGACCATCACCGTCACCACCCGCAGCCGGCTCAAAGTAGGAAGGGCGCTGCGCCACTACCAACTACGGCTCCACCGTGCGTGGCGACGCCAAAGGGGTCGCCGCCTACGGCGAGTCCATGCATCCGTTACGAGCAGACCGGCCGCAAGGCGGTCTACGTCAACCGTCTGATAACCATAAAGATGCCCGATTTGCCGGATGAGGAGCGCGCACAGCTCCTCAACACCGTCCGGAATCATTCGACGCGGCCGGGATTTGTGTACGAACATGTCTGGCGCGTTGGTGATCTCTTGCTATGGGACAATCGGCGCTCTTCGACCGAGCATGGCCGATGCTCCGAACGACGGTGAAGGGAACCATCCGCCCGATGTGAGTGTTTTGGAAAGGCAAAAAACGAACGTCCAATCTGCTGGAGGACGCTGAAGGTCTTGCGAGTTGGGCTATACTGCTCGATGGAGTTGATTCGTCGAAGCGCGCCTCGTCCAGAGTCGTATGTCCACGAAGCAAGGGGAGTTGAGTTGAGCCAGTAAAGTCGCAACGCGGGGGATCACGGATGGGAACTGCCCATGCTTGGAATTCTTCGCTTGCCGGTTACTATCGCCGCAGTCGTGCTCCTCAGCTCGCTTGCTACTGCACACGACAGCTGGATTTCACGCGGGGGCCTCAGGAATGGCGCCGGGGAATGGTGCTGTGGCGCAGGGGATTGCGCCGTGATGGACTCAAGCGCGGTCGGCCTTACATCGGCCGGTTACGCCCTCAGCGGCTATGGCACGATCGAAGGAACACGGAGTCGCGAATTCTACAACGAGGTCGTGCCAGCAAATGAGGCGCAACCGAGCCCGGACGGTGCATTCTGGCGCTGCAAACGGCCGGACGGTACGCGGCGGTGTTTCTTTGCGCCGCCACCGAGGAGTTAACGGGTTTTCCAAGTGCGGCGGTGCCGGTTTGGGCTAAGCCGCAATTCGCTCAGCCGCCAGTTCACACGGCAGGGTCGCGGGTTGCGCCACCGGCGTCCCGCGCGGCGCTTCATAGCCCATCACCCGGAGGACACCTTTGGCCGGACACATTTCGACGGCGATGCGGGTATAGCGATTGAGCACAGGGGGGATGACCCAGGCGAAGCTGTCGTGCGCGAACATCCCCTCCCAGCCCGCTAATGCCTCGGAGCGCCGGCGGCTGTTGGCTGCCGCCTCCGCATAACTGGCGGTCAGCGCCAAGCGGGCACCGAGGCGCGCCTCATACCGGGCATCGCCGATCCGCCAATCGTTGGCAGCGGATGTCTGGTCGTGGCGCGTCTCAAACCTGTCCTCGGTGCGCTCGATCACGCAACGCTCGCAGGGCGCACAGCCGGCAAGCGTAAAGATCACCGGTCGCGCCACCGGAACCGTTTCAAGCTGCGCTTTCGCCGCGGCAAAGTTGCCGCACGTCTCGAACACCTGGCGCAACAGCTGATCCGGCGGGATGTAGCGGATGTGTCGCCAAGTGTTGACGGCATTCACCATGACGTCGACGAATCGCAACGCGATCCAATGGCTGCGACGGCGCAGCGGCGCCTGATTGACGGCGGCGGCAAACCGTCCGGGCGCCATGGCGGTCAACACTCCGACGTAGCCAGGCCAGGTGACGCAGAAGAAGTCTCCCGAAAGTCCACGCATATGCGCGACGTCAACGTGGCGTCCCATGCCCGGGAGGGGCCAGTCGAGAGTCCGTGCCAGCCACGGCACGCCGCTCTCCTCGCGCGCCACAGCGGTGCAACCCCATTGATAGGAGCCATTCAGGAACCAGGTGCCGGGAAAGCCCAGCACCGCCGCAATCGCTTCAATCTCCCCGACATAGGGCGAGCAGGACCGCCTGAACCAATACCGCGCGAGGCGGTCCAGCAGCGGCATGAGCGGCATGAGCAGCCTGAACGGAGCCCATGCCAGGCAGTCTTGGCGCAGCGCCCGGGCGCGATGGTTGCCTTCACGCGCGTGGCGCTCCGGGCCGCCGTCGCGAACGTCAACAATCTCAATCGCCCGCAGCGCTCCATTCATCCCGATCACCGCCTATGCCGGCATGGGAATGTCTTGCACTTTCTTCGGCACGTCGTAGCCCTTCTGCACCGCCGGCCGCTTGGCGATCGTCACGTACCAGCGCTTGACGTTGGGATACTGGTTGAGGTCGATGTTCTGCCAGTCGAAGCGCGAGATCCATGGCCAGATGGCGATGTCGGCAATCGAGTAATTGTCGGCGACGAACTCGTGCTCGGCGAGCCGCCGGTCGAGCACGCCATAGAGACGGTGCGCCTCCTTCAGGAACCGTTCCTCGGCATAGGGTGCCTTGCCGGGATTGTACTTCACGAAGTGGTGGACCTGGCCAAGGATCGGACCTGGGCCGCCCATCTGCCACATCAGCCATTCGAGCACACGGTAGCGCGGCTCGCCGTCCTTGGGCAGCAGCTTGCCGGTCTTGTCACCGAGATAGATCATCAGCGCGGCGGACTCCATCAGGGAAATGCCGGTCTCGCGATCGACGATTGCGGGAATACGGTTGTTTGGGCTGATCTTGAGGAACTCCGGCTTGAACTGCTCATCCTTGGAAATATCGACCGGATGCACCGTGTAAGGCAGTCCGAGTTCCTCAAGCAGGATCGAGGCTTTGCGTCCGTTCGGCGTGGTCCAGGTGTAAAGATCAATCACGGTCGGTTTCCTGTATTTGGCTGATAGCGCCGCGATGTGAAGCGAACTTCGGATCGGGACACTAGGCCCTGTTGACATTCACCGCAGCCAGATCATGGCGCCGACCAGGGACAGCATGGCAGCGAACGATACCGCAGTCTTCTCGTAACGTGTAGCGATGCGACGAAAATGCTTGATCTTGTTGAAGAAGCGC
>WHTM01000017.1 GCA_009377755.1 Hyphomicrobiales bacterium | reverse complement strand
ACCTCGTTGATCAGCGTCAGCAGATGCCGTCCGGCGGTCAGGATCTGGTCGACGTTGGCGCGCTGGCGGTCCTGCAGCTCGCTGGTCGCCAGCAACTGGCTGAAACCCAGGACGGCGTTGAGCGGGGTGCGCAGCTCGTGGCTCATGCGCGAGAGAAACTCGCTCTTGGCCTGGTTGGCGCGCTCGGCCTCCGCGCGCCGAAACCGCTCGGTGACGTCCTGACAGGTCCCGATCAGCCCGACCCAGCGCCCGTCGGCGTCGCGCAGCGCCTCGCCCTGGCAATGAATGATGCGAACGCCGTCGGCGCCGCTGACGCGGAAGTCGAACGACACCGGCCCATCGGTCTGCTGCGCCGCGTCCAGCGCGGCAGCGACCTTCGGGCGGTCCTCGGGATCGATGAGCTCGAGCGCGGCCGCGACGCCGACCGGGGGCTCGGGGTGCGGCCAGTTGAGCAGGCGCGCCTGCTCGGCCGACCACGTGATCCGGTCCTCGAGAGCGTGCAGTTCCCAGCTGCCCAGCCCGGCCAGCCGCTGCGCCTGCGCCAGGTGCGCCTCGCTGCGCTCCTTCTGCCGGGCCAACTGCTCAGAGACACGGCGCGCTCTGGACGCGCGGCCGAAGAAGAACGCGAACGCGCCGAACAGCAACGCCAGCGCGGCGGCCGAGCCGTACAGCGCCCGCTGCAGCGCGCGACGGTCCACCGCCACAGCCAGCCACGTCCGGTGACCCGACCACGTCTTCCAGACCTTTCCCGGCGCTCCGACGACCAGCAACTCGCCCGGATTGACGGAAACAGAGCGCGCGCCCTGGCTGCATTCGATAGTGCCTCGCAACGGGACATGCAGGAGAATGCGATTTCCGGGGGTGCGAGTCGTCGACTGCTCGCATTGTCCCTGGCAAAAGGATGTCATGACCTGGAATTGAACGGCGCCCAGCGCCATTTCCAAGGCCGAGAAGCTCACCACGCCGCTGCTGGTTGGCGACGCATGCAGGTGTGCGCGGCCTTCGGTGACCTTGGACAGGTATCGCTGGGTCGTCGGAACGTCGTCCGCCACGAGGCTATAAGGGCCGGCGAGCAGCGCATCGCACCTGCCCTCCAGTTCCGATATTGACGGCAACCCGGCAAGCATGTCTCCCCCACGTATTCTTGACCGAATGTTGAGGCTTCGTCTGCTTGCGATTGTACAAATTTCACTTGATCGGAACAAGAAGACCACGATCCATCGGTGCCCCGCTATGGACCCCCTTGCGGTCGCCAGCCGTCACGCCGGATGGATACTTGGCTGGGCTTGTATGCCGCCGATAGCTGCCGCGGTGTCTCAAACCGCCGCTATGGCCGTCGCCCCGGCCCCCGCAACGCCTTTGAGCTTGGGTATGACGGCATCAGCAAACAACCGCACAGACTGCATTGTTTCGCCGAACGTGAGGTCTCCGAATGCCAAATACATGATGCAATAATTGGCCCCGGCACTGCGCAGGTCGTGCTCAAGGTAGTCCGCGACCATCCTGGGACTGCCCGCAACACCGCGTCCGATGTCCATAAGCTCGGCGAAATCGTTTTCCCGTCCGCTCAGGCGATTTTCGGCGCCGTGACGTTTCGTGACGAAGCGGAAGCTTTCCAGGAAGGCCGCATAGGCCCTGTGCGCCGTCGCAAAGGCTTCGGCGTCGCTCGGAGCGACGTGGACCGCGCGTTGCAGTCCGATTTTCGGTTCGGCTCCATTCCCTTGGGTCTGACGCCACGTTTCCCGGTAGGCCTTGATGAACTCGGCGGAGTTCTTGGACGGCTGGTTGCAGACGATATTGAAGCCGGAACGGGCTGCGCGTTCGGCGCTCTCCACCGAGTGGACCCCGTACCACAGCGGAGGGTTTGGCTTCTGCCGCGGCTCGAGCTTCAACGGCAGATCGGTGAACTGGAAGTACTTTCCCTGGTAGTTCAATTTTCTCGTTCGCAAACCCTGCAGCACAATATGCAGTGCCTCGTCATAGATCGAACGGGCGTGCTCCGGGTTCACCCCAAAATAGCTGAGCTCGAACGGCACCGAGCCGCGTCCGAATCCGATATCGATGCGGCCGTTGCTCAATTGATCGAGCATGCAGATTTCTTCAATGAGCCGCAGTGGGTGATGCGTCGGCAGCGAATAGACCAGTGTTCCAAGGCGGATCGTCTTCGTCCGCTGCGCGGCCGCCGCCAGAAAGACGCTGGGCGACGCTGCTCCACCAAGCGGGGTCGCATGATGCTCGGTGACGTGAAATCCGTAGAATCCGGCGCTATCGAGCGCCTCGATGAACTTCAGCCGGTTCTCGTAGTGATCCTGCAGCGGAATCGTACTGCTGATGTCGAGATGATCAAGGACACCGAATTCCATCGCCATACCTGCCCTTTCCGCGCTGTAGGATACCGCGGCAAGGGGATGCGGCACCTCATTCGTCGCTAGGAATGGGGCGCCGCCGGTTGCGAGAGGGGCCCCTCGGTTGGACCTCTTCCGCCAAGCGGTCGGCCTACCTGTCCCAACGCATTCCAGTCCGCCGAGAGCCGACGACGCGTCGATCACTAAGCAGATGATCGAGTAAATCCGTTCCCTCCGATATGCTACCGGTTTCGCGCAACAGGATGCCTGAGAGTGCAACCGAATGGAACGCGATCGGCGAGGGATACCGGCTTGCTTCTGTTCGGGCACAGCAGGATGCCTATCCTTCACGTAACACAGCTCGTTGTCAGTGTCCGGCCGGGGAGGTGGCATTGACGTCGTGGCACGCCTGTTCGCCGAGCGCATGTCCGTTATCTTGAAGCAGACGCGCCCACCTCGGCGCCAAGAACCGGATTTCACATTTTTTACGATCTGGTCAGTACACTGATTGACAGTGTACATTGGGTCATATCCAACGTCATCGTAGTGGCTTCCAATCCCGGTGGTTACGAAACTCGCCGCGCGAGGAAGTATGCCGGCTGGGGCGCGGAGTGATTTCATGTCGATGGATGACCTGTACGCCAAACCAGGCCACCTGGTCCGGCGCGCACAGCAGATCGCAGTATCGATTTTCATGGAGGAGTGTGCGCCTTTCGACATTACGCCCGTCCAGTACGCGGCGCTGGTCGCGATCCGGGAAAACCCGGGTATCGATGCCACGCGGCTTTCCGATCTGGTTGCCTTCGATCGCTCGACTCTCGGCAATGTCTTGGAGCGGCTTGAAGCGAAGGGGCTGATCCATCGCTCCGGGAGCCCCGACGATAAGAGGGTGAAGATGCTTCGCCTCAGCCGCGAGGGGGGCCGCCGACTGCGCGAGGTCGAGCCGGCGGTCATGAAGGTGCAGCAACGCCTGCTGGCACCCCTGAAGCCCGGCGACCGGCGCCGCTTCATAGTGCTGTTGGCCGAGTTGGTCGAACTCAACAATGATGCTTCGCGCGTCCCGCTCAAGATCGTCAGTCGGCGTTAGAATTCAGTCCGCCGCGCGACCTCGCCAGGCAGCCGGATCATTGCGTTCCGCCGAAGCGATTGTCCTCGCGCCGCTGGTGGTTGAAAAGGAAGTCGGGCCCGAGCTCTGCAACGTTCGGGCAGCCGATCATCGCCAACGTCATGTCGAGCTCCTCGCGCAGGATATCGAGCGCGCGCCGGGCACCGGCCATGCCACCGGCGGCGACGCCGTAGAGCGTTGCACGTCCTACGAATACGAACTTGGCGCCTAGGCAGAGCCCGACCACGATGTCGGAGCCGCGGCGTACTCCGCTGTCGAGCATGACGACGATCTTGTCGCCGACCGCCGCCGCAATGCCGACCAGGGCATCGGCGGTCGCTGGCGCACGATCGAGCGTCTTGCCGCCGTGATTGGAAACGATGATGCCGTCAACGCCCGCATTGGCGGCTCGCACCGCGTCGGACGGTCGCGCCAATCCCTTGACGACGAGGTTGCCTGGCCAGAGGCGGCGGAACCGGTCGAGGTCGCGCCACGTCTGCACCGAGGGATTCTGGGTTCGCCGGAACGCCGAAACCTCCGCAGCGGTCGCGCCCGCGGGCGCATAAGGCGCCCATGTATGCATCATCGGCATTCCACCGTTCCGCAGATATTCAAAGGTCCATCCCGGACGGCGCAGCGCATCGAGCATGATCGGCAGCGTCAGGCGGAACGGAACCGAGAACCCGTTCCGCTTGTCGCGTTCCAATTTTGGAAACACCGGATTGTCAACCGTCAGCACCAGCGTCTGGAAGCCGCAATCGCGGGCGCGCCGAACGAAATCGTCAGAGATACTCGGGTCACGCGCGGCATAGAGCTGATACCACGGATTATTCGGCACAACCTTCGAGATCGTTTCGGGCGCCGTCATGCTCGATCCCGACATGATGCTCGGGACGTTGGCGCCTGCGGCCGCCTGCGCCAGCATCAGGTCCGCGCCGCGCCGGAATAGCTCGGCGATGCCGGTCGGCGAGATGCCGAACGGGCTCGCGTAGGTTCGGCCGAAGATGGTCGTCGATTGATCCCGTTCCTTGACGTCGACGAGGTGGCGCGGCAGCAACTGATGCTGATGAAACCCTGCGGAATTGCGGGCAACACCAGACTCGTCCTCGACTCCGCTCTGGATGCACTCGAACAAGATGCGCGGCAGGCGTCGCTTTGCGAGCCGTTCGAGATCCACAACGCTAATTGCCTCCTGCACCCGCATCGCAAATCCCTGCAAATGTGAGAGCCGGTGGTGGCAGCGCGGCCGGGCGATCACTGCGCCGGCGAAGCGGCAACCCGGCGATCATTCGTGAATAGGTTGTCCGCAATGCCGTCGATCAACCTAATCTCGGAACGACGCACGATGGACGAATACCCGCAAGTACGAGGATGGTTTGACAGTGAGCATATGAACAGTATCCTGTCAATCTGTCGAACCAAAAGGTCACCTCGAAGTGGCCCGCGACAAATCGATCGATGAACTTGTCTTCAATGCCGCACCGCCCGATTTGGCGCGCGCAGTAACAGAGCAAGGTCCAAGTGAGAGGGAGGTCGAAGATGAAATGCTTCAACATTCGGTGGGCGGCGACACGCATTCTCGCCTTGCTCCTGCTCGCCGGATTCGGCGTGCCGACACACGCGCAAGAGTACCCCTCCAAGGATATCCGCATCGTGATCGGTTTCGCTGCCGGCACCGGCGTCGATGTCATTGCGCGCTTCTTCGCCAACAAGCTGCAACCTTTGGCCGGCAAGCCTGTCATCGTTGAGAACAAGGTCGGGGCGATCGGAAACATCGGCGCGGAGGCCGTGGCGCGCGCACGACCGGACGGGTACACGATGCTGATTGCGCCGGGCAACTCGACGATGGCGTCCAATCCCCATCTGTTCAAGAAGCTGCCGTTCGATCCGGCCAAGGATTTTGCGCCGGTATCGCCGCTATTGCGCCTCGCATTCACGTTCGGGGTCGCGCCGAGCTCGCCGATCAAATCCATGCAGGAGCTGGTCGCCCATCTCAAAGCCAAAGGCGACAAGGCATCGTACGGCGTGAGCGGTCCGTTCCAGACGGTCTCGGGTCATCTCTTCAAGACGGTCACCGAGACAAAGGCGACGGCTGTCCGTTACCGCAGCACACCGGACATTCATCGCGACCTGCTCGCCGGCCTGCTCGATTACATGATCGCGGACGCGCCGTATACACTCGCTCCGGCGAAGGAAGGCCGGCTGCGGCTGTTGGCGGTGGCAACGGCGGAGCGCTCGAGCGTCGCTCCGGATCTGCCGGGAATGCGTGAAGCCGGCGTTCCAGGTTTCGACCTGAGCTCCTGGTTCGGCGCCTGGCTGCCGGCGAATACGCCGCCGGAGATCGTGGCCAAGGTCAACAAGTGGTACGGGACCATCCTGAGCCAGGAGGACAGCAAGGCGTTCATCAAGTCGATCGGGGCGGAGCCGTTCCCGGGAAGTCCGGAGGTTCTCCGCGCGCATACGGTGAGTGAAACGGCAAAATGGGGAAAGCTCATCCGCGACGCAGGCCTTCCGCAGCAGTGAACTGAGCTGCGGGCCTGAACACCTTTGGAGGCGACCACGCGGGGGGAGGGCCAGCGTTGCTGCGCGTGAAAAGCCCGCAGGATCTTGGAGCGGCGTTGGTCTTCATCGCGTTCGGTCTCGCCGGCGCCTGTTTTGCCAAGGACCTTGCGCTCGGCTCCGGCTTTCGCATCGGTCCGGGTTACTTTCCGACGGTCCTCAGCTGGATGATCGTCGGCATCGGCGTGATCCTCGCCGTTCGCTCGGTCGCCATCGACGGTCCGGGCATCGGCGACGTTCGCCTCAGGCCGCTCCTGTTCATCGTCGGCACGATTCTCCTGTTCGCCGCGCTGATCCAGACCGCGGGCTTGGTCATCGCGTCGTTGGCCCTGACTGTGACGGCTGCGTACGCGCGGCGCGAGGTCAACCTGGCGGAAGCGCTGCTGCTCGGTGCCGGGCTGACCGTGTTCGTCGTCGCGGCGTTCGTCTACGGCCTGTCGCAACCGCTTCCGCTGTGGTGGGACAGATAGGATGGACCTCGATCTCTTCCAGCACCTGGCGACCGGATTCGGTGCGGCGCTGTCGCTGAAGAATATCGGCTTTGCGCTGCTCGGCTGCCTGCTCGGCACGCTGGTCGGCGTGCTGCCCGGCATCGGTCCGATCCCCACCATCGCGATGCTGCTGCCGATCAGCTTCGGCCTGGAGCCGCTGTCCGCCCTGATCATGCTCGCCGGCATCTACTACGGCGCGCAGTACGGCGGCTCGACCACGTCGATCCTGGTGAACATGCCGGGGGAGGCCTCCTCGATCGTCACCTGCATCGACGGCCATCAGATGGCGAAGCAGGGCCGCGCCGGCGCGGCACTGGGCGTGGCCGCGCTCGGGTCCTTCTTTGCCGGCTGCTTCGGAACTGTGTTCATCGCCGCCTTCGGGCTGCCGCTGGCGATCTTTGCCCTGCGGTTCAATTCGCCGGAGTATTTCTCGCTGATGATCCTCGGCCTCGTGACCGCGACCGTTCTGGCGCACGGGTCGGTGGTCAAGGCGATCGGCATGGTTCTCGTCGGTCTCATGCTGGGCATCGTCGGCACCGATGTCGACACCGGGCTCCAGCGCTACACGTTCGGCATTTCCGCGATCTGGGACGGTATCGACTTTCTTCCGCTGGTCATCGGCATGTTCGGCATTGTCGAGATAGTCCGGAACCTGGAGCAACCGGCCGCTCAGCAGATCGCCGTCAATACCAGGATCAAAGGCATCTGGCCGACCAGGAAGGACTTCCGGGATTCGTGGCGGCCGGTTCTGCGCGGCACCGCGCTGGGCTCGATCCTCGGGATTCTGCCGGGCGGCGGGGCGCTGCTGTCGTCATTCGCGAGCTATACCGTCGAGAAGAAAATTGCCAAGAACCCGAGCCGTTTCGGCAAGGGCGCTATCGAAGGCGTGGCGGGGCCGGAATCCGCCAACAACGCGGCATCGCAAACCTCCTTCATTCCGCTGCTGACGCTCGGTTTTCCGTCGAATGCGATCATGGCGCTGATGATGGGCGCAATGATCATTCACGGTATCGAGCCGGGTTCGGCGGTGATGACCAAGCGGCCGGACCTGTTCTGGGGAATGATCGCCAGCATGTGGATCGGAAACCTCATGCTGCTGGTGATCAATCTGCCGCTGATCGGCATCTGGGTCCGGCTTCTCTCGGTACCGTACCGGCTCCTGTATCCGGCCATTCTGCTGTTCTGCCTGATCGGCGTCTACAGCACCAATACCACCGCGGCGCAGCTGGTGCTGACCGCCGCCTTTGCGGTCTTCGGCTACGTGATGTTCCGGCTGGGCTGCGAGCCTGCGCCCCTGGTCCTCGGGTTCATCCTCGGGCCGCTCATGGAGGAGAATCTACGGCGTTCGCTAGTACTCGCGCGCGGCGATTGGATGATCTTCATCGAGCGCCCGATCTCCGCGACGCTATTGTTGCTGACGGTGATTGTCCTCGGCTTGATCATATTTCCGCAGTTGCGAAGGAAGCGGGAGGAAACGTTCCAGGAATGACAAGGCGGCCGGCCGAATGGTCAGCGCCGTACCGGCATGCTGAGGCCCGCGCCGGGCACACACACAACCGAAACCTCAGTGACATGGTGCAACGATGTATGCATGGCGAGCACGAATCGGCCTGATCAATCCGACCCACCGCGGCAAGGCCTTCGCCTTCTGGTACAACCGCGTCCCTGCCGGAGTGGAGATCATTCCCACCTTCATCGGCTTTCGCTCGAGCGACCGCCAGACTTTTGAACAGGGGTTCGAGCGCGCGGCCCAGATTGCCGAAGACCTCAAAGGTGCCGACTGCGACATCATTTCGGTCGGCGGGACGCCGCCGGTGCTGCTCAAGGGACTCGATTTCGAGCGCGAGTTTGGAGACCGGCTAGCCCAGAAGCTCGGCATCCCGGTCATCACGCAGATGGAACCGCATGCCATCGCCCTGCAGGCCATGGGCATCAAACGCGTTGCGATCGCCAGCTACTACGGCACCGAACTCAACGACGCGATCGTCCGCTACTTCCGCCGTTTCGACATCGAGGGAATTCCGTTCGGCGGGTACCGGATGGGCGGGAAGGAGGAAGCGCTTTACACGACTTCCCTTCCTGCGCTGGACGAGGTCGGTGGCGAGCATGTGTATCGGTACTGCCGCAGCGGCTTCTTGAAGCTCGCGAGCCCGCTGGAAGCAATCTACATCAATGGCGGCGGCTGGGACGCGGTACCCGCTATCAACGATCTTGAGACCGATCTGCGGACGAAGGTTGTCCTGGCGCAGGCCGCGGAGCTATGGCTGGTGCTTCGCACGCTGTCGATCAGCCCATCGGTTGCCGATTGCGGCGCGCTGTTGCGGGAGGATTATGCGCTGCCGCGCCGACAGTGATGCGCTTGTGGGCCTTACGACACAAACTTCTCCGCCGTCGTCCCGGACGGCGCGAAGCGCCGATCCGGGATCCACGTCGCCTCACCAGCGTCGGGATGTATGGGTCCCGGCTCGCGCAGCCTTCGGCCGCTTGGCCGGGGTGATAGCCGAGAGGTTTGAGAAAAGTGCAAAACTCCGCCTGCCCTATTCTTTGCGGCGCGGGCGCGCCGGTGTCCCTTTTCCTCCCCTCCGAAGAGGGAATGGAGCGCATCCGATCTCGGCTTTAGCCGAGATCGGCATTCTTAAATGCACAAGTCGGGTAAACCCGACTTGTGTGAGGCGCCTGGGGTGCTGCGCTACGGCACCCCCATGGCGAGCCAGTAACGTAGGCCCGCCGGGAACACCCGCAGACAAGTGTACGCAGTCTGCGCACGCTTGACTGCTATGCGAGGCGTCCCCGCCCTCCAGTGACGTAGGAGAGCGGCGCCTCCCGGCGCTCCGTCACGACACTGTATCCGGCGCCGTTCCCGCCTCCGCCCTGAACACTGCCTCATGAGTGCAATGCGGGGGAGATGGGACAAAGAACACATAGCGCAAAATAGGAATATTATCAACGGCGGCCCGCCGTCCCTTTTGACATCAGAGCGTCTTCCGCCATGCAGGATTAGCGGCGCAACACGCTTGCGCTATTGCGCCTTACGACGCCAGCCGCACCGCCGACACCGGCCGGCGCAGACCGCGGCGCTCAAGCCGCGGAATCACCTCCTGCACGAAGTAGGGCAGCTCCTGCAGGTAGTTGACGAAGATGGCGGCGACGCCGTCGAACCCGGCGTCGCTCAAGCGAGCCAGTTCGTTGGCGACGTGGTCGGGCGTGCCGAAAATCGAGTAGTGGTCGCGGGCGATGACCGCGCGCGCCTGCTCGTGCTGCCGGATCGCCGCCACCGATTCCGGCGACTGCGACTTCGAGCCGCGCGGCGCCAGGCGGCTGGCGTTGCGCCGATCGACGGCCCCCCAGTCCGCGTTCTCGACGCAGGCATTGAGGAACTCATCGACCTCGGCCTGCGTCGGTCGACAGACGACGCTGATGGGCGACCACACTTGCAACACCCGCGGCACCGCGCGCACCTTGCTCTCCTTGATGCGCTCGCGGCTATCCTCCGGCGTCTGGCACCAGTCGTAGTGAAAATCCGAGTTGCGGATCGCAAAGTCGCGGCCGACCGGCGAGGCGCCAGCGTTCATCATCGGCGGAATCCTCTCGCCGTAGGGGCCGGGCCGCCCGATCACGCCCTCCAGCTTGAAATAGCGGCCGTCGAAGTCGAATTCTTCCTGGCTGGACCAGATGCGGCGAATGACGTCCCACCATTCCTGCGCCATGGCATAACGGTCGAGATGCTCGTCGATCTCCTGGCCGAACATCCGAAACTCGCCGGCATTCGATCCAGGCACCAGATTGACCCCGAAGCGGCCGTGCCCCACGTAGTCGGCGGTGGCCATCTGCTTGGCGGCGAAAACAGGATGAAGCAGGGTCGCGTGCACGGTCGCGAAGATGGAAATGTGCCGTGTCTGGCCCAGCAGCCCGCAGGCCCAGGCGATGCTTTCCAGGCAATGGGAATTCACGTTGCTCGCGCCGCCATAGCCCTTCCACCGCTGTAACGGCACGAGGCATTCAATGCCTGCGTCGTCCGCGAGCTTCGCCAGGCTCACGTTGTCGTCCCATTCACCGGACCACCGCTCCTTCAAGAGCGATAACCCGCCCGAGCAATTGGCGCCGAAAACTCCGAGCTTGAATTTATTGCCGCCGAATAGACCAGGATTGCGCTCTGTCATCACACTCTCCCTTTCGGCTCTTCACGCTTGATATCGCGGAGGGGATGTGCAGCCCGTGCTTGGTAGGTCGTCATCATTATCCTGCGAAGCCAAGGACCAAATGAGGACGGCACAGCAACTTTACTATGTACACTGTCAATCAGTGCACATCCAGTCCATCGGAGCGACAGCACGGCCAATGTGGCGTGCCGGATAGCCCACCATGAACATCGGGATTGGCATCAATGCGGCTCCAACGGACCGCTCGCGAATTGCGATTGGTGTCGGTTCAACTCGTCGCTGTACCGGTCCCGCGCATGCTCAATAGACGGGATCGCGGACTTTCAGGCCGGCGTCGATTCTGATCGTCTCGCCGCTGATATACGAGGCGAGATCGGAGGCCAGGAACGCCACCATATAGGCCACCTCCTCAACACGGCCGGGCCGTCCGATCGGAAAGCGCTTGTACAGTTCCGGCCAGCGATCCCTGCTGCCGAGCTCGCGCTCGGCGACGCGTTCGGCACCCTTGCGATGCCGATCCGACATGATCGGGCCCGGATTGACCGCCACGATGCGGACACCGTCGCGCACGCTCTCGCCACCGAGGCATTGGGTGAACATCATGAGCGCCGCATTTCCGCAGGATGTCGCGATGTAGTTGGGCTCGGGGCGCTCGCCGGCCATGCCGACGACATTGACGATGACACCGCTCTTGCGCGCCGTCATCCGCGGCAGGATGTAGCGCGTCAGGTCGATATAACCGAACACCTTGAGGTCCCAGCCGCGTCGCCAGGCTTCCGGTGTCACGTCGTACAGCGAGCCGCGCGGGATCGCCCCGGCATTGTTGACTAGGATGTCGCAATCACCTGCGACGTCGGCGAGATGCTTGATGCTGTCGTGCTTCGACAAGTCGAGACTGTGCGTTACGACCTTGACGCCGTGAGCGGCGATAATCTCGTCGGCGACGCTCTTTAGTTTCGCAGAATCGGTCGCCGCCAGCGTCAGGTCGCAGCCTTCCGCCGCGAGAACCTTGGCGACCGATTCGCCGATGCCGCGTGAGCCGCCGGTGATCAGGGCAGTGCGGCCCTTGAGATTGAGGTCCATGGTGGTTCGACTCCGTATGGCTGTTCGAAGCAAAATGGGTTCAGCGGGCAACGATCCTGGACAGCGGCCGAAGCACGAACGTATCCCCGGCGGCGAACATCACGACGATGACCAGACAAGTGGCTATCACTGTGGTCGCATCGGACAGGATCTGCGCCTGCAGCATGACGTAGCCAACCCCGGTCTCGGCGCCGAACAATTCAGACACCAGCGCGATCTTCCAGCATACACCGTAAGCCAGGCGGAGCGCGGCGACCGTATAGGGCAGCATCAACGGAACGATCAGCTTCAGGAAGATCAATCGCTTCGAGCGTGTGAAGCTGTGCCCCATCTCGATGATCTCGGTATCAAGCTCACGCAGCCCCTGCGTGAAGTTGATCAGGCAGAACGGGATCAGGATCGCGGTCTGGATGAAGATGACGGTGAGGTCGGCGACCCCGAACCAGATCAGGCCGAGGATCGCCCAACCCAGGGAAGGCATTGCGCCGAGGAACGGCTGGATTCGCTTGAGTATGACGTCCTGTAGGACCGGGGTGTAGTAGGTGAGCCCGGCCAGGAACGCGCCGATCAGTGTCGCGAAGACGACCGATCCGATCACCCGCAGCGCCGTCGCCGCGATGTGCATCAGCGAATCAGGATCGGTGAACAGATCGACCAAAGCCTTGCCGACGGCCCAAGGGCCGGGCAGCACGATGGCCGGCAATCGCTGCGACATCAGCCACCAGGCTGCGATCACGACGGCGATCAAGCCATCCGCAAGGATCCGGGACAGGAACGCATGTCTCACGCCGCCGTCCGCGGTGGCGTGCGGTGCCGAGGTCGTGACGACATCAGTCATCGGCGTAGTGCCTCACGAGCCGGCGCTGGATCGGCGCCAGAACCAGGTTGTCGGTGATGACATAGATGACGACGATGATGGTGATCACGGCGAAGATCTGCGATGAATCGAAGGATTGCCGCGCCAGGTTGATCACGAATCCGAAGCCTGAATTGCCGCCGAACAGCTCGGCCGTCAAGGCAACCTTCCAGGCCACGCCGAAGCTGATGCGCACCGTTGCAAACATGAACGGGATCATCGCCGGCAGCACGAGCAGGCGAAAATAGCGGCCCCAGTTGCGGGTAAAGCTCCTGCCCATCTCCGCCATCTCGGCGTCGATGCTTTCGAGCCCGGCCTGGAGATTGATGATGCAGACCGGGAGGATGATGGCGGTGATCGCGAAGATCACCGTGCCGGTGTTGAGGCCGAACCAAAGGATCGCGAGCAAGGTCCAGCCGACGCTGGAGAAGGAATTGAGGAATGGCGTGATCCGGCCATGCACCATGGCCCGCGTAACGGGCACATAATGTGCCATCAACGCCAATGCACCGCCGAGCAGGAATGCCAGTGTGAGCGAGACCAGCACGTGCGTGACCGAGGCAACTACATGGCTGAACAACTTGTAACCGAGAAAGAACTCCACCGACCGATGGAATACCGTGACGGGGTCGGGAAACAGGTAGGATGGCACGCCGCTGGAGCCGATGGCCCAAGCGGCGATGACGAGCACCGTGAAGATGTGCGTCGCCCATCGCCGCCTGGTTGCCAGTGACCAGCGTGTCATGACGCCGCGCGTCAGCACTGCGATGTCCCGGATTGCGCGTCGTTCGCGCTATTCGCGTATCGCTCCTTCCCAAATCCAGTCCCGTACGTCGCCGGGATTCTTCGACATGCCGATCTGTCTCGCCATCTCCCAGATGCGGTTGATCGTCTGAATGTCCTGATCGGAAATCGAGATCGGGATTTCCGAGTAGTTGGCGAACCAGTCCTCGAAGAAGGCGGGGTCGATCTTCGCCTTGGCGGCGAGTGCGGTGAACACCTCTTTCGGGTTCTTCTTCACGTAGTCCGAGGACTCCTTGAGCATCCGCAAGAATTCACGGTAGAGCTTTGGATTGGCCTCGACGCGATCCTTGTATCCCATCAGCACCGTCGTAATGACGCGGAATCCGAAGACTTCCTTGAGGTCCTCGCCGGAATTGATGAGCATGCGGTAGTCCTCGCCCTTGCGCGCCTGCCAGCTCTGGATGTGGCTGAGCGCTGCGGCATCGACGCGGCCGGTCTGCAGCGCCGGCAGCATTCCCGGCCCGGGAACCTGGACGAAATTGAAGTCGCCGCCGTCGAGCGCAACATTGACGCCGTACTTCTTCTGCATCGCCAGCCGAATGACCGTAAGAACCGTCGAGCGCAACCCGCCGACAGCGATCTTCTTGCCCTTAAGATCCTGGACCGTCTTGATCGGGCTGTCCTTCTTGACCCAGATGCCGAAACCCACCGGGGCCGGCTGGTAGCGCAGCTCGATCCCGATCATCTTCATCTGCAAGCCTTGCGCGGCGGCGTATTCGAGTGCCAGCAGGCCGTTCTCGTAGACGTCGAACTGCTTGGTCGCCATCGCCTGCTGCGCGGCCGGAATGTTCAGCGGCTTCAGTTCGATATCCAGGATATCGGACTTGACCTTGCCGTTGGCGATCGCCCAGACGGCGGCATCATGCGAGGGGTCGGTGTTGTAGGTGAAGGTCAGCTTGTCCTTGGCGGCGGCCGGGCCACCGACCGCGAGCGCCGCGGCGAACAGCGTCGATACAAATGCCAGACGTCGATTCCCTCTCATGAGCGTACCTCCCTTTGCGTTTCCATTGCCTCGAACGAGGCGACAAGCCGATCGCGCCGTTGGCTCAGCGCGCTGCCACTCTCCAGGCGCCGCGGGCGCGGCTCACCGATCTCAATCGCCTCCAGAATCCTGGTCGGCTTGGCAGACAGCAGCAGGATGCGATCCGCCAGGATCAAGGCTTCATCGATGTCATGCGTGACGAACACGATCGTCTTACCGGTCGTGCGCCAGATCGATAACAGCTCCGTCCGCAACCTTTGACGCGTGTTCACGTCGAGGGCCGAAAACGGTTCATCCATCAGGATGATGAGGGGATTGACGGTCAGCGCCCGCGCAATGGCGACGCGTTGCCGTTCGCCGCCCGAAAGCATGCGGGGATACTTGCCGGCGTCGCGCGCGAGACCGACAAACTCGAGATTGGTGCGCGCCAGAGACCCGATTTCGGCGTGATCCAGCGGCAGCCGCCGCAGTTCCACGCCGAGCATGACGTTTCCGAACGCCGTGCGCCACGGCACCAATCGCGGCGATTGGAAGACGTAGGCGAGCTTGTCCCAGCTCTCGTGCGGCGGTGCGCCGGCAATCTCGATCGTGCCGGCGGCCACCGGCAAAAGATCGCCGATCAGCCGCAGGATCGTCGATTTGCCGCAGCCGCTGGGGCCAAGGATGCAAACAAATTCGCCGCTTCGGATCGAAAACGAGAGATCTTCGAAGATCGACTGATCGCCGAAGCGAACGCTGACGCGGTCGAATCGGATGATCTCCTCCGCGGGGGCGCCGGCGAATGCCATTGGCGTTGCGATCGTCGTCGATCTCGTCATCGGTATAGCGTGAAGACTTCTCGTGCCAGCGAAGCGCGCATGATCTCGACGGGGCCGCCGGTGATCATGAAGCTGCGCGCCTCTCGCCACATGCGTTCGATCGGCATTTCCGTCGCGGTGCCGAGTCCGCCATGGAACTGCATGCAACGGTCGGCGGCCTCGAAACCGAGTTCGGTACAGAAAATCTTGGTCATGAAGGTTTCATGCCGCTGCAGCGTGCCGGTGTCGAACTTCCAGGCGGTACGATAGGTCAGCAACTGGCCCGCCTGCAGCTTTGTATACAGATCGGCGACCGAGAACTGGACGGCTTGCCGGTCAGCGAGCGGCCGGCCGAAGGTGGTGCGCTGCGGCGCATAGCTGGTGATCATCTCCAGGCAGCGCGCCGCGACGCCGAGGCCGCGCGCCGCCTGGTTGACCCGGTTGGCGTTGATCCAGGTCTGCGCGGCCTTCATGCCGTCGCCTTCGTTGCCGATGCGATTCTCGACCGGCACTTCCACGTTGTCGAGCGCGATCTCGTAGGTGACGTCGCCCATCATGTGCACTGTCTGGCCAGCGATGGAGACGCCGGGCGTATCCATGTCGACGAGGAAGACGGTGAGCCCGCCGCGCGACCCCTTCTTCGGGTCGGTAGCGGCGACGAGCTGGAGAAAATCCGCATCCTTGGCGTGCGCGATGAAACGCTTGTAGCCATTGATGACGTAGCGGTCGCCTTGCCGTACGGCGGTGGTCCGCATGCCGCCGGGATCGGCTCCGGCGTCGGGCTCCGTTTGGGCAAACGCCGTCGACTTCTCGCCGCGGAGCACCGGATAGAGGTAGCGCTCCTTCTGCGCATCCGACAGCGACAACAGAATCGAGCGCACCTCCGGCCCGAAGATTCCAGGGCCACGCGCAGGCAGTGCAACCGTCCTTGCCAGTTCCTCGGTGACCGCAGCGACGGCGAGCAGGCTGAGGTCTTGGCCGCCGAGCTCCGCGGGTACTTCCAGGAGCCAAAGTCCAAGTTCGCGGGTCTTCGCTTCCAGGCACCTGCGGATGTTGGGTTTGAGATCGGGCCCATCCATCGAGCGCATCTCGATCGGGATCAACTCCTGATCGACGAATCTGTGAATTGTGTCTTTGAGGATGCGTACTTCAGGCGGAAGCTCGAAATCCATCCCCGTGTCACCCATGTCACCGCGGTTGAGCGCGCCCCCGGCGGCATGCCGTTGCTCGGCGCGGGCTCGCGTTGTTGTTCCAAGAACCTATTGGCGCGATCTGGGGTCGTCAATCTTGCGAATGCATGGTGCTTCGATGCAATGATAGATGAAGCGGTCACGATTGATCGGCGAATCAACATTGCAGAGCGAACGACATGACCCACGCCTTAGCATCGACCGCGCTTGAAACACTCACCGTGCTGGATCTCACGCGGGTGCGCGCTGGACCGACCTGTGTTCGACAACTGGCCGACTGGGGCGCGAAGGTGATCAAGATCGAGATGCCTGAGGAAGGGGGAAGTGCGACGCAAACAGACTTCTCTGCGCGCCACGAGCCGGATTTCCAGAATCTCCATCGTAACAAGCGTGCGATGACGCTCAATCTGAAGAGCCCGGACGGCGTGGCCGTCCTGCGACGGTTGGCCGCGCGGGCCGACGTGATCGTCGAGAACTATCGCCCCGACGTAAAGACGCGGCTCGGCATCGACTATGAGGCACTGAGCGCCGTCAATCCGCGCCTCATCTACGCCAGCATCTCAGGATTCGGCCAGGACGGCCCATATCGTGACCGCCCCGGCGTCGATCAGATTGCGCAGGGCATGTCCGGGCTGATGTCGGTCACCGGCGAGCCTGGTCGCGGGCCGATGCGAGTCGGCACGGCGCTTGCCGACCTGTCCGCCGGCATCTTCGCCGCAATGGGAATTCTGGTGGCGCTCTATGAACGCGAACGGTCGGGCCGCGGCCAATGGGTGCAGAGCTCATTGCTGCAGGCGCAGATCTTCATGCTCGACTTTCAGGCGGCGCGTTATCTCGTTGCCGGGGACGTCGCCGGGCAGGCCGGAAACAATCATCCGACTGGCGCGCCGACCGGAGTCTTCAAGACCAAGGACGGCTATGTGAACGTGGCGCCAACGCCGGTGATGTGGAAGCGGTTCTGCAAGGCAATCGCGCGTGAGGATCTGATCGATCATCCTGACTATGCCACGCCGAAGGACCGCCGGCGCAATCGCGATCCGCTCAACGCACTGATCATGGAAATTACCGAGACCATGACCAGCGGCGCACTGGTCGACCGCCTCAACGAAGCGGGGATTCCCTGCGGTCCGATCTACACGATCGACCAGACCTTCGCAGACCCGCAGGTTCGCCATCTTGGAATCGCGCAGGGCGTCGAATCGCCGGCGCTCGGTACGATCAATCTCGTCGGGCAGCCGTTCACGCTCAGCCGGACGCGGAGCCGCCTGGTCAGGAGCGCGCCGGAATACGGCGAGCACACCGACGAGATCCTTGGCGAGTTCGGATACAGCGCCGACGAGATTGCCAGCTTTCGCGAGGTCGGCGTCATCTGATGCATGGTGGCGTCGCCGATTGACATCTTGCCCGGGACACCGGCGATGCGTCGGATCAGTCCGGCTTGATGCCGGCCGCCTTCACCACCTTGGCCCACTTGTCGGTATCGGCCGCGATGCGCGCGCGCAGCTCTGCCGGGGTTACGATGATCGGGACGGCGCCGACCTGGGCGAGGCGCGCGGTGATGCCCGGGTCTTGCAGCCCGGCATTGATCTCGCGATTGAGCCGCTCGACGATCGCGTCCGGCGTGCCCTTCGGAATGCCGACGCCCGACCAGGTGCTGACTTCGTAGCCCTTGATGGTCTCGCCCATCGTCGGCATATCGGGCAGCGCCGGCGTCCGCTGGGGCGCGAGAACCGCCAGCGCGCGCATGGCGCCGCTGCGGGAGTGCGGCAGCACGTTCGGCAGCGCGTCGATGCCGGCCTGTATCCGGCCGGACAGAAGATCGCTGACGAGCAGCGCGCTGCCGCGATAGGGCACGTGGACGACATCGATCCCGGTCGACGACTTGAGCAGTTCGATCGCGAGATGCGCGACGGTGCGCGCGCCGAACGAGCCGACATTGAGCTTGCCGGGGTGGGCTTTCGCATAGGCGACGAACTCGGGGACATTCTTGGCCGGAAGGTCGTTGTTCGCGATCAGCACCAGCGGTAACTCGGCGAGCGCGGCCACCGGCACGATGTCGCTCTGAAAATCGAACGGAAGCGACTTGTAGAGCGAAACGTTGATCGCATTGGTGGAGAGTATGAACAGCAGCGTGTAGCCATCGGGCGGCGCGCTGACAACTGCCTGAACGGCGATATTGGTACCGCCGCCGGGCTTGTTTTCGATCACGACCGGCTGGCTGAGGCGCTCGGACAGCCATTGGCCCAACAGGCGCGCGACCAGGTCGGTGGTGCCGCCGGCCGGAAAGGGAACGATCCACTTTACCGGCCGGTTCGGATAGTTCTGCGCCAGCGCGCCGTACGACACGACCGGAATCGCGGCGGCCGCCGCGGCAAGCTGCAGAAATTGGCGGCGCGGAAGATTCATGGTGATTGCTCCTCCGAATACGCACGACGCCGTAGTGTAGGGGCGAGGCACACCTCGCCCCTACTCCGCTGCGGCTTGCTGCTTGCCCTGCGGCAGGCGGTTGCGGAAGTGCGGCAGGATCTCCTCGGCGATCGCCACCATGTTGGCGCGTGTCATGTCGTCGGGCAGGGTACCGAACTGGGTCTTGGTCAGCGAGGTGTTGAAGCCGGCGAGGTCCTGATACTCGGCGAGCTTCTCCCGCACCGTGTTCGGGCTGCCGACGATGACGACGCCACTCTTCACCAGTTCCTCGATCGTCTGGGGCTTGCCGGTGACCTTGGCGGCGCGAATACGCTTGATCGAATCGATGTTGCTGTAGCCGGGCGGCAAGAGCATTTCGGTCGGCATTTTCAAGAAACGGTTGACCAGAGCCTCGAGATGCGGCCGCGCCTCGCGCATTGCCTTCTGGTCGGTCTCGGCGACATAGATCGTGTTCGACCAGGCGAGCTGATCGGGCGTGGCCTGATAGCCGGACTTCTCGGCTTCATCCCGGTACATCTGGAAGAAGCGCGCCACCAGCGCGATCGGGCTCAGGGTCTGACAATAGGTGTAGCGCATCTGCGCCGCCCAGCGGATCGTGCTGCCGGAGCCTTGCGACGGAATCCAGATCGGCGGATGCGGGGTCTGATAGGGCCGCGGCCAGGTATTCACGTAGTTGAAGTGGTAGTGCTTGCCGACATACTGGAATGGTCCGGGCACGGTCCAGGCGCGCACGATCATCTCGTGCGCCTCGGCGAAGCGTTCCTGCGACTGCGCCGGATTGATACCCATGGCGTGGTATTCGGCGCCGATCCCGCGCACGAGGCCGGCGATGAAGCGGCCGCGCGTCAGGTTGTCGAGCATCGCGTATTCTTCCGCGACCATCAGCGGATTGTTGAGCAGCGGGATGGCCCGGCCCAGGATCGCAAGCTTCGCGCGCTTCACGCTGCGCGCCAGCGCCCCCGCCAGCACGCCGGGAATCGGCATCATGCCGTAGGCGGTCTGATGATGCTCGTTCAGGCAGACGCCGTCGAAGCCGAGCCGGTCGGCGAATTCCATCTGATCGAGATACTCATGATAGAGTCCGGCGCCCTTCTCGGGGTCGTAGTCGCGGTTCGAGTAGGTGACCCATGCGGAGCCGTTCCGCTCGATGGCGTCGAGGTCGGCATGCCGGTACGGCATCAGATGGAAGTTGAAGATTTTCATGCTGCGACCCTCATGCCTTCGAGGAAGCCTTCGAGCGTGGCGACGAAGGTCTGCCGCTGCTCCACGTGGGGAACATGCCCGCAATCCGGAATGATCACGGCCCTCGACCGCGGGATCAGGCGCTGATAGGCGAAGGCATAATCCTTGGGGAACACGCGGTCGCTCTCGCCCCAGATTAGCAGCGTCGGCACATCGATCCGATGCAGCCATTTGTGCAGATGCGGGTCGTAGCCGCGCGGCTGCCACGCCAGCTTGGCGGTCGTCGTCCGGTTCTTCAGGCCGATGTCCTCTAATTCCGGGTCTTTGAGCCGCTCGACGATCGCATCGGCGCGGCCTTCATCGTGGAACATCGCGCGCACGAGCTGTTCGTCGGTCAATAGGAAGGTGTCGACCTGCTCGACGTCAGGCACGTGGATGCCCGCGGCCGCGACCAAGGTCAGCGACGCCAGCCGGTGGGTGTTGCGTACGGCAAGCTCCGCCGCGATCCAACCGCCGATCGAGAAGCCAACGAGGTCAACGTCGGTCAGGTCGAGTTGATTGAGAAAATCGAGATAGAAGCTGGCGAGGTCGGCAACGGTGTCAAGCCAGTCCGGCGTGTCGGACGCCCCATAGCCGGGATGCTCGGGCACAATCACCTCGTGCCGGGCAGCGAGGTCCGCCATATACGGCATCCAGCCCCCGGCCCCGCCGCCGCCGTGCAGGATCAGCAGCGGGCGCCCCGTGCCGCCGCGCATCAAGCCGATGTTGCAGCCCCGAACCGCGATCTTCGAAGTCGTATGATCACCCATGCGACGAACTCACCAATAAGCGCGAAAGACAACCTGTAGCGCACAACTGCAAGTACGCCCATTGCAATTTGATGTTGGCTGCCCTGATTCCCATGCAGCGAGCCTTGGCGGGTCCACGGACCGGCACGCATTGACCACTTCCCCGCAGGGTGCGCCCGCCGGCAGGGCGCAGCACGGGCGCAGTTCAGCCCTGCGACCGCCTCAACATTCGCGGTCGACGTCCAGGCAGGATCGAAAAGTGCGATCCCCATGGAGCCGGCGCCTCAATTAAAATTTCCTTCGTTTATTGATCGCCTTATCGATTGATCATCGACGCGAGGTGTGCAGCGCGCCGCATCTGGTATGTTTCGAGTGATGGACCGAATCGTCGTGGAGTGAAGGAAAGGCCGGCAGGAACCCATGCGCTTCTTCGAGCGTCTGAAGGCGGCGGCGTCCGCCGAGTGGCACGCCTACACCGACCATCCCTTCACCAACGGGATGGCAGACGGTTCGCTCGCCGAAGCAGCATTTCGTCACTACCTCGTTCAGGACTATCTGTTCCTGATCGAGTTTGCTCGCGCCCATGCACTCGCCGTCTACAAGGCGCCGAAGCTCGCCGACATGCGCGAAGCTGCCGCCGGCCTGTCAGCCATCCTTGACGTCGAGGTGAATCTTCACGTCAAGCTCTGTGCGGGCTGGGGGCTGTCGACGGTTGATCTTGAGCAAGCGTCTCCGGAGGTCGCGATGCTGGCCTATACGCGCTACGTGCTCGATACGGGAATGCGCGGCGATCTGCTGGCGCTCCAAGTGGCACTTGCCCCCTGCGTGATCGGCTACGCGGAGATCGCGGTACGGCTCGCCGCACGGCCCGAGGCGCACGCCGAAACCAACCCCTATCGCGTTTGGATCGCCGAATATGCCGGGGCTCCGTACCAGGAGGTCGCGGCAAGAGCGCGGGCACAGCTGGAGCACCTTGCCGCCGTCTACGCCACGCCCGCTCGGGAGGCCGATCTGATCGCAATCTTCAAGGAAGCTACGCGGCTCGAAATCGCCTTCTGGGAAATGGGCTGGCGAGCGGCCCCGCGTCGTGAATAGACTCCGAACGCGCACCGAGTCGGAAAGGTTGCGAGACGTGGTTAGCGACATTCGACCTCGGTCAGCGAGACGCTTGTCGGGGGGTTGCCGGCCAGTACCTTCAAACGTATACGCTTGGATCTCCGGTCGCGCATGTTGCCTTCGCCGGAAGGGCGGTTCGGGCTATCGACGTCGGCTGGCGTCGGAGGCCGCTGTGTGGCAAACTTAATCCTGCCAGGATTTGCCTTGAAACGGTGAAGGGTCCCTGACCCCGCACCACCAGATCTGAGATTGGGAGTAGTCTGCATGAGAACAGCTTTGCTTGCAGGGATCGCGACTGTCTTGTTGCTTTTGCCTGAGATGGGTATGGCCCAGACGGGTGCGCCGACGGAGCCCACCCCTCAGACCGCGCCCGCTCCCGATGCGACTCCGCCCGCTCCCGATGCGACTCCGCCCGCCCCCGATGCGACGCCGCCCGCCTCCAATGCGGCTCGGCGTGCCGCTCGGCGCGGGCGCGCGAGCGGCAAGCGTGGCGAGTGCCGGCAAGAGGCAAGACGGCAGGGCTTGCGCGGACGCAAGGCTGCGGATCATGCGGTGATTTGCTTGCAGGAAGCGCGCTTGGAATGCCTCAAGAAAGCGGTCGCCGATGGTATCGCCGGCCGCGGGCGCCGCGACTACATTCGGAATTGCATGGGCGAAGAGGAACGTTCCCAACGTCCACGCAAACAGCGATAGCGTCGGTAGCGCAAGCGTTAGTATCGCACTCACGGCTTTCGTTGCGCGTGGGCCGCGTTTCAGGCACCGGTGATGCCGACGACGGGCTCCGGTCGCGGAGCGAGACTGTTGTCGGTCGCGGCCGAAAACACGGTGCCGGCGGGGGGCTGCGGCGTGGCTTCAGCACCACGCCGTCAAATGAATGTTCGCTCACGGGCAGGCATGCTATGGCTTGCGCCAGTGTCCCGAATCCGAAGTTCGCTTGAGTTTGCAGCCAGCGCCGGAGCGAACTTTCCGAGTCGGAACGACACTAGCAAGATTTCGGCCAAGGGGGGCTTGTGCGATGGCAAAAATCTCGCAGTCGATCGCTGCAGCGGCATTGCTGCTTGCAGGTCTGGGGCAGGCTCACGCGCAGGCAACCCGGACGTGGGTGTCCGGGGTGGGAGACGACGCCAATCCGTGCTCACGCACAGCTCCATGCAAGACGTTCGCTGGTGCCATTTCCAAGACGGCAGCCGGGGGCGAGATCAGCGTGCTTGACCCGGGCGGCTACGGAGCTGTGACCATCACCAAGGCGGTCAGCATCACCAACGACGGGTCGGGCGAGGCCGGCATTCTCGCATCCCTCACCAATGGGGTCGTCATCAATGCCGGTGTAAACGATGTCGTCATCTTGCGTGGCCTGATCATCGATGGAGCGCCTCCCACGTCTCCCGGACTGAACGGGATCAGATTCCTAGCCGGAGGGGCTCTGCACGTCGAGAACTGCGTGATCAAAAACTTCAAGGGCGGCGTGCCAAACGGGTCCGGCATCCAGATCGTACCGAACGCCGGAATGAGCCGAATTTTTGTGTCGAATTGCAGCATTGTGAACAATGTAAAAGGTGTAGAGGTCAAGCCCACCGGGGCTGGGATCGCCAGGGTCGTTCTCGATCGGCTTCAAGTTAATCGGAATACTGGGGCCGGACTCGTGGCTGACGGGTCTCGTGCTGACGTCTGGGTCAACAACTCGATCATCGCGGCGAATGCTCCGGGAGTTAGCGCCATCAATAACGGGCTGTTGCAGTCATACGGCAACAACGTGCTCGCCAACAACTCGCCCAACGGGAAGTTTAGCAGCGTCGTACCATTGAAATAGACCGGGCATCGACGTTGTAATCTGGCGAAATCGCGCAGCGCCGCGCCGGTGCGTCCGCTGAGCGGAATTCCGGGCTGGTGCAAAAGCGTGCCGACCACCTTGAGCGGATGTCCTCTATCCATCTTCGCTTCCGTTGCACCCTTCGCAGTGTGCGAGCTCAATATTGAGCAGCCTTGCGGGCTGGTCTACGCTCGCAGCATCCCTGGCGCCCATTCGGTATCCGCTGTATTGGGCCCGGTGGCATAAGATCAACAGGAAATCCACGGCGCGGATTGCGTGGATTGAGTATGGGAGGGGTCAGATGCGCCTGAACTGGGTCGTAAGTATCGTGATCGCCGCGCTGCCGGTTCTGGCGTTCGCCCAGTCCGCACCGGCACAGGCGCTGAAGAAGGTAAGGGTGGGGAACGTAGCGCCGATCGCCACCGACTGGCCGCACTTCGTTGCCAACGAGAAGGGTCTCTACCGACGCGAAGGGATCGACGCCGAGATCACCTACGTCGGCAACGTCGCCAATACCGTGCAACAACTCGCCGGCGGTTCGTTCGACGTCGCCGTATCGACGTTCGATACTGCGCTTCGTGCCATTGCCAGGGGCGCGGATGCGGTGATGATCGGCGGCGGGGTGATCAAGTATCCCTATTCGGTCATGAGCGCCAAGAACGTCGACAAGGTCGCCGATCTTAAAGGCAAGCGGATCGTTCTGCCGTTCAACAGGGATCTTCTGACCATCGTCTGGAACCGGTGGGTGACTGAACAAGGCATGAAGCCCGCCGACATCGATCAGGTCTACGACGGTGCAACGCCGAACCGTTTTGCGGCGCTGACCAGCGGCACCGTGCAGGCGGCGCTGCTAGGCCAGCCGTTCGACTTCAAGGCGCAGGAGCAGGGCTATAAGAAACTGGTCGACCTAGGCGCCTATGCCAAGGACTACGGCTTCCTGGTCTTTCTTGGCCGGCCCCAGTGGCTGAAGGCGAACCCGGATGCTGCGAAGGCTTACCTGCGCGCGCTCTCCGCCGCGATCGACTGGATCTACGATCCCAAGAACCGTGACGAGGCGATCGCCATCCTGGCGAAGGGCACCAAGCTGGACACCACGTCGGCGGCGCTGACCTACGACTATTACGTCAAAGACCTGCAGCCGTTCAGCCGCAAGCTGGCGGTCCCGCAGGCGATCGTCGACGGTACGGTGAAGACGCTGGTCGAACTCGGCGATATCAAGCAGCCGACCAAGTCCATGGTCGATACGAGCTACCTGCCCAAGTAGGACGTTTCGGCCTTAGTCCGGGAGGCCGTTGTCCGGTCCAAATGAACGTGGCTGCTGTGAACGAAACTGAGGCTGTTGAATTCCAATCTTACGATGCAGAGAACTATCGTGTTTTGCTCAATGGATTGAAGCAGCTTCGGCCCATCCGTGTCTATGGCGCGTTGCGGTTGCCGCCAGGCGTGAAGGGGCGGCTTCCACTCGTCATCATCGGCGTCGGATCGCAAGGTCTCGCTTCCGGCCGCGAGGATCTGTACGGATCGGCGCTCACGGTCGCAGGCATCGCCGTCTTCGTGGTCGACAGCTTTGGCTCGCGCGGATTCAGTGAGACAGTCTCCAACCAGGCGCAACTGTCGTTTCCCGCGCAGACGGCGGATGTGCTCTTTGCGCTCGAGCACATGGCGAGAGATGCACGCATTGATCCGGCACACATTGGATTCCTCGGATTTTCCCGAGCCGGACAGATCGCCGTCTTCATCAACGATGAACGGCTGCAGCGCGCGGTGCTTGGAGATGGAACGTGCTATGCGGCATTCGCCGCCATGTATTCGGGCTGCAACCCGCAATGGCGCAATCCACAGCCGACCCGTAAGCCGCTCCTGATCTACCTCGGCGGTGACGATACGCTTGCGCCGCCGCACAAGTGTCAGAGCTACGCCCAGCGTCTCACGCAGGCAGGCGGAAATGTGCGGACGATTGTGTTGCCGGGTGCGCGTCACAGCTTCGACAGCCTGCAACCGGCGACGCGGCATGACAATGTGCTGGTGCTCGCCGGGTGTGAGTTTCGCGTCGAGGACGACGGCGTGATTGTCGAGGACAAGAGCGGCCTGCGGTCGGACGGCGACTGGGCGAGCTTCCTGAAAGCCGCGGAAGCTGCCTGCGGCAGCCGCGGCGCAACCACTGGTCACGGCCCGCACCCGCGCGACGTCGCGGTCAAGGCTGTTGTCGCATTCTTCAGGGAGGCATTTGGCGTATAGGTGAGATGTGCGCCATCGGATCGTTCCTCAGGGCCCGCTGACCGACCCGTGCACGCGAAGCAGGCGATTGATCGCGGTCGCCGCCGCCAGCAGGACGGGCAGCACGCGGTCACGCGTCTTTTCCGGCGACTCGTCGGTGACCACCCAGCCGATACCCAGAGCGGCGAACGTCCTTGCTCGCGCGTCCCTTAGTGGAACGCCAATCGAGCAAATGCCGGTAGCATGTTCCTGATTGACGAAGGACCAGCCCTGCGCGCGATCGCTCGCGATGACCTTGCGTAACGCTGCCGGATTGGAGACGGTCCGTCGCGTCAATGGCGCAATCGTCGCCGACGCAAGATAGTCCTCGAAGTCTTGCGGAGGGAGTCCGCTCAATAGGGTCCGGCCCATGGCGGTCAGATAGGCGGGAAACCGCCTGCCGATGGAGATCGCCAGATCGGCTCGGATTTCGACGCGCGTCGATACGCGCAGCACATAAATGATGTCCTGATTGTCGAGCACGGAGCCGTTGCACGGCATGCGCGTCTTCGCGACGATATCCTCGACGATCGGCTGCGCGATGCCGATCCAGCTGATCGACGACAGGTAGGCGTAGCCGAGATCGAGCACTTTTGGACGAAGTTGGAATGTTCGGCCGTGGGCCTCGACATAACCAAGCTCCTGCATTGTCAGAAGGATGCGCCGCGCCGCCGCGCGTGTGAGGCCGTTGAGCTTCGCGACCTCGCTCAAGGTCATCGCCGACGTCTGCGGGCCGAACGAGCGAATGACATTCAGGCCATTGGCGAATCCCTGCAGGAATGCCCGCGGTCGCCGCGCTGTAAATGCGCTCGGTTCGGCCGGTCGGCTCGAGGTCCGCGGCCGCCTCGCTGACTTGGCCTTTGCTGGCATTGATTTCGATCAAACCTCTTGACGCTTCTCTCTGGGTCAAGGAAACATTCGTACGTGTTCTCGTAGCGCACGTTTGTGCGCTATGCGCACAGTGAGGGTTGTACTCTGGCATGTCAATCTCCCGCGACATCGCGACGATCGAAGCCAACGTTCTCATCATCGGTGGCGGGTTCGGCGGCATCTGGACGGCGCTGCGCGCGTCTGAAATTGCCGACAAGGTGGTTCTTGTCGACAAGGCCTTTGTCAGCCGAAGCGGTGCTTCGACCATGTCGGGCGGCGTCACCAACGCACCGATGGACGAAGACGATCTGCAGACCTGGGTCGACGAGATCGTCGTCCGAGGCAGCTACATGTGCAATCAGGATTGGACCTGGCAACTGCTGAAACTGCAGCGTGAGCGCATTCGCGACTTTGAGCGGTGGGGCGTACCGATCGTTCGCGACGCCGACGGGCGCATCAAGCGCTTCCTGAGCCGAGGCATGGTCACCGTGCGATGCCTCCAGTACAACCCCAAAAAGGCGATGGAGATCCTGCGTGCCCGTGCGCTGGCGCAGGGGGTGCGGATTCTCGACCGTCTTTTCATCACCGATCTGCTGACCACTGACGGCCGCTATCCGACGCGCGGCGCCGTTGCCGGCGCCGTCGGGTTCAACACGCGCTCGGGCGAACGGGTCGTCGTCCGCTCTCGCACGACCGTGATTGCGACCGGAATGACCTCGATGAAGGGCACGCACCGGGTCGACAACACGACCGGCGACGGCATGGCGATGGGTTACCGTGCCGGCGGCAGGCTCTGCGATCTGGAGTTCGGCTTCGGCGGAACCTTCACCCACCTGATGAAGGACTACAGCTTCACCAACTACAACGTATCGGTCGCCCACGGCGCCCGCCTGATCAACCGTCACGGCGAGCGTTTCATGGAGCAATACGATCCGGTTCGTTTCGAGCGCAGCGAACTTGCGCGGGTCGTCGCCGCGTTCACCAAGGAGATCGTCGAAGGACGCGGGCCGGTCTATGTCGATCTCCGGCACGTCGATCCGAGCTATTGGGATAATCTGCACGCCGTCTCGGTGTCGAAAGGCCGCAATATCCTGCTTGCCGGAATATTGCCGGATCCGCGCGCACACCCGCTGCCGATCGAGCCGACGTGGGGGCTGTGGAACGGCAGCCGCAGCGGTCTCAAAATCGACATCGATTGCCACACCACGGTGCCGGGGTTGTTTGCGGTGGGGTCAGCCGCCAAGAATGACGCTACGGGGACACACGCGAGCGCCGGCATGCCGACCGCATACTGCTACACAACAGGCTATCGCGCGGGCGAGACCGCCGCGCGCGAGGCGCTCGAAAGCGATCTGCCGCTGGTCGAGCAGCCCGCCGTTGAGATGCTGCTGCAGGGCGCAATGGCGCCCCTCGACCGGCCGGCCGGCGCTTTGACGGTCGACCAGATTCATGACCGTCTGGCGACGCTGGAGGCGTCCGTCGTCGATTCGGTGCGTCTCAGTGCCGGCCGCCTTGAGTTGTTCGCCAGCGTCGCAGCCGAGATGCGCGCGGCCGTCGACAAGACGAAGGCTCTCGATGTGCACGATCTGGTCAAGCTGCATGAGGCTCGCAATCTCGCCGAGTGCGCGTTGCTGGTCTACCAGTCGTCGCTCGATCGCACGGAGAGCCGGGAACAATTCTATCGGGAGGACTATCCGAATACCGATGACGACGCCTGGTTCTGCTGGCACGGCGTGACCCGCGGCGAGCGCGGCGAGCCGATCTTCGACCGTGAACGCATCCCGCTCGAGAACTTCGCTATGCAGCCACCCCATCCCTACAAGGGACGGAGTCCGATCGCCGCCATGATGGACGGCACGTTCGACCCGGCCCACTTCACCTGAGCGCCATGACGTCGGCTGTCTCGATCCAGACCGAACTGTGCAACGGCTGCGGTGCCTGCCTTCAGTCCTGCCCGACGGACGTGTTCGATCGCCGGCCCGACGGGACGGCCTATGTGCGCTATCCGCAGGACTGCCACGTGTGCTTTCTCTGCCAGGACGATTGCCCGGTCGGAGCCATCAAGGTCGACTACAAGATCAAGAACAACCGCGTTCAAAGCATTTACGACATCCTCAATATTCCGATCGACGGGCCGCCGGAGCCAAAGGAGCCATCATGACGGCTCTTGAATTCGATCTTCGTCTCGTCGGCCGGACGACGCGCGTGCGAATCGCAGGCGAGGGCACGCCGGTCATTTTGATCCATGGCGGCGGCTTGGGATCGAGCGGTCGCGTCTGGTTGCCGGTCGTCCCTCATCTTGCGGCTTCGCATCGCATCATTGTTCCGGACCTGATCGGATTCGGCGACAGTTCCACGCCCGATGTCGAGGACGGCCTACCGCTTTTCATTCGGCAGATTTCCGAGCTCCTGGATGTTCTGTGCCTCGACCGAGCGGTGCTGGTTGGCCATTCCATGGGCTGCCAGATCGCGACGGTGCTGGCCTTGCGTTCACCGATGCGGGTTCAAGGGCTGGGACTGTTCGCTTGCGGGGGGCGTTTCGTGGGGGTCTCCTACGAGAGCGCCGGCCATGCGCTGCTCGAGGAGGTCATCGCGAATCCGACCGAAGCCGCGGTCCGGTCGCTGGTCGAGTGCGTCAACGGCGTTCTCGATGATGTCGATGCCGAGGTCGCCGAGCGGATGCGGTGGGCACGCCGCTCCGGCCATCTTGCGGCACAAAGGAACCTTGCCGCGGCGCGGAGGCAACCCGGCCGCGGCGAGGTCGACTACGCCGGTGTGGATCGGCTGCGGATGCCGATCGTGCTCGGTTGGGGCGATCTGGAGCGCTTCAATCCCGTGGAGATCGGCCCTCAGATCGCTGGGCGTCTGCCGCGCGGGTCTCGTTATCAGGTGTTCCGCGGCGCCGGGCACAACATTCCGCACGACCGGCCGGCCGAAGCTGCGCAGGTCATTGCGGACCTCGTTCGCGCCGCCGTCGATATGCCCGTCGAGCCCGACCCGGGAGTTATCGCGACCACCGCCGCAATTTGATTGGTATCGAGTCACGAGGGAGGAGATCATGACATATAAACGGTTGATCGGAACAGCTTGCGGTCTGACTCTGGCTCTTTGCACGATTGTGTCGATCGAGGGTGCAAACGCCGCCACCAAGATTCGTTTCGGCACCACGTCGGCTTCAGCCGTCAGCTGGCCTGAGTTCATTGCTCAGGACAAACGCTACTATGCCGCCGAGAATCTCAACGTTGAGGTCACCTATACCGGAAACAATACGACGGTCGTCCAGCAGCTCATTGGCGGCAGTTTCGATCTGGGACAGACCACGTTCGAAACCACAATCCGCGCGATCGAGAACCGGGCACCGATCGTCATGATCGGCAGCACCATGATCAAATATTCCTATTCGATCATGGCGCAGAAGGACATCAAGTCGATCAAGGACATGAAGGACAAGCGCATCATTCTGGCGCTGCCCAAGAGCGCGTTGACGGTCTATTGGAATCGCGCGGTCGAACAGGCCGGTATGAAGGTGTCGGATATCGACCGGGTCTACGATGGATCGACGCCCAACCGCTACGCGGCGCTCGTCAGCGGAACGGTGCAGGCCGCCGGTCTGACTCAGCCGATCGATCTGCTGGCCATGGACAAAGGCTACAACAGAATTGTCGATATTACCGCGGTCGCCAAGAACTTCGGCTTCACCTCCCTCGTCGCCAGCCGCAATTGGCTGAAGCAGAATGGCGACACAGCACGGGCTTTCCTGCGTGCGACCAAGAAGGCGACGGAGTATTTTTACGACAAGAAGAACCGGGCGGAGGTGATCGCCATCCTGGTGAAGCATACGAAGATCGCGCCAGACGCGGCCGCGAAGACATACGACTATTTCGTCAACGAGTTGCAGCCGTATCAGCGCGATCTCGATCCGACCGACGACTATGTGCGGACGGTCGTGCAGTTGCTTGTCGACATTGGCGACTACAAAATACCCAATATCGACCCCAAAAAGTACGCCGATCGCGGTTACCTGCCGAAGTAAGGACGGTCCGTCTTGTCAAAAGTTGAATCCCATTCGCTCGGCGCGAAGCTTAAAGGCAGTGGCCCCAGGTGGGCACTTCCCCGCCTGCGCCCGGCCTTGTGGCAAGGCCTCGCGTCGTTCGTGGTCGCCGCCATCCTGTGGGAATTTCTGGCGCGGGTGGTCGTGGACAACCCGCTGTTCTTCACCTCGCTCACCGACATCGCCATTCGCGGGGTCGAACTCTGGAAGTCAGGTGAGCTGCAGACGCACATCTGGGTCAGCTTCATCGAGTTTGCCGGCGGCTATTTCCTAGCTGCCATCTTCGGCATTCTCGGTGGGATTTGCATGGCCGCCTCGAAGACGGCCCGGGGCTTTTTCGATCCCTGGGTCTCGATGCTGTACGCCACCCCGATTCTTGCGCTCGGCCCGCTCTTCATCCTTTGGATGGGCATCGGCGTCGCCTCGAAGATTGCGGTGATCTTTCTGGTCTCTGTCTTTCCCATCCTCATCAATACGTTGGTCGGGTTGACGACCACCGACCGGATCCTGCTCGACGTGGCTCGCTCGCTCGGTGCGACGCCACAGCAGATCTACATGAAAGTGCGAATGCCTGCGGCGCTGCCGTACATTATCGCGGGTTTGCGCCTGAGCGTCGCCCGCGCACTGGTCGGGGTCGTGGTGGCCGAGCTGTTCGGCGCCAGGGCGGGACTTGGATTTCTCATCCTGATGTCGGCGCAGAGCTTCGATACGGCGGCCATGTTCGTCGGGGTCATCGCCCTCGCGGTAGCGGGCGTTGGCTCGGTGGCAGCCTTGAAGTGGGTGGAGGAGAAGATGGCCCCGTGGCGTTTCGAGAATGTCGATGACTGAAGCCGAAACCTCATCTCCGCCGAAGCTTTCGATCCGCGGTCTCTCCAAGTCCTTCCGCAAGGGCGAGCAGACGATTGAGGCATTGCGGGACCTCTCGGTCGACATCCGAAAGGGTGAGTTTGTCGGGATCGTCGGTGCGTCCGGCTGCGGAAAAACGACAATGCTGCGCCTGATCGACGGCCTGACCGAGCCGACTTCGGGCACCGTTCTGGTCGACGGGAAGCCGCTTGAACGGCCGGGCGAGCAACTCGCCTTCGTGTTCCAGCAGGACGGTCTGTTGCCGTGGCGAACGGTTATGGCCAACACGATGTTCGGGCCGGAGCTTCAAGGCCAGAATAAGGCGCAATCAATATCGACGGCCCAACGCTTCCTCCGGCTCGTGGGGCTTACGCAATTTCCTCGCCACTTTCCACACGAGTTGTCCGGCGGCATGCGGCAGAGGGTCAATCTGGCGCGTGCGCTGACGGTCGGCGCCGACATCCTGCTGATGGACGAGCCTTTCGCTGCGCTCGATGCGCAGACGCGTGAAATCATGCAGGCGGAATTGCTGCGAATCTGGACCGACACGCGCAAGACCGTCCTGCTGGTCACCCATCAGATCGAAGAGGCGGTGTTCTTGTCCGATCGCGTGCTGGTGTTCACGACCCGGCCGGGACGCCTGAAGGACGAGGTCGTGATCGACCTTCCGCGGCCCCGCGATTTGTCGATCAAGCGAACGACGGCATTCACGCGCTACACGGACTACATCTGGCGCGCGATCGAGGAGGAAGTGCGGCGCAGCATTGATGCTGAGCTTGAGCAGGCATGACGCGACGCGGCGGCCCGAGCCGGTCCCCCTCGATCGCGCGGCTCACGGGTTCTTGCGCGCAGTAACGGTGCGGCTAGCTCACATCGGCAACCTTCGCGAAGTGGCTCGCAAAGGCCACCCGCGAATCGTCCCGCAGGCGCGGTGCGACTTGTGTTGCAAAGAGCCGCATGCTCTTGCGGGCGAGATCGTCGCGCATGTTGCCCAAGTGGAACTGGATCAGCAGGTTGCCCACCTGGGTTTCCCGGATGAGATCCATAATCTGCCGATAGACGGTGTCCGGACTGCCGACGATGATCGATTGTGCCTTCTTGAGCGCATCCCAGTCGTCCGCGTCGCCCAGCATGGCACGACCGGGTTTGGAACCTTCCAAGAGGCGCCGGTAGTCGGAAAGCTCCATGTTCGGAATTCCGGGGCCGGAGGTGAGCGAACGGCCGTTGAAATTGCGCAGGTGGCCTTTCAGGCAGTTCTTGAGGAAATACCAGACGCCTTCATGCGACTCCTCGTGCGCCTGCTCGTCGGTGTCGGACACGTAGGCCGACATCAAGATGCCCATGCGGAAGGGATCATACTTGCTGCCGGCGTCTTGCAGGATTTTCGCGAATTCCTGCCGCGCTTTTGCGATGGCGCCGCCGTGCACGCGGGATGACAGGAAATAACAGTAGCCGCGCTTTGCGATCTGCCGCATGGTTTCGCGCGATTGCGAACCCGGAATCCAGATTTGCGGGTAGGGTTGCTGAATCGGCTGCGGCCACGGGTTCACGTAGCGCAGCGGGTAATGCTTGCCCTCGAACGTGAAGGGCCCTTCGCGCGTCCACGCCTGATGGATGAGTTCGACGGCTTCCCAGAATTGCTCGCGCTGGATCGCCGCCGGCGTGTTGTAATTGAAGGTTTCCTGCCCGCCGCCAGGCGCAAAGCCGGCAATGATGCGCCCGTTCGACATGTTGTCGAGCATGGCATATTCCTCCGCCACGCGCAGGGGATTGCCGTGCAACGGGAGGAGGTTGGCCAGAACGACGATCTTGCCAAGACTTGTCTTCTGCGTCAGTGCCGCCGCGATCAGATTGGGCGACGGCATCAGCCCGTAGATATTTTGGTGGTGTTCATTGAGCACCATGCCGTCAAACCCGAGCGTATCGGCATAGGCGAGCTGGTCGATGTATTCGTTGAGGAGCCCCCTCGACTTTTCCCGATCCCAAAGCGCGTTGGGAACGGTGATCCAGCCGGTTTCGTATTGCTCATCGAAGTCGGCCGGCAGATAGGGATAGGCCATGAAATGCCAGCAGAAGAGTTGGACGGGTTTCGACATGACCATGTCCTGTTCGAATTTTGATGCGAATAAGCTGGAGGCGGAGGTGCCTTCGCGTTAAGCGCCGAGAAGCGGTTTCATCTGCGCCAGCACCTCATCCGGCTTTTCCAGATGCGCGGCATGGCCTGCGCCGGCGATGAGCGTCAACGCCGATCCGTTGCCGAGGCGCTCCGCATAGGCTTTGCCATGGGCGACCGGCACCATGTGATCGTCGGCACCCCAGACGACGAGCGACGGCATTCGCGCGCGATAGAGCCGCTCCACCAGCGGCCTGTTGTAGAAATACGGAGGCTTGAAGCCGATGGCCGAGCCGAATCGCAGCATGCCGTAGCGGCGCATTTCATCATCAAGCTCGCCGCGGCCGTCGGGATAATAACGCAAGGCTTCCGGCGCGTCGTCCGAGGCGAACAGCATGTGTCTCAGGCTCGCGAGACTCGTACCACGGTCGGGCTGGGAATTGATGAAAATATCGCCGACGTGTTCGCCGGGCACGAAGAGACCCGATGCGCCGATCAGCACCAGCCGTGTGACGCGCTCGGGATGCCGCACCGCATACTCGGCGGCGATCCATCCTCCGGCGCAGTGGCCGGCGAGCGCGAAGCGATCGAGCCCCAGCGCGTCGAACACCTCGCAATAGTGAAACAAGAAATCCTCGATCCGGTTGCCTTCATGGAATTCGCTTGAACCGTTGCAGCCGGGATGGGCGGGCGCGATCACCTTGTTTCCCTGCGCCAGTCCACGATGGAAAGCCAGGAGATCACCGGCCACACCATGGACATCCGCAAACCCGTGCAGATAGACGAGCGGCGCGCCCGCACCCGCTTCGATGAGCGCGACCTTTCGCCCTCTCACCTCGATTTCTCTTTTCTTTGTGTCCATGGGCGGTTCCTGGTTCCGGCCTTGCGATTTTTGTTGCGGTTTTGGCGCGCCCTTACTTGGAAAGCAGCAGCTGCGGCACGAAGAGCGCAATCTGCGGAAATGCCGTCAGGATGACGATGGCGACCAGCATGGGAATGACGAAGATCACCGAACCTTTGGCCACATCATGCAATTGCACGCCCGGCACCACGGCCTTGAGCACGAAAAGGTTGAAGCCCACGGGCGGCGTAATCGCCGCGACTTCCGACTGAATCGTAACGATCACTCCGAACCAGACCGGATCATAACCGAGAGTGATGATGGTCTTGAGGAAGATCGGAATGACGATCACCACGATGCTGCCCGGGTCCATGAACATGCCGAGGATCAGCAACGTCACATTGATGATCACCATGATCGCCCAGGCGGGCAGCGGCAGGCCGGTCAGGAAATCGGACATGGCCTGCGGGATGCCAAGCCGTGCCAGGAGATAGGAGCTGAACAGTCCGCCCGTCAGCAGCAGCAGGAACATGGCGGTCGTACGAACGGTCTTCTGCAGGCTTCGCATCAGCACGGTCACGTTGAGGCGGCGCATGCCCAGCGCGATGAGAAGCGCACCGGCCGCGCCAACAGCGCCCGCTTCCGTCGGTGTTGCCGCACCCGAGTAGATCGATCCGATCACCAGCGCGGCCAGTACAAGGACCGGCAGGACCGCGCCCAGCGCGCGCCATTTCTCGCCTGCCGTCGGTACCTCGGTGACCGGCGGGGCCCATGATGGACTGCGGAGCACCATGATCACGATCGTTATCGACAAGAGCAACGCCAGCAGCAGGCCCGGAACGATGCCCGCCATGAAGAGATGCCCGATCGAGGTATCCGTAATCACGCCATAGACAATCATGGCGATGCTCGGGGGAATCAGAATGCCGAGCGTGCCGCCCGCCGCCGTTGCGCCGAGCGCCAGCGACTTCTCGTAGCCGCGACGGAGCATTTCCGGGATCGCCATGGAGCCAATGGTGGTCGCGGTCACCGGGCTCGATCCGCAGACGGACCCAAAGACGGCGCAGGCCCAGACCGTACCGATCGCGAGCGCCCCGGGAAGCCGGCGCAGCCACAGTTCGGCCGCGCGAAACAGATTGGCGCCGATGCCTGACGCCGAAAGCACCTCGCCCATCAAGATGAATAGGGGCACGACGACGAGAATGAAATTGCTCGACAGCGAAAAGGCCGACGCCGCCAGTTGGCTGACGGCGTCGGGAGACACGAAAATCGCCGTGCCGAGTATGGCCACGGTCGCCAGCGCAATGCCGACCGGCGCGCGGGTGGCAAGTAGGGCCAGAAGGCAAACGAGGAAAATTGCGAAACTGCCAAATGCCCCCATTAATCCGCCCCTGTCGATGTGCGGCTTTTCCGTTTGTCGTTGCGACCGGCGCGGTCGCTGCTCGTCGCGCAGGGCATTCTAATGTGCCCTGATGGGTTCGTCGTTGTCCGTTGCCAACGGCTCCTTCCAGAACCGGACGAACAGAACGATGGCGGTAAGCAGGAATTGCAGGGCGCCGATCGGGCCAATCCAGTAAATGAATTTCAGCTGCACGGTGATCATCGTGAAGGATAATTCGTCCACCTCCACGATTTCGCGGTAATAGGCTAGCACGAACCAGAAGAAGACCACGGCGAAGATCAGTGTCACCGCCTTGCCGATCAGCCGCTGCGCCTTGCGGGCCGAAGGCGGGATGAGGGGATCGAAGAGATCGACCTCGATATGGCTGCCGCTTTCGAGCGCTGGCGCCACTGCCAGGAAAAATACGAAAACCAGAAGGAAGATCGTGATGTCGAGCACCCAGGAAATGGGGTCGTGCAATACATAGCGATAGAATACCGCCACCACGATCAGCGCTATGATGACGAGAACGAGGATACAGGCGATCGCCGCGAAAAACCGGTTGACCAAGCGCGTGAACGCCTCGATCCGGTCGAGCCATCCCCAGCGTTCACCGGATTGCGGCATACCGTCCATGTGCAGCTGGCCGCAGGCTATTTCTGAAGCGGCAGGACGACCTCCGCGAAAGGCTTGCCGTCAGGTCCGGCGATCTCGTCGACTTCCTTCCAGACGACCGACATGGCCTTCTTCATGTCGGAAATCTCCTGATCTGTCGCCCGGTAGATTTTTGCGCCCGCCTTTTCCAGCGCGCTGATCGCGTCGAGCTGCATCTGAACCAGCTTCGGTGCGGCGTCGGCGACCATTCTGTCGGACACTTCGAGCATGAGCTTCTGGTCGGCCGGCGAAACTTTGTTCCATTGTGCGAGATTGAGATAATACATCGAGGCATTCGCCCCATCGCGCCAATAGGTGATGTAGGGCGCGACTTCATGGACCTTCGACGACAGTGTCAGATTGGCAAGAAACATCATACAGTCGACGGTTTTGTTCTGCAGGGCGATATAGACTTCGCCCGGATCGATGGCGACAGGCGCGGCGCCGACCGCGCGCAGTTGGATGCCCTGCCAGCGGCCGGCCGCGCGTACCTTCTTGCCGTTCCAGTCGGCAATTTTCTTGACATGGCCGTTGATGCAATTGGTCACGAGTCCGGCCGAGGGGAACGTGAACATCAGTTTCAGACCGCGCTTCTCGAGCAGGTTGCGCGACGGCTCCAAGAGTTTCTGCATCGTATCGACGGTGATCTTGGGATCGGCCGGAATCCACAAGAGCGGCTCCATATAGGAGACCGGCCGCACGAGTCCGGCGATGAAGCTGATGCTGGTCGTGCCACCACCCGCCGCGCCGTTGCGCACCGCATTGACGGTTTCCTTTGCGGCAACAAGCGCGCCCGAGAAATGCAGGTTGATCTTTACGCGTCCCTGAGTACGCTTTTCGATTTCCGATGCCCAATTGCGTACATGCTCAGCGTAAAAATCGCGATCCGAATACCAAACGGCGAATTCGAACGTCTGTGCGCGCGTCGCAGTGGCCGACCCGGCAAGGACGACGATCGCTGCGGCGGCAGCCGTTGCAGCAGCTCTCAGATTTGCAGCGGGAATCATCGTTTCTCCCCTTTTGGGCGCGGATCGGACATGGCCTCTTTGCTTTTCATTGTCTCGATTTGCTCCAAAGTCTCCTTGGATCGCGCCCAGTGTCAAGCGTTCGTTTGAGCAGACTGACGATGGATACATCGGCGGGCGAAAATCCGCTTCCCGCAACCAGTCATGCGCTCTTCGTCGATCTGACAGAGACAATGTGCATGGCTGCGGAGCGCAAGAGCCGACAACAACATGGACCCAGACCGTAAGATCCAGCCCAAGCTCGTCGTGGCTGTCGCCGAGCTGCCGCAACACATCGGCGTGGAACTCGGTCCGTCACGCACGCTCGTCATCGACCAGGTGATGATCGACGCATTCGGAAAGATCACCGGCGATGAGCACTGGATTCACACCGATGTCGAGCGGGCGAAACGGGAGCTCCGTTGGGGAGCTCCCATCGCTCATGGCTATCTGACGCTGGCGCTGATCACCGGCCTGATGGGCGATCTGATCGAGGTCCGCTTTCGGCGCGCGCTGAATTATGGCCTCAATCGTGTCCGATTTACCGGCGCGGTGCCGGCGGGATCGAAGGTCTGTCTGTTCGCCACGCCGCAGCAGACAGAATCCCTCGACGAAGGCAGGATTCGTCTCACCACCGCGTGTCGGATGATGATCGAGGGCAATGAGCGCCCCGCCTTCGTCGCCGAGTCAATTTCCATCTTCTATCCCTGATCCGCCTTTCCCCGAGCCACTGTCAGCGGTGCGCGCCGCCGCTCGCCTGCTCGATTCCGCCGAGCCCAGGCTTGTATTTTCCGCTGATGAAATCGCCGATGCCTTCCTCGCGCCACGCATCGTTCTGGCGCAAGACGACCTCCGACTCCTTGGCCGAGGAATAACTCATCGCGGCATCGCCCGACATCTCGAGCGAATAGCGGAAAGCCTCCTTCGCCGCGCGCAACGCGACCGCGTCCTTGCCGGCAATATCCCGGGCGACCTTGATCGCCTCGTCGCGCAGCGATGCCAAGGCAAAGCTGCGATTGACGAGGCCGATCCGTGCGGCCTCCCGGCCGTCGAAGGTATAACCTGTCAGGCCATACCACAGCGCATCTCGAGGCGAGAGCAGATTGGCGATCGCCTTGCTGACGCTGCCGCCCGGGAACATCTTGAAGTTGATCTCGGAGAGGCCGAACGTCGCCTCGTCAGCCGCGATCGCCAGATCGCAACCCTCCACGAACGAAAACGCTCCGCCGAAGCAGTAGCCGTTGATCATCGCAATGGTGATCTTGGGGTGGTAGCGCAGGGTGCGATAGCGCCACTCGACGGCGAGCCGCGTGATGCGGTCGTATTCCCTCGGATTGTCGCGAAGTTCGACAAAGAATTCCTTTAGGTCCATGCCGGCGCAGAATGCCTTCCCGGCGCCGGTGAATACGATCACCTTCACGGCGTCATCATAGCGCAACTGCTCCAGCAGATCGGTCATCTCGACATGCAGGGTCGGATTCATGGCGTTGCGCTTTTCGGGACGATTGAGCGTCACGGTCGCGACCGCATCCGCAATCGATAGGTCGAGGGTCTTGTAGGTCATATTGTTCTCCTGATCGTCGGGAAAGGGGGGCCGCGCGACACCGCCGGATGAGCCCGTGCTGGTCGCGCGCGCGAGTTGAGCTGCGATTTGATCTGCTAGTTGACTTGACGGTCGCGCCCCTCCCAATCAGCCGCCCGCAGTTGCTTCTTGTCGATCTTCTTGTTCGGTAGCCGTGGCAGCGCCTCGATGAAAACGACCCGCTTCGGCTTCTTGTAGCTGGCGATCAGCGTACGACAATGGGCGATGATCTCGTCCTCGGTCGCCGACGTTCCCGGCTTGCACACGACAAAGGCCTTAACCGACTCGCCCCAGCGTTGGTCCGGCATACCGACGACCGCCACCTCGGCGACGCCGGGATGATGGTAGATCGCTTCCTCGACCTCCCGCGGATAGATGTTTTCGCCACCGGAAATGATCATGTCCTTCTTGCGGTCGAGCACATACAGGAACTGATCCTTATCGAAGGTGCCAATGTCGCCGGTATGCATCCATCCGTCCTCGATGGCGGAAAACGTCGCGGCATGATTGTTCCAGTAGCCGCGCATGACTCCGGGGCCGGCGATCAGCACCTCGCCGAGTTCTTCCGGTTCACAATCGGTGCCGTCCGGCCGCACCACGCGCACCTGATAGCCGAGCGCCGCTTGTCCGGCGGACGAAAGGCGCCGCGTCTGTTCCGGCGTGCCGTCGAGCACATGTTGGTGCGGGTGCAGGACGGTGCCCAGGCCGGTTTCGGTCATGCCATACACCTGCATGAAGATTGGTCCGTAGGTTGCGAGTGCGCGCCGAAGCTGGGCGACTGCCATTGGGCCTGACGCATAGAGTATCAGCCGCAACGACGAATGATCGAATGTCTTCAGGTTGGGCAGGTCCAGCAGGTCCTGAACCATGATCGGCGCCAGATGCGCGGCGGTCGCGCGTTCCCGCTCGATCGATGCAGCGACTTCGCGGGTGTCATACGAACGATGCAGGATGACGGTCCCGCCGCACAGAGAATAGGTGAGCTGACTGCACTTGGCGCCGATATGATAGAATGGCATCACCAGCAGGATGCGGTCGGTCTGGCTGGCGTTCATCTCGATCGCTTCCATCCGGATGAAACCGACCTGGCCCTTGTGATCGAGCATGGCGCCTTTCGGCCGGCCGGTGGTTCCGCTGGTGTAGATCAGATAGGCGATGTCATCGGGGCGCGCACAAATCGGCGGTGTTTCCGCTGAGGCGCCAGCAAGCACGGCCTCGTAGTTTTCCGCCCAGTCGGGCCCGTTCTCACCGATGACAATATAGTGTTCCAGTTCCGGCATGTGTTGGCGCACCTGCGCCACGATGTCCGCATACTCGGCATCGAAGATCAGTACGGAGGGTGCGGAATCCTTGAGGATGTAGAGAATCTCCGGTGCCGCCAGTCGATAGTTCACCGACGCGCTGATGAATCCGGCAACCTCGCAGGCCGCATAGGCCCCGAGATGTGCCGGCGAGTTCTGCGCCAGCACACCCACACGATGCTGGCGCCGCAGCCCGCGGGCATAGAGCGCATTCGCCAAACGGTGGGTACGGTCGCGATACTCTGCATGGCTGTACGTGCGGCCCTGATAGATGACCGCCGGCAGCGTCGGATGGTCACGTCCGTTCCGCTCGATGAACTCTCCGAGCGTGTCTGACATCGGGACGGTCGTCATTCTGCTTCCTCTCTCGTCTTGGCGTGCATGCGCGCCATCGGCGCGCGGCACGTTATGGTCAACTGTCCATACAGCAGTTTTGGCAGCCACGGCGCCAGGCGGGGCGGCACGACCAGCCCAACACAGGTCGTGCAAGGCGCACCATCCGGCGCCGAGCGGGCCTCTCCCTGACATCGGTCTACTGCTGGGGCACGAGGCAATGCATCAATGACCGGACCGAATGGCTTTCGATTTCTCCAATCTGATCGATTACACGAAGCTGCGCGTCCGGATCGAGCACGCCGGACGCGCAGAGACGGAACTTTTCTCTGACGCCGTCCCACGTCAGCGGCATTGCGGGGCTGCCGGGCGACGCAGGTCGCTCGACGACAATTTGCTCGCCACCCGGCCGCAGCGCCCGCAGCCGACACGGTAGCGACGTCGCCGGCTGAAGGTCAGGATCGATATGTGCCTCCATGCGCGCAATCAGTGCGCGTACATCATCCTCTCGCCAGCGCTCCGACCTGAACTGGTCCAGACCGACGCGGCCGTCGAGCAGGGCGATGGCGACAAGGAAATAAATGCTATGGTCGGCGGCCTCACGCGAGTCCGGCGCACGGCCGTGCGAATCCTTCAGGCGCAGCCGCGCCGGCCCGGTATTGGCCAGCGAAATTTCGAGCCGTTCGATCGCCGTAGGCGTGCCGAGAAGGCGGCGCAATTCAATCGCGGCGGATATCGGCCCCTGAGCAAGAGCGAAGCACGGATACTGCTTCAGGCCGACCGATACAATACGGTCGGTGGATTGGCTTGACGCGAAAAAGCCGGAGAAGTCGATGCCGTCGAGAATGAGAGCAGCATAGCCCCGCACCCCTTCGATGCCGTGACGCGGGCCTGTCATTCCGTTGGCGGCAAGCAGGGTCAGCAGCGATGCGGTCTGCGTGACCACGGCATTGGCAATCGACTTCGCCCCGGAGACGTGCCCGACGCGAACCTCTCCCAACGTTGCGCAGTGCATGGCCGCAAGTGAGATCGCGTGGCCCAGCCGATCCGGCGGCAGCCGCAGCAGCCAACCGACCATCGCCGCGGTCACCAATCCCGACACGGTGACATGGTCCCAGGGGCTTTCCGGGTCGCCCATGTCGAGAATACGGCAATAGATCTCATACCCGAGCCGGATGGCCCGGATCAGATCCGCGCCCGAAAGGTCTGCCATTTCGGCCGCCGCCAACGCGGCGGAAATATTGTCGCTCGGATGACCGACCTGCCGCGGACCGGCATAGGTGTCGTTGAGGTCAAGCGTGCGAATGAGCACGCCATTGGCAAAGGCGGCGACCGGCAACGATGTCCTGTGCCGCGTGCCGATGACCGTGCAATCCCCACCGTCGCCGAGGCTCCGCGCGGTTCGCAGCGCGCTCTGCGCCTTCTCATCCTTGCCGGCGTAGAGGGCGCAAGCCAGACTATCGAGCAATATCGCGCGCGCACGCTCGGCCGTCGCGTCCGGCACCGGCGATCTGGCGAAGGCGCCGATCCAGTCGGCAAACCGCGCGACCATGCTCACCGGTGGCGTTGCGTTTTCCTGCACCGTGCCGCCCATGGCTGTACGTCCTTTTGTCGCATCTCGTGTCATCGGCAGGGTCAACGTCGCACGTCAAGCGGTTGAATGCAGAATCAATCAGGACCGGCTGCGCCGCCGCCGCTAAAGTAGACTTGCGCTCGCACCGGCGGCAGCGTTCCGTCGCTTTGTTCGAGCGAGTTCAAGTTTCATTGACGACACTGGAGCATACCATGCGCATGAAGCCGACGCTGACGACCGATGATGTGCTCAAAATGGTGGCGGCCGCCAAGGCGACCGGCGCAAAAATCAAGCGCGAGCCGACAGTCGCGGTCGTGGATGTGGGTGGCCACTTGCTGCATCTGGAGCGGCCTGACGGCAACGGCGTCAATACTGTTGAAATGTCGACGCTCAAGGCACGCACCGCGGCGCTGCGAGGGCGGCCGAGTTCGGCTTTCGAGGCGCGCGTCAAGGAGCGGCCGGGGTTCCTGATGGTGCCGAACTGCCTCGGCGTCGAAGGCGGCATTCCGATTCTGTTCGAGGGAGAGTGTCTCGGCGGCATCGGAGTCTCGGGAATCGATCACGATGACGAGCTGGTCGCGAAAGCCGGAGCGGAAGCCTTCGGGAAATAGCTCATCGCCGTGGCGGCCTGTGCGATCCGTGGAATGATTCCCTTGAATCGATTCGGCGATCAATCTTGCCGACGGTTGGCCAAGACGCCTACCGTCCACCGGCCGGCGGCCTCTGTTTTGGATGCGGACGTCAGCCGTCACGTTCAGGAGGGACAATGGCCGAGCCAGGTTTGACCCGCAAGATTCGTGTCGCTTTCGTGATCGGCGAGTATCCGCCGGAGGAACGGAAGCGCCGCGAAGATGCCGCACTCGCCTATTCCTCGATGGAAGTCGAAGTGGGAATCGTTTCGGTCAAGGCTACGCCGTACTACATCGGCAACGCGCCGGATCTGCTCGGGCTTGCCGTCCCTCCCTTTCTTGATGCGTTTCGTGAAGCCGAGAAGCAGGGCTACGACGCCGTCGTTCCGCTCGGCACGCTCGATCTCGGTGTCGACGCCGGCCGCTGCGTCGTCAGTATCCCGGTTGTCGGTCCAAGCGAATCGATGCTGCACATCGCGTCCATGCTCGGGCGGCGCTTCGGCATTCTGATGTACGACGACTTCGTCCTGCCGCTCGGATACCGCATGGTCGAGCGGTTCCACATGATGGACAAGGTGATCGGGTGGCGCACCTGCGGCTTCGAGCTGCCTGATATCATCGCCAACCGCGACAAGGTCGTCGGGACTTTCGTCGACAAGGCACGGGAGCTGATCAAGCTCGGCGCCGATGTAATCCTGCCGATGGGCATCACCCAGTGTCCGGTGCATATCAAGCCGGATTGGCTGATGAAGGAGCTCGGCGTGCCGGTCGTCGAGGGCATCGGCGCGCCGATCCGGCTCGCCGCCATGCTGGTCAGCCTCAAGCTCAACTACAGCCGCGTCTACTGGCCAAAGTCCCCCCTGTTCGACGGCAAGTAGAATCCCATGCCCGGGCCGCCATATTGAACGAGCCTGAGCTGTTCGGCCCGGCGGAGTTCGACATCGATCGGCCCTGGAGAACTTCAAGCAGAAGCTCGCCGACGATAAGGCGCGCGCGAGGGTCGACCATCGTCAGTTTGGGCTGAATCATACGCAATAGCGACAGCAGGCTCGGGTCGTCATCATCCCGGAGGGCATCGACATGCAATTCAATCTCAGGGCATCGCCGCGAGCAGGGCTTGCGGCATTGGCTATCTGCACGCTCGCCTGCGGGTCGTCAGTGGCGCAGACCGCCGACTCGTTCCCGCGCAAGAATATCCGTATCGTGGTCCCGTTCGCGGCGGGCGGGGCGGCTGACATTCTCGCCCGCACGCTCATTCAACATGCGGCCACCGCGACCGGCTGGCAGTTCTATGTCGAGAACATTACCGGCGCTGGTGGATTGGTCGGCGCGCAGGCCGCAGCCCGCTCAGCTTCCGACGGCTATACGCTGCTGTTGTGCAACGTCGCCTGTGCCGCCAATCAGTTCATGACGCAGAACACAGGCTGGAATCCGAAGGCGGCGATTGCGCCTGTTATCGTCGTCGGCAATCTTCCCAACATCCTCGTCGTTGGCCCAAGCCTGTCGGCCAACTCTCTGGCGAATTTCCTGATGCTAGCACGCGCCAGGCCCGGTCAGCTGTCAATGGCCTCGTCCGGTCCGGGCTCGTCGTCTTATCTCACCGCCGAGCTTCTCAAAGTGAAGGCCGGTGTTGACATCATCGATGTGCCTTATCGCGGTTCCGCGGCTGCCATGCCCGATCTCATTGCTGGGCGGGTGGACGGGATGGTGATGGGCATCCCCGAGTCGTTGCCCTTCATCCGCGACGGAAAGCTGAAGCCCCTGGGAGTCACCTCGGACGAGCGCGCCCCGTCGCTGCCGAACGTTCCGACCATCGCGGAGGCTGGCGTCCCGGGCTACTCGTTCCTCGGCTGGTTGTCGCTGTTCGTTCCGCAGAAAACCCCGGCCAACATCGTCGCTATCCTGAATGCGGGGCTCGACAAGGCGATCAAGTCGTCGGCCGTGGCGCAACGGTTCGCCGAGCTGAGCATTCGGCCGGTCGGCGGGTCCGCGGCGCTGGCCGGGCGGCTGCTCAACAAGGACATCGACCTCTGGGGGCCGCTCCTGCAATCGCGCAAAGCCCGCGACGGTGCGTCCGCGCCGCGCTGATCCAGGCCGGGACTCTGCAGGAGCACGGCGCCGGAATTGAGAGCCTCAATCGGGGCGGTGCGGTCCCGCGACGAACTTTCCGCGCGGCCGGATCAGGAATCCCTGCTCACGCTGTTCGAACACATGCGCGATCCAACCGGCCGCCCGGCCGAGCGCCAGAAGCCCGCCGGCGAGATGACGCGCGACCCCGAGCGCGCGGCAGAACACCACTAACGCCTCGTCCAGAGTGAGGTGCTGGCGGCTCTTGCTCGACGCCGGCCGGTTGGCTGCGGGCATCGCGCCCTTGCGCCGGACGTCCGTGGCCAATTCCAACAGCATTGCGGCGCGCGGGTCGCCGGCCGCGTATAGGGGATGACTGAATCCGAACGACATCGGCGCCGAGCGCAGTCGCGAATCGTCATCTTCGCCGTCGCGCGCCCGCCGTGACGCCGCGGCGAGAAGCTCCTCCACGCGGTCGCAGCGAAGGCCGAGGCCGGAGCCGAACTGGACCTGCAACGCGGCGCCGACGCAGGAATGCAGATCACTCCCGACCGACGCGGCGATCCGGCCGGCAAATGTCGCCGGCGTGATTTCATGGTCTGCGATCAGGACCAGCGCCGCATTCAGCGCATGCAGGTTCGAGCGGGTCTGCGGCAGACCCATGGCGCGAGCGAGGCCGTGGGCGATGCGCTCGCCGTTCTCGACCCGGATGAAACGCTTGGCCGGACCCATATAGCCGAACGTGCCGGCCATCGCGTGCAAGAGCCGCTTGGCGCGTCCGATGTCCGCGTCCGGCGCTTCCGATATCTGCGGGCGGCTTTCGGCAAGGCTCAAGACCATCACGACTTCGGCCAGCAATTGGCGGATGTGCAACTCCGGCGAGAGGCGGACGATCCCGGCGAGCTGTGCGGCGACGGCGTCGATCGACAGGTCTGTCGACCAAGTCGCGCGTTCGCGCGGGGCGCGGCCGGTCCAGAGGAACTCCGCCACCGCCTCGAACGAGCAATTGCTGCGCGCGAGGTCGATCGCCAGGCGGTCGCGGTAGCGGGGGCCGTCCGCCGTGATCTCGGTAATGCCGGTGGTGAGGACCGGCTCCCCCCAATGCATGGCGCTCGCGGCCGCCGGGCCGTGACCGGAGCGCGCGACGCTGCGGGCGCGCAACCGCAACAAGTCGTCACGGTGGTAGTAGCTGGTCCGCTCGTCGGAACTGGGTACGCGGCGGATCAGGCCGCGGCTAACATAGGAATAGAGTGTCTGCGGCTTCACGCCGAGCATCGACAGCGCTTCGTGGCGATCGACGTAGTCGGATCGCGCATGCGCGGCGTCGCCTTCAGGCAGAAAATCGAGTACCGACATGTCGGAGCTCTTCGATCGTGAACGATTTTGACCCGGCAGAAAAGACTTTGGCCAACCGGCGGGATTGAAGAGGATGCGGGCGTCCGAATCAAGAACGCTGATGCGCGCGGCCGGCCCGGTGCCTGCCGTTATTTTTGGTGGTTCGGACGTTCCGCAGACGGAATCCCCGCCTCCAGCGCCCGCACAATCCGGTCCAGCACCGGGCGCGGCGTATCGACAATCCCGACAACCGCCTGCTGCAAGTCCTCTCCCTTCATGGCGGTGATGTCGAGCTCGAGTTTCTTAGCCTCGGCAAGGAACTCGGGATCCTTCATGGTGGCGTCGAAGGCATAGCGCAGCGCCGCGACTCGCCGCGCCGGAACGCCCTCATTGGTGGCAATCGGCCGGGCGAGCGACACGCTTTGCGACAGGAAGCCAAACACAAGCCTATCGTCAGGGTTTCTGGCCAGATCGCGCAGCAGCGGCGTGTCGGGGTAGCTCTTGTCCTTGGCCATGCCGATCTGCAGAATGACATTGTAGTCCGCCGCACCCTTGGAATTCGGCCGCGTCGCGGCGGCGGCGAACAGGGCGCGCAGATTGGTGGTCATGCGGCCCTCGGTTTCGCCGCGCTCCATCGAGAGGTTCATTTCCGGGCTGCTGCGGTAGCCGTAGACGTTCTTGAACTTCGCTCCCAGCATGTTGTTCAGCAGCGACACGACGATCGACTCGACGCCGCCGGCTCCGGTCGCCGCCATCGCGGTCTCGCGCTGCTGTGCATCATCGAATGCCTTGGTTCTGGAGCCGCTGGTCGTGACGAGAAACAGGTTCTCGTCGCTCATGTTGCCGATCCAGTTGAGCTTGCGCATGTCGGTCGTCAGCCGCTTGTTGCGGCCGAGCGCCTGATCCATCGGCATGGAGGCCGTCACCATGGTCAGCACGGTGCCGTCCTTCGGCGCGACATTGGTCACGTAGTTGAGCGCCGTCAGCCCGCCGCCGCCCGGCATGTTGAGCGGGATGGCCATCGGATTGCCCGGAATGTGCTTGACGATGTGCCGGCCGAGCGCGCGCGAATAGAGATCGTAGTTGCCGCCCGGCGCCGCCCGGATGACGAGCTTAAGTTCCTTGCCCCGATAGAAGTCCGCAATCTCGTTGGCCGCCGCGATCGATGGCAGGACGGCGGCGAGAGCGGACAATACCAACGTTTGGATGATCATTGGAGCCTCCCCATGATCTTCGTCATCTTTCGATTGCGAAGCGACAGGAGTGTGCGCGACAGCGGCATTTCGGGGCAAGAATCGATTGTGCAATCAACCTTGCGGGTGCAGGTCGGCCCTGCCTAATTTTCCGGCCGAAAGCGATACGGGGCGTAAGAACAGCAATGACCGAACAACAACGCTCAGGCAGTGCGAATCCCAAGATGCAACAGCCGACCACCGGGCGTCTGGCCGACGCGAAATCGGCAAGTTATGTCCGCGCCGTCAATGTCCCCGAAGCGCGGGCGAGCGGGTTCACAGCCCGGTACATGCTGGTCAGCGATATCGCCTATGTGCTGACCGCCGCGGAGGCTGGCATTACGCCCCAGGCCTCGGCCCGACGGCTGCTGCAAGCGCTGCTGGAGCTGCTCGACAAAGCCGACGATCTCGATTCCACACGGCCGCCGGGCGATGTCGTCGCCCAGCGGGAAGCCTGGGTGGCCGAGAAGGCCGGGCGCGAGCATACCGCGTGGCTGCATCTTGCGCGCAATCGCGGGGAGAGTCTGCGGTGTTATCTGCCGCGGATGTTCTTCCGCCACGTGCTGCACGAGGAACAGCAGGCGGTCGCGGCGCTGCTGCGCGTACTGGTCGCGAAGGCGGAGCCGGTGCTGGAGGCGGTCTCGCCGAATTACCACCATCTTCAGCATTCCGGGTTCACGACGCTGGGTGAATACCTGTTGTCCTGGGCGGCCGTGTTCGAGCCGCATCTGGAACGCATGGCCCAGGTCGACAAACGCCTCGACAAGGGCCCGTCGACTTTCGGTGGGCGCACCAACCTCAACGCGCTCTATAACCGCGTCGCACAGCGCCTGGGCTTTTCCGACCGCGCGCGGCTGCGCCGTGACGGCATCTGGATGCACTCCCAGTTTACCGAGCCGTTCTTCGTGCTCTCGATGGTGGCGGTCGATCTCGGCCGGCTCGCTCAGGATATGCGAATCTGGATGACGCCGGAGTTCGGTTTGTTCGAGCCGGCCGACGAGCATGCCGGGGGGAGCAGTGCGCTGCCGCACGCCAAGGTCCCGTTCGGCCTGCAGGCGGTCATGGGCGGCGCCACGATTGCGGCGACCCGGCTCGCCGGCGAAATGGCGGCCTCCGTAAACCCCTCGGAGGGCTCGGAACCGCTCTATCAGTCCGCAAGCCTCTACAGCCTCGCCACCGACATCGTGGCAAGCACGCGCTACATGGCGGACGTGGTCGAGAAGGGGCGCTTCAATCTCGAGGAGATGAAACGCAAGGCGGTGCTCGACTATGCCGGTTCGAGCGAGGCGCACGACCGGCTGGTCTACGACTTCGGCGTGCCGTTCCGCACCGGCCACCGGGTCCTTGGCGCCATGGCGCGCGCTCACCACGAGGGCGAGCCGATGCCGGACATCAAGGCGCTGCTGCGCCAGGAGACCGGACGCGACGTCGATATCGACCAGAACGAGATCATGGACATCGTCCTTGGCCGCAAGTTCTGGCCGACGACGTTCGATTTCGAGACCTTGCGCAAGGTCTGGACCGGATTTGCCGAGCGGACCGCGACCGCCGAACGCTCATTGCGGGCGCCGGGCCCTGTCGAACGAGCCGCCGCGACCTTGATCGCCGACGCCAACGTATGGCTCTCGACGACGGGTGCAGGCGGCGCCTCAGGATGATGTCAACAAAGTCCAGACGGAAAGTCAGGAGCAGGGAGGTATGACCATGGTACGGACCATTGCAGCATTCGCCGGTATCGCTTTGGCATGCGCCGCCGGATACGTGCCGGCCGCCAAGGCCGATTATCCCGAGCGTGCCATTCGCATCGTGGTGCCCTATACGCCGGGCGGGACGGTCGATCTGTTTGCGCGTCTGCTTGCACCGCGCCTGACCGAGGTGTGGGGGCAGCCTGTGGTCGTCGACAACCGGCCCGGCGCCGGCGGCAGCATTGGCGCCGACGCGGTCGCCAAGGCCGACCCGGACGGCTACACGCTGTTTCTCGCCACCAACTCGCCGTTGACCACCAATCCGGTGCTGCAGAAGAACATCCGCTACGACGCCTTGCGCGATTTCGAGCCGATCGTCGTCGGCGGCCAGAATTCGGTGGTGTTCGTGACCAACCCGTCCTTGCCGGTGAAGTCGGTCAAGGACCTGATCGCGTACGCGAAGGCTCATCCGGGAAAACTATCCGCGGGCATCTCCGGCATCGGCACGACGACGCATCTGGCGCTTGCGCAATTCAACAAGATGGCCGGCGTCAACATCGTGGCGGTGCCACATCGCGGCGGCATGCCGAGCCTGACGGCCGCGATTGCGGGCGACGTTCAGTTGACGGTCAGCGACATCGTGCCGGCGATCCCGCTGGTGCGCGACGGCAAGCTGCGCGCGCTGGCGACCAGCGGCGCAAAGCGCGCGGGCATAGCGCCGAACATTCCGACCATGAGCGAGGAGGGGCTTCCAGGATTCGATCTGGTCGCGTGGGTCGCCTTCGTGGCGCCGGCCAAGACTCCCAAGGCCGTCGTGCAGAAGCTCAATACCGAGGTGAACAAGGCGCTCAAGGATCCGGCCTTCAGCGCCAAGCTGATCGCGATGGGGATCGATCCGGTCGGCGGCACGCCTGAGGAATTCGCCAAGTTCCTCAAAGAGGAGGTGGTGCGATGGCGGCAGATCGTGACCGAGGCCGGCGTCGCGCCACATTGACGCGGACGATCGCCGCGGCCCGTAAAGCGCAATCAGAGGAGGTTCCGGCCATGACCCGGGTCGCGTTTGTCGTCGGTGATTATCCGTCCGAGGAAAGCACCCGTCGTGAGCAAGTTGCGTTGTCGTTCGCGACGCCGTGCATCGAAGTCGGGATCATCCGGGCGCCGGTCACGCCGTACTTCCACGGCATGACGCAGACCGAAATGACGCTGGTTGCGCCGACGGTGATCGAGGCTTTCCACACGGCGCAGGAGCAAGGCTACGATGCCGTGGTGCCGCTCGGCTTCCTCGATCTCGGTGTGGACGGCGGTCGCGCCGCGGTCGATATCCCGGTGATCGGACCGTGCGAGGCGGCGCTGCATATCGCCGCACTGCTGGGCGATCGCTTCGGCCTGGTCGCGTATCACGAGAATCAGTTCGGCAATCTGCAGGGACTGGTTCGGCGCTACGGCATGGAGCACCAGGTGGTGGGCTGGGCGGCCTCCGGCTTCGATCTGCCGGACATCGCCGCCAATCACGACGCCATGGTCGCGAACTTCGTCCAGGCTGCGCGAATGCTGATCGACGAGAAGAAGGCCGAGGTGATCATCCCGACCGGGATCAGCCAATGTCCGGTGCATATGAAACCGAAATGGCTGATGGAGCAGCTTGGCGTGCCGGTCGTCGAAGGCATCGGTGCACCGATACGGCTGGCGGGCATGCTGGCTGACCTCGGCCTCAAGCACAGCCGCCGGCGCTGGTATAAGTCGCCGACCTACGCCGCCAAGCGCGCCTCAGGCAGAGGGTGAGTGCGGGCGCCGCCTCGAACTCTCGCCTTCCCCAGACGAGGCAGCCGCCGTTCGATCCCCACCGGTTGGCTAGGAGACCGCCGAAGCTCCGTCGCGTCCGGCGATCCAGGTTTCCAAGACCTCCGCGGTGATTGGGTCAATGGCCACGATGTCGGCGCGGTAGCCGGGAGCGAGTCGGCCCAGCCAATGGTCGAGGCCGATGAAGCCCGCAGGGTGCACCGACGCAAAGCGCAGGGCGACGTCCAAGGGCACGCCGAGCAGCCGAACGCAGTTGCGAACCGCCGTGGCCATGTCGAGGGCAGCGCCTGCCAGCGTGCCATCCTTCCGTGTGCATCGGCCGGCATGGACCGTGATGTCCTCACCATAGAGGGCGAAGGTGGAGCGGCTTCCGCCAACCGGCGGCATCGCGTCCGTCACCAGCATGGGCCTTGCGGCGCCCCGCAAGGCGAGGCGGAGCATTGCAGGATCGACATGCGCACCATCCGCGATCATGCCGAACCACGCCCCGGGTGACTCCAGCGCCGCCGCGATTGGGCCCGGTTCGCGGCTCGCAAGCGGGCGCATGGCGTTGAAGAGATGCGTGAAGCCGGTGAGTCCGTCCACCATCGCGGCGCGCGTCTCGGCGTAAGTTGCCATCGAATGCCCGAGGCATATCCGGATGCCGGCGCCAGCCAGCTGACGGATGAATCCGTTCGGCACCCGCTCGGGCGCCAGCGTGACGACGGTGACCCCCTGTCGCGGTGCGGTGAGCATTGCGCCGTCCTCGGCGGTCGGTGGGCGGATATGGCGCAGGTCGTGCACGCCGGGCCTTTCGGGGGAAAGAAACGGCCCTTCCAGGTGGATGCCGATGATGCTGGGTTCCGTGCCGGCCAGTTCCTCGACGGCTGCGAGCGCTCTTTCCGTTTTTTCCGGCGCATCGCTGATCAGTGTCGGGAGGAGCGCCGTCGTTCCGAATCTGCGATGCGCGGCGGCAATGGCGCGAATCCCTGCGGCCGTCGGTATATCGTTGAACAGCACGTCGCCGCCGCCGTTCACCTGCACGTCGATGAACCCGGGGGCGAGCCAAGCGCCATCCGGCAAGGAGCGAAGCGGCAGCGTTGCCGGCAGTTCGGTGCGCGGCACCACCGCGGCGATGCGAGGGCCCTCGATGACGACGGCCGCACCGCGCCGCACGGTGGCGCCGTCGAAAACCCAATCCGCCGCAACGGCGTGCTGCGTCGGTGTGCTCATCGGGTGCGGGTGACTTTCTGCAAGTGACGGGGTCGGTCTACATCGGTGCCGCGCCGGCCGGCAATGCGGACGGTCAGGGCATAGAAGCTTTGTATCAGGCACACGGCGTCGGTGTCCGGGTGGTCAGGTCGCAAGGCAGGCAGCCGGTCGGCTGCCTGCGCATCGTGCTCGGCCGTGAAGAGCGCGGCGCCCTTCCGTCTCAGGTCAGCCGCAAGCTCCCGCAGGCCCCTTGCGGCCGCATCGGTCGGCATGAACAGCATGATCGGATAGAGCGGAGACACTAACGTCACCGGGCCGTGCTGGAATTCCGCGCCGCTAAACGCCTCGGCGTGGACATTGCAGGTTTCCTTGAGCTTCAGTGCAGCCTCGCGTGCGACCGCAAGCGTCGGGCCGCGGCCGATGGTGATCAGGCTACTCGCCGCCGACAGCACGCCGAGCGCTGAACTCCAATCGAGCTCGGTCGCCGCCGCCAGACGATCGGGCAGCCGGTCGACGGCCGCGCGCAACGCGTCGTCGTTCGTCCATGCGGCAGTGCACCGCAACAGCACGGCGAGGGCTGCCACGAAGGATTTCGTGGCAGCGATGCTGAGCTCGGGCCCCGCCGCCATCGGCAGGGCAATATCGCAAGCGGCGGCTAGCGGGCTGTCGGTATCGTTGACAATGGCGGCGGTCAGGGCGCCGGCCGCCTTGGCCATCTGGGTGAACTCGGTGAGATCGTCGCTGCGCCCGGATTGCGAGATGGTCAAGAGGAGCTGATCCTTGAGCCGCAAGCGCTGGCCATACACGGTGGCGATATTCGGCGCAGCGGCGGCGACGGGGATACCGAGATGACGCTCGATCAGGTGTTTGCCGAAAGTCGCTGCGTGCGCAGAGCTGCCGCGGGCGCAGGTGACGACAAGCCGAGGCGGCTTGCGCCGGCACCGCGCGATCAGCTCTGCTAGCGGCGGTGACAGTCGCTCACGCTGCCGCCGCACCGCGTCGGGTGCCTCTCTCAGCTCCGCCGCCATTCCCATCTCGCCGTCTCTCATGGCAGGTGTTCCTCAACGACGGCTCTAAGCTGCGACCGACTTGGCCGCGGCCCGCGCCAATCGCACTGCTCCGTCAAGTGCATCGCCGGCTGGCGGCACCAAATGTGTCTGGGTATTGCGCGAAATCCACTGGCTGATGTGCGGGGCCAGGCCGCCGACCAGTGCTAGCCGATGCGCGCCTCGGGCAATCAGCCGTGCCGCCAAAGCGTCGATATGGCCAGCAGCGAGCCGCATGAGCTCGACCGCGGCGGGATCGGCGCGTTTCGCATGTTCCACCACCAGCGGAGCGAGCGCGCCGAAATCGCGTGGCGACGCATTCCAGGTCCAGCGCACGATCGCGTGGGCATCGCATTGGAATTGAGCGAACAAGGCACTGAGCAGGGCGGTCCATGCGACCCGGCCGTCATGCGCCCACAGAACCCGGCGTAATGCCTCGCAGCCGAGCCAGGCTCCGCTCCCTTCGTCCGAGATCGGCAAGCCCCAGCCGCCGACGCGATAATGGCGCCCGGCCAACTCGGCCCAGCCGATGGTCCCGGTGCCCACCACGATCACACCGCCATCGTGACCTCGATGCGCGCCGACGCAGGCGGCATGAGCATCCGACGTCACCGTGGTGCGGCCGAACGGATGCTTCTGCCTTTGCGCGTCCGCCAAATCAATGGGCTCGCTCGCGCCCGCGAGTGCCAGACAAGCGGTGATTTTCGGGAGATCGCGGGTGGAAAGACCTGCCTGACGAAGGCATTCGCGAGTGGCTTGAAGGACGGAGGTAAGACTGTCCTCCAAGCCGAACCGAATGTTGGCCGGACCCGCGATGGCCTCGCCCAGCTTGGCCCCCGATGGCGCGCACAGCCGTGCGCGGCATCGGGTTCCGCCGCCGTCGACCCCGAGCAGGAGCGCGTCTGCCTTCACTGTCGTCCTTTCCGCACAATCTCTAGATAGATAAACGCGTGAGAACGATTTCGGATCGAACACGTTACTGTTCAACAGGTCATCGGGGTTGCCAGGCTTTATGGATACCGAACGCGCCAGTCCCCGCTATGCCGGCTTGGACCTCTGGGATCCCGGCGAGATCCTCGATGCGATGATCGAGGCTCAGTTCGCTGCCGTTGCGGCGACCCGCGCTGCCCGGCCGTTCCTGGAGCGCGCGGCGCTCGCCATGGAGGCGCGGATTCGGTATCGCGGGCGATTGGTCTACGTCGGCGCCGGTACGTCGGGCCGTTTGGCGGTTCAGGACGGTGCCGAACTGATGCCGACGTTCAGTTGGCCCGAGCATCGGCTGGTGCTGCTGATGGCCGGCGGCAGGGAGGCCCTGGTCAGGTCTGTCGAAGGCGCCGAGGACGAAGTCGAGAGGGCGGAGCGCCTCGTGCGGCAGCACGTGATCGACCGCAAGGATGTGGTCATCGCAGTGGCGGCCAGCGGAACCACGCCGTTCACCCTGGCGTGCCTGCGCGAGGCGAAGCGGAGAGGGGCGCTGACGATCGGGATTGCGAACAATCGCGGCACGCCTCTTCTCGAGGAGGCCGACCATCCGATCTGGCTCGATACCGGGGCCGAGCCGATAGCCGGCTCGACTCGCATGAAAGCCGGAACCGCGCAAAAGATCGCGCTGAACCTGCTGTCCACCCTGCTCATGATCTTGCTGGGCCGCGTCTATGAAGGGCTGATGGTCGACGTGCAGGCCGTCAACCAGAAGCTCGTTCGGCGCAGCGAGGATATGTTGGTCCGGCTAACCGGCAGCAGCCGCGACACAGCGCGCGACGCCTTGCGGCGAGCACACGGCAGCGTCAAGCTCGCCGTGATGTTGCTGCATGGCTGCAGCGTGGAGGATGGTGCACGACTGATCGATCGGGCGGGAGGGCGGCTCCGATCAGCGCTTGATCTCATCGAACAACGCGGTACGGATGCGGCCTAGGCACGCCGCGTCGGCTTGGCGAACGGCAGCGGCATCGAGGTGTCCGAACGAATCGCGTTTCCGGCACAGAGTCCGAGCGACGTCAGCGGTGGCCCGGCGTCTCCGTCGCCGGTCCAGCGCCTGCGTCGGCTTGACGGCGGGCGCGCACCGCGAGGAGGCCGCGCTTGGGCGCGAACAGGAATGCCAGGATGAACACGAGCATCTGCACCAGCACGATGCAGGCGCCGGTGGCCCCGTCGATGTGGAAGCTGGCGATGGTGCCGACCGCACTCGACCCGGTCGCCGCCGCGGTGGCGATCACGAGCATGCGCTCGAAGCTGTCCGTCAGCAGGTAGGCGATCGCCCCGGGTGCCACCAGCATGGCGATCACCAGGATGATGCCCACCGCCTTGAGCGACGCGACGATGGTCAGCGACAGCAGGATCAGCAAGCCGTAATGCAGCACGCGCACCGGCAATCCGATCGACCGGGCGTGGTTCGGATCGAAGCAATACAAGAGGAAGTCGCGGCGCTTCACCAGCACGATGGCGAGCGTCGCCCCGGCGATGATCGCGGTCTCGACGAGGTCGCGGACTGTCACGCCCAGCACGTTGCCGAACAGGATGTGGCTGAGGTGCTGGTCGGTCTCGATCTTGGTGAAGATCACCAGGCCGAAACCGAACATGCCGGAAAACACGATGCCCATGACCGTGTCCTCCTTCACGCGGCTGTTCTCCTTCAGGTAGCCGGTCAGCAGCGCGCAAGAGAGACCGCCGGCGAAGGCGCCGACCGCCAGCGGAATGCCGAGCACGAACGCGATGACGATGCCGGGCAGCACCGCGTGCGAGATGGCGTCGCCCATCAGCGACCAGCCCTTCAGGACAAGGTAGCAGGACAGCACCGCGGATACGGCGCCGACCATCAGGGAGACGATCAGCGCTCGCTGCATGAACGGGTAGCTCAGGGGAACCGTGATCCAGTCGAGCATGGATATCATGCTTCCGCTCCCGCCAGTTCCATGCGCCGGCGACGCGCCGCCAGCACGCCATGCTTGGGCGCCAGGTAGAATGCCACCAGGAACAATAGGGTCTGCAGCGTGACGATCACCCCACCGGTCGCGCCGTCGATGAAGTAGCTGATGTACGCGCCGACGAAGCTGGTGATCGCGCCGATGGCGATGCTGATGACGATCAATCGACCGAACCGGTCGGTCAGCAGATAGGCGGTTGCTCCCGGCGTCACCACCATGGCGATGACGAGGCACGCACCGACGGTCTGCAGCGCCGCCACTGTGCAGGCGCTCAAGAGCGTGAAGAAAAGCCCCTTCAGGAACACCGTGTTGAGCCCCATGCTGCGCGCGTGGCTCTCGTCGAAGAAGGTGACCATCAGGTCCTTCCACTTCAGCGCCAGTACCGCGAGCGAGACGCCTGCGATGATCGCGACCTGGACCACGTCCTCGTTGGAGATGGCGAGGATGTTGCCGAGCACGATGGTCTGCACGCTGACCGACATCGGCCAGATCGAGGCCATCAACAACCCGAGCGCGAACAGCGAGGTGAAGACCAGGCCGATGACCGCGTCCTCGCGCAGCCGCGTGTGCTGCTTGACGAAGCCCATGCTGACCGATGCCAGGATGCCGGCGAAGAATGCGCCGAACGCGAACGGAATGCCGAGGATGTAGGCGCCGGCGACGCCGGGCACGATCGAATGGGCGAGCGCGTCGCCCATCAGCGACCAGCCCTTGAGCATGAGATAGGCCGAGAGAAACGCGCACACCGCGCCGACCAGCGCACTGACCCACATGGCCTTCAGCATGTACTCGTAGCTGAACGGAACCAGCAGTTCGGCGATCATGACTGTCACTTCGCCGGTGGCCGGGCGTTCGATGCGTCGCGCACGCCCGGCTGATCGCCGTACAGAACCAATGGCCTTTCATCGTCGGTGAGCACGGTGAGGCGTCGGCTGTCCGCGTCGTCGTGCAGCGCCGTCCCGCCCATGCTGAAGTTGCGCAGCACGCCGCCGAAGGCGCGCTCTAGGTTGACCTGGGTGAACACTTCGGCGGTCGGGCCCGCGGCGAGCACGGTCCGGTTGATCAGCACCACCTCGTCGCAGAAGTCGGGAACGCTGCCGAGATTGTGGGTCGACACCAGCATCAAATGCCCGGCGGCGCGCAGCTCGCGCAGCAGGCCGATGATCGCCGCCTCGGTCTTGACGTCGACCCCGGTGAACGGCTCATCGAGCAGGATGATGCGGCCTTCCTGCGCCAGCGAGCGTGCCAGGAAGACGCGCTTCTTCTGCCCACCGCTCAGCTCGCCGATCTGCCGCGACCGGTAGGCGCTCATGCCGACCCGTTCCAGCGCCTCATCGATCTTGTAGCGGTCGGCGCGCGAGGGCATGCGCAGGAAGTTCATGTGCCCGTAGCGGCCCATCATCACCACGTCTTCGACCAGCACCGGGAAGTTCCAGTCGACGTCCTCGCTCTGCGGCACATAGGCGACAATGTTGCGCTTCAGCGCCTCCTCGACCGGCCGGCCGCACAGGCGCACCTCGCCGGCGGACGGACGCACGAATCCCATGATGGCCTTGAAGATCGTCGACTTGCCGCTGCCGTTGACCCCGACCAGCGCGCAGATCGTGCCGGGCTCGAGGTCGAAGGTTGCGTCGCGCACGGCGGTGAAGCCGTTGTTGTAGGTCACCGTCAGGCCGTGCACCGAGATGCCGGCGACGAGTGCCGACGCCGGGTTCAACTCTACCCGCGTCGGCTGTGTGAGCATGTTCACCTGCCGAACCCTTTGGCGATGGTGTCGACGGTCGCCCGCAAGAGATCGAGATAGGTGGGCACCGGACCGCCCGCGGCGCTGAGCGAGTCGACATAAAGCACGCCACCGTAGCGGGCGCCGGTCTCGCGCGCCACCTGCTTGGCGGCGCGATCCGAAATGGTGCTCTCGCTGAACACGACAGGAATCTCATTCTTGCGCACGAGGTCGATCACCTTGCGCACCTGCTGCGGCGTCCCTTGCTCGTCGGCGTTGATCGGCCAGAGATAGGCCTCGCGCATGGCATAGTCCCGCGCCAGGTAGCTGAAGGCGCCTTCGCTGGTGACCAGCCAGCGCTGGGACGCAGGAATCACCGCCAGACGTGCGCGCAGCGGCGCGTCGAGCGCGCGGATCTTGGCCGCATAGGCCGCAGCGTTGCGATTGTAGGCGTCGGCATTGCTGGGGTCGTATTTCACTAGCGCCTTGCGGATGTTCTCCACATAAACCAGTGCATTGGTTGGCGACATCCAGGCATGCGGGTTCGGCTTGCCGGAATAAGGACCCTCGGCGATTCCCATCGGCTCGATGTCGTCGGTCAACACGATGCTCGGCACATTCTTGACGTTCTGAAAAAACCTCTCGAACCAGCGCTCGAGGTTGAAGCCGTTCCACAGCACCAAATTGGCTTTTTGCGCCTTGACGATGTCGAGCGGCGTTGGCTGGTAATCGTGAATCTCGGCGCCGGGCTTGGTGATTGATTCGACCACGGCGGACGTGCCGGCAACGTTTTGCGCGATGTCCTGGAGAACCGTGAACGTCGTCACCAGGCGGAATGGCGTGCGCGCTTGCGACCCCTGCGCCAGCGCCGTGCCTTGCAGGATGGAAACAGCGACGAGTGCCGTCAGGCCGCTGATCAATACACGTCCAAGGCGGGGCAATCGCACGGAATCCTCCTTCACGTTGATGCGGGCTGGCCGGGAAAGCCAGCTGCGTATTCTGCAAATGCGAATTACTCGCAAGAGATGTGCGCTTTACTCATGACCGTGTCAATCTTTCTTGCGATTGATTTGCAACTAGACCATCGATTCCATGAAACCTCTCAATTGGACAGTCCCGCTTTTGAGAGGAAAATGCTGGAATTCCGAGTGTCGCCATATGATTCGAACTTTGGAAGCGCTCGTCTAGACGCGCGATTCCCGATGTCGTCTCGGCAGACCGGGGTCGACCATTGACGCTCGACCCGGGCGGGTCGCCGGATGGCTGATTCAAAGGAATGACCGGACGGGGGGCTTGGCCCGCGATCTCGAATGCCCGAACGGCGGGCCTATCGCTGGGGCGATGACGCCTGGGTGCCGGTGACCTACAATCGTGAGGCGTTGCCGCTTGCCGGTTGGGCCGAGGCCGATCAGAACGCCAACCCAATGCGACTGCTCGCGCGGCTCGCGACTTTCCCGCGCTGCACAATAAAATCCTGCGAGAAGGATGAAGGATGATGGACGGGTGCGGCAGTAAGTCTCGCCTGCTATGCCTATTCGGCATATGTTCGGATGATCCGACGTGATGAAATGACGGCGCGTTTCGAGTGTTCGTCTGTCTTGATGCGCCGCTGATCCTTTTGGGGACAGATAAAGTCACCCGAATGGGGGCTTCTAGGGAGGTAAATGCTATGTCGAGAAAGACCAAGTTCTGCAATTTCGTGGTGCTTAGCGCGTTCGCGCTTGCGCCGTTGTACGCTGCGGTACCAGTTGCCGCGGCGTGGGAGCCCTCGCGTCCCGTGGAATTCATAATTCCAGCGGGGACCGGCGGCGGCGCCGACATCATGGCGCGCACCGTCCAGGGCATCGTCGCCAAGCACAATCTGATGAAGCAGCCGATGGTGGTGATCAACAAGTCCGGCGGCGCCGGCGGCGAAGGCTTCCTCGACGTCAAGAACTCGAAGGGCAATCCGCACAAGATCATTATCACTTTATCGAACCTGTTCACCACGCCGCTCGCAACCGGCATTCCGTTCAACTGGAAGGACCTCACTCCGGTTGCGATGCTGGCGCTCGACGAGTTCGTGCTCTGGGTCAATGCCGAGAAGCCGTACAAGAACGTCAAGGAATTCGTTGACGCGGCGAAGAAGGCGAACGGCACCTTCAAGATGGCCGGCACCGGCTCGAAGCAGGAAGACCAGATCATCACGGTCGCGATCGAAAAGAGCACCGGCGCCAAGTTCATCTACATTCCGCAGCGCGGCGGCGGCGCGGTGGCGGTGCAGCTCGTTGGCAATCACGCCGACTCGACCGTGAACAATCCGAACGAGGCGCTGTCGCATTGGCGCGGTGGCAAGCTGCGGCCGCTCTGCGTGTTCGACGAGAAGAAGCTCGTGTACACCGACAAGCTCGCCGGTGACATGTCCTGGAGCAGCATTCCGACCTGCAAGTCGCAGGGGCTGGACATGGCCTACCTGATGCTGCGCGGCATCTTCATGACCCCGGGCGCGACCAAGGATCAGATCGACTACTATGTCGGGCTGTTCCAGAAGGTGCGTGAGACGCCGGAATGGAAGAAGCTGATGAGCGATGGTGCGTTCAATCAGACCTTCATGACCGGCAAGGAGTACACCGACTGGGTCGCCAGGGAAGAGAAGCGCCACGAAGAGCTGATGAAGGAAGCGGGCTTCCTCGCCAAGAAGTAACCAATGACACCGCGCGCCGTCGGCGGAGTTCGCTCCGCCGACGGCCGCTTGCGCGTAATGGGCAAAGCAAAGTATGAGCGAAAGTCAGCAGAAGGTTTCAACCGGTCCCTCGCACCGGCTCGTGGAGCTGGGCATGGCCGGTCTCATGATCGTGTTCGCCTTGATCGTGATCGGCGGCAGCATGAGCGTCGGCTTCAACTGGGACTTCGACGGGCCGCGCGCCGGCTTCTTCCCGTTCTATATCGGCTTGTTTATTCTCGGCGCCAGCATCGTGAATTTCTGGCAGTCCTGGTCGGACGGAGCGGGAGGCCGGTTGTTCGCCGAGTGGGGCCAAATTCGGCAGGTCGTGTCGGTGGTCGTTCCGTCGACCGTCTATGTGGCGCTGGTCCCCTGGATCGGCATCTACGTCTCCTCGGCGCTGCTCATCGCAGTTTTCATGAAATGGCTCGGCCGTTACGGCTGGAGCATGGTGCTGCCGGTCGCCGCCGGGGTTCCGGTGGCGACGTTCATCGTCTTCGAACGATGGTTCCTCGTGCCCCTGCCAAAGGGGCTGATCGAGGAGTTGCTGGGTTTTTGACCGCTGGCAGGGCAAGGGAGGCAGACTGGCGCCTGAACGGAGTCGGTCGCGGAACGCAAGAACATGGAAGAAATCGCAAATCTGTTTAACGGCTTTGCCGTGGTGTTGCAGCCGTTCAACATCATGGTGATGGTGGTCGGCATTCTGCTTGGCGTTATCATCGGCGTGCTGCCGGGCCTTGGTGGGGCGAACGGCGTTGCGATCCTGCTGCCGCTGACCTTCTCAATGTCGCCGACCTCGGCGATCATCATGCTCTCCTGCATCTACTGGGGGGCGCTGTTTGGCGGGGCGATCACCTCGGTCCTGTTCAACATACCTGGTGAACCGTGGTCGGTGGCGACCACCTTCGACGGCCATCCCATGGCGCAAAAGGGGAAGGCCGGCGAGGCGCTGACTGCTGCCTTCACGTCCTCCTTCGTCGGAGCGTTGTTCGCCGTGATCATGATCACGCTGGTGGCGCCGCTGGTAGCGGCGTTCGCCTTGCGATTTGGGCCTGCAGAAAAATTCGGCGTATATTTCCTCGCGTTCTGCAGTTTCATCGGCATGAGCAAGGAGCCGCCGTTCAAGACCGTGGCCGCGATGATGATCGGCTTCGCCTTGGCATCGGTCGGCCTCGACGAAATGACCGGACAACTGCGCCTGACGTTCGGGTTCGAGAAGCTCCTGACCGGCTTTGATTTCCTGATCGCGGTTATCGGTCTGTTCGGCATCGGCGAGATCCTGCTGACCATGGAGGAAGGCCTGAGCTTCAAGGGCCGAAGCGCCAAGATCAATTCCAGGGTCGTGTTCCAGACCTGGGCGCAGCTCCCCCGCTATTGGATGACGTCGCTGCGCTCCTGCATCATCGGCTGTTGGATGGGCGTGACGCCGGCAGGTGCGACGCCAGCGTCGTTCATGAGCTACGGCATCGCCAAGCGCGCTTCCAAGGACGGGCACAAGTTTGGCACCGGCGAGATCGAGGGCGTGGTGGCACCGGAGACGGCGGCGCACGCGGCCGGCACCTCGGCGCTGCTGCCCATGCTGGCGCTCGGCGTGCCTGGCTCGCCGACCGCGGCGGTGCTGCTCGGTGGCCTGCTGATCTGGGGCCTGCAGCCCGGGCCGATGCTGTTCGTGGAGCAGAAGGAATTCGTCTGGGGCCTGATCGCCAGCATGTATCTCGGCAACGTCGTCGGCCTGCTGATCGTGCTCACCTGCGTGCCTCTGCTGGCCGCCATTCTGCGCATCCCGTTCAGCATCATCGCTCCGGTCATCCTGGTGTTCTGCGCGATCGGTGCCTACACGGTGCACAACTCGACCTTCGATGTAATGCTGATGATGGTATTCGGGGTGTTCGGCTATTTGCTGAAGAAGTGTAATTACCCGCTCGCGCCGATGGTGCTGGCGATCGTGCTGGGCAACGCGGCCGAGGAATCGTTCCGGCAGTCGCTGTTGGCCTCCCAGGGCAGTCTGACCATCTTCTGGTCGAACTGGTTGGTCGGGTCGATCATGGCGCTCGGTCTGATTGCCCTGTTCTGGCCGCTGATTAGCCAAGCGTTGACCCGGGTGCGCCCGCGGCCGGTGACGACCTGATCCACCTGATCCGGATACCCGCGACCTGGAGGAACACGCCGAATTGTCCCATAGTGGCGCGGCTTTATGGCGCGACTTTCCGAGATGGCTTGAGTGGTGGCATAATGTATGCCAGGAACCAGAGTCCTAGACCCCAGCGAGTTTGTGTGATGCCGACCTCCCGCGCTGCAACCGCCCAGTCCGAGCGCGCACGGTTGCGCCCCGTGATCGCGCCGATCGATGCCGGCCCGAGCTTCAAGCATCAGGCCTATGCCGCCTTGAAGGATGCAATCGTGTCTATGGACATCTATCGCAGCCGCTCGGACATCCGGCTCGACGAGCGTCAACTCGCCCAGGAATTCGGCATTAGCCGCACGCCGGTGCGCGAGGCGATGGCGCAGCTCGAACGCGAGGGCTTCGTCCGTTCGGTGCCGCGCCGCGGCATCTACATCGTGCGCAAGACCAAGCGCGAGGTGATCGAGATGATCACTGCCTGGGCGGCGCTCGAAAGCATGGCGGCGCGGCTCATCACGACCAACGCCACGACTGGGGAGATTGCCGCGCTGCGCCGGATGTTCGCCAAATTCGAGAACGGCAAGTTACACGCCCGGCTCGACGAGTACTCCGAGGTCAACATCGAGTTCCACCAGACCATCATCCGGATGAGCCACAACGAAGTGCTGACCGGGCTGGCGGAGAACCTGTTCGCGCACATGCGAATGATCCGCATGAAGACCATCGGCGAGCAGGATCGCGCCGACCGCTCGATCCGGGATCACATGAACATTATCGAGGCCTTGGAGGCGCGCGACACCGGGCGCGCCGAAGACCTCGTGCGCAATCACGCGCTCGGCCTTGCCGATCACGTTGAGCGCTACGCGGATTACCTGGATTAGGCCGACAACAGGCAGGGAGGATTCCCATGGCTGGCGCAGCAGTAAAAGCCAAGCCCGCGTCGACGATCGCGGAAGAGCGGGAGCTGACGGACGGCTTTCATCTCGTCATCGATGCGCTCAAGCTCAACGGCATCAACACGATCTACGGTGTGCCTGGCATCCCGATCACGGACTTGGGTCGTATGGCACAGGCCGCAGGCATGCGCGTCATCTCGTTCCGGCATGAGCAGCACGCCGGCAATGCAGCTGCAATCGCCGGCTTCCTGACGAAAAAGCCCGGCATCTGCCTCACGGTGTCAGCTCCCGGCTTTCTCAACGGTCTGACCGCGCTGGCCAATGCCACGACCAACTGCTTTCCGATGATCCTGATTAGTGGCTCGTCCGAGCGTGAGATCGTTGACTTGCAGCAGGGCGACTACGAAGAGTTGGACCAACTGGCTATCGCCAAGCCTCTCTGCAAGGCGGCCTTCCGCGTGCTGCATGCCGCAGACATCGGCATCGGCGTGGCGCGCGCGATCCGCGCGGCTGTGTCCGGCCGTCCGGGTGGCGTCTACCTTGATCTGCCGGCGAAACTTTTTTCTCAGGTTATGGACGCAGAGGCCGGAGCCAAGTCACTCGTCAAGGTCATCGACCCGGCACCGGCCCAGCTTCCCGCTCCGTCCGCCGTCAAGCGTGCGCTCGATGTTTTGAAGGGTGCCAAGCGCCCCCTGATCATTCTCGGCAAAGGCGCGGCATACGCGCAGGCCGATGACCAGATCCGCACCTTGGTCGAGAAGAGCGGCGTTCCGTTCCTGCCGATGAGCATGGCCAAGGGCCTCTTGCCCGACACGCATCCGCAGTGCGCGGGCGCGGCGCGCTCGACGGTGCTGAAAGAAGCCGACGTCGTCATGCTGATTGGCGCCCGTCTCAACTGGCTTCTGTCACACGGTAAGGGCAAGACCTGGGGTGAGCCTGGATCGAAGAAGTTCATCCAAATCGACATCGAGCCCAAGGAGATGGACAGCAACGTTGAGGTCGTCGCTCCGCTGGTCGGCGATATCGGCTCCTGCGTGTCGGCTCTTCTCGATGGCATTGACGGCAAGTGGCCGACCCCGGCTGCCGACTGGGTCGGCGCTGTCAAGGCGAGAAAGGAAGAAAACATCGCCAAGATGGCGCCGAGGCTGATGAAGAACTCGGTGCCGATGGACTTCCACGGCGCGCTCGGCGCGCTGCGCACCGTCATCAAAGAGCGGCCGGATGCCATCCTCGTCAACGAAGGCGCCAACACGCTCGATCTCGCGCGTGGCGTCATCGACATGTATCAGCCGCGCAAGCGCCTGGACGTCGGCACCTGGGGCGTCATGGGCATCGGCATGGGCTTTGCCGTCGCTGCGGCGATTGAGACCGGTAAACCCGTACTCGCGGTCGAGGGCGACAGCGCTTTCGGGTTCTCTGGCATGGAAGTCGAGACGATCTGCCGGTACAACCTGCCCGTCTGTGTCGTCGTCTTCAACAACGACGGCATCTACCGCGGAACCGATGTCAATTCCGCCGGCGGGTCCGACCCCGCGACAACCGTCTTCGTCAAGGACGCGCGCTACGACATGATGATGGAAGCATTCGGCGGCGTTGGCGTCCATGTGACAACGCCCGAAGAGCTGAGCCGCGCCGTGAACAAGGCCATGGACTCCGGTAAGCCGACCCTCATCAACGCGGTGATCGACCCAGCGGCCGGCACCGAGAGCGGTCGCATCGGCAATCTCAACCCGCAAAGCGTGGTTCGCAAGAAATAACGAAGCACGCAGTGAAAGCAGGACTCTCTACGATCGTCCCCGCGAAGGCGGGGATCCAGTAACCATCGACGTTGCGACGTCATACGAGGTGAGAACCGGCTGTGACTACTGGATGTCCGCTTTCGCGGGCGTGACAGCCGAGAGATGAGGGACGGAAAATGGCCGCACGCAAGAAAGCCAAGGCAAAGCCCGCGAAGAAAGCCGTGGCTAAGAAAGTCGCAAAGCTCGCGCCGAAAAAGGCGCCGGCGAAGCACGCCGCGGCGGCGAAGAATGGTCTGCCGCGTCCCTCGGCCAAGCCCTGGGGGCAGGCCGGCAAGGCGCTCGACGGCGTGCGTGTCCTCGACTTCACGCATGTGCAGTCCGGCCCAACCTGCACGCAACTGCTCGCCTACATGGGCGCCGACTGCATCAAGGTGGAGCGGCCCGGCGTCGGCGACATCACGCGCGGACAATTGCGCGACGTGAAGGGCGCCGACTCGCTCTACTTCACCATGCTCAATGGCAACAAGCGTTCGATCACGATCGACTCCAAGCATACCAAGGGCAAGGAAATCATCGAGCGCCTGATCAAGCACTGCGACGTGCTGGTCGAGAACTTCGCGCCGGGCGCGCTCGACCGCATGGGGTTCACCTGGCAGCACATCCACAAGCTCAACCGGCGCATGATCGTTGCCTCCGTAAAGGGCTTCGGCCCGGGTCCCTACGAGGACTGCAAGGTCTACGAGAACGTCGCGCAATGCGCCGGCGGTTCGGCCTCGACCACCGGCTTCCGCGAGGGTCCGCCGCTGGTCACTGGCGCGCAGATCGGCGATAGCGGCACCGGGCTGCACCTCGCCTTCGGCATTGTCAGCGCGCTCTACCAGCGCATGCGCACCGGCCGCGGCCAGAAGGTGTTGTGCGCGATGCAAGATGGAGTCCTGAATCTCGCGCGCGTAAAGCTGCGCGACCAACAGCGGCTCGCGCACGGGCCGCTCGCCGAATACAGTCAGTACGGCGAAGGCGTGCCGTTCGGCAAGGCGGTGCCGCGTGCCGGCAACGACTCCGGCGGCGGCCAGCCGGGCTGGATTCTCAAGTGCAAGGGCTGGGAGAACGATCCCGACGCCTACATCTACTTCATCACCCAGGCGCCAGTGTGGGGCGAGATCTGCGACCTGATCGGCAAGCCTGAGTGGAAGACCGATCCCGACTACGCCACGCCGTCGGCGCGGCTGCCACGGCTCAAGCACATCTTCAAAACCATCGAAGAATGGACCATGACCAAGACCAAGTTCGAGGTCATGGAGATCTGCAACAAGGTCGACATCCCGGTCGGCCCTATCCTGTCGATGAAGGAGATTGCCGAGGAGCAGTCGCTGCGTGCGACCGGCACCGTGGTCGAGGTCGATCATCCGACGCGCGGGAAGTATCTCACCGTCGGCAATCCGGTGAAGATGTCGGACTCGATCACCGAGGTGAAGCGTTCGCCGCTGCTCGGCGAGCACACCGAGGAAATCCTCGGCAAGGTGCTCGGTTACAGCGCGAAGGACATCGCGGAGATCAAGGCGTCGGGCGCGATCGCCGCGCCGGAGAAGGGGCGGGCGGAAGCGGCGTAACGCTTCGGCTCCTCATGCACCGATCCCTCGATCCGAGCGGTATCGAAGCCCCCGAGGGGAGGACCATGCGGGCTGTGGCCGAGTACGAGCTTGCCGAATGGGCCAGGGGATTGCCCCTGGCACACGGGTTCAAACGCGTACGCAATGCCGCGGTCGAGCTGACCTTCCGGCGGCTGCGGCCGCACGGTTTCGGCGGCTTCCGCGCCGAGCTTGCCGAACGGCGACCGCAGACGATCGCGGCCATTATCGCCTTCAATACGCCGTGGGTGATCGACGTCGCGACGCGCATGGCCGCGAAGAACCTGAACGGCACGCTGATCGTCTGCGACAACTCGCGCAACCGTGCCGCCCGCGTCGAGATCGAGCGCATCTGCCGGGAACGTGGGGTGCCCTACATCGGCCTTCCGTTCAGCCTGGAGCGGCATCCGTGCCGCTCGCATGGCATCGCGATCAACTGGGTCTACTACAATATCATCCAGCCGCTCGAACCGCGCGTGTTCGGCTTTCTCGATCACGACCTGTTTCCCTTGCAGCCGCTCGATCTGGCAGCTCTGGTGGCGGAGCAGCCGGTCTACGGGAAGTTCAGGTCTACCCGCTGGGGCTGGTACCTGTGGGCGGGATTCTGCGTCTTCGACCGGGCCGCGATCGCGACTTGCGCACCCGACTTCAACACCGACATTCCGCGCCTGCTCGATACCGGCGGGCGTAACTGGCTGCAAATCTATCGGCGGCTGGACCGCGCGGGGCTGCGCTTCTCAAACGTTTGCGCCGAATGGCTGAAGCATCCGGTGGACGGCACGATGGTGCAGATCGAACTGGTGGACGATTGCCTGCATGTGGGGGGCGTGAGTACGCCGACCCTCCCGCATGCCGCGAACGATCGGGTCTTCATCGAGGGCATCGTTCGTCACGTCAGCGATGGCGGGACGCTTGCCGATCTCAAAACGACGGCGCTGCACGCCGAGGCCGTGTAGGAGATGACTGGCATCGGGATGCAACGGATCAGCGGCTGACACGAGGAGTGGGAAACGGATGCGTATCGTAGTCCACGGGCAGCAGGCGTTCGGCAAGGCCGTGCTGGAAGCGCTGCTCAAGCGCGGCGAGAACGTCGTCGCGGTCTATGTGGCGCCGGAGAAAGAAGGCGCGCGCGCCGATCCGCTCAAGGAGGCGGCGGTCGCCGCCGGTCTGCCGGTGTATCAGCCCGCCTCCTACCGCAAGCTGGAGGTGTGGGAGGAGTTCAAGACGCTCAAGCCCGACCTGCAGGTGATGGCCTTTGTCACGCTGTTCGTGCCGGAGGACTTCCTCAACGTTCCGACTCACGGTTCGATCCAGTACCACCCGTCGCTGCTGCCGGCCTATCGCGGCCCGAGCGCCATCAACTGGCCGATCATCAAGGGCGACAAGGAGACGGGCCTGTCGATCTTCTGGCCGGACAACGGGCTCGATACCGGCGACGTGCTGCTTCAGAAGACGACGCCGATCAGCGATACCGACACGCTCGGTACCGTCTACTTCGACCGCCTGTTCCCGATGGGCGTCGAGGCGATGCTGGAATCGGTCGACCTGGTGAAGGCCGGCAAGGCGCCGCGCATCAAGCAGGACGACTCGAAGGCGACCTACGAGGGCCGCTGCGGTCCCGACAATGCGCACATCGACTGGGGTAAGCCCTGGGAGCAGATCGACCGCCTGATCCGCGGCTGCAATCCGGCGCCTGGCGCCTGGTCGACCCTCGACGGCAAGACCCTGCGCATCTTCGACGCCAAGCCGCTTCCCGCGAAAGACCCGAAGGGCATCGCTGGCAAGATGGGCGAGATCGTCGCCGTCGAGGCCGACGGCCTTACCGTCGTGTGCGCCGACGGCCGCTTCAAGGTCACGCGCGTGCAGCCCGCCGACGGCAAGAAGATCGAGGCCGGCGAATGGGCCACGTCCGCGAACCTCGCGACGGGAGCGAGGCTGGCGTGAGACTTGTCGTGATCCCCTCCGCCTGTCGTCCGCGCGAAAGCGGGGACCCATACTCTCCGTCGGTGGCTATGGGTTCCCGCCTTCGCGGGAACTACACCGAGAATGTATCGTCATCGCATCATTGATTCCTGACACGAGTGGAACGCAACCCCATGCCCGCCTCGCAGCACCAGAATCCCAAGTCCGACATCGAAATCTCGCAGGCCGCCAAGAAGCGGCCGATCCTCGACATCGCCAGGGAAAAGCTCGGCATCGCAGCGGAGAACCTCGAACCTTACGGCCACTACAAGGCCAAGGTGTCGTTGGACTTCGTCAAGTCGCTCAAGAGCAAGCCGAACGGCAAGCTGATCCTGGTCTCGGCGATTTCGCCGACGCCAGCGGGCGAAGGCAAGACGACGACGACCGTTGGGCTCACCGACGCGCTCAACCACATCGGCAAGAAGGCGATGCTGTGCCTGCGCGAGCCGAGCCTCGGGCCGTCGTTCGGCATGAAGGGCGGCGCGGCCGGTGGCGGCTATGCGCAGGTGGTGCCCATGGAGGACATCAACCTCCACTTCACCGGCGACTTCCACGCCATCACCTCGGCGCACAACCTGCTCTCGGCGCTGATCGACAATCACATCTACTGGGGCAATACGCTCGGTATCGACTCGCGGCGTGTCGCGTGGCGCCGCGTCATTGACATGAACGACCGCGCGCTGCGCGAGATCGTGTGCTCGCTCGGCGGCGTCGCCAACGGCTATCCGCGCGAGGCCGGCTTCGACATCACTGTGGCCTCGGAGGTGATGGCGATCTTCTGCCTCGCCAACGATCTCGACGACCTCAAGAATCGGCTCGGCAACATTATCGTCGCCTACACACGCGACCGTAAGCCGATCCGCGCGAGCGACCTCAAGGCCCACGGCGCCATGGCGGCGCTGCTGAAGGAGGCGATCGCTCCGAATCTGGTGCAGACGCTGGAAGGCACGCCTGCCTTCATTCACGGTGGCCCGTTCGCCAACATCGCGCACGGCTGCAACTCGGTGGTCGCCACCACGACCGCGCTCAAGCTCGCCGACTACGTGGTGACGGAAGCCGGCTTCGGCGCCGATCTCGGCGCGGAGAAATTTCTCGACATCAAGTGCCGCAAGGCCGGCCTCTCGCCGGACTGCGTCGTGCTGGTCGCCACCATCCGCGCGCTGAAGATGCATGGCGGCGTCAAGAAGGAGGGCCTCAAGACCGAGAATCTCAAGGCGCTGGAGGCCGGCATGGCCAACCTGCAGCGCCACGTCGAGAACGTGAAGAAGTTCGGGCTCCCGGCGGTCGTTTCCATCAACCGCTTCTCGGCCGACACCGACGCCGAGATCGCGCTGGTGAAGGAGAAGTGCAAGGCGCTGGGTGTCGAGGCGCTGATGGCCGATCACTGGGCGATGGGCGGCGAGGGCGCCGCGGATGTCGCGCGCGCGGTGGTAAAAGTCATCGACAAGGGCACGGGCAAACTCAAGATGCTCTATCCCGACGACATGCCGCTGTTCGAAAAGGTGCGCACCATCGCCAAGGAAATCTATCGCGCCGACGACGTCAGCGCCGACAAGTCGGTGAAGGACCAGCTCAAGACATGGGAAGAGATGGGCTTCGGCAAGCTGCCGGTCTGCATCGCCAAGACGCAGTTCTCGTTCACGACCAATCCGGATTCCAAGGGCGCGCCGACCGATTTTTCCATTCCGGTGCGTGAGGTGCGGCTGTCCGCCGGCGCCGAGTTCATCGTCGCGATCTGCGGTGAGGTCATGACCATGCCGGGCCTGCCGAAGGTGCCTGCCGCCGACTCGATCGACGTCGACGCCGAAGGCAAGATCGTCGGGCTGTTCTGACGACGGTCTCCGCTCGTCCCCGCGAAAGCGGGCCTCAGGGCGGTAGGTCTCCTTGCGCGGGAATGAACGGATAGATTGTCCGCTAACCTCGTTGCCCTCTGCGGTCTGTATCGGTGTCTTCGTCGAGCAGCGGCGCCAGACGCTTTGCCTCGTCCACCAGCGCCGCCGTCAGCGGCGTCGTCGGCTCGCGCGACGGCACCACCAGCCCGATCGTCTGTACCGCCTCTGGCTCGACGATCGGGATGGCGCGGATCGTGTCGGTGAGGCCCAGCGTCTCCGCGAGCTTGGCCGGCATCACGCTTGCCCAGCGTCCGGTGCGGACGTGCGAGAACAGCAGGATCATGGAGTCGGACTCCAGCGTCGGCCGCGCGTCGCCGCCGGCGCTCTGGAGCAGGCGGTCGATGATGCGCCGGTTCTGCATGTCGGGCGTCAGCAGGCACAGCGGAACCTGGGCGATCTCCTTCCAGGTGACGCGGCCGCGATTGCCGAGCGGCGCATCGGCGGCGGTGAGCAGGCGATAGCGTTCGCGGTACAGCGGGATCGCGTTGACGCGGCCGAGCGGCTCGTTGCCCACATAGGTGATGCCGGCGTCGATCTCGAGATTCTCCAGGAGATCGAGGACCTGGATCGAGGTGCGCGACAGGATCGTGAACTGCACGTTCGGATGCCGCTCGCGATAGGGTGTGGTGAGCGCCGCCACCATCGCGAGCGCGGTGGGAATCGCGGCGATGCGCAGCCGTCCCGCCAGGCCGTGGCGCAGCGCGTTGATCTCCTGCCGCATGGTGCGGGTGTCGCCGACGATGCGGCGCGCCCAGTCGAGCACGCGCTCGCCCTCCGGGGTGAACCCCTGGAAGCGCGAGCCGCGATTCACCAGGAGCACGCCCATCTGCCCTTCCAACTGCTTGACGCCGGCCGACAGGGTCGGCTGCGTCACACCGCACACGTCGGCGGCCCGGCCAAAATGCCGCTCCTGGGCGAGGGCGAGGATGAATTCGAGCTTATCCATCATGACTGGAAATTTTGTGTGTCATTTCATAGATTTGGCGGCGAAAGCAATGGCCATGCATAAATATTAAGGGCTAACGGCGCCCCGGTCGATAGAAAATTCCTATCGCCTCATGGGCGCGACGGGATTGTTGCTCCGGTTGGAACCGTTACAAACGTCATCCCTGGAGACGCCATGAATATTCAACGTCCGCCGCGGCCGTCGGAGGACAGCCGCTCGAAAGGTCGCCGCCGGCCGCCGCGCACGCCGAAAGGCCGGCAGGTCGATCCCACGGCGCTGGCCGAGGTGCAGGCGCTGCTGACTGAGCGTTCGCGCCGGCGCGATCTCCTGATCGAGCATCTGCACCTGATCCAGGACAAGTACGGCCACCTCTCGGCCGCGCATCTCGCCGCGCTCGCGGCCGAGATGAAGCTCGCGCTCACCGAGGTCTACGAGGTCGCGACCTTCTACGCGCATTTCGACGTGGTGAAGGAAGGCCAGACGCCGCCGCCGGCCGTGACTGTGCGCGTCTGCGACAGCCTGTCCTGCGCCATGGTGGGTGCGGAACATCTGCTCTCCGATCTGCCGCAGACTCTTGGGCCGAATGTCCGCGTGGTCCGTGCGCCGTGCATGGGCGCCTGCGACCGCGCGCCAGTTTGCGCCGTCGCGCATGTGCAGGTGCCGCACGCGGATGCGGAGAAACTCAAGGCGGCGGTGGTGGCGAAGCCGCATGCGCATGCCTATCGCACGCCCAACGATCTCGCCGCCTATCAGGCCGCCGGCGGCTACGCGCTGCTCAAGGATTGCCTCGCCGGCAAGCGCACGCGCGACGACATCATCAAGATCGTCAGCGACGGCGGGCTGCGCGGTCTTGGCGGCGCCGGATTCCCGACGGGCCGCAAATGGTCGCTCGTCCGCGCCGAGCCGGCGCCGCGCTTGTTCGCGGTCAATGCCGACGAGGGCGAGCCCGGCACCTTCAAGGACCGCTATTACCTCGAGCAGGACCCGCACCGCTTCATCGAGGGCATGCTGATCGCCGCCTGGGTGGTGGATGCGGTCGAGATCTACATCTACGTCCGCGACGAATATCCGGAAGTCCGGCTGATGCTGGCCGACGAGCTCGCCAAGGTGGAGCAGGCGCAGCTTGCGCCGCACACCAAGTTGCATCTGCGCCGCGGGGCAGGGGCCTACATCTGCGGCGAAGAGTCGGCGATGATCGAGTCGATCGAGGGCAAGCGCGGCCTGCCGCGGCACCGCCCGCCCTACGTCGCGCAGGTCGGCCTATTCGGGCGCCCGACGCTGGAGCAGAACGTCGAGACGTTGTTCTGGATCCGCGACATCGTCGAGAAGGGCGCGGAGTGGATGACCTCGCAAGGGCGCCACGAGCGCAAGGGCTTCCGCAGCTTCTCGGTCTCCGGCCGCGTGCGCGAGCCGGGGGTGAAGCTTGCGCCCGCCGGCATCACCATGGCCGAGCTGATCGACGAGTACTGCGGCGGCATGCAGTTGGGGCACAGCTTCAAGGCCTACCTCCCCGGCGGCGCGTCCGGCGGGATTCTGCCGGCGTCGATGGCCGATCTGCCGCTCGATTTCGGCACGCTGGAGAAATACGGCTGCTTCGTCGGGTCGCACGCGGTTGTGGTCCTGTCGCAGCAGGACGATATGAAGGCGGTGGCGCTCAACTTGATGCGTTTCTTCGAGGACGAGAGCTGCGGCCAGTGCACGCCCTGCCGGGTCGGCACCGAGAAGGCCACGAAGCTGATGGCGCGCGGCCCCTGGGATGCGGCCCTGCTGACCGAACTGTCGGACCTGATGCGCGACGCCTCGATCTGCGGCCTCGGCCAGGCGGCGCCGAATCCGCTGCTGAGCGTGCTGAAATATTTCCCCGCGGAATTGGCGAAGCCGCTTGGGAGTTGGTGATGCTGATGATGCCACACGCACAGTGCCACCCCTCCCCCTTGTGGGGAGGGGTGGCGAGCGAAGCGAGCCGGGGTGGGGTTTGCAGCAAACGGCTGAGGGCGACGATGCCTCATAGCGCGATCGCAAAGCGGACTCGCAGTCAGGCGCGTGCGCTGCGCCGCAGCCCGACCGATGCGGAACGAAAGCTCTGGTATCTGCTGCGCTCGTTGAAGCCGCTCGGAATTCATTTTCGCCGCCAGGCGCCGATCGGAATCTATATCGCGGACTTCGCGTGGCACGCCGGCAAGCTCGTTGTCGAGCTGGATGGTTCGCAGCACGTCGAAGCTCGCGCAGCTTACGACGAGAAGCGCACGCAATGGCTGACCTCGCAAGGCTATCGCGTTCTGCGATTCTGGAACAACGATGTGCTTAAGACGCCAGCGAGCGTCGGCGAGGCGATCTTGGCCGCGGCACGAGACGGAGCCGCTTCGCCAAGCCACCAAGACCCCACCCCCCACCCCTCCCCACAAGGGGGAGGGGAGCCCGCTGCGGCAAGCGGCGAGGGAATTGCCCAATGACGGACGCAGCGCAAAAACCCAACACGTTCACCATCGATGGCCGCGAGGTGGAGATCCGCGCCGGCGAGACCATCTTCCGCGCCGCACGGCGCGTCGACGTGAAGCTGCCGCATCTGTGCTATTCGCCCAAGCCCGGTTACCGCCCCGACGGCAACTGCCGCGTCTGCATGGTCGAGATCGAGGGCGAGCGCGTGCTGGCGGCAAGCTGCATCCGCACGCCTTCGCCGGGCATGGTGGTGAAGACCGACACGCATCGCGCCGAGACCGCGCGCAAGATGGTGCTGGAACTGCTCGCTACCGACCAGCCGCCGCGCGAGACCTCGCACGATCCCGATTCCGAGTTCTGGAAGACGTGGTCGCGCCACGACATGGCCGCCGGCCGATTCCCCAAGCGCGATGCGCCGGGACCGGACCGCAGCCACCCGGCGATGGCGGTCAATCTCGACGCCTGCATCCAGTGCAACCTCTGCGTCCGTGCCTGCCGCGAAGTGCAGGTCAATGACGTCATCGGCATGGCCGGCCGCGGCCATGCCGAGAAGATCGTGTTCGACTTCGACGACCCGATGGGTGACTCCACGTGCGTTGGGTGCGGCGAGTGCGTGCAGGCGTGCCCCACCGGCGCGCTAATGCCGGCGACGCTGGTCAACCAGGACAACGTGCGCACGCCGGCGCATTTCCCCGACCGCAGCGTCGACAGTGTGTGCCCCTACTGCGGCGTCGGCTGCCAGCTCACCTACCACGTCAAGGACGACAAGCTCCTGTACGTCACCGGCCAGAACGGACCGGCAAACCAGAATCGCCTCTGCGTCAAGGGCCGTTTCGGCTTCGACTACGTGCACAACAAACAGCGGCTGACGCAGCCGATGATCCGCAAGGACGGCGTGCCGAAGATCCCGCACGAGGAGATCGACCCGGCCAATCCGTGGACGCATTTCCGTCCCGCCACCTGGGACGAGGCGCTCGACCGCGCGGCGTCCGGCCTCAAGACCATCCGCGACCGCGACGGCGCCAAGGCACTCGCCGGCTTCGGCTCGGCGAAGGCGTCGAACGAAGAGGCCTATCTGTTCCAGAAGCTGGTGCGCGCCGGCTTCGGCACCAACAACGTCGATCATTGCACGCGGCTGTGCCACGCCTCGTCGGTGGCGGCGCTGCTCGAAGGCGTCGGCTCGGCCGCCGTGTCGGCGACCTTCAACGAGGTGAAGAATTCCGACGTCATCATCGTGATCGGCGCCAACCCGACCGAGAACCATCCGGTCGCGGCGACTTTCTTCAAGCAAGCCGCCAAGCGCGGCGCCAAGCTGATCGTGATGGATCCGCGCGGGCAAGCCTTGAAGCGTCATGCCTGGCGCATGCTGCAGTTCACGCCCGGCGCCGACGTGGCGATGCTCAACGCCATGCTCAACGTCATCGTCACCGAGAAGCTGTACGACGAGCAATACGTCCAGACCTACGTCGATGGCTTCCCGGCCTTTGCCGAGCACATCAAGGATTTCACGCCGGAGGAGATGGCGCCGATCTGCGGCATCGAGGCCGACGTGCTGCGCGAGGTGGCGCGCACCTTCGCGCGCGCCGAGTCGGCCATCATCTTTTGGGGCATGGGCGTGTCGCAGCACACCCACGGCACCGACAACGCCCGCTGCCTGATCGCGCTGTCGCTGATCACCGGCCAGATCGGCCGGCCCGGCACCGGCCTGCATCCGCTGCGCGGGCAGAACAATGTGCAGGGCGCCTCCGACGCCGGGCTGATCCCGATGTTCTTCCCCGACTACCAGTCGGTCGAAAATCCCGAGATCCGCGGCAAGGTCGAGAACCTGTGGGGTGCCAAGCTCGATCCCAAGAAAGGGCTCACCGTCGTCGAGATCATGACCGCGGTTCATGAAGGCGTGATCAAGGGCATGTACATCCTGGGTGAAAATCCTGCGATGTCCGACCCCGACCTCAACCATGCGCGCGAGGCGCTGGCGCACCTCGAGCATCTCGTGGTGCAGGACCTGTTCCTCACCGAGACCGCGGTCTATGCCGACGTGATCCTGCCGGCCTCTGCCTGGCCGGAGAAGGACGGCACCGTCACCAACACCAACCGCCAGGTGCAGATGGGGCGCGCCGCGCTGCCGCTGCCAGGCGAGGCGAAGCTCGACTGGTGGATCACGCAGGAGATTGCCAAGCGCATTGGGCTTGACTGGAACTATCAGCACCCCGGCGAGATCTACACCGAGATGGCCTCGCTGATGCCGGCGCTCGACAACATCTCGTGGGAGCGCATCGCGCGCGAGGGCGCCGTCACCTATCCGTCCGACGCGCCCGACAAGCCCGGCCGCGACGTGGTGTTCGACCAGGGCTTTCCGCGCCCCGGCGGCTTTGGAAAGCTTGTCGCCGCGAAGCTCACGCCGCCCGACGAGCAGCCGGACGCCGAGTATCCGTTCATCCTCACCACCGGCCGCCAGCTCGAGCATTGGCACACCGGCGCCATGACGCGCCGCGCTGCCGTGCTTGATGCGCTGGAACCGTCGGCGGTCGCCAACGTCTCGCGCGGCACCATTGAACGGCTCGGCATCGCGCCCGGCGACACGGTGCGCGTCTCGACGCGCCGCGGCACGGTGGAGCTCGCCGTGCGCCAGGACGACGCCATCCCCGACGACGTGGTGTTCATCCCCTTCGCCTTCGTGGAGGCGGCCGCCAACCTGCTCACCAACCCGGCGCTCGACCCGTTCGGCAAGATTCCGGAGTTCAAGTATTGCGCCGCGCGTGTGGAGCCGGCTGGCGAGACAAGGGTGGCGGCGGAGTAGGGGGGCGCGGTCCCAGCCGTGACGGAATCCCGCAGCCGTCGTCCCCTGCGAATGCAGGGCCGACTCTACGCCGAGCTTCTCTCCGTCGATCACGAGCGTCTCGGTCTACTGGGGTATGATAGCCCATCGCTTGGCGCTATAAGACGCGCGGCGCTGACGCGTTTCGAAGCCCCGCAGGACGAACCGATGGTCGCCATGCCTGCCCTTGATGCTGCCGTGCTGGCGCGCCGCGAGGCGATCGTGCATGCGTTGCACGGGATCGTTCCCGGAGAGGGGGTCATTGCGCACGAGCACGCGATGCGGCCGTACGAGACCGACGGGCTCACCGCCTATCGCCAGTTGCCGATGGTCGTGGTGCTGCCGGAGACCACCGAGCAGGTGAGCGCGGTGCTGCGCTACTGCCATACGGAAGGGTTGAAGGTGGTGCCGCGGGGCGCCGGAACCTCGCTCTCCGGCGGCGCGCTGCCGCTCGCCGACGGCGTGCTGCTCGGCATGGCCAAGTTCAACCGTATCCGCGAGATCGATTTCGCCAACCGTGTCGCGGTGGTCGAGCCCGGCGTCACCAATCTGGCGGTCAGCCAGGCGGTCGATCGGGCCGGCTTCTACTACGCGCCCGATCCGTCCTCGCAGATCGCCTGTACCATCGGCGGCAACGTCGCGGAAAATTCCGGCGGCGTGCACTGCCTGAAATACGGCATGACCACCAACAACGTGCTCGGGCTGGAGATGGTGCTGATCACCGGCGAGATCGTCCGCCTCGGCGGCAAGCATTTCGATTCGGGCGGCTATGATCTACTCGGCATCGTCACCGGCTCGGAGGGCCTGCTTGGCGTCGTCACCGAGGTGACGGTGCGCCTTCTCAAGAAGCCGGAGACGGCGCGCGCGGTGCTGGTCGGGTTCCCGACCTCGGAGGACGCCGGCGACTGCGTCGCCAGGATCATCGGCGCCGGCATCATCCCCGGCGGCATGGAGATGATGGACCGCCCGGCGATCCATGCGGCGGAAGCCTTCGTGCATGCCGGCTATCCGCTCGATGTCGAGGCGCTGCTGATTGTCGAGCTCGACGGCCCGCAGGCCGAGTGCGACCACCTGATCGAGCGTGTGAGTGAGATTGCGCGCGCGTGCCGCGCCGTCACGCTGAAGGTGTCAACCTCCGAGCAGGAGCGGCTGTTGTTCTGGGCCGGCCGCAAGGCGGCGTTCCCGGCCGTCGGCCGCATCTCGCCCGACTACTACTGCATGGACGGAACGATTCCGCGCGGAAAACTGCCGCTGGTGCTCAACCGCATGCGCGCCATGTCGGAGCGCTACGGGCTGCAGGTGGCCAACGTGTTCCACGCTGGAGACGGCAATTTGCATCCACTGATCCTGTACGACGCCAACAAGCCCGGTGAGCTGGATCGCGCGGAACAATTCGGCGCCGACATTCTTAGGCTCTGCGTCGAGGTCGGCGGCGTGCTTACCGGCGAGCACGGCGTCGGCGTCGAGAAGCGTGACCTGATGCCGACGATGTTCTCAGAGATCGACTTGAACCAGCAGCAGCGCCTCAAATGCGCGTTCGATGCCAAGGGCCTGCTCAATCCCGGCAAGGTGTTCCCGGTGCTACACCGCTGCGCCGAGTTGGGCCGCATGCACGTGAGCGGCGGCAAGCTGCCGTTCCCGGATATTCCGCGGTTTTAGCGATTCCGGTATAGCGCCATGGCCCGCGTTGAAGCGAAGCGAAAATGCGGGGCGGAATGCGCCGCACGTGCAAGCCCGCATGTCGCTTCGCTCATGCGAGCTATGGGCTACAGTTCTCTTGAGTTGACGTGCGATTTTATAGCTGGGATTTTGCGCTCTAGGAGGGATTCATGCCTCACAGAAATCTCAAGATCCTGATCGCTGGCGGCGGGATCGGCGGCATCACGACCGCACTGGCGCTGCGGCGGCGCGGCATCGATGCCGAACTGTTCGAGCAGGCGGAGGCCTTCCGCCAGGTTGGTGCGGGCATCCAGCTCAGTGCCAATGCGACGCGGGTCCTCCGGACGCTCGGCCTCGGCGAGGCGCTGGCGCGCGTCGGCGTCTATCCGGAGGGGCGTGATTACCGCGCCTGGGACGATGGTGACCGCCTCTACTACACGCCGCTCGGCGCGCGGGCGGAGACGCAGTTCGGCGCGCCGTACTACCACGCGCACCGAGCCGACCTGCTCGACGTCCTGCTCGGCGGTCTCGGCGAGGAAGGCTTCCGCCTGAACGCGCACGTCGATGCCTTCAAGCAGGACGCAGATGGCGTCACCGTCACGCTTGCCGACGGCAGCACGGTCACCGGCGATCTGCTTATCGGCGCGGACGGAATCCATTCGACGGTGCGCGGGCAACTGTTCGGGCGGGAGCAGCCGCGCTACACCGGCAATGTCGCCTGGCGCGGGCTCGTCCCGGCGGAACGGGTTGCCCACCTCGATCTCGGCCGGGTTACTGGCGTCTGGATGGGGCCGAACCGGAGCATCGTGCAGTACTACGTCGCGGCCGGGCGCACGTTCAACTGGATCGGCATCAGCCGCTCGGAGCAGCCGGCGCGGGAATCATGGCTCGCCGAGGGGCGCATCGAGGATGCGCTCGCCGAGTACGCCGGGTGGCACCCGACGATCCGGACGATCATCGCAGCGACGCCGCGGGTGCTGCGCCAGGCGCTGTACGACCGCGAGCCGCTGCCCGACTGGCGGGTCGAGCGCGTGGTTTTGCTGGGCGATGCCGCGCACCCGATGATGCCGTTCTACGCCCAGGGTGCCGCACAGAGCATCGAGGATGCCTATGTGCTCGCCGGCTGCCTCGCCGCAAATCCGGATGAGCCGGTCGCGGCGCTGGAACGCTACGTGCGGCTGCGTCAGCCGCGCACGGCCTGGATGCAGGGGCTTTCCCGCCGAGAAGAAGAACTCTACCAGATGAACGACGTTGCCGCGATCGCGGATCGCAACGCGCGTATGCGGGAGAACCGGATTCCTGAGTCGGCCACCTTCCCGCCCGAGCAGGAGCGGCTCTATGGCTATGACGCGGAGGCGGTCTTGCGGGCGGGGTGAGCGCCGCCGCTGCGCGGCGCACCATCGGCGGATCAGATATGCAACAAGAAGGTTGCATATTGATGCGACACGGTTTAATCCGATAAGCAACCAGGAGGTTGCTTATGAACGATCGCATCGAGAAGACCATCGAGCTCAAGGCTCCCGTGTCGCGCGTCTGGCGGGCGCTGACCGACCACCAGGAATTCGGCACGTGGTTCCGTGTTCGCCTGGAAGGCCCCTTCATGCCGGGGCAGGTATCGCGCGGGCAGATCACCTATCCCGGCTACGAGCACGTGCGATGGGAGGCCGTCGTCCAGAAGATGGAGCCAGAGCGATTGTTCTCGTTCACCTGGCATCCCTATGCCATCGATCCCAACGAGGACTACTCCGGGGAGACGCCGACGCTGGTCGAGTTCACCTTGGAGAAGATCGCCTCGGGGACGCTGTTGCGCGTCGTCGAGTCGGGCTTCGACAAGGTGCCGGAGAGACGCCGCGACGAGGCGTTCCGCATGAACGAGGGCGGCTGGAGCATCCAAATGGAGAACATCGCGCAGCATGTCCGGCAAGCGGCATAGCGGGTCCGCCGCCCTGAAGGCTCGTGCGTCGGTATTCGCCGCGCTGGGCGACGAGACGCGCCTGTCGGTGCTTGCCAAGCTGGCGCAGGGCCAAGCGCAGTCGATCGCACGTCTCACGGCCGGCACGCGCCTCACGCGGCAGGCGGTGACCAAGCACCTGCGCGTCCTGGAGGGCGCAGGCGTCGTCCGCTCCGTCCGCGTCGGACGCGAAAGCCAGTTCGCGCTCGAACCGAAGCCAATCGACGACGTGCGCGCCTATCTCGATCACGTATCCAGACAGTGGGACGATGCCCTGGCGCGACTGAAGTCGTTCGTCGAAGGCTAAGCGAAACGGCATCGCGAAGAACTCAAAAACGGGCCATTGGCCAACGACGCCCGCGCCGGTAGATTGCCGGTTCCTTGGTATCTCGCGGTTCCAGCCAATGCGTTTCGGCCTGTTCTGCTCGGCGCAAGCCAATTCGAACGACCTCGGCCCGGAGACGGGGCAGGGGTTCCGCGACTATCTCGACTTCAACGTCGAGGCCGAGGCGCTCGGCTACCACGCAAGTTTTCTGGTCGAGCATCATTTCACCGGCTGGAACCAAGTCTCCGCTACGCTGACGCTGCTGACCTGCCTGGCGATGCGCACCACGACGTTGCGGGTCGGCTCCGCGGTGATGGTACTGCCGTGGCACAATCCGGTGCTGCTGGCGGAGCAGGCGGCGACGCTCGACCTCGTCTCCGGCGGCCGGCTCGATTTCGGCATCGGCAAGGGTTACCGGCACAACGAGTTCGTAGGCTTCGGCATTCCTCAGGAGGAGGCGGAAGCCCGGTTTGAGGAGTCGGTCGAGGTCATGACCCGGTCCTTTACCTCGCGCACGCGCTTCTCGCATCACGGAAGGTTCTGGCAGTTCGAGGACATCGTCGTCGAACCGCCGCCGGCGCAGCAGCCGCATCCGCCGTTCTGGGTCGCTGCCGCGAGCGCTGTGTCGATCCGCAAGGCCGCCGCGCGCGGCTTCAACCTCATTCTCGATCAGTACGCGTCGCCCGACGCCATCGGCGAGCGGATCGCGCTCTACCGCGCCGAACGCGAGGCGCATGGGCATGGGTTCGATCCCATGCAGGTGGTCGTCGCGCGCCAAGTCTACGTGGCGAAGGATCAGTCCGACAAGGACGCTGCGCTCGCGCGGCAGGCCAAGCATACAAGGCGTACCGTCGATGTCTCGCGCGCGCCGGACGGCAAGGGCGGATCGCACGTCCTCGCCTACGCGGACAACGCCGGCACCACCGAAGCGCACGCGCTCTATGGGACGCCGGACGAAATTTGCGAGAATCTTGCAGCCGTGAACAAGGCGGGAGCGGAGTATGTGGCGCTCACCCTGTCCGGCGGCGCGGAGCAACTGCGCCGTTTCGCGCAAGAGATCATGCCAGCGTTTTCCGCCGTACGTGAGCCGGCGAGCTGACGCGGTCACCGATGCTGTTCAAGCAACATGTTCTCGACGCCATTGCCGCCGGTGGGGTGACGCTGGCTTTCCGGCGCTGGCGCCGCCCGACCGTCCGCCCGGAGGGCATGCTCCGCACCTCCTCGCGCGGCCAAGTGTTCCTCGTCCAATGGGAGCCGCGTCGATCGCAGGCGCGCCGATGACCGATACGCTGAAGCCGCGAGATGCCAAGGACGCCGAGGATGCCGTCCGCTGGGCGCTCGACCATGACAAGACACTGGAGGTGGTCGGCACCGGCTCCAAGCGGGCGATCGGGCGTCCGAGCCAGTCGGATGTCACGCTCAACCTGTCCGCCGTCGCCGGTGTCACGCTTTACGAGCCGGACGAATTGGTGCTGTCCGCCAAGGCCGGGACGCCGCTCGCCGAGATCGAGGCGCTGGTTGCCGCGCATGGACAGGAGCTTGCTTTCGAGCCCATGGACTACGGGCCGCTGCTCGGCGGCGCCGCCGGGGCGGGGACGATGGGTGGCGTCATCGCCGCGAACCTGTCCGGACCGCGTCGCATCAAGGCGGGGGCAGCACGCGACCACTTCCTTGGCGTCACCGCCGTGTCGGGCCGCGGCGAGACGTTCAAGTCCGGCGGCCGGGTGGTCAAGAACGTCACCGGCTATGACCTCTGCAAGCTGCTCGCCGGATCCTGGGGGACGCTCGCGGTGATGACCGACGTGACCCTCAAGGTGCTGCCGCGCGCGGAGACGACTCAAACGGTGCTGCTCCTCGGCCTCGACGATGCGTCGGCGGTGCAGGCGATGTCGCTGGCGATGGGGTCGTCCTGTGATGTTTCAGGTGCGGCGCACCTGCCAGGGCCGGTCGCCGCCCGCATGCCGTTGGCTGCTGTCGCCGGCGCCGGCGGCGCGATCACCGCCTTGCGCCTCGAAGGCGTCGCCCCGTCGGTCGCGCATCGCCGCAACGCGTTGGAAACACTGATGAAGCCGTTTGCCGCCCTATCGCATTTCGACGGCGCCGATTCGGTCGCGCTGTGGCGCGCCGTGCGCGTGGTCGTTCCCTTTGCCGCGTCGGGCGCGGACGACGACCGGCCGGTGTGGCGCGTATCGGCGGCGCCGGCGCGCGGGGCCGAGATCGGATCGAGGATCGCCACGCAGGCCGGGGCCGACGTGCTCTACGACTGGGCCGGCGGGCTGATCTGGATCGCGCTGCCGCCGAGCGGCGACGCCGGAGCGGCCATGGTGCGCGGAGCGCTGGCGGAGGGCGGTGGCGGCCATGCGACCCTGATCCGATCTCCAGCGGCGCTACGGGCGGCAGTCGACGTGTTCCAGCCGCAGGAATCGGCGGTCGCTGCATTAGCCAAGCGCGTCAAGGACGGGTTCGATCCGCGCGGGGTGCTCAGTTCGGGACGGATGTGGGCGGGCATTTGACCGCCACAATCGAGCCGTCCGTCGGCACCGATTGTTGCGCCGCGCGCCCGACGGGCCTAGCCTAGCGGAAGCTCAACGGGGTGCTCTTGGGAGAGAGCTGAGAGGCGGCGCGCCGCCAACCCGTCGAACCTGATCCGGGTCGTGCCGGCGGAGGGATTGAGGCTGCGGCGTAACCTAAGCGCCGCTCTTCGGTTCGGTGACGCGGCCGATCTTTCGGGAGGCCGCGATGACCGAATCTCTCCTGTCCGAATTCTCCGCTCTACAGGCGCTGCGGGCGCGCCGGCCGCTCGTCCAAAACATCACCAACTACGTGGCCATGACCATCTCGGCCAATGTGCTGCTGGCGCTCGGCGCCTCGCCGGCCATGGTGCACGCCGCCGAAGAGGTCGAGGAGTTCGTCGCCATCTCGGACGCACTGGTGGTGAACATCGGCACGCTGTCGCCGGCCTGGGTAACCGCCATGCGCAGGGCTGTTGCGCGTGCCGCCGCCCTTGGCAAGCCCTGGGTGCTTGATCCGGTCGGCTGTGGCGCGACTCCATACCGTACGGACGTAGCCACTGAACTCGCCGGCATGCGGCCCACCATTGTGCGGGCAAATGCGAGCGAAGTCCTCAGCCTTGCCGGCGTCGCGGGCGCGGCCGCCAAGGGCGTGGATTCGACGACCCGCTCCGACGATGCTGTCGCTGCGGCGATGGCACTCGCGCACCGGATCGGGACAGTGGTGGCGGTCACGGGTGCAACCGACTATGTGACGGATGGAAGCTGCCTGGTGACGATCGAATCCGGGCATGCGCTGATGTCGTGGTCGACCGCGCTCGGCTGCGCGCTCAGCGCTACCGCCGGCGCCTTCACGGCGGTCGTTGCCCCGCTCGATGCCGCAATTGCCGCCCTCGCAGTCTTTGGCGCCGGCGGCGCGGAAGCGGCGGAACGGTGCCGTGGGCCGGGCCACCTGTCAGCGGAGATCTGCGACGCACTATACCTGATGGATCAACCGACGCTTGCACGGCGGGTGCGGGTCGAGGCGCGGGAAGCTCCGCCCCATTGACCTTGCGGCGCAAACGCGTAGCGATCTTGTCGACATCGCCGGTGCCACTGCCATCATGCAGACCTCCTTCACGCTCGCCCAGCTCGCCGATCCGCAGGTCGCGGAGTCCGAAAAGATCCTGCGCGCCTGCGTGCACTGCGGCTTCTGCACGGCCACATGCCCAACCTATGTGCTGCTGGGCGATGAACTCGATTCGCCGCGCGGGCGTATCTATCTGATCAAGGACATGCTGGAGAACGACCGGCCGGCCACGGCCGAGGTGGTGAAGCATATCGACCGCTGCCTGTCCTGCCTCGCCTGCATGACCACCTGCCCCTCGGGGGTGCACTACATGCACCTCGTCGACCATGCCCGCGAGCACATCGAGGACACCTACCGGCGACCGAGGGCGGACCGGTTGCTGCGCGCCATTCTCGCTCGGGTGATGCCGAGCCCGCGGCTGTTCCGGCGCGCGATCCGGCTTGGGCGGCTCGCCAAGCCGTTCGCCCCGCTGTTCGGCGCGCTCGGCTGGAAACGGTTGGCGGCGCTGTCGCGGCTGACGCCGTCCGGCCCGGTTGCCCCGCATCCGGGTCCGGATCGGCGCCTCTTCCCGGCGCAAGGGCAACGGCGCGGCCGGGTTGCGCTACTCTCCGGCTGCATCAACCCAGTGCTGGCGCCGTCGATCGAGGCGGCGGCAATCCGCGTTCTCACCCGGCACGGTATCGAAGTCGTCGTCGCCTCCGGTGAAGGCTGCTGTGGCTCGCTTGCGCACCACATGGGACGGGAGCACGAGGCGCTAAGAGCCGCCCGCGCCAACATCGACGCCTGGATGCGCGAGGTCGAGGGCGAGGGGCTCGACGCCATCCTGGTCACCGTCTCCGGCTGCGGAACGACGGTGAAGGATTACGGGTTCATGTTGCGAACCGATCCTGACTATGTGTGGAAGGCGGCGTGGATCGCCGGCCTTGCCAAGGACATCTCCGAGTATCTCGCGATGCTCACTTTGCCGGCACGGCCTGCACATGATCGTCTCGTCGTCGCCTATCATTCCGCCTGCTCGCTGCAGCACGGACAGAAAATCGACAGCGCACCGAAAGAATTGCTTTCCAAGTTGGGATTCGTAGTCGAAGATGTACCGGAAGCTCATCTGTGCTGCGGTTCGGCAGGAACCTATAACATCCTCCAACCGGACTTGGCGCAGAGGTTGCGTGATCGCAAGATCGTGCATATCGAGTCGGTCACGCCGGATGTGATCGCGGCCGGCAATATTGGCTGCATCACGCAACTTGCGACCGGTACCGCGATTCCCATCGCGCATACGGTCGAGTTGGTCGACTGGGCGACGGGCGGGCCAAAGCCCGCAGGGCTGAATGCGGAGCGGGTGGCCGCGCCTGCACAAGAGACACAAGCGGCACGGTAGCGTCTGGGGTCGGCCGGCGTTGGCGATGGCGCCGAGCGGCCGGTTGATTCGGGGCATGACGCAAGATCGGAGGACGATCATGGCTAAGGCAGCGAAGTCGAAGAAGGCACGGGGCAAGAAAAAGGCCTCTGGGTCGCGCAAGCGCGTGGCGGTGAAGGCGGCACGGAAGAGGAAGGTCGGCGTCCGCAAGACGGCAGGGCGCAAGGCCACCCGCCGGGTCGCGGCGAAGAAGTCAGGCCGCAAGGCAGCGGCGAAGAAGTCGGCTCGCAAGGCCGTAACCAAGCGTAAGGCCGCTCACAAGGCGAGTGCGCCGGCGAAAAAGGCCGCGCCGCCCAAGCTTGCGGCTGCACCCATGCCGAAGGCTTCGCCGAAGGCTCCGCCGAAGCCGAAGGTCGCTCCAAAGCCGACAGCAGCTCCCCCCGCCCCGAGCCCGGCCTCGCAACCGCCGCTCGGCAGCTTCTCCACGCTGGTCGGCTCTTTCTTGTCGAACAGGGATGACAATGGTCAAAAAGGCGGAGACGGCGACAAACCGACGTAAGATCAAGGCTGCACGTACACGTAGGAGAACGAAGGCCGCGGCGAGCCGAAAGGGCGCCGCGGCTTCGGCTGCCAAGCCAAAGCGAGCGCCGAAGTCTCGGCCCCCGAAAGGCCCCAAGGGCGTAAGCGGGCGGAATACGGGGCGCACCGGCGCCAAACCCGCATCATCCAAAGGCCGGCGACGGCTCATTCCGCGTGCATCCGCACCGGCGCGCAAGCCCGCCGTCCGGAAGCCAAAAAGCAAACCGTCGATACTGGAGAAGACGCTCACGAGCGCATTGGCGTCGGTTGGGCGAACCGTGCAACGCGCTGGCAAGGGCGTCGGGCGGGTATTGCCGTCAAAGCCGGCGGGCCGCCCCAAGGCATTGCGCGGCCGCGCCCCCAGCCGCCGGCCAGGCAGCACCGAGGCGCGGCGCGCGCCCGGCGTGCGGCGTCCGGCGGCGGTTCCCGGCGTCACGATCCGGGCACCCGTCGGTCCGCGCTATGCGGACGTGCTCACCACCGAGGCCCTCGCGTTTCTGGCGGAGCTGCATCGCTGGTTCGATGGCCGGCGGCGGGAGTTGCTGACCGCCCGCGCGGCCCAGAAGCAGCGCTACGACGCTGGCGAGCTTCCGGACTTCCGGGCCGACACGCAGGCTATTCGCGACGGCGACTGGCGGGTCGCGCCGATCCCACCGGACCTCACGGACCGCCGTGTTGAGATTACCGGGCCGGTCGACCGCAAGATGATCATCAATGCGCTCAACTCCGGTGCGAACGTCTTCATGGCGGACTTCGAGGACGCCAATTCGCCAACCTGGACGAACAATCTCGACGGCCAAGTCAACCTCAAGGAGCGCTGGACGGGAACGCTCAGCTTCACCGATCCCGACACCGGCAGGGACTATCAGCTCGGGCCGAACCCGGCGGTGCTGATCGTGCGCCCGCGCGGCTGGCACCTGTTGGAAGAGCACCTGGCGGTCGACGGCCAGGCGGTCTCCGGCGCGCTGTTCGACTTCGGGCTCTATGCCTTCCACAATGCGCAGGCGACCCTGGCGCAGGGCTCGGGGCCCTATTTCTACCTGCCGAAGCTCGAGACCCATCTCGAAGCGCGGCTGTGGAACGAGGTGTTCGCGTTCACCGAGGAGACGCTCGGGCTTCCCGCCGGGGCTATCAAGGCGACTGTGCTGATCGAGACCTTGCCGGCGGCTTTCGTCATGGACGAAATCCTGTGGGAGATGCGCGAGCGCATCATCGGCCTCAATGCCGGGCGCTGGGACTACATCTTCTCGTTCATCAAGACGTTCGCCAAGAACCCGGACGACATCCTGCCCGACCGCAGTCAGGTGGTGATGGGTAAGGCCTTCCTCGGCGCGTATGCGGCGTTGCTGGTGAAGACCTGCCACCACCGCGGCGCCTTCGCGATGGGTGGAATGGCGGCGCAGATTCCGGTGCGCCACGATCCGCAGGCGAACGAAGCCGCCTTCGCCAAGGTGCGCGAGGACAAGGAACGGGAGGTCCGCGACGGTTGTGACGGCACCTGGGTGGCGCATCCCGACCTCGTGCCGGTGGCGAGGGAGGTCTTCGACCGGCTGATGCCAGAGCCGAACCAGCTCGACCGGGTGCGCGAAGACCTCCACGTCACCCGCGACGATCTGTTGCGCATCCACGACGGGATCAAGACCGAGCAGGGCTTCCGCCACAACATCCGCGTCGGCGTGCAGTACATCGAGGCGTGGCTGAGAGGGCGCGGCGCGGTGCCGATCTACAACCTGATGGAAGACGCGGCCACCGCGGAAATCTCCCGCGCGCAAATCTGGCAGTGGATCAGGTACCTCGCCGTGCTCGACACCGGCGTCGTGGCGACACCCGAGTTCTTCGAGCGCGCGCTCGCGGAGGAGATGCGGCAGGTCGAGCGCGAGATCGGTCGCGGCGCTTACGCCAAGGGCCGCTTCCCCGAGGCCATCACATTGTTCCGCGACCTGTCGCTGGCGGAGGATTTCGCTGACTTTCTGACGACGCGCGCGTACCGGCTGATCATCTGACGTCGCCCCGGGCTCGCCCGCGCATGACGTAGACGAGCGCGACCGCAATCGGCGCGCTGAGCGCAATCCAGGACAGTGCGTCCCAGAGGTTGTCGCCGAGCAGGGCGGACAGGAGGCCGGCGGCGCTCAACAGCCCCAGCAGGGCCGGCACGCCGAAGATGCGTTGAAGGTTCCGGCGTTCAGGGACCACGATCGACCGGATGCAGGACTGCCGGGGTCATGACGGATCCCGCCTCCGCTGCCTCGATCCGCCCATCGGCTCCAGCCGGCACGCGGCCGCGCCTCAGCCAGAGATACAGGCCGGTGAGCAGGACGATGATCGTCACCACATCGAGAATCGCCCAGATGATCTTCAGCGGAATGCCGCCATAGTCGCCGAAGTGCAATGGCTGCGACACCAGCAAGGTGGTTACGTACCACGGCATCGCGCGGATGTCGGTGAGCTCGCCGGTCTCGGCGTCCACGAGTGCCGGCTTCAGCAGGCGCGCCGTCAGCGGAGCATCGCCCCGCATGAACACGGCGTAGTGGTGCCGGCTGCTGAACTGGGTGCCGGGAAACGCGACGAACGACGGAACCATGTCCGGCGCGGCCTTGCGCGCCACGTCGACCGCCGCCTGCACGGAGGCGAGCCGGGCCGGCTGCGGCTTGTCCTGGTAGGGAGCGACCATCTCGGCGAGTTGCCCCGACCGCCAGCCTCCGAGGACCAGATCGGCCCAGGTGTTGATGACGCCGGTGACGCCGACCACGAGCGTCCAGACCAGCACGACAATGCCCAGGAGATTGTGCATGTCGAGCCAGCGGGTGCGGGGCGATCTGCCGGTGCGCACGGTACCGAAGTCGAGACGCCGCATGAACGGAGCGTACAGCACGACGCCGGATACGATGGAGGCGGCGAAGAGGAGGCCTATGACGCCGAGAAACAGCTTGCCCGGCAACCCGGCAAACAAATCGACATGCAGCTTGTAGAGAACATGCATCACGCCCTCCTGCGTCTTCGGCTCGCCGAGCACCGCCGCCGTCCGTCCGTCGATCACCACCGCATGTGTCTTCTCCGGCGGCGTGTCCGGCGTCAGCGCCATGGTCACGTGGACGAGCTCCGGCTCATCGCGATCCCAGAGGACGAACTGCACGACTTCGCCGGGTCGCCGCGCCTTGCTGGCTTCGACGATGCGGTCGATCGACGCGTTCGACGTTTCGGCGGGCATCGCCGGCGGCTCGAACGCGTTGCCGGTGAGGTGGTCGATCTCGTGATAGAAGATGAGCGGCAAGCCGGTGATGCAAAGCATCAGGAGCAACGCCGTGCAGACGAGGCTGGTCCACTTGTGGACGAAGGACCAGGTCTTGACTGTCCGTGCTGTCAGCAAGGGAGCCTCCGGGACGTGCCGATGGTTATGGCGTCGGCTGCCAGCGATAGCGGAGCGAAGCGATGATCGTACGGCGCGGACCGTAGTAGCAGATCTCCATGGCGTAGCAGGTCGATACATAGATCGTGTCGGCGAGATTGACGGCGTTCACGGCCACGGTCCATCCCTTCAGCGTGGGCCTGAGCCGTTCTAGGTCGTAGCGCAGCATCGCATCGAGCAGTGTGTGGGATGGGATCTCGATAGCGTTGCCGGGCAAGCCGGCAATTCCATACGCGCCGAAGTGCTCGCCGACATAGCGGACGCCGCCGCCCAGTCCGAAGCCCGCCAGCGGACCGGATTGAAATGTGTAATCGGCCCACAGCGACACGCGGTGGCTCGGCACCTGCGTCACCGCCCGGCCGGCATTGGCGTCATTGCTTTGGGTGTAGCGCGCATCGAGGTAGGAGAAGCCGGCGATGACATTGAGGCCGGGAAGCGGCGAGACCTTCGCCTCGAACTCGACGCCCCGCACCCGGATCTCGCCGCTCTGCACGTTGAAGAATCCATACCCCGACGTGGTGAGCACGTTCTGCTGGGTGATGTCGAACGCGGCGACCGTGATCAGGCCCTTGAAGCCGTTGGGCTGATACTTGATGCCGGCCTCGTACTGTTCGCCGCGCGTCGGTTTGAACGGCTTGCCGAAGAAATCTGTCCCGAGCGTCGGCTCGAACGATTGCGAATAACTGACGTAGGGCGCAACGCCGTTGTCGAACAGGTAGCAGACGCCCGCCCGGCCTGTGAAGGCGTGGTCGTTCGTGTCCGCGGTCGTGTTGAGGAACAGGTCGCGGGTCGAAGTCTCTGCCTGGTCGTAGCGTCCACCGAGCGTGAGGGTCCAACGGCCGAACTTGATCTGATCCTGCACGTAGACGCCGACCTGCTTCTGCATCTGGTCGGTGTGGGAGACCACCGGCGGCACGGGAATCGGGATTCCGTAAATCGGGTCGTAGGCGTCGATCGGCGGCGCGGGGGCGAAGCCGAAGGCAAAATTGCTGGTGTTGCGGGAAAAGTCGACGCCGACGAGCAACTTGTGCCGCAGCGGGCCGGTCGCGAACGTCGCGGTGACTGCATTGTCGATGCCTAGGGCATCGCCCTTCTCCACGATGTGATAGGCGAAGCGGCCGATGGTCCGAAGGTCCGGCGTGATCCATCCGAGGTCGCCGCGCAGCGCGTCGTGCAGGACATCGACATTCGTGTAGCGGACGTCCTGGCGGAAGCTGAACACGTCGTTGAAGCGGTGGTCGAACGTATAGCCGACCGACGATTGTCGCTTATCGAACTTGTCGAAGGTCGGTTCGGACAGATACCGGTTGACCGGGATGCGGCCGTTCGGGTTGACGTACAGGGACCCGATGGCGGGCAAGGTCTGCTCGACGTATCCGGGATTGTCCTTCTGGTAATACCCCCGGACCGTAAGGGTCGTGTCGCCGGTCGGGCGCCAGGTCAGCGTCGGCGCGATGAAGGCACGGCGATCCTTGGCGAAATCGGTCTGCGAGTCGGAATCGCGGACGAGCCCGGTGATGCGAAACAGGAACTGCTTCGCCGGGTCGAGTGGTCCGCCGAAATCGAACGCCCCTTGCAGGCGGTTGAAGCTGCCGGTCTGCAGGTCGAGCTCGCCGAACGGGGTGAAGGGCGGAGCCTTGCTCACCATGTTGACGAGGCCCCCCGGCGGCGTCTGCCCGTACAGCATCGACGCCGGCCCCTTAAGCACCTCGAGCCGCTCCAATCCATACGGTTCGATGCGCGGCTCGATGAAGCCGCCGCCATACGGCAATCGAATGCCGTCGAGATACTTCGGCGCGAGGAACCCGCGCACGCGAATATCGTCGTAGCGGCTGTCGAGCTCGTTGGAGGAATTGACGCCTGGCGTGTAGTTGATGACGTCCTTCACGCTCTGCGCCGCGCGCGTCTCGATCTCATCGCGGGTGACGATCGAAATCGATTGCGGCGTCTCAAGCAGCGGGGTGTCCGTCTTGCTGCCGCTGGCGCTGCGCGTAGCGACGTAACCCTGGACCGGGCCGGTGGCGGTTTCATGCGCCGTGGCCTGCTCGCGTTCACCCGACACTTGGATGGTGTCGAGGCTGATCGCGCGGTCCTGCGCGTGCACGTGCACGGTTTCCGCGACGATGCCCAGCCCCAGCGCGGCGAAGAACACGAGCCGCATGAGGCCCGGCATTGATACACTGCTGATCAAGTGAAACTCCTACCAGCGATAGCGGACGCTGGCCGTCACGGTGCGCCGCGAACCGAAGAAGCAGTTGTTCGCGACGTTGTAGCAGGTCGCTACATATTCCTCGTCGAAGAGGTTCTTGGCGTTCACCGCGAAGCGGAAGTCGCGCCAGTCGTAGTGAATCGCCGCGTCGACCAAGGTGGCCGCAGGTATCTTGAATGGAACAACGCGTCCGTTGCCGAGGTCGGCCACATTGCTGTCGCTGCCGAAGTTGGAGCCGATGTAGCGGACCCCGACTCCGGCTCCGAAGCCGTCGAGGGGACCGCTGCGGAACGTGTAGTCCGCCCACACGGCGGCGCTGTGCCGCGGAACGCCGTTGGGCGTCTTGCCGACGATCGTGGAGTCGAGATCGGCGGTGATCTCGGGTTCAGCGTAGGTATAGGCAGCCCGTAGATCCCATCCGGAGGCGAGGCTGGCGACCGCCTCCACCTCGATGCCGCGCGAGCGGATTTCGCCGGTCTGAGCCTGAAAGAGGAAGTTGTTCGGGTCTGTGGTCACGACGTTCTGCCGGGTCAGCTGGAAAGCAGCCAGCGTTATGAACGCCTTCATGCCGGGCGGCTGATACTTCAGGCCGACCTCGTATTGCTCGCCGGTTTCCGGCTTGAACGGATTTCCACCAAACGCCGTGCCAAGCACCGGCAGGAACGAGGTGGAATAGGCGGCATAGGGCGCCCATCCGTTGTCGAAGAGATAAAGCAGGCCGGCGCGCCCGGTGAATGCGCTGTCGCGCTGCTTGCTGCGTGCATTATTGAGCCGGTCATGAGTGTCGGTCGTCGCCCAGTCGTGACGCCCGCCTAGCTGGAGCACCCATCGGTCGATCTTGATCTGGTCCTGGACGTAGACGCCGGTCTGCATCTGTGTCTGTTTCGTGTCGACGTACACATCTCCCGGCGTCACCGGCTGTCCATAGATCGGGTTGAAAATGTCGATCGGGCCGACGTTATAGCTCTGGCCGAAGTCACCAAATTTGTACCATTGATAATCGAGACCGATGAGGAGTGTGTGAGCAAGCGGTCCGGTCCGGAACTTTGCCTGCGCCTGGTTGTCGATCGCAAATGTATCGAGCTTCGAACTACCGAAGTCGCCGAAGCGGCTGTACTCACGAAGGTAGCGTGGATCGTTCTTGTTGTATGGGACAAACCCGGCACCATACACGATGAGCTGGTTGGGGTTGTCGAGGCCCGCGTAGCGCGCGTTCTGCCGGAAGGTCCAGACGTCATTCGCCTGGTGCTCGAAGATGTAGCCGATCGAGTAGGTCGTGGGGTTGAACCGGTCGAACGCCGGCTCGCCGACGAAACGGCTTGAAGGGATCTTTCCGTTCGGATTGCGGAAGACCGTGCCCTCGGCCGGCAGGAACTGGGTCGTCCAGCCCGTCCAGTCCTTCTGGTAGTGGCCGAGGACGGTCAGCGTGGTGTCGGTGTTCGGGCGCCAGGTCAGCGCCGGCGCGATGAAGACGCGGTCCTTGTCGGCGAAATCGACCTGCGTCCCGCCGCCGTTGCTGAGACCGGTCAGGCGATAGAGCCACTTGCCGTCCTTGTCGAGCGGTCCGCTGAAATCGAACCGTCCCTCGATTTGCTTGTGACTGCCGATGCCGAGCTCCACCTCATGGAACGGCTTATCCAGCGGCCGCTTGCTGACGTAGTTGATGATGCCCGAGGGCTCGCCCTGCCCGTACAGCACGGACGAGGGCCCGCGCATCACCTCGATTCGTTCTGCCCCGTAGGGATCGAGACAGGTGAAGTTCGCGAAACCAGTGCCTCTGAGCTGCAAGCTGTCCTTGTAGAAGAATGAATCGGACTGCTCCTTGAACCCGCGAATCTGGGTGCCGTAGCAGCGGTTGTCGGGCCCCCAGATTTCCGCCGACACGCCGGGTGTGTAGCGTAAGGACTCCGCCAGGCTGCGCACCCCCTGGGCCTGCATCTGATCCGCGGTGACGACGGAAATCGACTGCGGTGTCTCGATCAGCGGGGTGTCGGTCTTGGTGCCGGTGGCGCTGCGGGTGGCGACGTAGCCCTGCACCGGGCCGGTCGCGGTTTCGCGCGTCGGTGGCCCTTCGCGTTCGCCCGAGACGACGATCGTGTCGAGCTGGACACCGGTGTCCTGCGCCGAGGCCATGTCGGGCGCCCATATCAGCGCTACCACCGATATCGTCACAAGCTTGAGCCAATCGAAGGCCGATTGCCCTCCCGTCCAGCCCACTCCACCCATGCCCCACTCCTGCCTTGGCGCAGCGATGCCGCTCCGCCCGCCCGTGACCTGGCATTCAAGGGAATAGAACGCGGGTCTGGACTGTTTTCACGATGACCATATCGATCGTTTTCTGAATCGCAGACAGAATAGCGTGCGTCAATACAGTATAGACTTTCATTTTTCTTAGTATAATTTCAGATCATTATTGTAATAACTCCAAGGAGGTGGCGAGCCGTGTCCGTCCTGCACCGTCCCCGCACACGTCGTCGTGCGGAGGCCGCCGTTCGCGCCCCGCGGCCAGGATCACCTGCGACAGCGGACCGACATGGCGCAGCGACGCGATATCGAGCTCGTCCCGTAACCCATGAGTTCAGGGTCTCGCCGGAATTGAACGCCGCATGCGCGGCGTCGGGCCACATGGCCGCAGACCCGCGGGTCCCGCGCCGACCTTCGCGATTGCGTCGCAGGAGCGGGCCGCATAGCATGCGGCAAAACCACTACAGGGACGGAACGCGCGCGCGTCCGCTCGCATCAAGGAGCAAGGTCGGATCATGCCTTACAACATCCTGATGATGGGAGCGGCCTACGGGTCGCTGCTGGCCTCCAAGCTCTTGTTCGGCGGGCATTCGATTCATCACGTGTGCCTGCCGGCCGAGGCGGATCTGATCAACGCCGAGGGCTTCCGCGTGCGCCTGCCGGTCAGAGGCCGCAAGGATCCGGTCGAGCTCGACTCGCGCAAGCTACCGGGCAAGGTCACCGCCGGAGGCGCCACGGGCGTCAAGCCTAAGGACTACGATCTCGTCGGCTTGGCGATGCAGGAGCCGCAGTATCGCTCCCCCGGCGTGCGCGAACTGCTTGATGCCGTCGCCAAATCGCGGGTGCCGTGCATGTCGATCATGAACATGCCGCCGCTGCCCTATGTGAAACGGATTCCCGGCCTCGACCACGACGCGCTGAAACCCGCTTACACCGACCCGAGCGTCTGGGACAACTTCGATCCCGGGGCGCTGACGCTATGCAGCCCCGACCCGCAGGCGATCCGCCCGCCGGAGGAGAAGGTCAACGTGCTGATGGTGACGCTGCCGACCAACTTCAAGGTCGCACGCTTCGACGACGACAAGGCGACCGCCATGCTGCGGCAGCTCGAGCAGGAGATCGACGCGATCCGCTACGATCCCGGCGACGGCAAGATCGAGCTGCCGGTGAAGCTCCGGGTACACGACTCGATCTTCGTGCCGCTGGCCAAATGGTCGATGCTGCTCGCCGGCAACTATCGCTGCGTGACCAAGGATGGGATGCGAACCGCCCAGGAAGCGGTGCACAGCGACATCGAGACGGCGCGCTCGGTCTACAATTTCGTGTTCGACCTCTGCGTCAAGCTCGGTGCTTCGCCGAACGATCTCGTGCCGTTCGAGAAATATGCCGCCGCGGCGCAGAGCCTCACCCGCCCGGCGTCGGCCGCGCGCGCGCTGCAAAACGGCGCGCCGAACATCGAGCGCGCCGATAAGCTGGTACAGCTGATCGCCAAACAGAAGGGGCTGAGCCATCCTGCGATCGACGCCCAGGTGGCGCTAGTCGACGCGCGGCTCGAGGCCAACCGGAAGAAGGCCGCGGCGTGAGGAGTACCCGGTTCAAAAAGGTTGCGGTGCTAGGATGATTAGAACCGCGGCTATCCTAATGGCTAGCCTGTCGATAACTTGCAGTGCTCATTCCTCTGAAATGTCCTTCAGTACGCGTTCATCAGATTTGCGCGTAGTTGGAGAGGGCATACCTCATTTCATCGTTGCGGACGGCGATATCGTACCAGGCACAACAGCGAAATTGATGGCCGCACTAAGCTCTCTTCCTCGCGGCGAACTGCATTTAGCACTGAATTCGAACGGCGGATCAGTCATAGAGGCGATGGAACTGGGGCGATTCATCCGAAGTAACAGAATGGAAACAGCGCTAGGTTCGGTGAGCGAGCGGCGTCGGACGGTGTGCCTTAGCGCCTGCGCCCTTGCATTTCTCGGTGGCGTCCGACGACATAGTTGGGAGAATTCAGTTTATGGTGTTCATCAATTTTCGTTTGGAAAGGCATTTGTAGAAGCGGCCCGCGCGGTCGACGTCACGCAACGGCTGAGCGGCATGGTGGTTTCATACATCGCGGAGATGGGCGCGGACCCGGCTCTCTTTTCAATGATGACCCGGAAGGGGCCGAATGACATTACAATTCTCGACCGTGCAAAACTAGAAACTTACCGCATTGTTACTGTCGTGTCCGTCAAGTGGTCGTTTGAGATGACAGACGGACAAGCTTATCTTAAAGTGGAGCGAGATGATGACACACTACACAGCAAAATAATATTTGCGTGTGGGCAAAACACGACGTTGTTGGCTGTTGGGCTAATCGGTTGGAATAATGCAAAGGATATCGCTGAAATCGCGAGACAACCAATTTACCTCATTGACGGCAAGATCAAGCTTAGGAGGGAAGGGAAGCGCGCGAAATCCGAGGGACATAACAAGTTTCTTGCCGTTACAGCCAACATCTCCTCGAGCGATTTCACGGCGCTCTCACGGGCAAAATCCGTGGGAATAGGAGTGCGCCCCCCAAATCCCAACATCTATTACGCTGTTGAGATGTCGACTTCCGGCGGAAGTGCAAACTCGCCGAATTCGTGTCCTCATGTCAAAGACGTAAGGTGTTGCCGGCTAGCAAGTAGCCCGGAAGTAGGGCAGCGCAATCCGGGTCCCGCGTTCCGCTCCGCTTCATGCAGGCTACGCGTGCGCGAAGCTCACAACCCCGTCGCTTTCTTCAGCGCCTTATCCATGCGGCTCTGCCACCCCGGGCCATCGGCCTTGAATCGCTCCACCACCTCGCGCGAAAGCCGCAGCGACACCGCGACCTTGGTGGGTTCCTTTTGCGGCCCGCGCCCGCGCCGGCTCTTTGCCAGCGCCGGGAATGCGTCCGCGAACGGCTTTGCGCGCCGGAAATCTTGCACGGTCCATTCTGGATTGTTGGGGTCGGCGGCGATTCCGGCCTGGATGCGCGCCTCCTCTGCGTCGGAAAGAGGCCGCGCCTTGCGCTTATGTCTTGCCATGCAGCTTCCTTTCTGCCCGGCTCGCCGGGCGCAGGCTGATCACGGAGATCGCCTCGGTGCCGAGCGGCGAAAAAACGAGCGTCACAAGTTCATGCCCCAGCCAGCCGATGGCCCGAAATCGCCGGCTGCCGTCTTTGCTGGGATGGCCGGGGACCACGATGGCGGTCTCCCAGTCGAATGATTCCGCATCTGCCAGATCGAGCCCATGCGTAACGACATTGGCCTGCCGCTTGGGCTCGTCCCAGACGATCTTCATTTTTATCGTATATACGATTTATTTGGCCGCTGCAAGCCCGCCCGCCGGAGCCCGCCCGCCGGAGGAGAAGGTCAACGTGCTGATGGTGACGCTGCCGACCAACTTCAAGGTCGCACGCTTCGACGACGACAAGGCGACCGCCATGCTGCGGCAGCTCGAGCA
>WHTM01000058.1 GCA_009377755.1 Hyphomicrobiales bacterium | reverse complement strand
GCTCGACACCAAGCCCATCGATCAGCCGATTGACCTCGCCGCTTGACCCGATACCTTCATGTTACCGGAGATCGCGCCACGCCCAATCCCAACCACATTCCGGACGGCACCCGATGGACCGCGCCCGAACGCAATCCGGCGAAACTGGTTCGTCGCAAGATTGCGCGACAAGCCAAACTCTAAGTCGCCCACAGCAGCAGCATCACGCCCAGCACCACCAGCACGATGCCGAGTGCTTCGCGCGGGGTGGTCCTCTGTCCGAAGATAAAGACTGATACCAGTTGCGCGAACAGCACCTCGATCAGGCCGAGCGTGCGGACGTTTGCTGCTGTGGTTAGGGCAAATGCAAGAAACCAGAACTCCGACGCGAATGCGCCCATGAAGCCCGCGAACAGCGACGGCCTCCAGGCGCGCGCGATGGTGCGCAGAACCTCGGCATCGCGCAGCGCGAGGTACAGCGACAGCAGCGCAGCCTGCAGCACCAGCCCAAGGGTAACCGTGAAGGTTGCGGCCAGCAAGAAGCTCGGGTTGTCCAGCGACAGGATCGCACCGCGATAGCCGATCGCCGAGAGCGCGAACATGGTGCCCCCACCGACGCCGAGCAGCACCGGCCGCAAGTCGGCCAGCAGACTCACACCCGGGCGCATCGACATCACCATGACGCCGGCCGTTGCGATCACGATGGCGACACCGATCGGCAATGACAGCGCATCGCCGAGGAAGATCAGACCAAACGCAGCTATCTGCACCGGCTCGGTCTTGATGTAGGCGTAGGCGACGACGAACGACCGCTCTCCCATGGCCGCCAGCATCAACGCCGTGGCCAGGACCTGCGCCCCCGCGCCGTCGAGCAGCCACAGCCAGAACATCAGTCCGGGCCGCGGCAGCGAGCGGCCGGTCACCAGCAGGACGCCGATCAGGAACAGGATCGCGAACGGAAAGCCGAACAGGAAGCGCACATGCGTCGCGCCGACGGTGCCGAGCGTCGCCGTCAGCTCGCGCTGCATGGCATTGCGCGCCGTCTGCGCGAGGGCCGCTATCAGCGTGAAGGCGGCCCAGAGCCATCCTGTATCGGTCATTCCCAGCCCCGCAGTGGCCGCGACCGTAGCCAGCAACCTGGATCACCGCTACTTGCGGCGATGCATGACGGTCACGCTCCGGCGAGCCGGCGCAGCGCTTCCGCCGTGGCAGCGTCGGCCGGGAAGAACGACTCCAAGGCCAGCTCGGACACCGTGATGTCGACCGGTGTCCCGAAAACCGTCGTGGTGCTGATGAAGGAAAGAACGCCGTGCACGGTGAATGCGTTCAGCGGGACAACAACGAGGCGAATCAATGATCCGCCTCGGTGGATGTTGCGGCGTCGTCCGAACGTGCCACGACGATCATATAATTCACGTCCATGTCGGTCGAGAGCTGCCAGCGATCGGCGATGAGGTTGTAGATCACGCCGGTCTGGGCGCTCACGGCGAGGCCGGCTTTCGCCAACGCAATCTCCAATTCGTTCGGGGTGACGAACTTGTCCCATTGATGCGTGCCGCGCGGCAGCCAGCGCAGCACGTATTCGGCCCCGACAATCGCCAGTGCGAACGCCTTCAGTGTGCGATTGATGGTGGCGACGATCATCAGCCCGCCCGGCTTGACCATCTCGGCGCAGCGGGCGACGAACAGGCCGACATTGGTGACATGCTCGACCACCTCCATCGCCAGCACGATGTCGAAACGCTCGCCGGCATCGGCCAGGGCTTCGGCGGTGGTGCAGCGATAGTCGACTGCGACCCCGGCGCGATCGGCATGCTGCCGGGCCGCTGCCACGTTGTCCTCGGAGGGATCGGCGCCGACCATCACGGCGCCGAGACGGGCGAGCGGCTCCGACAGGATGCCACCGCCGCAGCCGATATCGAGCATCCGCAACCCGCTGAGGCTGTCGAGCCGCTTCGGATCGCGCCCGAAACGGGCGCAGGCCTGGTCGCGGATATAGGCGAGCCGGACGGGATTGAACTTGTGCAGCGCCGCCATGCTGCCGTTCGGGTCCCACCACTCGGCGGCCAGGCGCGAGAACTGGGCAACTTCGGCCGCGTCGACGGTGGAGCGTGAACCTCCGCGCGATTGGGGCATTGGGGGCACCAAACACTCGGTTGTCATCCCGGCCGAGCGAAGCGAGCGCCGGGACCCATAACCGCCAACTTTAGAGGGGCGCGCGACTTGGCCTCTGCCTTCTCAGACAACGAGTCCGGTGGTTATGGTCCCGGATAGCGGCTTCGCGGCTTCCGGGGCGACAGTTACTGATGTATACGCGCCTTTTCGGGCCGGCGCTTGCCCAACGGCAGCCGGCCCGACGCTATCACACGTGACGTCAAGGAGTCTCACCCTGTCATGGGTCGGCTGGTACTGAAATTCGGCGGAACGTCGGTCTCCGACGTCGACCGTATCCGCAATGCCGCGCAGCACGTCAAGCGTGAGGTCGATGCCGGCCATGACGTGGCGGTCGTGGTCTCGGCCATGTCCGGAACCACCAACCGCCTGGTTGAGTGGTGCCGCGAGGCCTCGGTGCTGCATGACGCCCGCGAATACGATGCCGTCGTCGCGTCCGGCGAGCAGGCGACGTCCGGGCTCCTGGCGATCGCCCTGCAGGCGGCCGGGATCACGGCGCGCTCCTGGCAGGGCTGGCAATTGCCGATCCACACCAGCAATGCCCATACCTCCGCGCGCATCCTGGAGGTCAACGGGACCGAACTGATCAAGCGCTTTAAGGAGCGCCGGGAGGTGGCGGTGATCGCCGGCTTCCAGGGCATCCACCAGGAGACCGGCCGCATCACCACGCTTGGACGCGGCGGCTCGGACACCTCGGCCGTGGCCATTGCCGCCGCCATCCAGGCCGACCGGTGCGACATCTACACCGACGTCGACGGCGTCTACACCACCGACCCGCGGGTGGTACCGAAGGCCCGCCGCCTCGACAAAATCGCCTACGAGGAAATGCTGGAGCTTGCCTCGTTGGGTGCCAAGGTGCTGCAGGTGCGCTCGGTGGAGCTCGCCATGGTGCATAACGTGCGGACCTTCGTGCGCTCAAGTTTCGACAGGCCCGAGGACATCGATCCGCGCGCGACGCCGCCCGGAACCCTGATCTGCGACGAGGGGGAGATCGTGGAACAACAGGTCGTCACCGGCATCGCCTTCTCCAAGGACGAGGCGCAGATTTCGCTCCGCAACGTCAAGGACAAGCCGGGGGTCGCCGCCGCCATCTTCGGGCCGCTGGCGGACAACAACATCAACGTCGACATGATCGTGCAGAACGTCTCCGCCGACGGTGCGACCACCGACTTGACCTTCACGGTGCCGGCCGCCGATTACGACCGGGCGCGGGCGACCATCGAGCAGGCCCGCGGCACGATCGGCTACGAGCGCCTCGACGGGGCGACCGACGTCGCGAAGGTCTCCGTGATCGGCATCGGCATGCGCAGCCACGCCGGCGTGGCCGCCAAGGCGTTCAGCGCCTTGGCGGAGCGCAATATCAACATCCGCGCCATCACCACCTCGGAGATCAAGTTCTCGGTGCTGATCGACGAGGCCTATACCGAGCTAGCGGTGCGTACGCTGCACAGCCTGTATGGGCTGGATCAGGGCTGAAGCGTCTCTTGATCTCATTCCATATGATATGATATTGTATATGATGTGAGGCTGGTTCTCGATACGAATGTCGTGGTCTCGGCCATGCGCAGTCCGATGGGGGCGTCCGCAGAGCTGCTGAAGTCAGCGCGACGTGGCGAGATCGTGCTTCTAGCAAACGTCGCGCTGGCGCTCGAATATGAAGCCATCTGTCTGCTCGCCGAGCATCGGCTGGCAGCCGGTCTTGACCTCGATGAAGTGGGTACGTTCGTTGATGCAGTCATCGCCATGGCGCAGCCGGTCGAAACGCACTTTCTCTGGCGACCGCATCTTCGTGATCCAGCGGACGAACTCGTCCTTGAAGCCGCGGTAAACGGGCACGCGGACGCGATCGTTACCTTCAACCACCGGGACTTCGGCGCTGTCCCATCGCGTTTCGGCCTCGAACTTCTGCTTCCCGTCGACGTCTTGCGAAAGATGCAACGATGAAACACCAAAGCACCTATCCCCTGCGCCTGCCGCGTTCCGTCAAAGCGGAGGTCGAGCGGCGCGCTAAGGAAGACGGCACCAGCATCAACCAGTTCGTCGCGACAGCCGTCGCCGAAAAGCTCGCCGCCATGAATACCGCGTCGTTCTTTGCCGAGCGACGTAACCGCGCCGACTTCCACGCATTCGACCGTTTGATGCGCCGCAAGGGCGGTGAGGCACCGCGGCCAGACGACGTGCTGCCCAAGGATTGACGGGCCTCCGCGCCGGCACGCTTGTGGCGGTCGCTTTGGCTTGCGGTTTGCACGTCCCATTGGCTATACGGCCCCTGAGAACCCGCCCGGGGCGCCTGGAGCCCGGCGGAATTTCACTGTGATCGACGAATCGGGGGCAGCGGATCGCCCCGGACGGCGGCCCGGAACCGGGCCGGAAGGACCTCATATGCGTGGCGCGCTCGGCGGCCCGCGCGTGCTGTTGCGCCGGCTCCGCGAAGTGATGGCGGAGCCGGTCAGCGCGCAGGAACGCCTCGACAAGATCGTCGTGCTGATCGCCGCCAACATGGTCGCGGAGGTCTGCTCCGTCTATGTGCTGCGCGTTGATGAGACGCTCGAGCTTTACGCCACCGAAGGTCTGAACCGGCAGGCGGTCCACCAGACCGTGATGCGGGCCGACGAAGGCCTGGTCGGCCTAGTGGCGACCGAGGCCAACCCGATCAACCTTTCCGACGCGCAAGCGCATCCGGCGTTCTCCTACCGGCCGGAAACGGGCGAAGAGGCCTACCACGCCTTCCTGGGCGTGCCGATCCTGCGCGCCGGCAACACGCTCGGCGTGCTGGTGGTGCAGAACCGGGCGCGGCGCACCTATTCGGAGGAGGAAGTCGAGGCGCTGCAGACGACCTCGATGGTGCTCGCCGAGATGATCGCGTCCGGCGAGCTGTCGACGCTCGCAAGGCCTGGCGCCGAGCCGGCGGCGCACCATGCGCAACGCCTCAAGGGCGTCGCGCTCGCCGAGGGCCTGGCGCTCGGCCATGTCGTGCTGCACGAGCCGCGCGTCGTCATCACCAACATCGTTGCCGACAACGTTCAGAAGGAGCTCAAACGGCTCGACGCGGCCATCGCCACGGTGCGCGCCGACGTCGACCTGATGCTGGAGCGCGGCGACGTCGCCGACGGCGGCGAGCACCGCGACGTGCTCGAAGCCTACCGCATGTTCGCCTATGACCGCGGCTGGCTGCATAAGCTGCGCGAGGCGGTGATGACCGGCCTTACGGCCGAAGCCGGGGTTGAGCGCGTGCAGTCGGATCTGCGCGCCCGCATGCTGCGCCAGACGGATCCCTACATCCGCGACCGGATGCACGATCTCGACGATCTCGCGCACCGGCTGATGCGCCAGCTCACCGGCAAAGATCATGCACCCTCCCGCGAGCAGCTACCCGAGAATGCCATCCTGGTGGCGCGCTCGATGGGGCCGGCGGCGCTGCTCGACTACGACCGGCGGCGTCTGCGCGGTCTGGTGCTCGAAGAAGGTGGCCCGACTTCGCATGTGTCGATCGTCGCACGCGCACTCGGCATCGCCGCGGTCGGCGAGATTCCCAATGCCACCGGCCTGGTCGATTCCGGCGATGCCATCATCGTCGACGGCATCATGGGCGAGGTGCATGTACGCCCGCCACCCGATATCGAGAGCGCTTACGCGGAACGCGTGAGGTTCCGCGCCCGCCGGCAGGCGCAATACCGGGCCCTGCGCGACGTGCCCTGCGCCACCAAGGACGGCGTGCCCGTGACGCTCATGCTCAATGCCGGTCTGGTGGTCGACCTGCCGCACATAGCGGAAACCGGGGCGGCCGGCATCGGACTGTTCCGGACCGAGTTGCAGTTCATGGTCTCGCCGTCGTTCCCGCGCACCAACGAGCAATACACCCTGTACCGGGCCGTGCTCGACGCGGCCGAGGGCCGGCCGGTCATCTTCCGCACCCTCGATATAGGCGGCGACAAAGTGCTGCCTTACATGCGTGCCGTCGAGGAGGAGAATCCGGCGCTCGGCTGGCGCGCGATCCGCCTCGGCCTCGACCGGCCGGGGTTGCTGCGCAGCCAGATTCGCGCGCTATGCCGGGCAGGCGGCGGTCGCGAGCTCAAGATCATGTTTCCGATGGTCTCCACCGTCGACGAGTTCGACCAGGCCAAGACGATCGTCGAACGCGAGCTGACACACCTGCGCCGTCACGGCTATCCGCTGCCGGAGCGCGTCGAGGTCGGCACCATGCTGGAGGTCCCGTCACTGCTGTTCCAGCTCGACGAACTGCTTGCGCGCGTCGACTTTCTATCGGTGGGGTCGAACGATCTCATGCAATTCCTCTACGCCGCCGACCGTGGCAATGCCCGGGTCTCCGACCGCTTCGATCCACTCTCCGCGCCCGTGCTGCGGGTGCTCAAGGAGATCGCCGACAAGAGTCGGGCCCATGGACGGCCGGTGACGCTATGCGGTGAGCTTGCCTCGAAGCCGCTCGGCGCGCTGGCACTGGTGGCGCTCGGCTATCGTTCGCTGTCAGTCACGCCATCCGCCTTTGGACCGGTGAAAGCGCTGCTGCTCGAACTCGACACCGAAAAGGTGACCCAGCTCCTGTGCCCGCTGCTGGAGCAGCCGGCCGGCAGCGTGGCGATCCGTGAGAAGCTCAGCGCCTTCGCCGCGGCCGAGAGCCTACCGATCTGACATCCAATGCTTCCTCAGGCCAAGCTCGACACCCTGCTGATGCGTCATTCCGCCATCGAGCGTGAACTGGCGGCACCGACGTCGCGCGACGCCTTTGTCCGGCTATCGCGCGAATTCGCCGAACTCGACCCCGTAATCGCATCCGTCAAGGCCTACCGGGCCGTGCAATCCGAACTCACCGATATCGAAGCGATCATCACAGACCAGGCGACCGAGCCGGACATGCGCGCGATGGCCGAAGCGGAGAAGCCGTCGCTGGAGGCGCGCCGGGAGCAGCTCGAGCAGGAACTGCGCGTCGCGCTCCTGCCCAAGGACGCGATGGACGAGCGCAACGTCATTCTCGAAATTCGCGCCGGCACCGGCGGCGACGAGGCGGCCCTGTTCGCCGGCGACCTGATCCGCATGTATGAGCGGTACGCCGCCAAGCAGGGTTGGAAGGTCGAGATGATCGCAGCGAGCGAAGGCACCATGGGCGGCTACAAGGAGATCATCGCCGAGGTGCGCGGGCGCGGCGCCTTCGCCAGGCTCAAGTTCGAGTCCGGCGTCCATCGCGTGCAGCGCGTGCCGGATACCGAGGCGTCGGGCCGCATCCACACGTCGGCGGCGACGGTCGCCGTGCTGCCGGAAGCCGAGGAGGTCGACGTCGAGATCAACGAAAACGATCTCCGCGTCGACACAATGCGCGCCAGCGGCGCCGGCGGCCAGCACGTCAACAAGACCGAGTCCGCCATCCGCCTCACTCATCTGCCCTCCGGCATCGCGGTAGCGGTGCAGGAGGAACGGTCGCAGCACAAGAACCGCGCCCGGGCGATGGCGCTGCTGCGTGCCAAGCTCTACGACCTGGAGCGCACCCGCATCGATTCCCGGCGCGCTGCCGACCGCCGCGGACAGGTCGGCTCGGGCGACCGTTCAGAACGCATCCGCACCTACAATTTCCCGCAGGGGCGCGTCACCGATCACCGCATCAACCTGACGCTCTACAAGCTGCCGCAGGTGCTGGAGGGCGAAGCGCTCGGCGAAATCATCGATGCGCTGGTTGCCGTGCATCAGGCCGAATTGCTGGCCGCGGAGTCGGGCAGCCAATGACACTGATGGAACGCGCAGCGGGGATGACGATCGTGGCGGCACGGCGCAGTCTCGCCGGCGCGTTGCGCCGGCAACAGTTCGACACGCCGGAGTTGGATGCCCGCGTGTTGATCGGCCACGCGCTCAGCCTCGATCATGCGGGCATGATCCGCGACGCGAATCGGCCCTTGTCACGCAAAGAGGTCGACGTCATCGCCGCCGTCGCGGCGCGGCGGTTCAAGCGCGAGCCGGTCGCGCGCATCGTCGGCGTGAAGGAGTTCTGGAGTCTGCCGCTGTCGGTGAGCGCCGCGACCCTGGTGCCACGGCCGGAAACCGAAACCGTGGTCGAGGCGGCGCTGACAGCCGTCGATACCAACGGCGGACGGCAACGGCCTCTGCGACTGCTCGACATCGGCACGGGCTCCGGCGCATTGCTGTTGGCGCTGCTCGCCGAATTGCCGAAGGCAACGGGCGTCGGGACGGATGTGAGCTTTGCCGCGCTCGAGGTTGCCCGCAGCAATGCGGTCCGGCTGAGTCTGGCCGGGCGAGCAGGATTCATCGCTTGCGACGTCGCGGCGGCGCTGCGCAGCCCGTTCGATCTGATCGTCTCGAACCCGCCCTATGTCGTGCATGACGCGATCGCAACGCTCGCGCCCGGAGTCCGAGACTACGAGCCGCACGTCGCGCTCGACGGAGGCACCGATGGGCTTGATGCCCATCGTGCCATCGCCGCGCAGGTGCCGACGGTGCTGGCTCCGGGTGGCTTGCTGGTGGTCGAAATCGGCGCCGGACAGGGCGCCGCCGTCGAAGCGATTATGCAAGGGCACGGGCTTGCGGTGACGGCTCTAACTCGCGATATATCCGGTATTCTGCGTGCCTTGACCGCGGTCGATGCATGACTTCCATGCGGACGGGGGCCGAAAAAAACCACTTGGATTGTGGCGCAAGACCGACTAGGTTCCACCCAAGGAATCGACCCCAGATGATTTCGCGTCGCCATGGACGCCCGGAGCGGAGCTCCGCGGGGCGATCGACGCGAACCGGCAGATGACGAGAGCCGACAGTCACGCCACACGGGATCGCTAAATCAGGGTCTTGATGCTTCACCGGTTGCGCGCGCATCGGCCATTCGGCGAACTGAGGTTTTGCGCGCCATTGGGCACCGCGGCGGCACGCCGCCGCCGCGGGGTTGCTACGGCTGTCGTGACGGCTCATGCAATCGAGAGGGCGGTGATCGGCACGTGACCGCTCCGTCCGATTCCGGCCAGCATGGGTGAGGTCGGCGCAACGGGATTGCGTCCGGTAAGTGCAGCCATGCGGCGTAGGTGGAAACGAGCAGGCGGCGACACGCCGCGACAACACAGGGGTTGGCGATTAGGCAAGTCATGAGAACCAATCAAAGCAAACGCATGCGCGGCCGAAACCGCAAAAGCCAAAATCCGTTGACCCGCGTGTACGAGTCGAACGGTCCTGATGTGAAAATCCGTGGTTCTGCGTCACATGTCGCGGAGAAATACGTGCAGCTTGCGCGCGACGCACAGGCCTCCGGTGATCCGGTCGCCGCGGAAAATTACTACCAGCATGCCGAACATTACTTTCGTTTGATCGCTGGTGCGCAGGAGCAGTACCGCCAGAACCAGCCGTTCTATCGGCCGGAGGGCGGCGAAGGACGCAGCGACGATATCTACGATGACGGCGACGACGATGGCATGGCTGCGATGGGAGGCGAGCCAAGCTACGGTTCGCGCGAGACGCAGCCATATCCATCGCGCGAGCCGCAGCCGTATATGCCACGGGAAGCACAGCCCCACTATGCACGGCAGCAGCAGCCGGGCGCGGCACCGGGCACCGACGCGGCAAACGACGTCGAGCGGCTGCCGTCGTTCATCACCGGCGGTGGGCCGCAGCCGCAGCAAGGCAACGGCCAGAACGGGCACGAAGGCGGGCAGCAGCAGGCCGAGCGCTATCCGCTGCACCGACGGCGGCGCCGGCACCGCGGTCCGCGCGGGGATGCACCGTCCGCGCCGGGCAGCGACGACGCCCATCAGCCGGGCGACTGATTGAACGCCTAAGGCTTCGGTCGTTGGCATTGTCCGCGAGGCGGGGCGCATGCCGGTCAGGCTCTGGCGGCGCTGCCCGGTGAAGGTGCGAGGGTGGGCTCCAGCGCCGGCACCAGCCGGCGCTTCTCCCGGCGCGCGGGAATGGCGCGATAGACCTGCTTCGTTGCCTCGACGATGTGGACGCCGGCGAACGGCGCTGAGATCGAGGCACCAGTGCGCTCCCAAGCCGCCGCCGTGCGCAGGAACCAGCCGCGCGGAATCGGCGGCATGTACAGCGCCTCTGTCCAGCCGACCGGCGTGAACCAGGTCTCGCGCAAGAGCTGCGTGATCTGCGTGCGCGAATAAGGTCGCCCATGGCCGAACGGCGTGGTGTCGAGGCGCGCCCAGACGCCGCGCCGGTTCGGCACGACCGCCAGGAGGCGCCCGCCCGCGGCCAGTATCCGCCAGGCCTCGCGAAGCAGCGCACCCGGGTCCTGCGACAGTTCCAGCGCATGCACCAGCAGCAGCCGGTCGACGGCGGAATCCGCCAGCGGTAGTTCGTCCGCATCGACCAACGCCGCCAAAGCCGGCTGCGCCGACGGCCATTTCACGACCCCCAGCGCCGCCGGCATAAAAGCGAGGCAGCGCTCCGCTTCCTCGCGGAACAGGCCGAGGTAGGGCGTGGCATAGCCGACGCCGAGAACTCGCTTCCCTGCGGTATCGCCCCAGCGCGCCCGGATGCCGCGGCCGACGAAACGCCGAGCGACGACCCCGAGGCGCTGAGCGTAGAAATTGCGCAGGTCGACGACATCCATAGACATGGCGGAAAGGTAACACGAAACTGGGCTGGTGCTCGAACCCAGATGCTTTTGCCGCCTGCACAGGCAGCCGCAGCCGTGCTAGCGTCGAAAGCCTCCAGTCCACGTGAGGGACCGATGCCGGCGGAAACCCACCTGTTCCCATGCTTGAAGGACAACTACGGTGTCCTTCTCCACGACACCGCGACCGGCGCGACCGCCGCGATCGATGCGCCGGAGGCGCAGCCGATCGAGGCCGCGCTCAAGCAGAAGGGATGGCGCCTCACCGACATCCTGGTGACGCACCACCATGCCGATCACACCCAGGGCATTTCGGCGCTGAAGCAGCATCACGGCTGCCGCGTGGTCGGCCCGGAAGCCGAGGCAAAGCGCATTCCGTTTATCGACGAGACCGTGCGTGAAGGCGACACGGTCATGGTCGGCGACCTGATGGCGCGGGTGATCGAGACGCCCGGCCACACCGCCGGCCATATTTCGTATTGGCTGCGCGCGCCCAAGCTCGCCTTCGTCGGCGACACGCTGTTTTCGATCGGCTGTGGCCGTGTGATCGAAGGCGATGCGCAAATGATGTGGAGCTCGCTGCTGAAGCTGCGCGAACTGCCCGACGATGCGCAGGTCTTTTGTGGCCACGAATACACCCAGGCGAATATCCGCTTCGCCTGGACCATCGAGAAAGGCAACCAGGCGCTGGCGAAACGCAGCACGGAAGTCGATCAACTGATCGTCAAAGGACAACCGACGATCCCGACGACCATGGGCGTGGAAAAGGCGGCCAATCCGTTCCTGCGCGCCGACCTGCCGGCGCTTGCGGAAGCCGTTGGCATGCCGGATGCCCAGGCGTGGAAAGTGTTTGCAGAGATCCGCGGCCGCAAAGACCATTTCTGACGAGGCTCGGCAATGCTGACTCTCTACAAGGCAGGCAATTCGATCTGCACCCAGAAGGTGCTGATCACGCTGGCGGAAAAAGAGATCTCGTACGACACCGTGAACATTAATCTGTTCAAGAACGAGCAGTACGAGCCAGCCTATCTGACGATCAATCCGAAGGGCGTCGTGCCCAGTCTCGTCCACGACGGCAAGGTCGTCGTGGAATCGACGCTGATCTGCGAGTATCTCGACGAGAGCGTTCCGGAGCCGCCGCTGGTTCCCGCCGATCCCTATCTGCACGCCCGGATGCGGCTGTGGAGCAAGGCGATCGACGAGGGCCTGTTCGAAGCGACGCGTGAGTTGAGCTTCTCCGCCATGTTCCGCGAGCGGCTGCGCGGCATGACCGAAGAGCAGCGGCAGCGGCGTTTCCGCAACGTCGGTGATCCGGAGCGGCGCGCCCGCTATCAGTCCTGCTACGGGCTTGGCGTGGAATCGCCCTATGTATTCCAGGGCATTGCCGACTTTGAAAAGGCGTTCAAGGCCATGGAGCGTGACCTTGCGGCGCAAGGTCCTTGGCTGCTTGGGGACGCCTTTACGCTCGCCGACATCAACCTGATGCCGTTCGTCGCGCGGCTCGAATACCTCAACCTGCTCGACCTGTGGGTTGCCGACCGGCCGCACGTGCAAACGTGGTGGCGGCACGCCAAGGCCCGCCCGAGCTTCTCCTCCGCGATCGCCGATGCGCTGAGCGACGCCGAGGTCTCCGACATGCGGACCTTCGGCTCCAGGATCAGAGAGCGGGTCGGCGAACGGCGGGCCGAGTATTTGTCAGACGCTCCCGAACACACGATGGCTGGAGCCGCGTGACGTCCGTCACTGCCACGGAGCTGATCCGGCTGCTCGATCTCAAGCCACACCCCGAGGGCGGGCACTTCCGCGAGACGTTTCGCGATGGGCGCTTGGTCGACGGTGGCCGGGCGGCATCGACCGCGATCTATTTCCTGCTGGCGCGCGGCGAACGCTCACACTGGCATCGCGTGGATGCGGTGGAGATCTGGCATTACTATGCCGGCGCGCCGCTGATGCTGCGAATCGTCCAGGGCGATGAGCCGATCACGGTGATGCTCGGGCCGAATCTAGCAGCGGGCGAACGGCCGCAGCGAATCGTTCCCGCCGGCGCATGGCAGGCAGCCGCGTCGCTCGGCGACTGGACGCTGGCCGGCTGCACGGTGGCGCCGGGTTTCGATTTCGCCGGTTTCGAGCTGGCACCGAAGGGCTGGGCGCCCTGACGCCGCCGACATCGGGGACGTGGTAGGAAACCCGTGGCGAACAAGGCGGGCGTGGCGCTTGCCGGCAAAACGACGGCATCCGATGTACCGCCAGGGATGGGTTTTCAGGCCAGGTATTGGCCGCCGTTGGCGGTCAGCGTCGAGCCGGTGATGAAGCCGGCATCGTCGGAGGCGAGGAACACGACGCAGCGGGCGACTTCCTCCGGCTCGCCGAGGCGGCCGACCGGAATCTGCGGAAGGATGTTCCTCTCCAGCACCTCTTGCGGCACGGCCTTGACCATCTCGGTGGCGATATAGCCCGGGCAGATGGCGTTGACGGTGATGCCGCTCTTCGCGCTCTCCTGCGCCAAAGCCTTGGTGAAGCCGATTTCGCCCGCCTTGGCGGCCGAATAGTTGGTCTGGCCCATCTGCCCCTTCTGGCCGTTGATCGACGAGATGGTGATGATGCGGCCGAACCTGCGCGCACGCATGCCCTCGATCACCGGCCGGCACATGTTGAACAGCGAATTGAGATTGGTGTTGATGACCGAGGTCCACTGCTCCGGCTTCATGCGGTGGAACATGGTGTCGCGGGTGATGCCGGCATTGTTGACCACCACGTCGATGGGGCCGAGATCGGCCTCCACCTGCTTGAGCCCGGCCTCGCAGGCCTCATAGGAGGAGACGTCCCACTTATAGACGGGGATGCCGGTCTCCCCATTGAACGCCTGCGCCGCGTCGTCATTGCCACCGTAGTTGGCCGCGACCGAGTAGCCGCCAGCCTTGAGGGCTTTGCTGATGGCGGCGCCGATGCCGCGCGTTCCACCCGTCACGACCGCGACGCGGGCCATAATCACCCCTCCCCTCAGCGCACCGAACCGGCTGCGACGGCCGGCTTCTTACATGCATCGCGTGACAAAAAAACGGGGCGCCAGTACCGGCGCCCCACAAGTCCTGGAATTTGCGATCACCGCTCCACGCACATGGCGATGCCCATGCCGCCACCGATGCACAGCGTGGCAAGGCCCTTCTTGGCGTCGCGCTTCGCCATCTCGTGCAGCAGGGTGACCAACACGCGGGCTCCGGAGGCGCCAATCGGATGACCGATGGCAATGGCACCGCCATTAACGTTGACCTTGCCCGTGTCCCAGCCGAGATCCTTGTTGACGGCGCAGGCCTGGGCGGCAAAGGCCTCGTTGGCCTCGACCAGGTCGAGGTCCTCGATCTTCCAGCCGGCCTTCTTCAGGGCGGCGCGCGAGGCCGGGATCGGGCCGGTCCCCATGATCGACGGATCGACACCGGCGTGCGCCCAGGAGACGATGCGGGCAAGCACCGGGCGCCCTTCCTTGGCGGCCTGGCTTGCCTTCATCAGAACCACCGCAGCGGCGCCGTCGTTGATGCCGGAGGCATTGGCGGCGGTCACGGTGCCTTCCTTGTCGAAGGCCGGCCGCAGCTTGGCAATGGCGTCGATCGTCGTGCCGTGCTTCGGATACTCGTCGGCGTCGACGACGACGTCGCCCGTGCGCGACTTGATCGTTACGGAAACGATCTCGTCCCTGAACTTGCCGGCCTTCTGCGCGGCCTCGGCCTTGTTCTGCGAGGCCACCGCGAATTCGTCCTGCTGCTGGCGGGTGATCTGGTACTGCTTGGCGACGTTCTCGGCGGTGTTACCCATATGGTAGCCGTTGAAGGCATCCCACAGCCCGTCCTTGATCATGGTATCGACCATGTCGAAGTTGCCCATTTTCACGCCATTGCGCAGATGCGCGCAGTGCGGCGCCTGGCTCATGGACTCCTGGCCGCCGGCCACCACGATCTCGGAATCGCCGTTGAGGATCGCCTGGTAGCCGAGCGCCACCGCACGCAGGCCGGAGCCGCAGAGCTGATTGACGCCCCAAGCCGGGCTCTCCACCGGAATGCCGGCGGCGATCGAGGCCTGCCGCGCCGGGTTCTGCCCCTGCCCGGCAGTCAGGATCTGGCCCATGATGACTTCGGAGATGCGCGGTCCCTCGACGCCGGCGCGCTTGAACGCGGCTTCGATCGCGACCTTACCCAACTCGTGCGCTGGTAGGCTCGCCAAAGCGCCGTTGAATGCGCCGACGGGCGTCCGTACCGCACCAACAATGACGATATCGTCCTGCATTTCGAAGTCTCCTCGCGTTCTCGTGTCGCGTTTCGGAAGTTCGCTTGAGTTTGCGGCTCGCTCAGGAGCGAACTTCCGAATCAAGCGACATTAGCAACCCTATGAATCTAATGCCCCGCTTCCGAAGTTCGTGATACATCGCAGCAACCTCTGACACGAACTTCGGAAGCAAAAGGGGCACTAGCAAGTCTATGATTCCAGTGCCGCTTTTCGATTTGAAGTTCCTGAACGAGCTTGCTGCAACTGCTGCAGGAACTTCAAATCGGCGGCACTAGTGTGATTTGGATTTGAAGTTCCTGCGACGAGCCAGCCGGAACTTCAAATCCACGGCACTAGCCAGCACCGATAGCCGTTCCGAGACCGGGCGATAAAGCCCAAGGTACGGCAAACGAAACGTCGGGTCTCGACAAAACGGTGGCCCCCGTTCCTGGAAAGTGGTTATGCTGCCTGGTGGGACAAGGGGCTGGACTGCGTAGGTGCCATGGCCAAATCGGAAGATCCCGTCGTAATCAAGAAATACGCCAATCGACGGCTCTATAATACAGGAACGAGCACCTATGTGACGCTCGAGGACTTGGCCACCATGGTCAAGCAGGGCGAGGATTTCGTTGTCTACGATGCCAAGACTGGCGAAGACATTACTCGCCCGGTGCTGGCGCAGATCATTTTCGAGCAGGAGAACAAGGAAGGGCAGAACCTGCTGCCGATCGCCTTCCTGCGCCAGCTGATTCGCTTCTATGGCGACAGCATGCAGATGCTGGTCCCACGCTACCTGGAGATGTCGCTCGATTCGCTCACGCGCGAGCAGGAGAAGTTCCGCGCGCAGATTACCCAGGCGTTCGGTGGCACGCCGTTCGCCCCGTTCGAGGAACTGGCGCGACGAAACATGGAAATGTTCAAGCATGCCTTCTCGATGTTCAAGCCGCCTACCCGCGCCGATGAGATGCCCCAGGCCGCCGCACCCGATAGTGCGCCGCGCTCCGGCAACGGCGATATCGACGAACTCAAGCGTCAGATCAACGAGATGCAGCGTCGCCTCGACCGCATTGGCGACAAAGAGAAGGACTGAGCCTCAGAGCATGATCTCCGAAAAAGCCTGCCCCGGTTCAAGCAAAATGCTAGAGTGCGGTGGATTTGAAGCTCCTGACCCCGCCGCAACGAGGGCAGGAACTTCAAATCCACCATACTAGGCGCGCCGTATCGTATCCGCCGTCGGAGCCAGCCACGGCCGCTCGGTTGAGGCAAGGCCGATCAGGGCGCCTTGCAGATAATCGCAGCCCCAGCCGGCAAGCACCGCGGCGGCCTCCTCGTCCTGCACCCATTCGGCGACGGTGGCGAGGCCGAGACGGCGCGCCAGATCGATCAGCGTCTGCACGAACGCGCGATCGTCCGTGGAGCGCAGGATGCTCTGCACGAACGCGCCGTCGACCTTGACGATGTCGACGCCGAGCTTGCGCAGATTGCGGAATGACGTGTAGCCCGCACCGAAATCATCGATCGCGATGCGGCAGCCAAGGTCTTTCACCCGGGTCACGAATCCGCGTGTCTCGTCGATATCATGGATCGCTGCGGTCTCGGTGATTTCGACGATTAACCGCTCGGCAACGCCGGGCCGGGCCCGCAGATGCGCGTCGAGACCCGTCCACCAGTCCGGATCGGTGGTCGAGCGTGGCGACACATTGATGCTCGCGCGCAGTTCGGGCGCCGCGATCAATTCGTTCACCACCAGCTCCAGCACGCGGTGATCGAGCAGGCGGACGAGACCGAGCCGCTCGGCGGCCGGGACCACGTCCTGTGCCGGAAGCAGGCTTCCGTCCGGGCGCTGAACGCGCATCAGGCACTCGTAGAAGGCGGTATCGCGCGTAACGGTCCGGGCCACCGGCTCGAACACCAGCGAAATGCGCCGGTCGTTGAGCGCCGCGACGATCTCGTCGGTGGCGCGCACGTTCTCGCGGCGTTGCGCTTCGCGTTCGACGCTCGGCCGATACGCCTGGAAGGAGCCGCGCCGCTTCGCCTTGGCCCGGCCCATCGCCTCCTGGGCCCGCGCCAGAATATCGTCGGTTGTTCGCGCATGCCGCGGCGCCACCACGCCGCCGACCGTGACCGACGCCGCCACCAGTCCGGCCGTCGTCTGCACCATCTCGTCGCGCACGCCGGCAATCAGACGGTCGGCCGCAATCCGCAAATCATCGGGACCGCAGTTCTTGAGCACGACGCCGAAACGGTTGCCGGAGAAGCGGCCGACGCAGTCGCCAGCGCGCAATTTTCCGCGAATGCGCTTGGCGGTGGCGGCGATCACCTCGTCGGCGATGTTGAAGCCGTAGGATTCGTTGAGGTGATCGAGATTGTCGATCGCGGCCAGCAAGAAGCCGCATGAGGTGCGCAGGCGCGTTGCCTCATCGCGCGTCTCGGCGAGAACCTGCAGCAAGTGCCAGCGGTTGAACTCGCCGGTCAGCGCGTCGAAGCGGGAGAGATAGTCGAGGCGCTGTTCATGCTGGTGGCGGTCGTTGATCACGCGCACGACCCCGTGGGCGCGCGCCGGCCGGCCGGCGGCCCCGGCAAACCATCGCCCGGTATCCTCCACCCACACCTCACCCGCCGTGCCCGCGTCTGGATGGAGGCAATACTGGATGATGTAGGGGACGCCTGCCCCTTCGTCGCGGCGCCCGGAACGCATGACGGCGGCAAACCGTGTCTCCGCGCTCTTGTCGTCGACCAGCGCCGCGTAGGCGCTGCCGCTACCGATGACGTCGGGGTCGATCTTGAGCACGTCCGGGGCGTTGGCCCCCCACAGCAGCTCATCGTTGTCTATGCGCCACTGGTACGGGACCTCCCCGACCGAGGCGAGAATCTGCACCGGATCGAGTATCGCATCACTCGCCGCCGACACGGCGGGCGCACGGCTGTCGATCAGGACCGTCGGTTCGCCGGTGCTGGCCGCAACACGCGGGGCAAAGACATCGGATCGAGGCTTGAGCGTCACGTCTGCCTCTTTCTAAGACACGGCGGGTTGGCCAGCGGGCACTCCGGAACGGGCGAATATTTCGCCTAACCTATAGGAAAACCTTAAACAATCCGAAAAACCAAGGTTGGTCTTTTAAGTCTATTCAAACTGCTGAACCGCCTCTCCCGGCGTTTGCAACGTCGGGAGGGGGGACGCGGTGGCACCTGTGCCAATACGAGACAGGAGGGCTTGGGGCCAGTATCGGCGATTGGTCCGATTGTCGATTGCGTCAGCGCGCTGGCCGCGCACACCGGAGAGAGCGCTGCAGCGGCCGTCGGCGCCTTCCTGGCGCAGTTGATCGCCGCCTGTACCTTCCCACGTCGCCCGATTGCGCTTCAGGCCCGCTCGATTCCCTCCAGCGCAATATTGTGCTGCGATGTGCGGATCGCAACCGAGAAGCCGCCGATCACATCGACGAAGCTCAGCGTGACGAGCAGCAGAAACGTCGATGTCGCCGCCTGCCTGACGATCATGAGCTCGCCCAGCATGGCGATGAACAGCATCAGCGACAGCAGGTGGTCGACGATCGACCGCGATCCCAGCCGAGTCGCCTTCACGATTTCGACGAACAGAATCAGGATGGCGAAGATCACCAGCACGTCGCCGGCGCTCACGATCAGTTCCACGTTCGACAGCATCGGCACCGAGAACAGCGGGTCGGTGAACGACACGCCCGGCATCAGGAAGGCGATGATGTTGTAGATCGCGACCGGGATCAGCAACAGAGGAAAGCCGAGCAGAAACATGCGATCCTCCTCGCGCCGGCGAGCCGCGTGCGCAGCGACCATGCTCGCCAATACGGCTCGTTTCATGAGAGCTCAACTTTACCGGTCAGGCCCGACCGGCTCCAGCGGTCTCGCCAGATAATCCACTGATGTGCTGGAATTGAGGTCCTGCGATGGTCTCGGCAGCAACTTCAAATTCAAAACCACGTTAAACTCGGAAGTTCGCACTGAACGGGCTTCAAACGCAGGCGAACTTCCGAATCGCGATACCAGAATGACGGCAGCCGTCAGGCTTCCGCCTTCTTCACCTTGAAGACCTCACGGCCTTTGTACATGCCGGTCTTGAGGTCGATGTGGTGCGGACGCCGCAGTTCGCCGGAATCCTTGTCTTCGACATAGGTCGGCTTCTTCAGGGCGTCGGCGGAGCGGCGCATGCCGCGCCGGGAGGGTGAGGTTTTTCGCTTCGGAACAGCCATGACACAATTCTCCTCGGCGGATGCAGCGCCGGTCGGTCCAAATGTGGGGATCGCGTGGCGGGCTTATAGAGGAGGCGCCGGGCAAAAACCAGTATGCGGCTGGACAAAATCATCGCCGGCGCGCGCGCACACACTTGGCGCCGCCGGCCCTGGCGGCGCGGGATTGGTAGAGCCTGGCAAGCCGGTTCAATCCAGACCCCGGCCGCCGCGGGTCGCGCGCCAGCGGATTCGGCAAGGAAGCCGCCAGCAAGGCCGCCTCGCGCCGGCTGAGGGTGGCTGCCGGCTTGTCGAAGGCCCGGCGTGCCGCCGCCTGGGCCCCAAACACCCCATCCGGGCCCCACTCGGCGATGTTCAGGTAGATTTCCATGATGCGCCGCTTCGACAGGATCAGGTCGAACCACATCGCCAGCGGGACTTCGAGCACCTTGCGGACGTAGCTGCGGCCGTGCCAGAGGAACAAATTCTTCACGGTCTGCTGCGTGATGGTCGAGGCCCCACGGATCTCCCCGCCGAGATCGGCATCGTCCAGGGCCTCCTTGATTTCCTGGAAATCGATGCCGCGGTGGCCGCAGAACCGGCCGTCCTCGGCGACCATGACCATGACCGGCAAATGCGGCCCCATCCGCTCCAGCGGAACGACCGTACGCTCGACCCGCTGGCCGGTCAGCCAGCGCGAAAGCATCAGCGTGGAAACCGGGTCGATCAGCCAGTACAGCGGGGTGATCAGATAGGGCAGCAGCAGGAACAGCGACACCGCGACCGCCAGGATGCGCAGGACGGTGAGCGCACGCTGGTAGCGGCCGCGCCGGGGCGGGGCGCGAAGGCGGGATAGCGACATGGCGACAGAATAACCGATTCCCGAACCGGCCGAAGGGTCGCGTTTTCTGTGTCGTTGATGCTCGATGTGACGAGTTATTGACGACCCGTCCACTCCCCGCGCTTGAAGCGCGCGAACATCGCCTGCTCCTCCGGGGTGATGGTGATGATCTCGGTCAGCGTCCCGCTGGCGTCGCCGGTATCGAGGTAGACGAGCCGCGTGTCGCCGTGGCATCCGCTCTGCACGATCTTGAATCCGCGCGCCGTCATCGCCTTGACCGCGGCGTCGAAGTCGTCGACCAGAATGCCGAGGTGCTGCACGCCGCCCTTGGGGTTCTGCCGGAGATACGCGGAATAGGTGCTTTCACCCGAGAGCGGTTGGATCAGCTCGATCTGCATGTCGCCCGCGTAGCCAAAGGCGATGCTCTGCACGTAGTCGCCGGGCGTCCCGTTGTAGGTCTGCTGCTCCAGCATGAGGTTTTCCCAAACCATGAAATCGGGGACGCCCAGCGTCTCCTTGAAGAAGCGGATCGCCGCATGCAGGTCGGGAACCACGTAGCCGATCTGAAATATTTTTTGCGCTAGCTGCGTCGTCACGGTCATCCCCCATCACGTCGGGTGGGCAACGGGGCAGAACGCGCCGTGCCCACCGTTGAATTTGCCAAGCGCGGCCTCGCGCGCCCGCGTGGGCTTCGCTGCGCTCAGCCCATCCTACGATTTTTCCGGCTGGAAATTCATCGCCACGCCGTTGATGCAATAGCGCAGATGCGTCGGCGGCGGCCCGTCGTCGAACACGTGGCCGATATGGCTGCCGCAGCGGCTGCAATGCACCTCGTCGCGCATCATGCCGAAGCTGTTGTCCGACGATTTCTCGACGGCGCCGTCGACCGGATCGTTGAAGCTCGGCCAGCCAGTGCCGCTCTCGAACTTGGTCTTCGACACGAACAGCGGCTGTCCGCAGCCGGCACAGCTGAATGTGCCGGAGCGCTTCTCGTAGTTGAGCGCGCAGCTTCCCGGCATTTCGGTGCCGTGCTCGCGCATGATGTGGAATTGCTCGGGCGTGAGCAGCTTGCGCCACTCGGCTTCAGTGCGGGTGACGGGGAATTGCTTGGTGGGCATGGTCGGCCTCAACGACAGTGTAGACAGATGTAGGATGGGTTGAGCGTAGCGAAACCCATCATTTCCCCGACGGCAAAGAACAATGCCAAAGCGACAGCCGTTGTTGAAGCTCTGTGACGATGGGTTTCGCTGCGCTCAACCCATCCTACGGCCTCTCGCCCAGAATTGCAGCCGCCGCCAATAGTACCGGACGTATCCGGCCAGCAGAAACGCGGCGATGATGAAGATGACGACGGGAATCCAGAACAGAACCAGGCCGAGCAATAGCAGCACGATCGCCGCCAGGACCAGTCCGGCAATGAGCAGCGCGACGATGATGGAAAACGGACCGGGGCGCGCAACGTAGATGCGATGCGTGCCGCCGCGTTCGTCGACGGTGGTCCAGATGCTGCCGTCCCGGTCGGAACGCCCCGGCGGTATGATCTCCGGTTCGGACCGCGGCTGCTCGGGCGGACGTGATGCGTGGCCGTCGGACATGATGCAGGGCATGTATGGGTCCGGAGCGGATTCTCAAGCGCGAAGCCAACGCTCCGCCGCCCGTATTCTTTGCGGCGCCGGGTACGCCGGTGTCCCTTTTTCCGTTTCCCAAAAGGGGAATGGAGCGCCGGGAGGCGGGGATAAGTTTAAGATTTGGCAGACTCTAGGGTGGGTTAGCGCGTCAGCGCGTAACCCACGTTCCATCGCGCCGGCCTCTGTCGAGCGCTGCGCATTCGGCGGTTGTGCCGGCCAGGACCTCCAGGTGCGTTGCAACGTTGGCCGCCGGCGCGATGGTAGAAAATGGTGGGTTACGGCCCTCGGGCCTAACCCACCCTACAGACCCCGCAGCTCATCACACCGGCCGTTCGCCCTTGATGGTGACGCGGTTGCCCGAGCGCGTGTGCGGCCAGTAGTCCCACATGGCGCGATGCTGCGCACAGCGATTGTCCCAGAAGGCGATCGCGTTCTTGGTCCAGCGGAAGCGGCACTGGAACAGCGGATTCTCGGCGTGATCATAGAGGTAGGCGAGGATCGCGTCGCTCTCGTCGCGCGGGATGCCGACGATGTGGTGGGTGAAGCCGCGGTTGACGTAGAGCGCTTTTTTGCCGGTCACCGGATGCGTGCGCACCACGGGATGCTCGGCGCATGGATAGGCCGGCTTGTCGGCGACGCCGAAATTGGCGAACAGGCCGCGATAGACCGGGTCGCCGTCGTGGATCGCGGTGAGCCCCGCGAGATAGGCTTTCATCCGGTCGGACAGCGCATCGTAGGCGGCATACATGCTGGCGAACAGGGTGTCGCCGCCGTGCGGCGGGCACTGCTTGATGTAGAGGATCGAGCCCATCGGCGGCTCCTCGTCGCAGGAGACGTCCGAGTGCCAGCCTTCGCCGTTGGCGCGCGGCGAATCCTTGTCGGTGTAGATCTTCATCAGCGCCGGCTCGCCCGGCTCGTGCGGCGCGGCGGGATGCAGATGCAATTCGCCGAAGCGCCGGCCGAACGCGAGATGCTGGGTCGGCGTGATGTGCTGGTCGCGGAAGAAGATGACGATGTTCTCCGCCAGGGCGCGATGGATTTCGTCGAACTGCCGGGTGGACAATGGGGCGGCGAGATCGACGCCGGACAGCTCCGCGCCGATGATCGGCGTGAGCTTGTCGAGACGGATGGTCTCGCAGGGCTCGGATTCGTCGGCGACATGGCGAATACGGGGGCCGTCTTTGCCGGAGAGGGAGGACATGGGTGTTACCCTTGCGGGAATGTAGCGGTCCCAGATCGTAGCCCCGATAGCGCGAAGCGCAATCCGGGGAGAAGAAACTATGCAGCAACCGGCACGAACGTGATCTTTCCGGCCTTGCCGGCTTTCTTGTGCGGCTTCACCACGATTTCCACATCCCGGTCGAACGCCGTCAGAAATTCCATCAGCCGGTCGACCGAGTATTCGCGGAAATGCCCTTTGAACATGCGCGACACTTCCGGCTGGCTGATTCCCATCCGCTTGCCGGCGACGGCCTGAGTTAACTTTCGCTCGTTGGTCAGGCGGTAGATTTCCGATACGATCTGCGCCTTGAGGAAATGGGTCTCGGCGTCGGGCAGGCCGAGATCGGCAAAGATGTTGCCGCTGCCGCGCGTGACTTTGATCTTCCGGGTCATAGCTTACTCTCCTGTCCGTATCGCTGCGCGTAATCGCGCTCGGCGTCTCTCAGCCGCCGCTTGATGAGGTCGATGTCGCTCTGCGGGGTCTTGCTGCCCCGCTTCGACTTTTTCTTGAAGGCGTGCAGCCCATAAACTGCGACGGCGAACCGCACCGTGTAGACGGCCCGATAGGTGTCGCCGGCGAAATCCTCGACCAGCTCCACCGTGCCGCTGCCGAGACCGCGCAATAGCTTGGCCGATGGCGGATGCTGCCCCGTCTGCGCCAGGAAAAGTTCAAAGCCCATCGTCTCCTGTACGCGCGCGGGAAATTGCCCGTAATCGCGCTTGCTGGAAGCGACCCACAGCAGCGGGCGAAGCGGGCGCATGAGTCTTGGCATTAAAATGTGATTATGAGCATCTACTCATAGATGTCAAGGACACGCTGAATTGCCCCCTACTCCGCCGCCGTCCGCCCCGCGCTGCCTGCGCCATACCGCCGCTCGATATAATCCAACACCATCTGCTTGAAATCCGCCGCCACCGTCGGGCCGCGCAAGGTCGCGGCCTTCTTGCCGTCGATGAACACCGGCGCAGTCGGCGTCTCGCCGGTGCCGGGGAGCGAGATGCCGATGTCGGCGTGCTTGGACTCGCCGGGCCCATTCACGATGCAGCCCATCACCGCGACGTTGAGCCCTTCGACGCCGGGATAGCGCGTCTTCCATGCCGGCATCGAGTCGCGAATGAAGCCTTGGATGTCGCCGGCAAGTTCCTGGAACGTGGTGGACGTCGTGCGCCCGCAGCCGGGGCAAGCCGCGACCAGCGGCACGAACACGCGGAAGCCCATGGTCTGCAGCAGCTCCTGCGCGACCTTGACCTCCAGCGTGCGGTCGCCGTTCGGCTCGGGCGTGAGCGAGACGCGCACGGTATCGCCGATGCCCTGCTGCAACAGCACGCCCATCGCCGCCGACGAGGCGACGATGCCCTTGCTTCCCATGCCGGCCTCGGTCAGGCCGAGGTGCAGCGCATAGTCGGAACGCGCGCCGAGGTCGGCATAGACGGCGATCAGGTCCTGCACGGCAGACACTTTCGCAGAGAGGATGATGCGGTCGCGGCCAAGGCCCAATTCCTCCGCACGCGCCGCCGACAGCAATGCCGACTGCACCATCGCCTCGCGGGTGATCGCGCGCGCATCCTTCGGCGCGTTGGAACGCGCGTTCTCGTCCATCAGATGCGTGAGCAGCTCCTGGTCGAGCGAGCCCCAGTTGGCGCCGATGCGGACCGGCTTGCCGTGCTTCATCGCCATCTCGATGATGGCGGAGAACTGCCGGTCCTTCTTCTCCTTGAAGCCGACGTTGCCGGGATTGATGCGGTACTTGTCGAGCGCCTCCGCGCAGGCGGGATGATCGGCGAGCAGCTTGTGGCCGATGTAATGGAAGTCGCCGACGATCGGCACGTCGACGCCCATCTTGGCGAGCCGGTCCTTGATGTGCGGCACCGCGGCGGCGGCTTCGTCGCGGTCGACGGTGATGCGCACGATCTCGGAGCCGGCGCACGCCAGCGCCGCCACCTGCCGCGCGGTGCCCTCGACATCGGCGGTGTCGGTGTTGGTCATCGACTGCACGACGATCGGCGCACCGCCGCCGACGGCGACGTTGCCGACCATGACCGGGACCGAGTGGCGCCGGGGCTTCAGCGCTGCCGCGTCGTACATCGGGGTATCCATGTCCATCGGAGTGCCAGAGCTAAACAATGGCGTCAACGTGGGCGGTTCACAAGGATGAGGCCGGCGGCGACCAGCAGCGCCGCCAGCACAAAAGCCGGGGTCAGCGGCTCGCCCAGCACCAGATAGCCCGCCAATACGCCAAACAGCGGTGTCAGGAATGTGAAGGCCGACAGGCGGCTCGCGGAATAACGCTGCACCAGCCAGAACCAGCCCAGGAACGTGATGCCGGCGACCCAGACCGTCTGATAGACGAGCGAGCCGAGTGCGAGGCCGGATGGCGTCCCAGCGATCCGCTCGCCGAACAACCAAGCCGCCGCCCCCATGATCGGGGTCGAGACCGTCAACTGGTAGAGCAATTGTTTGACGAATGGCGCGCGCTGCAAGGCGGTCGCCTTCATGGTCATGGTGGTCGCAGCCCAGAACGCCGCGGCCCCGACCATCATCATGTCGCCGGTGAGTTGGTACGGCTCGGCGGACGGCGTCGGCAGCCCGAAGGCGAGGATCAGGCCGGCGAACGACAGCGCCAGCCCAAGCCACTGGCTCGGGGCGAAGCGATCCGCCGGCAGGAACCAGCGGGCGCCGAGCACGACGAAGAACGGCGCGAAATAGATGAACAGCACGGCGCGCACCGCGGTGGTCCAGAGCAGGCCGCGATAGATGCAGATGAACTCCAGGCCGAACAGGATGCCGGAGACGATGCCGGGGATCAGCGTGCCGTCGCGGGTAAACAACCCGATGCTGCGCGACCAAGCCCAGGTGCCGACCATCAGCGTCGCGCCCGCGGTGCGGATCGTTGCTTGGATCAGCGGCGGGATATCGGGAAGCGCCAGCTTCACCGCGACCTGGTTGAAGCCCCA
>WHTM01000016.1 GCA_009377755.1 Hyphomicrobiales bacterium | reverse complement strand
CGACGCGCGCCGTGAGCGCGAGCAGGCCGTTCTTGCGGAGATCGAAGGGGCGCTGCAGGCGGTGGAGAGCCTCGACGAGGACCGTATCATCCGCCGCTTCGTCAACGCGGTGCAGGCGGCGATGCGCACCAGCTTCTACCAGGTCGATACCGACGGTCAGCCGAAGGCGGCCATCGCCATCAAGTACGACAGCCGTTGTCTGGAAGACATACCGTTGCCACGCCCGCTATACGAAATCTTCGTCTATTCGCCGGGCGCTGAAGGCGTGCACCTGCGCTTCGGCAAAGTGGCGCGCGGCGGCATCCGCTGGTCCGACCGGCCGCAGGATTTCCGCACCGAGGTGCTCGGCCTGGTCAAGGCGCAACAGGTGAAGAACGCCTGCATCGTTCCGGTCGGCTCGAAGGGTGGCTTCGTGCCGAAGCGTCTGCCGGCCGGGCCGCGCGAGGCGGTGCAGGCGGAAGGCGTCGCCTCATACCGTGCCTTCATCGCCGCCCTGCTCGACGTTACCGACAATCTCGACGGCGACCGGGTCGTCGCGCCGCAAAACGTCGTGCGCCATGACGGCGACGATCCCTATCTGGTGGTCGCCGCCGACAAGGGCACCGCCACCTTCTCGGACATCGCCAATGAAATCTCGCAGAGCTACGGCTTCTGGCTGGACGACGCCTTCGCCTCCGGCGGCTCGGCCGGCTACGACCACAAGAAGATGGGGATCACCGCGCGCGGCGCCTGGGAGGCGGTGAAGCGGCATTTCCGCGAGGTTGACACCGACATCACCCGGCTACCGTTCACGGTCGTGGGCATTGGCGATATGTCGGGTGACGTGTTCGGCAACGGGATGCTGCGCGAGACCACGATTCGGCTGGTCGCGGCGTTCGATCATCGCGACATCTTCATCGACCCCGACCCCGATCCGGAGACAAGCTTCGCCGAGCGCAAGCGCCTGTTCGATCTGCCGCGGTCAAGCTGGCGGGACTACGACAAGGCACTCATTTCCAAGGGAGGCGGCGTGTTCCCGCGCTCCGCCAAGGAGATCAGGCTGTCGCCCGAGGCGCGAGGCATGCTTGGAGTCGATGCCGACCGGACGACACCGCAGGAACTGATCCGAGCCATCCTGACCGTGCCCGTCGACCTCCTGTGGTTCGGCGGTATCGGGACTTATGTGCGCGCTTCCGGCGAGACCGACGAATCCGTCGGCGACCGCGCCAATGACCCGATCCGCGTGACCGCCGACGCGCTTCGCTGCAAGGTGATCGGCGAGGGGGCCAATCTCGGCCTCACCCAGCGCGGCCGCATCGAGGCATCACAACGCGGCGTGAAACTGAACACGGATGCGATCGACAATTCCGCCGGCGTCAACACCTCCGACGTCGAGGTCAACATCAAGATCGCCCTCAGCCTGCCGCGGCGCGACGGGCGGCTGACGCTCGAAAACCGCAATGCGCTGCTTGGGACGATGACCGAGGAGGTGGCGGCCCTGGTGCTGCGTAACAACTATCAGCAGACGCTGGCGCTGTCGCTTGCCGAGCGGCGCGGGCTGGAGGATCTCGGCTTCCAGCAGCGGCTGATGCAGACGCTGGAGCGTCAGGGCGAGCTTGACCGCAGCGTGGAGTTTCTGCCCGACGACGTGGCTCTCGCCGAGCGCCGCAAGCGCAACCAGCCGCTGACACGGCCGGAGCTGGCGGTGCTGCTCGCCTATGCGAAGATCTCGCTCTACAGCGAGCTGCTCGACTCCGCCGTGCCGGACGACCCCTACCTCGGCCGCGAGCTCAATCGCTATTTCCCGGCGGAGCTGAGCGCTCGCTATCCGGATGCATTGGAGCAGCACCGGCTGCGCCGCGAGATCATCGCCACCCAGCTTGCCAATTCGATGATCAATCGAGGTGGCGCAACGCTTAGCGTTCGCATCGCCGATCAGACCGGCGCATCGCCGACGCAGATCGCGGCGGCATTCGCGGCGGTGCGTGGCGCCTACGACCTGATCGCGCTCAACACCGCCATCGACACCCTCGATGCCAAGATCTCCGGACAGCTCCAGCTCGATCTTTACGCCGCCGTGCAGGACCTGCTGCTCGACCGGCTGGTGTGGTTCCTGCGCAATCTCGACCTGTCGCAAGGGCTGGCGGACATCATCGCCCACTACCACGACGGCATCGCCACGATGAGCGAATCGCTCGGCGAGGTCCTGCCGACGGGCGCTGCGGAGGCGCTCGCCGCGCAGCAGGCGGCATTCGTGCAGGCCGGCGTTCCGAACGCGCTTGCTGCGCGCCTCGCTGGCCTCCCGGTGCTGGCTGCTGCATCCGACATCGTCCTGGTGGCCGACCGCAGCAAGCGAGCGATTGCCGATGTTGCCGCAACCTATTTCGCCGTCGCCGACACGTTCGGCACCGGAAGCATCGCCGATGCCGCGCGCGATATCACGGTCACCGACTATTTCGACCGCCTGGCGCTCGACCGCGCGCTTGACAGCATCGGCGATGCGGAACGCCGGCTCACGGCCGCGATGGTGGCAGGAGACGGCGCCGGCATGGCCGCCGTCGAAGCCTGGATCAAGCCGCGCGCGGCCGAGGTGGATCGCGTACGCGCCGCCATCGGCGAAATCGCCGGCACCGGGCTGACGCCGTCGAAGCTCACTGTGGCGGCGAGCCTGCTCGGGGACTTGGTGAAGCGGTAGGCCTCGCCAAGATTCTGCGTTATCGTCCCGGCCGAGCGGAGCGAGAGCCGGGACCCAACCATCCCCGTTTCCTGTGGATATGTGGGTCCCGGATAGCCTCGCTTCGCTCGGCTTCCGGGATGACAGCCAGAGCAACTGGTGAAAAAGTGGACGTCGACGCACGATCCTTGATCGTTTCCGCTATCGTGCCGTTCATGCCGCCACCTCGCACCGCTTCCCGTTCCGCCCTGTTCGGCTGGATCATGTTCGACTGGGCGGCGCAGCCCTACTTTACGCTCATCACCACATTCGTCTACGCGCCGTATTTCGCGGCCGCGATCGCCTCCGATCCGGCGGAGGGCCAGGCGCTGTGGGGCTTTGCAAAGAGCGCCGCGGGGCTGACGATCGCCGTGTTCTCGCCGATCCTCGGCGCGATCGCCGATGCCGCCGGGCCGCGCAAGCCGTGGATCGCCGGCTTCGGTGCGTTGCTGGTGGTCGGCGCGTGCGCGCTGTGGTTCGGCGTGCCGGGCGGCGGCGTAACGCTCGTGCTGGTCGCGTTCGCGCTTGCGGCGGTCGGCGCGGAGTTCGCCACCGTCTTCAACAACGCCATGATGCCGCATCTCGTGCCGCCGGAGCGGCTCGGCCGCCTATCGGGCACCGGCTGGGCGGTCGGCTATCTGGGCGGGATGGTCAGCCTGGTGGTCGTGCTTGGCTTTCTCGCCGCCAGCCCGCAAACCGGCAAGACGTTGCTCGGGCTTGCGCCGCTGTTCGGTCTCGATGCCGTGTCGCGCGAGGGCGACCGGGCGGCAGGGCCGCTCACGGCCATCTGGTTCGCGGTCTTCATCCTGCCGATGTTCCTGTTCACGCCCGACCATCCGGGCAAGCTGCCGATGCGCACCGCGATCCGGCAGGGACTCGCGACGCTTGCCGCGACGCTGCGCGACCTGCGGCGCCACCGCGACGCGGCGCTATTCCTGCTCGCCAACATGATCTATGCCGACGGGCTGGTGGCGCTGTTCGCCTTCGGCGGCATCTACGCGGCCGGCACGTTCGGCTGGGGCACAATCGAGATCGGCGTGTTCGGCATCCTGCTCACCCTCACCGGCACCATCGGCGCCTTTGTCGGCGGCCGGCTCGACGATCGGCTCGGGGCGAAGCGCGTGATCCTCGGTAGCCTCGTGATCCTGACCTGCGCCAGCACCGCGATCCTGTCGATCGATCCCGATCGCATCGGCTTCGTGGTGCCTGTGGCGCCGCCGGTGCCGGGCGGAGGTCTCTACGCCAGCGCGGCGGAACGCGCCTACGTGGCGATCGGCCTGTTGATCGGATTGGCTGCCGGCCCAATGCAGGCCGCCTCGCGCACCCAGCTCGTGCGTCTGGCGCCGGCAGGGCAGGAGACGCAGTTCTTCGGTCTGTTCGCGCTCTCCGGCCGGGTGACGTCGTTCCTCGGGCCGTTCCTGGTCGGCGTCGTCACCGCGGCAACGCTGAGCCAGAAGGCCGGCATGGCGGTGCTGATCGCGTTCTTCATCACCGGCGCGGTGGTGCTCGCGTGCGTACGGACCTCTCCGCTGTCATCCCGGCCGAGTGCGTAGCACGAGAGCCGGACCCATGACTCCTGCGCGGATATATTGGTCCCGGCTCGCGCGCACGCAGCCAAGTGTACGCGGGCTGCGTAAACTTGCCTGCTTTGGCGCTTGGCCGGGATGATGAGTGGAGTCAATGCCGGAAGTGTCTCACGCCGGTGAACACCATCGCCACGCCATGATCGTCGGCGGCCTGGATCACCTCGGCGTCGCGCACCGAGCCGCCGGGCTGGATCACTGCCGTGGCGCCGGCCTCGATCGCCACCAGCAAGCCGTCGGCGAACGGGAAGAACGCGTCCGACGCCACCACCGACCCGCGCGTCAGCGGCTCAGCCAGCCCCGCTTGCTGTGCGGCATCTTCGGCCTTGCGGGCGGCGATGCGCGCGGCATCGACGCGGCTCATCTGGCCGGCGCCGATGCCGACCGTGGCGCGGTCCTTGGCATAAACGATGGTGTTCGACTTCACGTGCTTGGCGACGCGGAAGGCGAAGCGCAGGTCGGCAAGCTCGGCACCGGTCGGCGCCCGCTTGGTGACGACCTTCAGGTCCATATCGTCGACCACGGCATTGTCGCGCGACTGGACCAGGAGCCCGCCGGCGACGGTCTTGGCCGTCAATCCGTTGGCACGCGGATCCGGCACGCCGCCGGCGAGCAGCAGCCGCAGGTTCTTCTTGGCGCCGACGATCGCGATCGCCTCCTCGGAGGCATCCGGGGCGATGATGACCTCGGTGAAGATTTCGGTGATGGCGCGCGCGGCCTCCGCATCGAGCATATGGTTCACGGCGACGATGCCGCCGAACGCCGAGACCGGATCGCAGCGAAGCGCTTTGCGATAGGCCTCGATCAGCGTCCCGCCTTCGGCGACGCCGCACGGATTGGCATGCTTGACGACGACGCAGGCGGGCGCGCGCGCCGGATCGAACTCGGCGACGCATTCGTAGGCCGCGTCGGTGTCGTTGAGGTTATTGTAGGATAGCTGCTTGCCTTGCACCTGCCGCGCCGTGGCGACACCGAATCGTTGCTCCGGCGAGCGATAGAACGCGGCGGTCTGGTGCGGGTTCTCGCCGTATCGCAGCGATTCCACGAGCCTGCCGCCGAACGCGCGAAACGCCGGTGCGGTCTCGCCGATCTTACCGGCGAACCAATTGGAGATCGCCGCGTCATAGCTCGCGGTGCGCGCGTAGGCTTTGGCGGCAAGCCGTTTGCGGAAGTCGAGCGCGGTGGCGCCGCTGTTTGCCGCGAGTTCCGCGAGCAGCGCCGCATAATCCTCCGGCTCGACGACGACCGCCACGTCCGCATGATTCTTGGCGGCGGCGCGAATCATCGCCGGGCCCCCGATATCGATGTTCCCGACGCACTCGTCGAAGCCGGCCCGCTTCGTGACGGCCGCTTCGAACGGATAGAGGTTGACCACCAGAAGATCGATCGGCTGAATGCCGTGCGCGGCCATCGCGTCCGCATGCTCACGGTTGCCGCGGATCGCCAACAGTCCGCCGTGCACCTTCGGATGCAGCGTCTTCACGCGCCCGTCCATCATCTCCGGGAAGCTGGTGACGTCGGCGACATCCATCACGCGCAGCCCGGCGTTGACCAGCGCCTTGGCGGTGCCGCCGGTCGAGATCAACTCGATGCCATGACCGACCAGCGCGCGCGCAAAGTCGGCGAGGCCGGTCTTGTCCGAGACGGAGATCAAAGCGCGGGAGATGTGGCGCAGGCTGTCGGTCATCGATTCATGTCGCAGTCAGGCATGGCGATCACAGCGGCAATTCCGGCTGCTCGTCACGCTCGTTGTGGACGGTGGCCGCCGTCGGGTTGCGGTGGGTGAAGGTCCAGCGCACCCGCGGCATTTTGCGGGCGCGGCCGTAGATCACGATCTGGGTCGTCCGCCGCGGGCCGTCTCGGCCGGCGAGATAAACGCTCTCTTCCAGCTCGATCTGGTCCTCGTGGGCACTGAAGGTCCAGACGTCACGGTCGGGCAACACCAGCATCACGCCATGGCCGTCGGTCAGGCGATTGGCGCGGATCGCCGGATGCAGATGGAAACGCACGGTGAACTCGTCTTCGCGCGGTATGTGATCGCCCTCGGACGGAAGGAACACATCCTCGCCTTCGAGCCGGCTGCCATCGGCCGTCAGCATCAGGGTGCGCTGGTGGATGACGCCGAAGCGGCCGGCGTAGCCGTCGTGCGACGCCCGCACCACCAGTGCGCCGTCCGGCGCCTCGCGGGTGACCGGGACATCGGTCGGGCCGGCGATGATCGGGGAGCCGGCGAACAGCCGTCTGAACGATCCCGACTCCAGCAACCGGCAGGATGACGTGTCGTTGAACACGACCGTCGAATGCGCCGCGGTGGCGCGCGCCACCTCGCGCCAGGCCTCCTGGTTGGTGCCCGGAAGGCCACAATTGACGACGATCCGCTGCAGGCCGGCGGAAAACTCGAACGACAGGCAGCCGGCATGGGCTTCGCGGCTGACGCTCACCGGCGGCGGCTTGCCGGTATCCATGAGCACGACGCTGCCGCCGGAATCGATGCGCTGATAGCCGGAATGCGGCGCATTGGCGACTGGCGCGCCGCGGGCGTCATCATAGGCCAGGACCGTGGCGACGATGTCGGGCGCCGTCGGGCCGATGCCGTTGAAATGCGCGAAATTGCCGTCGCCGTGACGGAAGAACCGCAGCATCGGCATCATCCGGTCGATGGCGTTGAGCATGGCCTGCGGCGGAGCGACGTTGCGGGTCGAGAGCACCTGGCGCAGTGGCAGGAGATCGAGCAGCAGCTCAGCCAAGGCGTGCGGATTTCGGCTGATGTGGCCGCCGTCCGGCAGAATCTGCCGGTCGAGCTCGTCCACCAACCGCCGTAAGGTGGTGCGCAGATGGCCGGTCTGTCCCGCCATGCACAGCGCCGCCTCGGTCAGCACGATCAGCGCCTGCAGCCGCACGATGCCGTCCGGCGCGTCGTCAATGCGCCGGCGCAGAAACCGCACCTGCCTGGTCAGGCTGCGCAGGAAGCGGCGGTAGAAGTTCATGTCGGCGTCGGTGAGAACTAGCGGCGCCTGGCTCAGCCACGACATGATTCGCCGCGACAGCACGTCGATCCGCCACGCCATCGTGTTCCATCGGCCGTGCAGCCGGATCCATTCGTCGATCAGGGCACGGGCATTGGCGCGGGTGATTCCGGAATCGGCCGCACGCAGATGCCGCAGCCAGCCGAAGCCGAGCAGCGCGCGCCCCCATTCGTCGGAGATCGGGGTCAATTCGAATGGCGAGCGGCCATCGCAGATGACGATCTTGCCCGCGAACACGAAACGCCCGGCGTAGAATTCGCTCGCCCGCGTGGCATCGGCGGTCCGCAGGTCCTGCGGTGCGATCACCAGCCGGTCGGTCTTGGTCGGAACGAAGCGCCACCGCACCAGCGGGTGTGCGACGCGGCTGGCCAGTTGCCGCAGGCTCCGCTGCAGCAGCACCAAGGACAGCCTGGATCGCTCCGCGACGCGCAACATGAACGCCGTCCGCCCCTTCTGTCTGATAAGCCGTCGATTTACTGCCGTATGACAGCCAAAAGTCACAATACCGGAGGGCCGCCGCGGCTCCAACCGGCGCTAGCCGGCGCTGTTGATTGTCAGGCCGTGCATTGCAGCCGCGCCGCGAAGAAACCGTCGAGCCCTCCCATGCGCGGCTCGTCCGTCGGCCAGTGCAGCGGCAGGGTGCGCAGGTCACCACCGGGTGTCACGAACTCGGTGGTTCCGGCGATTTCGTCAGGTTCGATCGGACGGCGCCGCAACCGCTTCTCGCGCGTCAGCAGACCCTCGATCTGGTCGATGCCTTCCTCCGGCTCGAGCGAGCAAATACAGTAGACCAAGGTGCCGCCGGGCTTGAGCAGCGTCGCGGCCTGATCGAGCAGTCGCCGCTGTAATGCCAACAGACCGGCAAGGTCGGCCTCCTGCTTGAGCCAGGGAATATCGGGGTGGCGCCGAATCGTGCCGGTGGAAGAGCATGGCGCATCGAGCAGCACGGCATCGAAGGTGCCGCCGCTCCACTCGGTGGCATCGGCGTTGACCAGGACGGCATCAAGATGCAGGCGTCTGAGATTCTCGCGCAGCCGCGACAGCCGCGCCGCCGAGCGGTCGACCGCGGTAACGTTTGCGCCGGCAAGGGCCAGTTGTGCGGTCTTGCCGCCGGGTGCAGCACAGAGGTCGGCGATTGCCTGTCCGCTCAGGTCGCCAAACAGCCGCGCCGGCAGCGCGGCCGCGGCGTCCTGCACCCACCAGGCTCCCTCCGCATACCCGGGAAGCAACGTGACCGGCCCATGGGCGATGATGCGAACCGTGCCGGTCGGCAGCGCGCGGCCGCGCAACCGAGCCGCCCAGGACTCAGAATCCGACCGTACCGTCAGGTCGAGCGCCGGCTCCTCGCCGTTGGCACGGGCGATGGTGTCGGCAATGGCGTCGCCATAAGCGGCGCGCCAGCGGGCGAGCAGCCAGGCGGGCGTGTCGAGCGCGACACCATCGAGCTCGACGAGCCGGGCGCGGGCTTCGCGCGCGACCCGCCGAAGCACGGCATTGACCAGGCCGGTATAGCGTCCGGCGCGGCGATCGAGCTGAGCGATCCGCACCGCGAGATCCACCGCCGCATGATCGGGCACGTCGAGCCAGAGGATCTGCGCCGCGCCGGTCAGCAGGATGGTCTCGACCCGGGGCGCGTCCGCCGGTACGCCGCGCTCGAGGAATTGTCCGATCAGGGTTCGCAGTGTTCCGAGCCGGCGCAGCGCGGTCGCGACAATGCGACGGACCAGCGCGCGATCGCGGTCGGCGAGCGCAAGGAAGCTGGCGTTCGCCGGCCCCGTGTCGAGTTGCTCATCAAGCGGGCGGCGGCGGCGCAGTACGCCGTCGAGCAGGTCGGCGGCGACGCGGCGCGCAGCGAGACCGGGAACTTCGGCAGCTTGCGAGTGGCGGGAAGAGGGCATAGAACTGCTTCGCATGAATCGCGCGAGTCGTCATGCTTTTGTCGTCGTCGAAGGAGATCGAGCGAGGCCGAAGGGACCTGGAATATCCCGCGCCGCACCCTCAGGTCATCCGTCCCGGCAGGTTTCCCGCCTCGGCCGGGACACCGTCACCACAAGATCAGCCCCACGGACCGCCGCGGCGGGCACGGTTGCCCCAGGCGCTGTTCGGAGCATAGCGCTGCGCGCTGGCGGCACTGCGCCCGTAGCTGCCCATGCCCATTTCGGCGGCAACCTGCTCCAACGCGGCGATGCGGTTCGCGGTTGCCGGGTGGGTCGAGAACAGGTTGTCCATGCGCATTCCGGATAGCGGATTGACGATGAACATATGCGCGGACGCCGGATTGCGTTCGGCGGTCTCGTTCTCAACCACGTGCGCCCGATCGGAAATCTTCGCCAGCGCCGACGCCAGGGCCATCGGCTGGCCGCTGATGCGCGCTCCGAGATTGTCAGCCACATATTCGCGCGTACGGCTGATCGCCATCTGCACGATCATCGCCGCGATGGGCGCCAGGAATACCATCAGCAGCGTGCCGATGAGGCCAAGCCCGTTGTTCTCACGGTTCCCGCCGCCGAAGAACATGCCGAACTGCGCCAGCATCGAGATCGCGCCAGCGATGGTGGCGGTGATCGTCATGATCAGCGTGTCATGATTCTTGATGTGCGCGAGCTCGTGCGCGACCACCCCGGCGACTTCCTCGCGGTTAAGTGTGTTGAGCAGGCCGGCGGTCACCGCCACCGCGGCATTCCGCGGATTGCGGCCGGTCGCGAACGCGTTCGGCTGCGGATTGTCCATCAGGAAAACGCGCGGCATCGGCAGGCCGGCGCGCTCGGCCAGGGTGCGGACTATCCCGACCAGTTCCGGCGCTGTGTGTTCGTCGACCTGCTGTGCGCCGTGCATGGACAGCACAAGCTTGTCGGAATTCCAGTAGCTGAACAGGTTGATCGCAGCGGCGATCACAAGCGCGATCAATGCACCCGCCTGGCCGCCGATGAGGAAGCCCACGACCATCAGCAGGCCGGTCATGCCGGCGAGCAGGATGGCAGTCTTGAAGTAGTTCATGTCCACCCTCTGTTGTCCCGCAAGAGCGAGAATGGGGCGCACGGGTAATGTTGGAAGGGCGGGTCCCGGGTTCAAGAGCGATGATGCGACAGCGATGCTGCTTGATTTTCCCAGCGCCGCCGCCACGTCGACGTCATGACCAGGCCCGAACCTCCGACAACGCCGCGGCGCGGTACCGTTGCGGCGGAGCCGCGCAAACCGTTGACCCCCGCGGCCGAGCGGGCATTGGCGGAAGCGGCGGCGCGGCGCGCCGAGCGGGACAATCAGGCAGCGCCGCAGCCGGCCGAACGCCATGGCCGCGACGGCCCCGACCCGGTCCGCTACGGCGACTGGGAGGTGAAGGGGATTGCGTCCGATTTCTAAACAAGACGGCTGAAAAACTCACCTCGGTCATTTCCGGAAGCCAACACAGGCAAGTTTACGCAGCCTGGCTGTGTGCGGCTGTTACCCGGAGTGATCATGGATTTTGCTTGCGTAAGGCCGCGCGACTTGGTTATGTCAAGGACTATGCTCCTAGCCCTAAGATCATTGTCCCATCCGAGACGTGCGCCGGCGACCGCGCTGGCGGGTGCAGCCTTTGCGCTCGGTGTGATCGCGGCAACGGCAATCGGGTCGGCGAGCCACATCGGGCTGTCCGAGCGTGCCGCGAGCGCGGCGTCCAAACCGGCGCCGACCCTGTTGGAATGGTCGACAATGAGCGCCACCGGCTATCCGGCCGACGTCATCCGCGTGCTCGACGGCGATACCTTCGATGCGAGGGTGCGGGTGTGGCCGGGGCTCGAGATCACCACCAAGGTCCGGCTACGCGGCATCGATGCCCCGGAGCTGCGGGCACGCTGTACGGAAGAGCGGATCAAGGCCGAAGCCGCCCGCGATGCGCTCGCCGCACTGCTGGCGCAGGGCCGCGTCGGCATCTCCCAGGTCAGTCTCGACAAATACGGCGGCCGGATCGTCGCCGAAGCCTCGGCGCGCAATGTGGCGAACCTATCCGAGGCGCTGCTCGCCGGCGGCCACGTCCGCCGCTATGGCGGCGGCCGGCGCGAGGGCTGGTGCAGCGGGCGCCCGCTCCCTTTGATCGGCACGGGATCGGAGCCGCGATAGCCTCGCATGCGCGGTCATTGCGGCATCACTTCACGAGCCAACGCAAGATGGCGGACGCCAGCACCACCAGGACGGCGCCGCCGAGCGCACCCCCGAGCGCGCCCCCAAGCAGCATCCCGATGTTTGGCGCAGGCTGAGTGGACACCACGTGCAGCACCCCGACGCCGGTGCCGAGGACGGCGCCAAAGACGAGATTCCTGAGCAGGAGCTGCCGCCGATCTTCCACGCCGATTCACCCGAGTTCACCGATGTCGTCAGAGCGCCGCCCGTGCGGCGGCGTGCCCACGGCACTATGCCGGACAATCCGCTACCGCGTCACCACCACAGGCGTCCCCACGGATACCCGGTTGAACAGGTCCATGATGTCGCGGTTGTACATGCGGATGCAGCCGTAGGAGACGAAATGGCCGATTGAGCCGGGCCTGTTGGTGCCGTGGATGGCGTATTCGCCGCCGTTCAACGTGAGGGCGGCCGCGCCCATCGGATTGTTCGGCGCTCCGCCGGGGATGTAGTCGGGCAGGTTGGGGTTGTCGCGTTTCACGGCGCGCGGCGGTGCCCAGGCCGGCTGGACGTACATGCCCTGGATGCTGGAGCGCCCGGACCATTGCATGCCGACGCGGCCCACCCCGACCCGGTAACGGACCGCCCGCCCGTTGCCGAGGACATAGTAGAGCCGGCGTTCGCTCGTGCGCACGACAATCGTGCCGGGCGAGCCGCCCTGCATGGCGACGACCTCGCGCGCGGCGGCGGGGGCCGCAACGGAACCGTACAGCAGGGCAAGCAGCGCAGCAGCAAGCAACCGTCGAACGCAACGCATACAAAGGACCTCCTGGCACCCTCACGCATGCCATATCGCGAGGCAGGGCTCCGGGGTTCGCCGCCCGTCACAAGCCATAGAATATGTAAAAATTCCGATTACTAATGCCGCCGCCAATTTTCTGGTTGAACGCGAGGACGTCTCCACTGTTGCTCTTCATGCAATAACCATGATGCAATAACCATGCACGCGTCCGATGTTTGGTGAACTTGGCATGACCAAGCACCATCCAAGATGCGAATACTAGCGATTTCTTAATAGCCCGTAGCCCGTAGGACGGAACGAAGCGTATTCCGCCAATCCATGGCCGTAGCGCGCAATGCGCAACTGCGCCCGACGCCCTCGCCCGCTGGGTCTGCCGGGTGAGACCCTCTGCCTGCTTGCACCCATTTTGGGACCAGACTAATTTCTCTGCATGCGGATCATCGCCCGGAGGACGTTGCGGGAGTTTGTTGCCTCGCGCGCCGGACACAAGGATCAGCCAGCCCTCAAGGCGGCGATCGATGCGTGGTTCGACGAGGTCCGCAGGGCGCAGTGGCGCAGCACGGCAGATGTGCGGCGGCTCTACGCTACGGCCAGTATCGTCAGCGCCGACCGGATCGTGTTCAACATCAAAGGAAACAGCTATCGCCTGGTGGTTGCCGTTGACTTCGAGAAGGGCATCGTCTGGATCAAATGGATTGGCACGCATCGCGACTACGACCGAATAGATGTCACGGAGGTGGAGCATGAAAAATGACGTGAAGCCGATCCGAACCAGGAAGGACTACGACGCCGTGCTCAGGCAAGTCGAGTTGCTATGGGGCGCCAGGGCCGGTACTCCAGACGGAGACCGGCTGGATGTGCTAGCGACGCTGGTCGATGCCTACGAAGCCGCGCAGTTCCCGATCGATCCGCCCGACCCGATCGAGGCGATCAAGTTCCGCATGGAACAGCAGGGACTGACCCGCAAGGACCTCGAGCCGCTGATCGGCACGCGCACCCGCGTCGCCGAGGTGCTCAACCGCCGACGCAATTTGTCAATTGCCATGATCCGTCGCCTGCATCAGCGGCTCGGCATCCCGGCCGAGGTGCTGATTCTACCGACGCGAAAGCAGCGGGCGGCGTGAGCGTGCCGATTTGTCGTACAAAAGGCTAAAATGCGAAGATGTCGGGCGCTACGATGAAAACTCGCATTCCGCGGGCGTTCCGTCCTGCCGCGCTCGCTGCGACAAGGGGGGTAAGGTATGAGTAACGCGAGGATTGGGAGGCAGCGGCGGACGACGCGGCGGACGACGCATACACATACCTAGACGCATACACATACCTAAATGAGCGAAAGCGAGAGTATTCGTTCAAGAGCATGGTGTCTCTTGTTCGGGGCTCCGCAACCCAGTCAGAGATCGTCCAGAAACATGGCCCAGTCGACTTTATTGCAACTACACTGGGTCACGTCACCAATGCCATACATGCAAAGGGATCAGTACCGAAGGAAGGTGGTTGGTACAAAGGAACGCCAAACCGCATACCTATCACGTTCACCCATCCTTTGCTGAAGCATGGAAGGCGAAGAGGCGACTTCCAAAATCAGAATAGCTTCTCGGGCGGAGTAACAAGGCGCATTCCGCTTCAATCCGACGGCGCAAACACATTAAGCAGTTGCCCCCTGTGCCTTCGCCCCCTTGTTCTGCCTGTTGCTTACCAGGTCATCCACCACGGCCGGGTCGGCCAGTGTCGAGGTGTCGCCGAGGTTGCCATGCTCGTCCTCGGCGATCTTGCGCAGGATGCGGCGCATGATCTTGCCGGACCGGGTCTTGGGCAGGCCCGGCGCGAACTGAATGAGGTCCGGGGATGCAATGGGGCCGATCTCCTTGCGCACCCACAGCACCAGCTCCTTGCGCAAGTCCTCCGAGGCGGCCTCGCCCGCCATCAGCGTCACATAGGCGTAGATGCCCTGGCCCTTGATGTCGTGCGGGTAGCCGACCACGGCGGCCTCCGACACTTTCGGATGCGCCACCAGGGCGCTCTCGACTTCGGCGGTGCCGAGGCGATGTCCGGCGACATTGATGACGTCATCGACGCGGCCGGTGATCCAGTAATAGCCGTCCTCGTCGCGCCGGCAGCCGTCGCCGGTGAAATATTTGCCCGGATAGGTCTTGAAGTAGGTATCGACGAAGCGCTGGTGATCGCCATAGACGGTGCGCATCTGCCCCGGCCAGGAATCGGCGATGCACAGATTGCCGGTGCCAGCGCCTTCCAGCACCTTGCCCTCCGCGTCGACGATCTCCGGGATGACGCCGAAGAACGGGCGCGTTGCCGAGCCTGGCTTGAGCCGCGTCGCTCCCGGCAGCGGGGTGATGAGAATCCCCCCGGTCTCGGTCTGCCACCAGGTGTCGACGATGGGGCAGCGGCCGTCGCCCACGACGCGGTAATACCACTCCCAGGCTTCCGGATTGATCGGCTCGCCGACGGTGCCGAGCAGCTTGAGCGAGGCGCGCGAGGTCTTCTTCACCGGCGCATCGCCAGCCTGCATCAGCGCACGGATCGCGGTCGGCGCCGTGTAGAAGATGTTGACCCTATGCTTGTCGATCACCTCCCAGAAACGGGAGTTGCTCGGATGGTTCGGCACGCCCTCGAACATCAGCGTGATGGCGCCGTTGGAGAGCGGCCCGTAGACGATGTAGCTGTGGCCGGTGACCCAGCCCACGTCGGCGGTGCACCAGAAGATGTCGCCGTCGTGATAGTCGAACACGTACTGGTGGGTGAGCGAGGTGTAGACGAGATAGCCGCCGGTCGTGTGCAGCACTCCCTTCGGTTGCCCGGTCGAGCCTGATGTGTAGAGAATGAACAGCGGATCCTCCGCGTTCATTTCTTCGCACGGGCACTCGGCGTTCACCATCGCGGCGGCCTCGTGGTACCAGACGTCGCGCACCGGATCCATGTCGACCTTGCCGCCGGTGCGACGCACGACGATGACCCAGTCGACGCCGCCGACCTTGGCGATGGCGGCGTCGGTGTTGGCCTTGAGCGGAATCTTGCGGCCGCCGCGCAAGCCTTCGTCGGCGGTGATGACGACGTTCGACCGGCAATCCTCGATACGGCCGGCGAGGGACTCAGGAGAGAAGCCGCCGAACACCACCGAATGGATCGCACCGATTCGCGCGCAGGCGAGCATGGCGTAGGCCGCCTCGGGGATCATCGGCATGTAGATGGTGACGCGGTCGCCCTTCTTGACGTTGCGCAGGCGCAGGATATTGGCGAACCGGCAGACCTCGTCGTGCAGCTCCTGATAGGTGATATGCTTCGACTCGGAGGGATCGTCGCCCTCCCAGATGATCGCGGTCTGGCCGCCGCGTGTCTTGAGATGCCGGTCGATGCAGTTGTAAGCAACGTTCAGGGTGCCGTCCTCGAACCACTTGATCGAGACATAGTCGGGGGCGTACGAGCTGTTCGCCACCTTGCTGAACGGCTTGATCCAGGTGATGCGCTTGGCCTGCTCGGCCCAGAAGCCGTTCGGGTCCTTCACCGAACGCGCGTACATGTCCTGGTACTTGGCGTCGTCAATAAAGGCGCGTTTCCGCCAGTCGGCGGGAACCTCGTAAGTCTTGTCGGACATCATTTCCTCCACGCGGCGCAGCCTTCAGCCGCGCATGACCCGGGTCTTGCTTGAGCTGCATTATGCGATGGCCCGCGGACCAGCGACAAGCCGGGGATGCGCATCGCGCCACTAGCAAAAAGTCGCTGGCGAGGACCGCCCAATTGCGGAACAATGCGCCAGCCGCGGAATGGTGGCCCCGGCGCGATAACCGGGTTCCGTCCTATTTGTGGGCGCAATAGGGAGAACGTCCGATGCGTCGACTGAGCCGCTTTACCTTCGCCATCGCCGCCATCGCTGCGGTCTCGGCATCCGCCGCCATGGCACAATCGTACCCCGACCGGCCGATCCGACTGGTGGTCGGCTATCCGCCCGGCGGGGCGGTCGACATCATCGCCCGAACGATCGGCCAGGCGCTGACGGAACGCCTGGGCCACAACATCATCGTCGACAACCGGCCCGGTTCGGCGGCCAATCTTGCCGCCGAGGTCGTCAAGAATGCGAAGCCGGATGGCTACACGCTGCTGCACGGGCCGGACAACCTGTTCGTGATCAATCCGCACATCTACTCGAGGATGCCGGTCGACCCGATCAAGGACTTCGTTCCGGTCACGTCGATGATCCGCAACCAGCTCGTGCTGACGGTGAATCCGTCGAAGGTTCCGGTGAATGATTTCCGCGGCTTCATCGACTTCGCCAAGAAGGCCAAGGAACCGCTGTTCTATGCCTCGATCGGCAACGGCAGCGTGCATCACCTTGCCACGGAGTACCTGAAGCGCACCGCCGGCATCAATCTCATCCACGTCCCCTACAAGGGCGGCGGACCGGCAGGGATCGCCACCGTTTCCGGCGAGGCCGCCGTGATGTTCGGCGGTGGTTCGGTGGTGCCGCTGGCCAAGTCGGGCAAACTCAAGGCCATTGCGGTATCGAGCACCAAGCGATCCAAAGAGCTCCCCGACCTTCCGACCATCAGCGAGTTCTATCCCGACTACGCGGTCACCATCTGGCACGGCCTGTTCGCGCCGGTGGGAACGCCGCAGCCGATCCTCGACAAGCTGCGCACCGAAGTCGCCACGGTTCTTGCCAGGCCGGACGTCCAGGCGAGGCTGGCCAAGAGCGGGTCCGGCGAGCCCTACGTCGTGCCGCCTGCGGAATTCGCCGCTCACATTCGCCGCGACTATGACACCTACGGCAAGCTGATCAAGGAGATCGGCCTGAAGGTGGATTGAGCAGGCACTTTGCTCTCTGCGTTCCCCGCACGCGGTGCAGCACGGAGTGGTGCACCGCAGATGCGGGGTCCCGGTTTGGTAAAGGAAGCAACCGGGGTCCCGGGTCTGCACAGCAGCACGTCGTGCTGCAGTGCGCCCGGGACACGCCTGGATCACACCCCCCACGCCCCCAGGATGATGCCCATCAGCAGCAGCACCGCCAGCCAATGGCCGGCGTCGATGGCGATAAGCATCGGCGGCTTCTTCGAGAACGCGTAGTTGACGCTGATCGTCGTCGCGACGAACCCGGCCCAGATCAGGAACGCACTGATGATGCCGTTCATGATCGTGAAGGCGCCCTTGCCGACGTGAAACAGGATGCCGGCAAGCATCCAGGCCATGATCAATTCGGCGACGAACGACGTAATGAACGGAATTGGCGAGGTCTTGCCCGTGGGGCCGAGCATGTCGGCCTCGTTGTTCCAGCCGTGCGCCGCCATCCAGGGCTTCGCCAGGGCCATGTAGTAGGCGGCGCCGAGAAGCCACGCCGCGATCGCCGAGACCAGAACCGCCCAGTAATTGATGCCGACGCCCGACATGTAAGGCCGCCTTTCTGTATCGCTCCGGAGCCGGCTGCAAACTCAAGCGAACTTCCGAATCACGACATTAGCATCGGGACGGGCGGCGGAGGAGGTGCCTTCATTCGGGCATGAGCGCAAACACCGCGGTACGCTTGATGTCGCTATCCTCGAGGTCGCGGGTTACCGGGACGGAATACTCAGCGAGCCTGGTCAGGCGTTCGTCCGGCAGATAGGCGCGGCCGGGATCGCCGATCAGGATGCGCGCGCCCGCCGCCACCGTGCACGAGAGGAAGGCGAGCGCGCGCCCGGCAGTCGTCTGCTCATAGAACAGATCGCCGACGAGGATCACGTCATAACGCGGCGGTTGCGATCCCGGACGGTCGAGCAGGTCGGTGACGAGGCACTCGACGTGGACGCCATTGGCCTCTGCGTTCAGCGCGATCGCGCTTTCGCTGAGGGCATCGATGTCGACGGCGATGACCGGTGCGGCGCCCGCTCGGGCCGCTGCGATGGCGACCAGGCCGGAACCGGCGCCGAGATCGAGCACGCGCCCGCCGGCAACGATCTCAGGATTGTCGGAGACATAGCGCGCGAGCGCCTGGCCGCCCGCCCAGGCGAAGGCCCAGAACGGCGGCGGCAGCCCGATCGCGGCGAGCTCTTCCTCGGTCTTCTGCCATAACGGAACCGCCTCGTCGGCGAGATGCAGCGAAATCTCCGGCACCAGCGCCACCGGGCGCAGCCGCGTGTTGGCGCGAATGAAGGCGGCGCGGTCGAGCGGGGAACGCACCGTCCGGTCTATTTCCCCTGCAGGATGGTCTTGGCGCGGGCCAGGATTTCGGGCGGCGTGTTGACGACCGAAGCGGCGATGGCTTGCGCCTCTTCACCGGTCGCAATACTGAGGTCCATCTTCATCTTGGTCGCCTCGGCGATGAACTCGGGATCTTTCATCGTCGCCGCGAAGGCATGACGCAGCGCGGCGACGCGCGCGGCCGGCACGCCCGGCGTGGTGACCACGGCGCGTGCGATCGCGGTATCGGCCGAAAGGAAGGTCAGCACTTGGGCGGCGGTTTCGTTTTTGGCGAGGTCCTGCATCGTCGGCACGTCCTTGAGCTCGGGGTTCCGTTTCAAGGCGATCTGCACCAGCATGATGATCTTGTTCTCGGCGAGCCACTGCGGCCGCGTCGACTTCCAGGACGCCCAGGAGTTGGAACCGCGGCCGCCGACCTCGCCGCGCTCCATGGCAAGGTTCGCCTCGTTGCCGCCGGGATAGCCGGACACGATCTTGAATTTGGTGCCGGCCAGCTTGTTGAGTGCCGCCGGATAGTAGTAGGAGCCGCTTCCGATCCCGGTCGCAGCCACCACCAGCTCGCGCTGCATCACGTCCTGAACCGTATGCACACCGGTCGTGTGCCAGGAATTGATCACGTTCGGCGTATCGGTCGTATTGCCGAGCCAGAAGAACTTGCGCACATCGTATTTTGCGCTGGGCGTACCGATCGCCTGCACCAATGGCAGGTTCTGGGCGATCATCAGCATGACGGTACCGTCCTTCGGCGCCACCTGGGCGAGCCAGTTGGCCGCCAGCAATCCGCCGCCGCCCGGCATGTTGGTGGCGACGATCGTGGGGTTCCCCGGAATGTGCCGGCCCATGTGGCGCGCGATCAACCGGGCGCGCCGGTCATAGTCGCCGCCGACCGAGACGCCGATCACCATGCTAACGGTCTTGCCGCGGTAGAAGTCCGCGACCGGGTCGGCGGCAGCCGCCCCCGCAACGACCATCGCAGCCAGCGCGAACGGCAGGGCCACGCAGGTTGAACGCTTGGGCATGAGGCCTCCCCTGTTTTCTTGAGGTTGGTGGACGCTTGGCCGTAGCGGCGGCGACCGCAAAGTAATAGACGGATTACTTCATCCCACCCATCCTGCACACGAGCTTCCACTCGTCGGCCGTCACCGGCTGCACCGACAGGCGCGAGAATTTCACCAGCGCCATCTCCTTGAGCTTCGGCTCGACCTTGACGTCGGCGAGCGTTACCGGCTTCGGCAGCGGCGCCACCGCCGTGAGGTCGACGACGACGAACGTCCCGGTCTTGTCGGTCGGGTCCGGATAATGCTCGCGCACGACTTCGGCGATGCCGACGATCTCCTTGCCGACGCCGGAATGATAGAAGAAGACGCGGTCTCCCTTCTTCATCTTCTCTAGGCTCTGCTTGGCGGTGTGATTGCGCACGCCGGTCCACGCCTCGCCCTTGGCGCCGCTCTTGACCTGCTGCTCCCAAGACCAGGAGCCGGGTTCGGATTTCACCAGCCAGTAGGCCATGCGCAACTCCCTCGCAGTTGTCGTTCCGGCCGAGCACCGCAGGCAAGTTTACGCAGCCCTGCGTAAACTTGCCTGCGTGCGGGAGCCGGGACCCATGTATCCCCGGTGTTCATGTGTAGCACAAACACTGGGAGGCTGGGATGACAGCGGAGAGATTGTCACTGCGCCCGAAACGGCCGCGTCAGCAGCAACTCTAGCCGCCGCCGCTCATCGATCATATTCCAGCTTCGGATACCAGTCGGTCCCACGGCCCTCGGGTGTCGAATCGAAGATGGTCCAGATCGGCATGAGGTCAGGAGCGCCGCGCGGGTCTTGCCCCGGATCGGCGGTCGCAAACCCCATCTCACCGCTCCAGAAATGCCGGATCGATCCATCGCGGCGCGTGAACACGTTGAAGGCCGGCACGTCCGCATCCTGCGCGCTGACATAGTCGCGGGTGTAATCCCCGCTGACGTCCGAGTAGAGCTTGAGGTTCTTCCAGCCGCGTTCCTTCTTGAAGGCGACGAGCCGCTCGATCGGCGAGCGGGCGACCACCGCCAATGCGATGCGTTGCTCCACGTCGCGCGCCTCGCCGTCCCACGCGCTCAAGAGCGAGGTGCACATGGGACACGGCCGCTTGCGCTCGGGGCCAAACATGTAACTGTAGACCGCGAGCGTCTGCTTGTCGCCGAACAGGTCGGCGAAGCCGACCGGTCCATCCTCTCCCTCAAACCGATAGGTCTTGGTCACTTCGCCGCCCCGCGGCAGCGCGCGGCGCTGCTCCGCCACCCGCTCGATGTGGCGCCTGAGTTCGATCTCCTCGGCCAGCAGTGCATCGCGCGCGCGGCGATATTCCTCGCTCTCGTTTGGAAAGCGGACTCCGTTTTTCCTCACCAACTCGGCAGCCGGGGTGAGTACCTGCGTGGTGGCCATGGGATTTCTCCGTTTCTGGGTCACCACAGGACGAACGGGCGGGCGGCGACCCGACAAGCCCTGAAATTTTTCGGCACCGGCGCGCAGCCGGAATTCACCTGCTAAGGGCTTCACTCCGCCCGGAACGGCCGCGTCAGCAGCGACTCGATCGCCGCATCGACGCTCAGGCGGCCGTCGAGGACTGCATCGACGGCCGCGGCGATCGGCATGTCGACGCCGTAAGTCCGCGCCATCGCCGCCAGCGCGGGTGCCGTGAACACGCCCTCGGCGAGCTTGCTCTGCGCCTGTTCCAGGGTGCGTCCTTCGCCGAGCGCGACGCCGAGCGCGAAGTTGCGCGATTGGATACTGGCGCAGGTGAGGATCAGGTCGCCGAGGCCGGACAGCCCCACCAGTGTCTCCGGCCGCGCGCCGCAGGCGCCCCCGAAGCGCATCAGCTCGGCAAAGCCGCGGGTGACCAGCGCCGCGCTTGCGCTCGCACCGAGGCCGCGGCCGACGACGATCCCGGCGGCGATCGCCAGCACGTTCTTGGCGGCGCCGCCGATCGCGACACCGCGCACGTCAGTGGTGTGATACGGCCGGAACGTCGCCGAGCCGAGCGCCTGCGCCAGCGCCGCGGCAATGCCGGCGTCCGCCGCCGCCAGCGTCACCGCCGTAGGCAACCCGCGCACCACGTCGGCGGCGAAGCTCGGCCCCGACAGCAGCGCCGGCACCGCATGCGGTGCGCACTCGGCAATCACCTCGTCCATGAACCGGCCGGTGCCGCGCTCGATGCCCTTGGCGCAGGCGATAACAGGCGTTGCCGGCACGACGGCCGGCGCCAGCGCCGCCGCAACCTCGCGCAGCGCCTGCGCCGGGACCGCCAGCAAAATGGCGTCGGCTTGCGCCGCCGCGCCGAAATCGGCGGTGACCGCCACGCGATGGTCCAAACGCAGGCCGGGCAGGTGGGGGCTTTCGCGCAAATCCGCGATGACGGCGGCGCTCTTCGGATCGCGCGCTCGGAGCGTGACCGCGCGCCCGGCGCGGGCGGCGGCATTGGCCAGCGCCGTGCCCCAGGCGCCGGCGCCGATCACTCCGATACGGTCGCAGAGCATGCGCTGACCGTCATCCTGCCGAATGGGCTCGCTGCAAGCCGAGCGTCAGGATCCGGTGCAGCATGTCGGGGTAGGCAAGTCCATCTTGCTGAGCCGCTTCTGCGAACACTTCCAGCTTGGCGATTTCGGGATTGGGATTGGCCTCGATGAAGTACGGAATTCCGTCGGCGGAAAGCCGGAAATCGATCCGGGAATACCCATCGAGCTCGAGCGTCCGGGAGATTCGCTTGGTGATCCGCTTGATGCGAGCGCGCAGTTCCGGCGCTAGATCATCGGCCGGCCCTTGCAGGATGCCGCGGCGCTCCTGGTACTTCACGTCGAATTTCACCCGCGCGGTCGCAATGCGGTTCGAACCCGGCGCCAGATTGCCGAACTCGAGCTCCCAGACGGGCAGCACACGCAGCCGATCGTTGCCGAGGACGCCGACGTAGAGCTCGCGGCCTTCGATGTACTGCTCGGCAATGGCGGCGGTGCCGACTCGCTCGTGGATGAAGGTGACGCGCTCCGCCAGCTTTTCGTCGGTATCGACCACTGAGGCTTGCGAGATGCCGAGGGAGGCATCCTCGCTCTGGCTCTTCACGATCAGCGGCAGGCCGAGACGCCGCGGGCGCCGGACCTTGCGCTGCTTCGGGAATACAGCGAACGCCGGCACCGGGATGCGATGATACGACAACAGCTTCTTCGACAGGTCCTTGCCGCGGGCGAGCATCAGTCCGCGCGGGTTGCACCCGGTATAGGGAATGCGCAGCAGCTCAAGATAGCTGGCGACATTCTGGTCGTAGGTCGTTACGCCGTGAAACTCTTCCAGCAGATTGAAGACGATATCCGCTTTCCAGCTCTCGATCTCAGCGCGGATCGGCTTGAGCTCGTCCTGCACGCCGAGAACTTTGACCTCGTGGCCCGCGGCGCGCAGCGTTGAGAGTACGTCATACCCGGTCTTCCATGCCAGCGCTTCCTGCTCGGTGTAACCTTCGGCCGATTCCGGCGGTGCCTGGTCGGGATGCAGGACCACCAGAACGCGGAGTTTTTTCATAGCGCGATCCACTGCCGCCGCGAGGGGCTGTAAAGCGAATGCACCGTCTTGGCCGTCAGCAGCACCGCGAAGTCCATGGTAAGTTGCCGTTCGTTACCCGCCGCCCGCAACCTCAGCTCGCGGCAGCGGTCGATCATGTCGTCAAGAACGGTGTCGAGCGTCAGCTGATACGCGCCTGTCCATTTCGACACCATCTGTCGTATTCGCGCACGGTTGCGGCGAAGAAATGTCGAAGCGGCCGGCGACCGGCGGTGCCGCGGATTGTCGGAGAAGATGCGGTGCAGCTCCCGGTCATAGGTGGTCGGCGCATCGACGGCGTAGCGCGCCTGCTTTTTCTTGTAGTGCTCGGCCAGCGTGCTGGTGAGCCGGCTCAGCGGATCGACGCACAGACGCTGGGTGAGCACGGGCTTTGCGTCCGCGATCTCGGCCATCAGCTCGTCGACATATTGCAGCTTCTTCAGCGCCGGCCATCCTTCGTAGCGCTTGCGCCAGTCGGAGCGGGGGCGCAGCCACACCGCGAAGGTCTCGGCGAAATCCTCATCCGGGTGACTCTGGGCGTACCAGAGCCGGAGATGCTGCACGTAGGTCTTGCTCGCCGGGTTCGGCCGGTAGTAGCGCGGATAGCGAGACGACGACTTGCCGAACAATTCCTGCCAGCGCCGGCGGCGATGCAACTGATAGGCATGCTGGACCACGTGCCCGGTCTCGTGGCGGAGGATGCGCCGGCATTCCGACTCGGTCCCGCCTTCGACCTCGAAGATCATCTTGCGCTCAAGCCTGATGAGGCGGGGATGCACCAGGTAGAAGGGGACCGCGATCCCCGGCGTGGTGTCGGGACTGAACCAGTCGTCCGAGATCCAGGCATGCGGTCTGATCCGAAGGCTGCGCTGATCGAGTTCCCCGTAAAGGTCCTCGATACACTCCTCGATCCACGTGCCCTCAACCGTGACCTTGAGGTCCTTGAGGCGCAGCTGGAGGAGCTCTTCGTCGGGCAGAGTGGCCCAGGGAAATCTACGCGGCATGGGACGAAACGGACTGGGACAGAATCATCGGCCGCATATGGTGTCATTTTATGTGCGCGGCGACAACCGCCGCGCACGCGGCCGGGATCGCCGCGGAGCCCCGGCTGGGTCGCCGCTGGTCAGGGCCGCTGCACCATGAGACAGCCGGGATTGCGCGGATCGGTCTGCAGCAGTTCCCGGGAGGTCCGTTGCCGACCCTGAGCCTGATCAAGTCGTCATGATCGGCGTGATCGTCGTGCCATGGTGAAATCCGCGATGCCGGGATACCATGGCGGCGGCTTCGAAAGGGGGTACCTGTCATTGCCTTCCAGCGGGTCGAGCGCCGTGTTCAACACCGAGCCGCCGGTCTTGGTGACGTAGAGGACGCTCGCGGTGCCCACTACCAGCGCGGCGCCGACCACGTAGAGAACGCCTTTGTTCTTGTCGACCCAGACCCGGAGTGTCGAGGATGCGGCCGCCTTCGTGAAGGCGCCGATGCTCGACTCGAGCTTCAGGTACTCGGGCGTATTCTTGATCTTCTTGAGCAGCTCGGCGCCGGCGGCGTCCGTGACGCCCTTCTGCAGCGACTCCGCGAGTTTCTTGGCTTCCTCGCCGGAAATGACGCTTCCGCCGGTCTTCGCCTTGGTCTTGGCAAAAATCCAGCAGCGTCTTCTTGATCGCGTCCTGCACAGGGGCGCTGGCCAGCGTCTTTGCCAGCTGCTCCGGCAGCCTTTCGAGTTCGGAGTCGACGAGATCGAAGGCCAGCACAAAGACCTGGTGCGCGGCGTCCATCACGTCTGGTTTCGGATCGGCCATGATACCTCGCCCCCGGCGTCTGCTTTGTCGGATTCAAGCGGCAGATGGTTCAACCGGCCTCACCCGCAACTCGGTCCCGCGCGCCGTCCGCCCGCCATCCTGGCCGAAAATACGGTCTCGCGGCGCCGAGCCGCCGACCAAACTGCCCCGCGGTCTGACTGTTGCGCGCCGGCCGCTTGGCGCGTTACAATCTGCAACCATTCTTGAACCTGCGTGCTACTCGAGAAGACGAAGGTATATCACAGTTTCGGCCCGCGACGACATCTCAGGTCGTTGCGCCGTTACGGACGTTGGGCATGTTCAAGCGGCGGCTCACTGCGAGCGTGATGATTGCGAGCGTTCTCCTCGGAACGCTGGTAAGTGCCGCCGTCGCCGAACGCCGCGTTGCCCTGGTGGTCGGCAACGCGAACTACAACGATCGCAATCTCAATCTGAGCAACCCGAAGAACGACGCGGCCGACGTCGCCAAGGTGCTGCGAAGCATCGGCTTCGAGACGGTCGAGACGACCGATGCGACCAAGCGTGATTTCGAACGGGCGCTGGAGCAGTTTGCGATGGCGGCGTCGCAGGCTGATTCGGTCCTTTTCTACTACGCCGGCCATGCCATGCAGTTCCAGGGCCGCAACCATCTGATGCCCATCGATGCGCGGCTGGAGAATGAATTCAGCGTCCGCTATCAGACCGTCTCGACGGACGACGTGCGTGATGCGCTCGACCGCTCAAACGGCGTCAAGATCATGATTCTGGACGCATGCCGCAACAATCCGCTCGCCGAGCGGCTCAAGACAACATTGGCTGGTCAAAGACGCAGCGTCGGTAACGTTCGCGGCTTGGCCCGTATCGACACGACGCAGGGGATGGTGGTCGCTTACGCGACGGGCGCCGATCAGGTCGCGCTGGATGGGTCCAGCCGCAACAGTCCGTTTACCACGGCATTGCTGAGGCGGATGCAAGAACCCGGCGTGGAGATCGGGATGATGTTCCGCCAGGTCACCAAGGATGTCTTTGAAGAGACCAAAGGGCGGCAGCGGCCGGCGACGTACACGGATCTGACCACCACCTACTACCTCAACCAGTCCGATCGGCTCGCGTGGGACCGCATCAAGGATTCCACCGATCCGACCGCCTTCGGCGAGTTCATTCGTCAATTCCCGTCCTCGCCTCTTGCGCTGACCGCCAAGTCGCGGATGGACATGTTCAATCGGTTTGTGCGCGAGCGGCGGGAAACTCAGGCCCTGCTGGACAAACTGGTCGAAGAGCGCCGGCTGCTCGCCGAGGCTGCTGCGCGTCGTGAGGAGGAGGAGGACGGAGAAGCCAGGCGGAAAGCGGCGGAGCAGCAGCGCGCCGAGCAGGAAGCTGCGAAGCGTCGTGAAGCCGAGGAGCGGCAAGAGCGAGAGGTTGCAAAGCGGCGCGAGCAGGAACGCCTGGCTGCGCTCGCCGCCGCCGAACGGAAGCGCGTCGAACAACAGGCTGCACAGCGTCGCGAAGCCGAGGCACTGGCCGCGCGGGAGCGCCAAGAGCGGGAGATCGCGGAGCAGCGCGAGCAGCAGGGCAAGGTTGCGCTGGCGGCTGCCGAACGCCGGCGAACCGAGCAGGAAGCCGCAAAGCGTCGTGAAGCGGAGGAACAGGCCAAAGCCGCGGCCGAGCAGGAACGTTTGGAACGAGAGGCGGCACAGCGGCGCGAAGCTGAGGAGCAGCAGGCCAGAGTGGCTGCAGAGCGCGCGCGGCAGGAGGCCGAAGCCGCGCGGATTCGCGAACAGGAACAGCAGGCTCTGGTTGCGGCGGCCGAGCGTATGCGAGCCGAGCAGGCGGCGGCGCGGCGAGCCGAGCAGGAAGCCGCTCGGCTTCGCGATCAGGAGCGGGCCCAACTTGCCGCCGAGGCTGCGCAACGTCTCGCTGCTCGACAGGGCACCGAAGCGGAACGGGTGGAGCAAGAGCCGGCCAAGCCCTCTGCCGTCGCGGTTGCTGCCCTCGATAATCCGCCGGCCGCCGGGCCTCGGATTCAGGCCGCGCCGGCGGACACGCCCGCGCTTGTACGCGCCGCGCAAAGGGAACTGCGTCGCCTCGGTTGCTTCTCCGGCCGCGAGAACGGATCGTTGAATGACCAGACCCGGGACGCGGTCAAGAAGTATCACTCCGGACGCGGGCAGCAGACCGCCGCGATCGTCATTACGGATGAGTTCGTGTCCGACCTGAAGGCGCACCGGCGGCGGGTGTGTGAGCCGCCGCGGCCGGTGGTATCACGTCCTCCCAAGCACGAGCCTACGAGGTCGAAGCCCAGAAGCCGCCCGAGTGTCGACCGCACGATCTCGACAAGGGAGGCCCCGCCGCGTCAGCCCGCGCCGGCGGCCTCCGCCCCGAAAGGCCAACGCCGCATGATCGGGATTGGCTTCTGATCGAGCATCCGATCGGACCCCGAACTGTCAGGAAATGCCACTGGCTGTGCACGGACAGCGTTGACATCGCACGGTGTTGCAGAATCAACACGATGTCCGCTCCAATTTTCCGAAGATCGGAGAGAAATTGACTGGGCTCTCCGCCCGTTCCTTCCGACAGCTTAGCTAGTTCCTTGAATCTGTTCTCTTTTCGGAATCGGACCGATTTCCCCGATCGCTGTGCACCATTTCCGCGATGGAGGATGACGGCATTGCGCACTCAATCTTGTGTTTGTTAGATTGCGTCGACGTCATGTCGTTCCCGTGGCGAGGGGCTGGGTATGGTCGCGCGAGAGTCCGTCACTCCTCCAGCGTCGCGTTCGTTGGTGAGACGCAACGCCCAGCGAGCCGGTATTCTGACAGGCAGCGCAATGGCGCTGATGCTGGCCGCATCGTCCGCGGCGCAGGCGCAATGCGCGTTCAGCGTGCCGGGGGCCGGGGGGCGCATCCCCGCCGGCCTGGAGCAGGCAGGGTCGCTACCCGCCTCCATCGCGACCTCGGTGACGACCGTCAGCACCGCATTCCTCACCCAGACGACCGCCTTCGTGGCGAGCCCTCCGGCGTCACAACCAAGCCAGTTCGCAGGTGGATTCTGGATTCGCGGCGTCGGCGGGCGGGCGGATGTCGACAGCGCGGCGACGGGCAGCTTTTCGGTTACTAATCCTGCCCTTTCCGGCACATTCTCGTGTACCTCGTCGACGCGGAGCACCTACGGCGGGTTCCAGACGGGCATCGACATCGGTCGTCTCGATTTGGGAGGATGGAACGTTCACGTCGGTGTGACCGGCGGCTATCTCAATATGTTCAACAAGACCGGCGCCGCCAACGTCCATTTCGACGTGCCGTTCGTCGGGCTGTACGGCGCGGTTACCAGCGGCGGGTTCTATATCGACGCTCAGATCCGGTACGATTCGTATGACATGAGCCTGACGGACCCGGCACTCGGCCTTGCGGGCCGGAGTCTGCGCGGCAAGGGATGGGGTGTCACCAGTTCTACCGGCTACGTTTTCAATCTTGGCAATTTCATTGTCGAGCCCTCCCTGGGCGTGGTTTATTCGCGTGTGAGCGTTGATCCACTGAGCTTTACCCCAACAGCAATCCCGGTTCCCGGGACGATCAGCTTCCAGGACATTGAGAGCCTGCTGGGACGGGCTGGCATCCGCGTCGCAACCAACTGGACCGTGGGCAGCCTCGCCCTGCAACCATTCGCGGCGGTCAGTGTCTGGCACGAATTCGCCGACGATCTCACCGGCACCTTCCAATGCGCGGCCCCGTGCGGCGGGTTCGTCAACATCAACGGCACCGCCATCGGCGATCGCATCGGGACGTTTGGCCAATACTCGGTGGGGTTCGCCGGGAGTGTACCCAATACCCCCTGGCTGGGCTACGTGCGGTTCGACTACCGCAATGGCGATCGGTTCGACAGCATCAACTTCAACGGCGGCATCCGCTATCAGTTCGCGCCGGAGGTCGCCCCGGCGGTCGTAAGGGCTCGGTCCTGATCGCGAGCAACGCGGCCGGTCATCGCGGTTTCGGGGAGGGATCAGCGGGGACCGTGCCATCGTCCGATGTCGCCTTGCCATTCGCCTTCGGATTCTGTTGGGGAAGTGAACCTGCGCGGGACGGTCCGCGACCAACCCAAGCGCGCCGTGAAGCGGGCTTTGCCCAGGCTCGCCGGATCGTGGTATGATGGACTGTTTTCGAAGCCCTCTTGCTTGCGACCTGCGATGGAGGTTGTCATGAAACCGTCCCGCATCTGCGCTTTGGTGGCTGGCGCCTCGTTGCTTGCCTTTAGCCATTCCGCTCTCGGGCAGGGCGGCAGCCCAGCACAGGAACTGCCCTCGGCCCAGGCCGTCAATGTAAAATCGTCCCACGGCCAACCGACTCGAAGCAGGGCCGCGCGAAAGCCGGTCGCCCGGGTTCAAACGCCGCAATCCTCCTCGCCGTGTTCAATTCTCGCATGCCGGCGGCTGGTCCTGTTGGGTATCGCGTATTGACCTGAGCTGACGTCGGCCGCCCGGACCGTGGCGTGAGCTTCGGACTAGGCGGCCGCAAGCTGCAGTTGCATGCCCTCCAGCTCCCCGCGCGGCCTCATGATCGAGCCGCCCCAGCCCTGCACCCTGTTGATCTTGTATTGGTTTCCCGCTTGAGCACCGGGGCCCCGTCCCCGCTGCCGGCCTCGTGCATGCCTGCCATGGGTGGACTAAGGGGGGAGCATCGGTGTTATCCCGTGCGGGCTTTGTCCGCCCGCGCTTGCGGACGCCGCTGTTCCGCCGCTATGGGATCGCGGCAAGGCAATCGGACGTTGAGATCCCCTGTCGTCCCATCATTGGAGAAGAGTATGAGGCTATTGCAGTCTTTCGCCCGGCCGTTGGCAGCGGCGGGCGTCGTCGTTGTCATCTCGCTGAGTTGCGCGCAGGCGCAACCGGCGCAACGGGCGCAGCCGTCGAACGCGTACGAGCCGCAGGTCGGGCAGCAGGGAAAGGACGTGATCTGGGTCCCGACGAACCAGCGGCTGGTTTACAAGATGATGGAGCTCGCCGGGGTGACCTCGGACGACTACGTGATCGACCTGGGCTCGGGCGACGGCCGGACCGTGATCACCGCCGCCAAACGCGGCGCCCGGGCGCACGGCATCGAGTACAACCCCGACATGGTCGAACTGTCGAAGCGCAACGCCGCGAAGGAAGGCGTCGGCGGGCAGGCGACCTTCGTGCGCGGCGACATTTTCGAGAGCGACTTTTCGAAGGCAAACGTTATCACGCTGTTCCTGCTGCCGCAGCTCAATGTCCGCTTGCGGCCGACGATCCTCGACATGAAGCCCGGCACGCGCGTGGCCTCGAACACGTTCGACATGGGCGATTGGACGCCCGACAAGACGATCACGCTCGATGAATGCACGAGCCACTGCACGGCGAATTACTGGATTGTTCCGGCGAAGGTGGAAGGCACCTGGCGGCTGCCGCAGGGCGACCTGACGCTGAAGCAGGAGTATCAGGTGATCTCCGGCACGCTGAAATCGGAGAACGGCAACGTGCCGGTGACCGGCAGACTGACCGGCGATCAGATCAGTTTCAAGGCCGGCAACATGGAGTTCACCGGCCGGGTGAGCGGCAACACCATCGAGGGAAGCAGCAGGCCGGCTGGATCCGAGACCCAGTGGCAGGCGACACGCGGCGGGTGATAGGCGCGGCACCGGCGGCAATAACGGGCGCAATAGGCTCGCTATTGCGCCTGGCGGCTTAGCGCAGAATCTGTGCGCATTCCGCCCAGACCTCATCGCGCGGAACGTCGAAGCGTTGCCGGGCATCGTCATCCCACCAGGCGGTGATCGCGGATGCGAACGACGGCCGCCGCTGCATGCGGCGAAGCCAGTCCGCCACGCGCGGCCGCCGCGTCTCCCATAGCCCGGCCAGCCCGAGCACGTTGCAGCGGTTGACGTAGGGAAGCGCCGCGGCATCCGCCAGCGTGAAGGCATCACCGGCGAGATGGCCGGAGTGCGCCAGCGCCGCCTCCATGGCGCCGATGAACGCATCGTGCCGCCGCGCCGCGTCCGCCGCATCGGGGGCGCCGAGGCCGTCATCCATGATCCGCGCCAACCGCTCGCGCTTGACCGGGTCGAGCTTGCGGGCGACGTAGGCGTCGCGCCCATCCGGCGTCTGCCGCATGAAGTAGCGGCGGAACGCCACCGCGGTGGTGAGCGTGCCGGTGTGGACGTGCAACTCGTCCACGCGCTTGAGCCACAGCCGCGCCTGCGCGCGCGCGTAAGGATCGCGCGGCATCAGGGCGACTTCGGGGAAGGTCTCGTCGAGATACTCCATGATCAGCGTCGACTCGATCACTACCTTGCCGTCATGCACCAGCGTCGGCACCACCGCGTTGGGATTGAGCTTGAGATATTCCGGCCGGTATTGATCGCCGCGCTGCAACGCGAGGATCTCGCCCTCCCACGGCAGCGCTTTTTCCGCGAGCGTCAGCCGCACCTTGATGGCGCAGACGGATGTGGTGCCGTGGTAGAGGTAGAGCATGGCTGGGGCTTCGGCGGGTGATCGTAGGGCGGATTGGCGGAGCGTATCCCGCCATGCCACGCATGCAAACCCAGCTCGTCCGTAACGATTCAGCCAACGGCGCAATACACTGCGCTTCTGCGCCCTACGGACTGCGGTCAGCCGACGCCGGTTCTTTGAAAGCGAACAGCTCGCCGGTCATTTGCGTTAGGCGCTTGCCCGGTCCTTGACCAGTTGGCGCCTTCGAGGCAGCGCAAGCGCGGCAATTGCTCCTGCAAGCGATAGGGCGGCGGACATGCCCATCGCCGGAGCGAACCCGGCCGCGAACGCCTCAGGTGAGTCAACATTGCCGGTCGCGGCGAAAACGGCAACGAGGGCCGCGATCCCGAACATTCCGCCGAGGAAGCGCGAGGTGTTGAAGACGCCGGACGCCTTGCCGATCTCGCTCGCGGCAACGGCACCCAGGACGGCGTTTTGAGCGGCCGGCATGGCCATCGACACGCCAGCGCCGGCGACGACGAGCGGAGCGACAAGATCGACGAAGGCGAGATCTGGAGCAGCGACGAGCGCGATCCAGGCGAAGCCGGCGGCTTGCATGAGCAGCCCGACGACGACCAGCGGCCGTTCACCAAGCCTGTTGACCAGAGCCCCGCCAATCGGCGCAAACACGAACAGCGTCGCGGTCCAAGGCAGCAGTCGCCACCCGGCGCCGAGCGGCCCGAAGCCCTGCGCCATTTGTAGGAACTGCGGCAGGAAGAACAGGACGCCGTACATCGCGGCGTAGAACAGAAAGCTCGCCGCCATGCCGGACGCGAAGGCCGGCGCACGGAAAAACCGCATCGGCACCATCGGTTCGGCGCCGTGGAGTCCCCAGGCGACAAAGGCGATGCCGAGAACGATTCCCATCAGCAGCACGCCGATGACCTCCGCGCTGGTCCAGCCGACCTCATTGCCGCGCATCAAGACCCAAACAAGAGCGAACGCAGAACCCGTCACCAGGCCGAGGCCGCGGATATCGAGACGTGCCGCCGGTCCAAGACTTTCCGGGCATCGGCGCAGCACCAGCGGAATGACGACAAGGCCGATCGGCAGGTTGATCCAGAAGATCCATTGCCAGGCGAGCCCTTCGGCGACCGCGCCGCCCACGACCGGGCCGGCGATGAGGGCAATGCCGGTCACGCCGCTGAAAATCCCCAATGCCTTTCCGCGCTCCTCCGGCGGGAACGCCGCGCTCAAGAGCGCCATCGCGAGCGGCATCACCAACGCCGCGCCGACCCCTTGCGCCGCCCTTGCGGCGATCAGCCAGCCGACGCTTCCCGCCAGCGCGCAGGCGGCCGAAGCGGCGATGAACAGCCCGAGGCCCACCACGAACATGCGGCGGCGGCCGAAGCGGTCGCCCAGCGCGGCACCCGTCAACAGCAGAACAGCAAAGCTGAGGATGTAGGCGTTTACCGTCCACTCCAGCGCTGCGATCGAAGCGCCGAGATCACCACGAATGGTGCTGAGTGCGGTCGTCACGACCAGGGAGTCGAGCGAGACCATGAATGAGGCGACCGAGGCGAGGGCAAGGACCCAGCCTTTCGCCGGCTTTGTGTTCGATTTGTTCATCGGATGTCCTCGGTGGGAAGCGGCGGGCGCGGCGATCGAGCAACCCGGGCGCAACATCCAAGACGAAAGAGGATGGCCAAAGGATTCTGGAAAAAATCCTCCGCCGCGCGAATCCTTTGGCCAGCTCCGAACGTCTCAGCAGGAGACGGGCGCGAAGCCATTTTCCGCTGCGGCGGTCCGGACGTGCGATCCGCGCCGCCCGAGTGCTCGCGCCGCCGCCGAGGGAGTTTGTCTATGAAACGAGTCGTCGTACGTTATCAGACGAAGCCGGACAGAACCGGGGAGAACCGGCGGTTGGTCGAGGCCGTCTTTGAGGAGTTGCGCGCAAAATCGCCGGAGGGCGTTCGCTACGCGTCTCTGCAACTCGCCGACGGCACGTTCGTCCACGTGGTCGAGACCGAGGACGGTGTGAACCCGCTTCCTGGCCTCGACGCCTTCCAGAGGTTCCAGAGCAACATTAGGGATCGCTGCATCGTGCCGCCGCAGTCAGCCGAGGCGACCGTCGTCGGCAACTATCGTATGCTCGGAGGCCGTCAGGACCCATGAGCGGACTCGCGGAGATCGCGCGGCCCATGAGCACGTCATCCTTCGGCCGCGGCGAAGCGCGCGCGGCCTTCGACCGGCTTCTCCGCGAGCTGCGGCCGAAGCTGCATCGCTACTGCGCGCGCATGACGGGCTCGGTCATCGACGGCGAGGACGTGGTGCAGGGAGCGCTTGTGAAGGCGATCGAGGCGTTTCCTGAGGGCGGGTCGATGGCCAATCCCGAGGGCTGGCTGTTTCGCATCACCCACAATGCCGCGCTGGATTTCCTCCGCCGCCGCGCTCGCCAGGAGGCCATTCGCTCCGATCAGGACCCGGACATGATTATCGATCCCATCGCCGCGGTGAACGACCGGCAGATCGCGGCCGCCAACCTTCGGACGTTCATGCGTCTGCCGGTGACGCAGCGCAGCAGCATCATCCTCATGGACGTGCTCGGCTACTCGCTGGAGGAAGTCGGCAGCGTCACCGAGATGAGCATTCCCGCCGTGAAGGCTGCCCTGCATCGCGGTCGCGAACGGCTGCGCGAGCTGATGCTGGAACCCGACGAGCTTCCCCCGCCCGTGCTGGCGGGGCCCGAGCGCGCGCTCCTCGCCGGCTACGTGGACCGCTTCAACGCGCGCGACTTCGATGCGATCCGCGACATGCTGGCCGACGAAGTGCGGCTCGATCTGGTCAACCGGACGCGCCGGAGCGGCCGGAGAGACGTCGCGGGGTACTTCGAGAACTATGACCGGATCGCGGATTGGCACCTGGTCCCGGGACTGGTGGATCGGCGCCCGGCGGTGCTGGTGCGCGACCCGGGCGATCCATCAGGGCCGCCGACCTATTTCGTGCTGCTGCAATGGGCGGGCGGCCGGCTCGTGAACATCCGCGACTTCCGCTATGCGCGCTACGCGACCGAGGGGGCGGAGCTGCTGGTGATGGGCTGATCGGCGGGCGCCGGGCGCGGTTACTTTCTTTGTATCGTTGCCGCCGCCTTATCCCACCCCCTCACCTCCTCCAGCGGCCACCGCGCCCGCGGCATGAAGTCGAGCGGGTCGGTCAGGCCGAGCCACAGCCGTTCGGCGCCCGCCCAGGCGATCATCGCGCCGTTGTCGGTGCACAATTCCGGCGGCGGCACGACCAGCGCGGTGCCGACCTCGAACGCGGCGCGGTGCAGCGCCTTGCGGATCGTCTGGTTGGCGGCGACGCCGCCGGCGGCGACCAGCGCGGTGGGCGCGCCGGTGCGTTCGCGGAACATCTTGAGGCCCGCGCGCAGCCGGTCCAGCACCACGTCGGCCACCGCCTGCTGGAACGAGGCGCACAGATCGGCCACGTCCTGGTCGGAGAGCGGCGCGATCCGTTCCGCTTCGAGCCGCAGCGCGGTCTTCAGCCCCGACAATGAGAAGTTCGCGTCGTCGCGCCCGAGCATCGGCCGCGGCAGCGCGAAGCGGCTCGGGTTGCCGCGCTTGGCCTCCTGCTCCACCTGCGGCCCGCCCGGATAGCCGAGGCCGAGGAGCTTCGCGGTCTTGTCGAATGCCTCGCCGATCGCATCGTCCATGGTGGTGCCGAGCCGCACGTAGTCGCCGACGCCGCGCACCGCCACCACCTGCGTGTGGCCGCCGGAGGCGAGGAACAGGCAATAGGGAAACGGCGTGCCGTCGGTCAGCCGCGCGGTGAGCGCATGTGCCTCCAGGTGGTTGACGGCGATGAGCGGCTTTTCGGTCACCAGCGCCATTGCCTTCGCGGTGGTCAGCCCGACGATCACGCCGCCGATCAGGCCGGGGCCGGCGGCGGCGGCGATGCCGTCCATGCGATCGAGGCTCTGGCCCGCGTCGGCGAGCGCCTTGGCGATGACATGGTCGATCGCTTCCACGTGTGCGCGCGCGGCGATCTCCGGCACGACGCCGCCGAACACCTCGTGCTCGGCGGTCTGCGACAGGATCACGTTCGACAGGATGCCGCCGCGGGCGTCGCCGCGCCACTCCACCACCGCGGCGGCGGTCTCGTCACAGGTGGTCTCGATGCCGAGCACGAGCATGGAGTGGTGATCCTACAATCTCTCCGCTGTCGTCCCGGCCAAGCGACCCCGGACTTAATCCGGGGGCGCGCGAGCCGGGACCCATAACCACCAGCATCGCAATTGAATGTGGCATGTCCACCGCACAAATCGATAGTGCAGGGGTTATGGGTCCCGGATAGCCGCCTTCGGCGGCTTCCGGGACGACAGAATCGCATTCCGCAGCGCGAAGCGCCGATCCGAGTGCTCAGCCCACCCACGCCATCTGCGTCGATCCGCGCGCCGATCTTGCCAGGCGGTCAAGCCGTACGCCGCAAGCCCGTCATAGCGAGCGGAGGGCGAAGCAATCCAGTCGTCTTGGTACCTGGCCCCTGGATTGCTTCGTCGGCTGCGCCTCCTCGCAATGACTGGGGCCGCGGCAGGGCCGTCATTCGCGCAGCCTACTCGGCGGGCAAGCTCGCTTGCAGCAATTCGGGGTGCGGTCTTTATTGCCGCAAGACCCCCACTCGGCAAGCTTCGCTTGCCGACCTCCCCCTTGCAGGGGGAGGTATAAGAAGGTTTCCGCGAGGTCGCATGGCGCAGTCGGCAACCGCATCCGCCCCCCTCCTGCGCATCGGCACGCGCGGCAGTCCGCTCGCGCTCGCGCAGGCGCGGCAGGTACGTGCGCGGCTGGCGGCGGCGCTCGCGTGCGAGCCAGAGCGCGTCGCCATCGTGCCGATCCGCACCAGCGGCGACACGATCCAGGACCGGCCGCTGGCGGAGGCCGGCGGCAAAGGGCTGTTCACCAAGGAGATCGAGGAGGCGCTGATCGCGGGTGCCATCGACGTCGCCGTGCACTCCGCCAAAGACATGCCGACGCTGCTGCCGGCAGGCCTCGCGATCGCCGCCTGCCTGCCGCGCGAGGACGCGCGCGACGTCTTCATCAGCCGCGTGGCGAAGACGCTTGCCGCGCTCAAGCCCGGCGCAGTCGTGGGCACCGCGTCGCTGCGGCGCCAGGCGCAGGTCTTGCGGCTGCGGCCCGACGTGGAGGTGGTCGCCTTCCGGGGTAACGTGGAGACGCGGATCGCCAAGCTCGAGGCCGGGAAGGTCGACGCCACCCTGCTGGCGCTCGCCGGACTGCGGCGGCTCGGTCTCGAACAGGCGGCGACGGCGGTCCTCGGCGTGGACGAATTTGTTCCAGCGGTCGGACAGGGGATCATCGCGATGGAGACGCGCGACGACGACGCGACGACGCGCAACATCGTCGAGATGATCGGGGACCAACCGGCGCAATGGGCGCTGGCCGCGGAGCGCGGATTTCTCTCGGCGCTCGACGGCTCCTGCCGCAGCCCGATCGCCGGGCATGCCGTGGTCGCCGGCGCAGAGGTGCGGTTCCGCGGCATGATCCTGCGGGCGGACGGCTCGGAAGTCCTGGAATGTCAAAGGGTTGGCGCCGCGGCCGAAGCGGTGGCGCTCGGCCGGGATGCCGGGATGGAATTGCGCGGACGCGCGCCACCCGGATTTCTCAGCGCATGATCCCGAAAAGTGGCAACCGGTTTTCGGGTAAGATCAAGCGCAACCATGGTCTAAGCCGTTGAAATTGCTTGTGACCCGCCCCGAAGCCGACGCCGAACGCAGCGCCGCGCGGCTGCGCGCCCGGGGCCACGACGTGCTGCTGGCGCCGCTGATGCGGATCGGGCCGGTCGCCGCCGATCTCGGCCCCGGCCCCTGGGCGGCGGTGCTGATGACCAGCGCCAACGCCGCCCGCGCGCTTAAGATTCACCCGCGTTGTCAAGAGCTTATCGGACTGCCGGCGATCGCCGTCGGGCGCCGCAGCGCGCAGGCCGCGCGGCGCGCCGGCTTCACCGACGTGCTCTCCCCGGACGGCTCCGTGCATGACCTGGTCGAACTGGTCGCGGGCCGGTACGGCGGCAGCGCTCAGCCGCTCCTCTATCTCGCCGGCGCCGACCCCGCCGCCAACCTCGCCGACGCGCTTGCCGTCCACGCCGTGGCGGTCGAAATGCGTGTTGTTTATCAAGCCGTTGCGGCCATCAGCCTGCCTCCCGACGTGGCCGCCGCGTTGCGTCACGGGGCGCTCGATGGGGTGCTGCACTTCTCCCGCCGCGGCGCCGCCTTCTACCTTGATGCAGCCGCCCGTGCCGGCCTTGGCGGCGCAGCGCTGGCGCCGGTCCAGTTCTGCTTGTCCGCTCGGATTGCCGAGCCCTTGGCCGCCGCCGGCGCCCCATTGATCCGTATCGCTCGCCGCCCCACCGAGGATTCGCTGGGGCAACTCGTCGATTCTGTCTGACGGTCTCGTTGCTGCCAGACCGGCGTGGCATTATGTCGGTCGCTGAAGCTGGCCGCTTTACGATTCGTGCGCGCCCGATGCGCTATGAAGGAGCCGAGGAATCCGACATGGCGGACGACAAGCACGAGACATCGGGGCCGCCGGGCCGCCCTAGCCGGGATCGCCGCCCGCCGCCCACGATCGAACTGACGGCAACGGAAATCGCCGCGTCCGAGGGCGCGGCCAGCCCCCCTGCCTCGGCCACGTCGTCAACCCCGCCGCCCGACGCAACGCCGGCTGAGGCCGCCGTGCCGCCGCCCCCATCCGCAACCGCGCCGGCATCTGAACCAGGTCCCGCATCCACCGCCCACGACACATCATCCGAATCGCCCGAACCGGAAGCATTGGGCGTGAACGCGCCGCGTGTTTCAGTGAGCAGGCTCTGGCCGGCGCTTGGCGGCGCGGCGGGCGGCGGCGCGCTGGCGGCGGTCGCCATGCTTACCCTCTGGGGCGTTCCTGCACCCAAGAGTGAAGTCGGTCAGCAAGCCGCGCGGATCGAGACGCTCGAAGGCATGGTCCGCGAGCTTGCTGGACGCGAACCACCGCGAACCGTCGATCCGAAGACGATCGACTCGGTCGCAGACCGCGTCGCAAGGCTGGAAGCGGCCGGCAACGTGCCGCGCGCGGCCGCCGCCGATCCCGCGCTTGCCGGCCGTGTGGCGGATGTCGAGAAGGGCATCGGGGCGCTGGCGGAAGAGATTGCGGTGCTCAGGCGCCGCGGCGACTCGACCGCGGCCACCGCTGAAGCAGCACGGCGCCACGCCGATGCGGCGACAGCACGGGCCGAGACCGCCCAGGCCACAGGCGCCCAGCGCCCGGTCATCGATCGCCAGGACATCGCTGCCTTGAGCGATCGCCTCACGGCACTGGAGGGTGCCGCGCAGGCCGTGCAAGCGGACGTCGCCAGGCAGCAGCAGTCAGCGCTGACGTCACGGCGCGACACCCGCGCCGACGGACGCGCAGTGCGGCTCGCTGTCGTTGCGGAAATGCTCAAGGCGGCGGTCGCGCGCGGTGATCGGTTCCGGACCGAGCTCGACGCCGCGAAGGCGCTCGCACCCGATACAGCCGCGCTGGTTTCGCTTGAGGCCTTCGCCGACACCGGAATCCCGACGGCGGGGGCTCTCGCGCAACAGCTTCGTGCCGTGTTGCCGGTGATGCGCCGGATGGCGGCGCCGAAGGCGTCGGCCGACGGGAGCTTCCTGAAGCGGCTGCAGGTCAACGCCGAACGGCTGGTCCGCGTTCAGCCGATCGGCGAACAGCCGGGCGACGATGCCGACGCAATTCTGGCACGCGCGGAAGTCAGGACCGACGGCAACGATATCGGCGGCATACTTGCAGAACTGACGAAACTGCCGCCGGAGGTGCGTGCGCCGGCGGAGAACTGGATCAAGACCGCGCAAGCCCGTAACGCGGCCATCGATGCAAGCCGGAGCTTTGCCGCAGCGCACGTCGGCGCGCTTAGCGGACGATCGGACTAGGTCGGCCGGCATGATTCGCGTCCTCATTTTTCTGATCTTCGTCAGTCTTGCCGCGCTCGGCGCCGCCTGGCTCGCGGATCGGCCAGGCGATGTCGTCATTACCTGGTTCGGCTACCGCATCGAGACGTCGGTCATGGTGCTGATTGCGGTGACTGCGGTGCTGATGGTGTTGTCGGTGCTGCTGTGGACGCTGCTGCGCACGATCCTCAACTCGCCCTACCTGCTGTCGCGGTTCATCCGCAACCGGCGCGGGGCGCGCGGCTATCAGGCGATTTCGAAAGGTCTGATCGCAGTCGGCGCAGGAGATGTGCGTCTTGCGCGCAAGTTTGCCGCAGAGGCACGGCGGATCGCCGCCGGCGAGCCGCTCGCACTCTTGCTCGCCGCGCAGACGGCGCAACTGTCGGGCGATCGGTCGGCGGCGGACGCGGCGTTCCGCGCCATGGCGCGCCGCCCCGACACCAAGCTCCTGGGACTACACGGCCTGTTCGTCGAGGCCCGGCGCCGCGGCGATGCGCGCACCGCGCGTGCCTGTGCCGAGGAAGCGGCGTCGAACGGGCCGACGCCAGGCTGGGCCGGCCAAGCGGTGCTGGAATTGCGGTGCGCCGCAGGCGACTGGGTTGGGGCCTTGGAGGCGCTGGAGCGCAATTACCGGAGTGGATTGATCAACAAGGCGATATACTGGCGCCATCGTGCCGTGCTGCTCAACGCGCAGGCGAGCGCTGCCGACGAATCCGACCGCAACCGCGCGAGGCCTTTGGCCCTCGATGCGGTCAAGCTCGCGCCAACGTTGGTTCCTGCCGCGGCGCTTGCCGGTCGCCTGCTCGCCGAGTCGGGCGAGCTGCGCAAGGCAAGCCGCATCATCGAACGCGCGTGGCGCGATTCCCCGCATCCTGATCTTGCGGATGCATTTGCGCATCTCCGGATCGGCGATTCGGCGCGCGAGCGTCTCGCGCGCGTGCAGAGCCTGGCTCAGAAGGCGCCGAACCACGTCGAGAGTGCGCTGGCGGTGGCGCGGGCAGCGATCGATGCCCAGGAATTTTCGACCGCTCGCACTGTGTTGGCCCCGCATCTGCGCACGCCGACGCAGCGCGTCGCCGTCTTGATGGCAGAGCTGGAAGAAGCGGAGCACGGCGACGAGGGACGGGCGCGCGAATGGATGGCACGTGCCGTCAATGCCCAGCGCGATCCGGCATGGACGGCGGATGGGATCGTTTCCGACCGGTGGCTTCCGGTGTCGCCGGTGAGCGGGCGGCTCGATGCATTCGAATGGCGCGTGCCGGTGGCCGAATTGGCAGCGCCGCAATCGCGCGCCATCACGACCGACGAGTCGTCCGCCTTGATCGCCTCGCGGGCGAGCGCAGTGGCGGCCGACGCGGGCGAACTGATGGTGGAGGACATCAAGCCGGACGACGCGGCAGCAGCGAATCCTTTGGTTCAACGGCCGGACGCGGCGGCGCGACCGGTCACAGGCGAGATGCCGCAAGCCGGGGCACAGCCGGCGGCCATGGAGGCAGCAGATGCCGCGGGCCGAGCCTCACGTCCGCAACCCGCCGGCAATACCGGGCGCGGGCGCGCGCGGCGGATGGTGGAGCCGATCAGTCCGCTGGTGCGGGCCCCGGACGATCCCGGTCCGGAACTTCCCGCTGAACCGGCCGCCGACCGCCGTCATTTGCAGGATTTTTTGAAGTAGGCCGCCCGTGCGGTTGGCTTGCCAAGGCCGCCGCCTGCCGATATCAGAAGCCGCGCGCGTGCGACCTGTGCCGCAATAGCTCAGCTGGTAGAGCACATCATTCGTAATGATGGGGTCGGGGGTTCGAATCCCTCTTGCGGCACCATCGCACAAAAATTGGGGCGCAACTTGTGCCCGTGCGCCCGCCGCCTCCAGGCGCCCGCCGATAGACGCGTCGATCAGGCTCGACACCGACTGCGAATGAACGGGCCGTGGCGACCGGCGAGAGGGTCCGCATTGCGGCTGATGCATGACGCGCCGGCTGCGGCAACTCACCGTTCGCCGAGCAGCGGGCGATCGGAGTCGTCCTTCAGCCGCACCCCCGACATTCGGTGTGAACGAATCGCCCGCAGCATGTGGGTGAGCTTGAAGGCCGCATCCGCGTAGCCGACGCCTTCAGGGCGGATGTTGGAGATGCAGTTGCGATCCGCGTCGAGGGTCTGCGGGCCGGGCCGCCAGGTCAGGTAGGCACCCATGCTGTCAGGCGAGGACAGCCCCGGCCGTTCGCCGATCAGCGCGACGACGATGCCGACGCCCAGCCGGGCCGCAATCGCATCGCCGATCGCGACCCGGCCGTTACGGACGATGATCAGCGGCGCGAGCTGCCAACTCTCGGACCGAAGCGTGGGGATCACCTCAGCCAGCACCGGGCGGGCATGCTGTTGCACGGCGCGAGCCGACAATCCGTCGGCAACGACGAAGACCACGTCATGCCCGCCGTCGCGCTGCGACACCAGGATCAATTCGCCGTCCGCCGCGAGCTGGCGCCCGAGGTCGGGACGCATCAGATAGTGCTGCCGGTCGTGAACAGCGCTGGAGACGGTCAGCACCGGCAGGCCGAGGTGCCCGAGGTCGTTCAGCAATTTCGCTTCATCGAGCCGCTCGTGAACGGCATCGCGCGCCCGCGCATGCGCCAGCCGCATGTCAAGGACCGGGCGGGTGGCGAGCGACGCTCCACTGCGCGCGAGCCCGATGCGCGCCGCGGTGAGCTGGCGCAAATTTGCCCAGACATCCGGCGCCGTTCCGCCGCTTATCGGCTGCGGCTGCGGAGCAGCAGGTGTGTCGTTCGGGGGCGGGTCGTTCCGCATCGAAGACCTCACGCCGGCAGCAAGGCGCAAAACTGGCCGGGCATCGCCAAAGGACGGATGCGGTTCGCACCGTCCATCAATCCCTGACGCTGCAACCAGGCCTCGAACTCCGGCGCGGGGCGGCGGTTGAAAAGATCGCGCATGGCCAGCGCATCGTGGAATGACGTGCTCTGGTAGCCGAGCATGACGTCGTCCGCGCCAGGGACGCCCATGACGAAATTGACTCCGCTCGACACCAGCAGAGTCAGCAGCGTATCCATGTCGTCCTGGTCTGCCTCGGCATGATTAGTATGGCAGACGTCGACGCCCATTGGCACGCCCATCAGCTTGCCGCAGAAATGATCCTCGATCCCAGCGCGGATGATCTGTTTGGCGTCGAACAGGTACTCGGGTCCGATGAAGCCTACGACGGTATTGACCAGCAGCGGCTTGAAACGGCGGGCGACCGCATAGGCGCGAGCCTCGAGCGTCTGCTGATCGGCGCCATGGTGCGCGTTAGCGGACAGCGCGCTGCCCTGCCCGGTCTCGAAATACATGACGTTGTCGCCGACCGTGCCGCGCCGCAGGGACAGCGCCGCAGTGCGCGCCTCGTCCAGCAACGCGAGATCGATGCCGAAGCTGCGATTGGCGGCCGCGGTCCCGGCGATTGACTGGAAGACAATATCCACCGGCGCGCCCTTCGCGAGCAACGCCAGGGTCGTCGTCACATGCGCGAGCACGCAGCCTTGCGTCGGGATGTCGAGCTTGAGCCGGATCTCGTCGAGCATCTCCAGCAGCGCGTGGGCGCGCTCCGGACTATCCGTGGCCGGATTGATGCCGATCACGGCGTCGCCGGCACCGAGCAGCAGGCCATCGAGGATGCTGGCCGCGATGCCGCGAGCATCGTCGGTCGGATGGTTCGGCTGCAACCGGACCGACAAACGGCCGGGTAAACCGATGGTGTTACGGAAACGGGTCACCACGCAACACTTTGCCGCGATCAGCAGCAGATCCTGCACCCGGCTGATCTTGCTGACCGCGGCCGCCATCTCTGGCGTCACGCCCGGCGCAATCCTGGCGAGCGCATCCACAGTCGGAACATCCGACAACAGCCAGTCGCGGAGCTCGCCGACCGTCATGTGAGCGATGGGTGAGAAGGCCGCCGCATCGTGCGTGTCGACGATGAGGCGGGTTACCTCATCGGTCTCGTAGGGAATAACACACTCGTTCAGAAACCTGCCGAGTGGTAGGTCGGCGAGCGCGAACTGCGCGGCGACCCGCTCTTCCCCGGATGCGGCTGCGATACCGGCGAGCGCATCGCCACTCCGCGCCGGCGAGGCTTTGGCCAGCAAGGTCTTAAGATCGGGAAACGCATACCGGCTCGTCCCGATCGTTGCGCTGTACATCCCGGATGTCCTTCAGGCAGCCCGGCGACCGCCATCATACACGACGATCATACGAGAATGTATGCGCAAGCGCTGATGATCGCTCCAACAATCCGTTGCTGATACCCGAAGGCGCCGCGGCAGCGCTGCAAGCCAGTGTCCCGAATCCCAAGTTCGCAATACCTTGCAGCACTTTCTTAGCGAACTTCTGAACCACCACACTAGCGTCAGACGACCTTTTGCGGAGTAGAGCGCGTCCGCCGCGTGCTGCCGAGTTCCGACAGGATCAGTCCGGCGCCCACGACGAACCCCGCGATATCGGTCCACAGCGCGCCGGGGAATGCGTTCGCGGGGATCATCATGGCAAGTCCCGATGCGGCGAAGGCCGCCCGCAGCACGGGGCCAACCGGCCGCGTCATGAAGCCCGCGACGGCGACCGAGACCAGGTAGACACCCATGATGGCGGTCACGACAGCGAGCGAGACATGGGTCGGCGTGCCTTGCATCAGCAGCGTCGGCGATGAGACGAACAGGAACGGGACGATATAGGCCGACCAGCCGAACTTTATTCCGGCGAAGCCGGTCCGGATCGGATCGCTTTGTGCAATGCTGGCGGCAGCGAAGGCCGCGACCGCGACCGGCGGCGTGGTCATCGACATCATACCGAAATAGAGCACGAACAAATGCGCCGCCAATGCCGGCACGCCGACTTCGGTCAGGGCCGGCGCGACCAGGGCCGCGAGCAGGACGTAGACGCCGACGGTCGGCATGCCCATGCCGAGAATGATCGCGATGCCGGCCGCCAGCAGCAGCAGCAGCGCCATGCTGCCGGCGCCGAGATGCACCAGCGCAATGGTGAGCGCAAAATTTAGTCCGGAGACATTGAGGACGCCGATGATGAACCCGGCGGCCGCAGCGATCATCAGGATATCGAGCGAGCTGCGGCCGGTTTCGACGAGCGACGCCAACAGGTCCCTCGGGCCCATCCGCTTGTTGCGGTAGTTTCCGAGAAAACCGCAAACCATCAGAGTCAGCGAAGCGTAAAGCGCCGCCGTCTCCGGGCTCTGGTTGAGCCAGAACAGTCCTCCGATCAGGACGGCAAACGGCACCACGAAATACCAGCCTTCGGTCAGGACTTTCCGAACCGGAATGATCTCCGACCGTGGAATCGCCGAAATGCCGCTTTTCGCCGCCTCGAGATCGGTCTGAATGAACAGCGCCGCATAGTAGAGGAGAGCCGGGATGGTCGCCGCGATGACGATCTCGGCGTAGGAGACGGCCAGCAGCTCCGCCATAATGAAGGCGGCCGCGCCCATGACCGGCGGCATCAGCTGTCCGCCGGTCGACGCCACGGCCTCGATCGCCCCGGCGTGATGCGGCTTATAGCCAGACTGCTTCATCATCGGGATGGTGACGACACCCGTCGCCACGACGTTGGCGACGGCGTTGCCGGAGATTGTACCGAAAAGAGACGACGCCACGACGGCGATCTTGGCGGCTCCGCCGCGAAAATTCCCCAGAGCGGCGATTGCCAGATCGGTGAAGAAATTTGCGCCGCCGGAACGTCCCAGCAGCGCGCCAAAGAATAGGAATGAGACGACGATGGTACAGGCGACGCCGAATACCGATCCGAACACCCCGTTCACGTCAAGCGATAGATACAAGAGGAGTCCATCCGGGCTGACGCGTCGGCCCTGAAAGTCACCGGGCAACAGATGACCGAAAAAGCCGTAGGCGATGAACACGACCAGGATGGCGGTCAAGACATTGCCGCTGACGCGACGCAGCCCCTCGAGCACGAGCACGAGCAGAATGCCGCCGACGATCACGCCGTGCAACGGGCGGAATGCGATCGCGTCGGAGAGCGCGCGATAGTCGTAGGCGACGTAGAGTGCCGCCAAGGCGCCGGCGACCCCGGCCACGATATCGTACCAGGGCGGTGGGCCGTGCTGGTCCTTGCCGGCGCGTACGGTCAGGTAGACCAGGACCAAAGCGATGGCGAGAACGAAGGCGTTGAACTGCTCGTTGATCAGCAGCAGCCCGAACGTGCGATAGATATCGGCGGCCCAACCAAGCGCCGCCAGAGTCAGAGCGATCGCGAGCGCACTCGCCACCATCCCAAGCCTGCCCTTGGTGTCGGCTTGCTCATCCATAGGCTCAGGCATGATGCGCCATTCGTTTGAACGCGGCGCTGCAGCCGACTAGTTGTCCTTCCATATGCCCTTTTCCCGGTAGTACTTGATCGCACCCGGATGGAAGGTGATGCCATGGCTGCGCGCCAGCTCGGCCTTGTCGTAGCGGCCGAACGGCTTGGCAATCGCCTCAAGCTTGTCCTGATGCTCGTAGAGGACCTTTGCGATCTTGTAAGCGGCGTCGTCGGAAAGCTGCTTTCCGGCGAGGACCAGATAATCCTCGAACATCACCGATGTCGGAGCGACAACGCCGGCGAATTGCGGGGCAGGGTTCACCACGTCGATATAGGTCGTGGGCATGAACTCCTTGATCCCCGCCAAGGCCTTCGGGGTATTCGGCATGTTGAGGAAACGGACACCGCCGAGCTTGGCATCGACCTCCGCCACCTTGCCGCCGCCAATCGCAAACGTCGTTGCCTCAACCTTACCTTGCGCGAAGTCGTCGGCAGCCCGCACGACGTGCGGAACCGCGACGCCGTCGAAGTCCGATTCCTTGAGCCCCTCGGAGGCGAGGCCGGCCAGATAAATTCGGCGCTGCGCCGAGTTGGCCGTGAATCCGACAGGGAACTTCTTCCCTTTCAAATCCGACAAGCTCTTGTACGGCGAGTCCTTCTTCACGAAGAAGCCCACGTAGTAGGGAAACACGGTGCCGATGGCCCGCAGGTCGGGAGTCGGACTGCCTTCAAACGCTGCCTTGCCCTGAAGCGCGAAGATAGAGTCGCTCGCGCTGGGGATCGCCAATTCCAGCTCGTTCTTGCCGATCAATGGAAGGAACTGCTGACCTCCGCCGAATGGCACCACGCGGGCGCGAAGCCCGCCCTGTTCGGTCATCACTTTCCCCAAGGCGTTGCCCAGAGAATAGTTGAGCGAGCCGACCGGACTCGTTCCGATGCTGATCGTCTGGGCGTGGGCGGATGTGGCGACAAGCAAGGTCGTCACGGCAATTGCCGCCAGTCGTAGAAATCTCATTTCTCTTCCTCCGTCGAGGTTGGTTGCCGGCGGGCTGGTGTCGCGATTCGGAAGTTCGCTTGAGTTTGCAAGTCCGCTCCGGAGCGAACTTCCAACACCAGCAACTTCATGAATCTAGTGTCCCGAATCCGAAGTTCGCAGTACCTCGCAGCGCCTTCTTAGCGAACTTCGGATTCGAAAGGACACTAGCGCCCCGCCTCCGAAGTTCGTGATACATTGCAGCACCCTCCGACACGAACTTCGGAAGCAAAGGGGCACTAGCAAGTCTATGATTCTAGTGCCGCTTTCGATTTGAAGTTCCTGAATGAGATTGCCGCAAGTGGTGCAGGAACTTCAAATCGGCGGCACTAGCGAGCTATTGAGTCTAGTGTGGTTTGGCTCAGAAGTTCGCTCGATGGACTCGCGGCGACAAGGAAGCGAACTTCTGAACCACCACACTAGTTTTGGATTTGAAGCTTCAGCGATGAGCCTGTCGCAACAATGGCAGGAACTTCAAATCCACCACATCAAATCCACCACACTAGTTGCCTTTCCAGATGCCCTTTTCCTTGTAATACCTGATCGCGCCCGGATGATACGGGACGCCGCGGTTGCTCGCTAGGTCGGCCTTGTTGTAGCGCTCGAAAGTCTTGGCGATGGCGGCGAGCTTGTCTTGCGATTCGTAGAGGATCCGGGCGATCTTGTAGGCGCTGTCGTCGGACATCTGCGCGCCGGCGATGACCACATAGTCCTCGAACAGCAGATTGGTTGGCTCGTTCACGCCGGCAAAGGCGGGCGCAGGCTTAAGCTCCGCAATGTATGAGATTGGCAGGAACTTGCGGAGGCCCGCGAGCGCCTCGGGCGTCTTCGGGATACTCAAGAAGCGGACGGCCACCTTGGCATTCACCTCCGCCATCTTGCCCGCGCCGACCGCGAACAAAGAGGCCTCAACCTTACCCTGCATGAAGTCGTCGGCGCCGCGCACCACGTGCGGCACGGGCACGCTGTCGAAATCCGCCTCGTTCACGGCGTAGGCGGCCATGGTGGCCTGAACAACCCGGCGTTGCGCCGAGTTCGCGGTGAACCCGACCGCGATCTTCTTGCCCTTGAGCTCGGTCAGGCTTTTGTAAGGGGAGTCCTTTTTCACATACCAGCCGATGGTAAAGGGGAACACCGCGCCGAGCAGCCTCAGTCCCGGACTCGGATTACCCTTGAAGTCGCCTTCTCCCCGATAGGCGAACACCGCGTCATTCGAGGCTGGAATCGCCATTTCGAGTTCCTGCTTGTCGATGAGGGGCAGGAACTGCTGGCCGCCGCCGAACGGGACAACGCGCGCGCGCAACCCCCCGACGTCCGTGACGACCTTGCCGAGTGCATTGCCAAGCGAGTTGTTGAGCGAACCGACAGGGCTGGTACCGATGCTGACCGTTTGAGCCTGCGCCGTCCCGGCGAGGATTGCCGAAGCCGCGGCCAACGCCGCCAACCGCATCGTCGTCACTGTTCCCCTCCCGGGCGATTTTGGTCGTTCGTTATGTAACAAAGTAAACCACCGCAGCGCCGGACTGTCCATGAGCGGCGCTCGGAATGGGACAGAACGACGCGGCGGCAAGGGACCAAACTGCATGGCCTCCGCGGCTCAGGCGGCGCTGCGGCCCCAGAGGCGGGTCGAGGCGATGTCGGCCCCGTCCCGGATCGACTGGAGTTTCAGCCACACAACCGGCTCCACCACCCATTCGCGCCGCGTGAAGGTGCCGAAGCCGCAATCGGTGCTTGCGATCACCCGTTCGCGGTCGCCGACGGCGGCCACCGCGTCCTCGATCCGGCGGGCCACGACTTCCGGGTGCTCGACGAAGTTCGAGGTGGATTCCACGACGCCGGGGATCAGCAGCATGTGGTCCGGCAGCTTGTGCCTCTTGAGTGCGGCGTATTCGTGGGCGTGGCGCGGGTTGGAGAATTCGATCGACAACGCGCCGACATTGGCGGTGTAGAGCGCGGGCAGGATCTTCTCCAGCGGGATATCGTGAATGTGCGGGCCTTCCCAGTTGCCGTAGCAGAGATGCAACCGCACGCGATCGCGCGGGATGCCTTCGATCCCTTTGTTGATCGCGGCGACGTGGCGCTCGCAGGCCTTGACGAATTCGGCGTCCGAGAGATCGCGGTACATCATCGTGCGGTCCATCGCGAGGTCGGGCGCGTCGATCTGCAAGATCAGCCCGGCCTTGTGCACGGCCTGGTATTCCTTGCTCATCTCGCGCGCGATGGCGTCGAGATAGGCGTCGTGCGAGTCATAATAGGCGTTAAGCATCGTGGTCGAAATGATTCCCGGCGAAGCTGCGGTCATGAAGCGCTCGGAGAACGCGCCGAGCTCGCCGGCGATCTTGTTGAAGCGCGTGGTTTCATCGGTGATCGGCTTGAGATCGTGGTACTTGACATCGGCCTGCGCCTCGGGCGCGGCGTGCTGACCCTTGGTCTGCTGCGGGAAGCGGCGCATCAGGTAGGCGAGCAGCTCGGGGAATTCCTCGAACTCGCGGCCGCGCCGCCGCTTCGACACGCCGGCGAAGCCGGACATGCGCTGCGGCACGTAGGTCTGGAAACCGATACGGCACTGCTCGCCGTCGTTGCCGATGTCAATGCCGGAAGCCACCTGCCGCTGCACGACGTGGCGGACCGCCTTGTCCATCTCATCGGCGAGCAGCTTCGCATCATAGCTCCTGCCCTCTTCCTGCTCCATCAAGAGGTCGGACAGCTTCTCGTTGCGCGGCAAGCTGCCGACATGGGTCGTCAGGATTCGATCGCGACTGGTGATCATGGTGCGCTCCTGCGCGGCAAGGCTGTGGTGTTGGTGTCCTGCTCGTTCCGGATCAAAGCCGTAGACGGCTGCGGGATCAAGGGCACGCCCATGCCGTCCCAGCATGGACACCTTGCCAATCGAGAGTCGATAATGGGCGACATCGCGGCGCTTCGTTGCGGACGCTGCGAGATTGGAGGGTAACATGAAGTTCGTACTGGCGCTGTTGGGCATGGTCGGAATTGCCATCCTGGGCGGGATATGGCCCACAACCGCGCAAGCACAGAAGTATCCGACCCGCAACGTCACAATCATCGTGCCGACCGGCCCAGGTGCGGGAACCGACCTGCTCGCACGAATCCTTGCCGCGAGGCTGTCGGAACGAATGGGCAAGACCTTCGTCGTGGAAAACCGGCCGGGCGCCGGTACGATCATCGCCGCCAGGGCCGTGGTCCAGTCCAAGCCGGACGGGTACACGCTGCTGATGGGCACGAGCACGCCGCTCGCCATCAACGCGACGCTGCATAAGAAGCTGCCCTATGACCCGGCGACCGACTTCACGCCGCTGGCGCTGATCGCCACCGTGCCGTTCGTGCTGGTCCTCAACAACGAGTTGCCGGCGCGCTCGGTGCCAGAATTCATCAAGCTTGCCAAGGAAAAGCCCGGCGCGTTCTCTTACGGCTCGACCGGACCGGGCACGCCGTTCCATCTCTATGCGGAACTGTTCAGCAGCATGACTGGCATTCGCATGGTGCACGTGCCCTACAAAGCGGCGGTGGCGGGACTGGCAGACCTCATGGGCGGCCGGTTGCAGGTAATGATGACGGATTTCGCCTCATCGTTGCCCTTGATCCAGCAGGGGAAGGTGCGCGCGCTCGGGGTGACGACCAAGACCGCGGCGCCGGCCGCACCCGGCATCAGGCCGATCGCAGAACTTGGCGTTCCGGGCTTTGAGGCCTCGGCCTGGCAGATGGTGGTCGCGCCTGCGAGTACGCCGAAGCCGATCGTCGACAAGCTGCATGCGGAGCTCAAGGCCGTCATGGCGATGCCCGCGACCCGCGACCAGATCAACAAGATCGGCCTGGTCCCGGCGGACACCGGATCACCGGCTGAACTTCAGGCGTTTGTCAAATCGGAGATCGTCCGTTGGGGCGATGTCGTGAGGAAATCCGGAGCCACCGTCAACTAAATTAGTGCCGCGATTCGGAAGTTCCCTTGAGTGCTCGGCTTGCTCCGGAGCGAACTTCCGAATTCGGGACACTCGGCATCGACGACCACGCCTCGCCCGCCCTCAGCAGACAGCCAATTGTCTCAGCGGCGGTCTTGATCCATGTCAATGGAGGCTCGCGCACAGGGTGTGGTAGCGTTTGTCGGAGGATAACGGGGAGGGAAGGGCATCATGATGGTCAAATCGAAAATGGCCGCCGATCGGCGGGAGAGCAATCCGGCCTTCAATAATCGCAGGCTGAAGCTCGGCACCTTCCAGACCAATCTCGACAGCGGCTGCGTCATGTCGGATCTCGATGGGCGCCTCGAGATCACCTGGCCGAACACCCTGCAGCTCGCCAAGTACGCCGATGAGATGGAGTTCGAGGCGATCGTGCCGGTCGCGCGCTGGCGCGGCTTTGGCGGCAAGGTCAATCCGCAGGGTCCGGGCTTCGAGACCTACACCTGGGCGGCCGGTCTCGGCGCGTCCACCGGCTATTCCGGCATCACCTCAACCTCACATGTCTCCCTCAACCATCCGATCATCGCGGCCAAGCAATCCACCGTGATCGACCACATCTCCAGCGGCCGCTACACGCTCAACATCGTCTGCGGCTGGAACAAGCCGGAGATCGATATGTTCGGCACGGAGCTGCTGCCGCACGACGACCGCTACGACATGGCGGAGGAATGGCTGGAGATCGTCAAGCGGCTCTGGACCGAGGACGAGGAATTCGACCACGAAGGCAGGTACTACAAGATCCAGAAGGGATATCTGCAGCCGAAGCCGATCCAGAAGCCCTATCCCGCCCTGATGAATGCGGGCGGGTCAGACCGCGGCCGCCACTTCGCCTGCAAGAATTGCGACATGGTCTATCTCGGCCCGCGCTCGTTCGAGTTCGACGCCTTCAAGGCGCACGTCGACAGTTATCGCAACCTGGCGCGCGAGGAGTACGGCCGCGAGATTCGCGTTTGGACGCTGGCCTGCGTCGTGCAGGGCGAGACCGAGCAGGAGGCAAAGGAGTTCCACGACTATTACGTCAACGAGAAGGGCGACTGGGGCGCGGCCACCAATGTGCTGGACACAATCGGCATCAACGCCAAGACCTTTCCGTCGGGTGTCTTGGAAGGCTTGAAGTCGCACTTCATCGCCGGATGGGGCGGTTATCCGCTGATCGGAACCAAGGACCAGATCGTCGACGGGCTGCACACCCTGTCGCGCATGGGCCTCGACGGCGTGCTTTTGTCCTGGCCGCGCTATCTCGACGGCATGAAGCAGTTCCGCGACGTGACCTATCCGCTGCTCAAGCAATCGGGTCTGCGCGACATGCGCTAAGCCCGCTTCGGTCTCACCCCCCGCTGATCGATGGGAGATAACAAAATGGCACAGACGAGCGGCAAGGACGATGAGGAATTCTTCCGGCAGCGCGGCTTCGGCCTCAAGATCGGCTTCGGCGCACGGCCGGCCTTGATCGTCATCGACATGATCAACGCCTTCACCGACCGGAACATGCCGCTCGGCGCCGATCTCGAACCGCAGATCGCGGCCATGAAGCCGCTGATCGACATCGCCCACGAGCGCAACGTGCCGGTGATCTTCTCGACCGTCATGTATCATGACACCGACTTCAAGGACGCCGGCATCTGGGTGCTCAAGCACAGCGGCACCAAGAGTCTGAAGGCCGGTACGCCAGCGGTGGAGCTCGACGCGCGGATGGACTTCCGCCCAGGCGACAGCCTGCTGGTGAAGAAGTATGCCTCTTGCTTCTTCGGCACCGATCTGGTGCCGCGGCTTTTGACCAGCGGTGTCGACACGCTGATCATCGCCGGTTGCACCACCAGTGGCTGCGTTCGAGCGACGGCGGTGGATGCGGTGCAGACCGGGTTGCGCCCCATGGTGGTGCGCGAGGCGGTCGGCGACCGCTCGGAGGCCGCGCACGCGCAGAGCCTGTTCGACCTCAACGCCAAATATGCCGATGTCGTCTCGCTCGACGAGACGCTGCAATATCTGCGCACCATAGGCCACAACGCGCCGCCGGCTGGCTAGTTTAGTGGGGCCCCGGTTTGGTTTTGCTGCGAGAAACCGGGGTCCCGGTTCTGCAGCGCGCCGTTTCACGCTGCGCTGCGCCCGGGACACGTGGTTGAGCTCTCAGGCCCACGAAGGAGAGATTCATGTCACAATCCACACCGGTTCCGCGCGAGCATGGCCGCTTCCCCTATTCCGCGATCGTTGATCGTCCGCCGTTGCGCTGGCCCAATGGCGCGCGCGTCGCTGTCTGGGTCATTCCCAACATCGAGCACTTTTACTTCGATCGGCCCGCGACGTCGGTCGAGCGCAATACGCGCATCCCCGACGTGCTCAATTATTCCTGGCGCGACTACGGGGTCCGGGTCGGCATCTGGCGCATGATGGACGTGATGGAGAAACACGGCATCAAGGGCACGGTGGCGCTCAACTCCGACGTCTGTCACCACTATCCGCGCATCATCGAAGCCGGCAAGCAGCTCGGCTGGGAATGGATGGGGCACGGGCAGACCAACTCCGTCCTGATCAGTGAGCAGCCGGAGGCCGAGGAGCGCGCGCTCATCGAGGACGTCGTCAAGGCCATCGCGGCGAGCGTCGGCAAGGCGCCGCGCGGCTGGCTCGGGCCGGCCCTGAGCGAGACCATTCGGACGCTCGACATCCTGGCGGAGAACGGCATCGAGTATGTGGGCGACTGGGTCAACGACGATCAACCCTATCCGATGCGGGTGAAGACCGGCTCGATGCATTCGATGCCGTACTCGACGGAACTCAATGACATTCCGGCACTGATCGGCCTGCACCAGAGCCCGGAGCGGTTCGGGCAGATGATCTGCGACCAGTTCGACGTGCTGTACGAGGACGGTGCCAAGACCGGGCGCGTGATGTCGATCTGCCTGCACCCGTTCCTGATCGGTCATCCGCACCGCAGCAAGTATTTCGACAAGGCGCTGGCGCACATTCGCTCGCGGCAGGAGGTGTGGGTCACGACCGGCGGCGAAATCTTGGATTGGTATAAAGGGCAATATGCGAAGGACGCGCCGAAGTAGAAGCTGTCGCAAGCCTTTCCGCTGTCATCCCGGACCCAAATCAGATGTCATCCCGGGCGAGCGAACGAAGTAAGCGAGACCCGGGACCCATGTATCCCAGTGGACACACGGGTCCCGGCTCTCGTGCTTCGCACTCGGCCGGGATGACAACCGCGGCAATCGGAGAGGTTAAAACATCGGATACGCCTCGTTCAGCCCGAGGCCGAATTGCATGCGTCCGTAATTCTCCGCCGGAACGTCCCAGTTCATCACCACATGCGAGCCGATCGCATGCACGTCGCGCCAACACCGCTGCACTGGATTGTCGTCCAGCAGTCCGCTCGATCCGCTGATCTTGACCAGCGCCTCCATGGCGTCGACCAGCATCTTCATGGCGTAAGTGAAATCGCGCCGCAGCAGCGTCCGCGTCTCCTTCGTCATGCCGGTGTAGTCGTGTCGCGCGGTGGCGAGGCAGCGGCGCGCCAGCAGCTCGGCGGCGTCGATCTCGGCGCCGATCTCGGCGACCTTGATCTGCACCGGCACGTGCTGGGCGATGGCGAGCGCCGTGTAGGTGAGGTAGCGCTGCCGGGTCCACTGCACGAATTCCTCGTAGGCGCCACGCGCCAGGCCGAGCGCCGGGCCGAGCAGCGCGTAGGTGTGGACCGCGATGAACGGCGTCCGGTAGATCGGATTGGTGTTGAGTTTGGAGCCGGGCGAGTGTGCATCCCGCAACGTGCTGAACGACACGCTGCGGTGTTCGGGCACGAAGACATTGTCGGCTTGCACGGTGTTCGATCCAGTGCCGCGCAAGCCGGCGCAATGCCATGTGTCGAGAATCGCGAGCTCGGAGGTCGGCACCGCCATGAGCCGCATGTCCGGATGGTGATCGCCTTCGCGGTGCACCAGCCCGCCGATCATGATCCACGGCGAGTGGCGAATGCCGCTGCACCACGACCACTTGCCGTTGAGCCGGTAGCCGCCGGGTGCAACCTCCGCCTTGCCGGTGGGCGCGGCGGATGTCGCGATGCAGACGTCCGGACCGTCGCCCCAGACATCGTGCTGCGCCTCGTCGGGAAAGTGCGCGAGGATGCACGCGTGGTCGCTCAGGTAGTTAAGACACCATGCCGAGGAGCCGCAGGTCGAGCGCCCGAGCTCGATCGCGATGTTGAACTCGACCTCGTGGTCGTGCTCGTAGCCGCCCCAGCGCCGCGGCATCAAAGTGCGCAGCATTCCCGCATCGATGTATTCCTGTACTGTTTCCAGCGGGATGTTGCGTTCTCGCTCGGCGCGCACCGCCCGTTCGCGCAGCTTCGGCGCCAGCGCGCGCGCACGCGCCACCAATTCGTCGCCGGTTGGAATCTGGCCCTTTGCCGCGGCGGGCGACCGCATCTCGACGGCACTCATGGGATTTGCTTTCCTCCCAACGGGATTTGCATGAGCTTGCGCCACGACGCGGAGCCGATCAAGCGTCCGCAAGGTTGTGTCTCAGGGAGAACCTCCATGGCAGAAAGTCTTTCCCCAGTCCGCCGCGTCATCACCGGTCATGACCAGTCCAACGTCGCCAAGGTCCTGATCGACGGGCCGGCCGGGAATGCGCGAACCCCAATGCCCGGGCTAAAGACGACGCTGCTCTGGTGCACCACCGAGACTCCGGCCAACATCGCCGCCGGCGGGGCGATCGAAGACATGGGCGCGCGCAAGCTCGGCCCCCAGCCGCCGCCGAACGGCTCGCGGTTCGCGGTAATCGATTTTTCCCCGGGCAACAAGGTTGTGATGCACCGTACCGAATCGATCGACTATGTGATCGTGCTTTCCGGCACGATCGAGATGGACATGGATGACTCGACCGTGATGCTGAAAGCCGGCGATGTCCTGGTGCAGCGCGGCACCAACCACGCCTGGGCGAATCGCAGCAGCGAACCGGCCCGCGTCGCCTTCGTGCTGATCGACGGCAAGGCGCTCGGCATCGGCCATGCCGTCCGGTTCGGGGAGGTGCTGACGTGACGCGGGCACGTCACTTCAGCGCGCGCGGCAGGAACGTGACGAGATCCGGGAAGACGGCAAACACGACGATGCCGAACACCGTCACAAGCACAAAGGTCCAGGCCGGACGGTAGAGCTGCGGCAGCGTCATCCCCGGCACGGCCGCCTTGAGGGCGAATATGATGTAGCCGAAGGGCGGCGTGATCGCGCCGACCACCATGTTGATCAGGAACTGCATCCAGAACCAGACCGGGTCGAAGTCGAGCGCCTTGATCAGCGGTTCGTAAATCGGGATCAGCACCATCATCAGCCCGACCTGGTCGACGAACATGCAGAGCACGAACGGCAGCAGCATCATCAGGATGAAGACCAGCCAGCGGTGGTCCTTGAACTGCTCGATCGCCGCGCCGAGCTCTTGGATGCCGCCGGTGAAGGCGAGAATCTGGCCGAATAGAATGGCGCTCGCCATGATCAGGAGAATGACCGCCGACAGTACCGCCGAGTCGCTTGCCGCCTGCAGGTAGTCGGTGAACCGCATGCGCCGATAGCAGAGGGACTCGATGAACGCCGCCAAAGCACCGAGCGCGGCGGCTTCCGATGCCGTGGCGAAGTCGATCATGATCAGCCCGACCGCCACGAAAATGATCAGGCTGAAGGGGATCATCTTCGTAAGCGCGATCAGCTTCTCCTGCCGGGAGGGACGGACATAGACCTCGTCCGGCGCCAGCGCGGGGTTGCGCCGGACCTTCCAGACAACGATGCCGACATAGAGAAAGGTCAGCACGATGCCGGGGATGATGCCGGCGATCAGCAGGTCGGCAATCGAGACGTCCGCCAAGGTGCCGATGATGATCGCCAGCACGCTCGGCGGAATGATCGGGGCGAGCAACGCCCCGCCCATCATGACACCCGCGGTCAGCCCGGGATCATAGCCGCGGCGGACCATCGGCGGCATGACCGAGCGGCCGAGCATGGCGGCGACCGCGATGCCGGAGCCCGCCGGAGCGCCGAGGATCGCCGAGAGCGTCAGCGTCATGTGATATTGGCGGCCGCGAATGCCGCCAACCAGCTTGTCGATCGACGCGAACAGCACGTCGATCGAGCCGGATCGCATCAGGATCTCGCCCATCAGGATGTAGAGCGGCACCGTGGTCAGCGCCTCGGTCGTGCCGACGTCGAAGATGCTGTTGGCGATCATGCCGAAGCCGGCATCGCCGAAGATCACGATCACGCTGGAGCCGACCAGCAGGATGAAACAGAGGTAGACCGGCAGGCCGCTGAGAAACAGCGCGACCAGGACGAGGAGACCGATGCCAAGGATTGCAAGCTCGCTCATCGCTGCGCCCCGCCGTCCGGCGCGCGGACGATCGCCAGCACCGGGCCGATCGGCCTGCCGCCGTTGCACAGCAGGCGGGCGTACCACAGCGCCGAATTGGCGAAGCCGTAGGTGATGAAAGCCGTCAGCCACCACTTGGGAATGACGAGATTGCCGTTGGTCTCGATCAGCCCGTCATACTGCGCCAGATTCTCACGCAGGCTCAGATAGGCGATGAACGTGCACAGGATCAGCCCAATGGAATTCATGATGAAGGCAAGGCGTCGTATCTGCTTCGGATAGAGGTCCGCCAGCAGCGTCACGGCGATGTGCATGCCGGCGCGCACGGCGTGCGGCACCGCCAAAAACATCATGATGAGCATCAGGAAGGTGACGGTCTCCAGACTCCAGCTCGTCGGTCTGTGCACGAAGTAGCGGAGTACGACCTCCATGCAATAGAGGACGCCCATCGCGGCGAGGCCAAGGCCGGCCAAGAGATAGCCGATATCGGTGACGAGGCCGTGCAAGCGCAGCACGGACGGCTCGCTCCGCATAGTCTCGGGCAGGTGCGGCTGCATCATCGTGAGGTCATCCGCGCGCAGAGGCGGCGCACAGTCATGCGCCGCGCCCGCGACCCGAACGACTGGGCCTATTTCAGGAACCCCTTCTCCTTGACGAAGGCGTGGAACGCCTTGGCGCGGTCGCCGGTCGCCTTCGATCCTTCCGCCGACGTCCAGATGCCCTCGTTGTAGGCCTTCAACGCCTCGGCGTATCGAGCCGGGGCGAGGCTGGTCAGCATCATGCCGCGTTTCTGGAGATCGGCGTCCTCCTCCTTGAGCTGGTCGTCCATCGCCTTCTGGCCCGGGATTTCGAGCTTCCGGGCTTCCTCGATCATGATCTTCTGGGCATCGGCCGATAGCTTGTTGAAGCTGTTCTGATTGACGAGGAGAAACTGGTAGATGTAGCCGAATGTCGGCCGCATCGAGTATTTGGCGACCTCATGCCACTTGTAGTCGCCTGATCCGCTCACCGGACCGAATGCGCCGTCGATCGTCCCCTTCTGCAGCGAGGGATAGACCTCGCCGACTTGCAGCACCACCATGCTGGCGCCGAGGTTCTCGATCAACGGCTGATACAGCCGGTTGCCGCGCACCCGCCGTCCCTTGATGTCGCCCGTCGTGATCGGATCGCGCAGCATGGCATGAAACGAACCGTTGCCTTTCAGCGAGCCGGGGATCAGCGCCAGGAGCTTGAGGTTGAAGCGGTTGTACTCCTTGTCGAGATGGTCGAAGACGCCCGCCTTGCGGAACGCAGCGGGATCAGGCTCGATCGAATAGATGCCGAGCGACACTGATGTCGTTCCGACGTGGTACGGCTGCACCGTGAACAGCAGGTCGAATGCGCCCTTGCTCGCCGGCTCGAATTGCTGGAAGGCGTTGACCACTTCCGGGCCGCTGATGCGGAACTTGAGCTTGCCGCTGGTCGCCTTCTCGACTGTTTCCGCGTACTTCTGCACCAGCATTTTGGTCGGCGGATAGCGCGCGTCGAAGGCGTTGAGGAAACGAAGTTCCTGCGCCGAGACGGCGCCGCCGGCGATGGCCCAGATCACCGTCGTGGTCAAGAGACGCTTCATGATGTTCCTCCCATTGTGTTGCCCGTGTTCACGAGCCGCCCTGCTTGTTTCAGGTTGCCGGATGCCGGCAACCCGGTCACCTAGATCACGGATGCGCTGCGCAGCCGCGTGATCTCCTCGTCGTCATAACCGAGCCCCGTCAGCACCGCCTCGGTGTGCTCGCCGAGCGTCGGCGCCGGCGCGACCGCGTCGCGCTGTCCGTCGATCAGTACCGGGCGGTGGACTCCGATATTGCGTCCTTCCACCGGGTGCTGCTCCTCATAGAAGGTGTGCAGATGCTGCACCTGCGGATCGTCGATCACTTCTGGAATTGTCTGGACCGGCGCGAACGGCACGTCGGCCGCCTCCAGCCGCGTCATCCATTCGCCGCGCGGACGCGTGACCACGATGTCGCCCAGCACGTGGCACAGCTCGCGGTAATTGCGGATTCTTAGCTCACGGGTCTTGAAGCGCTCGTCATCGATCAGTTCAAGCCTTTCCAGCACATCACAGAATGCTTCCCAAAACTTCGGCTGCGACGACAGATGCACCGCCAGAAGCTTGCCGTCGGCGCAGCGGAACGCGAAGGAGTGGGAACTCGCCACCCGCGTCAGCCGGTCGTTAGCGATGTTGAGGCGGACGTGGTTGGCGAACGGGTCGGGCATGAAGGCAATCGATGCCTCCATCATGTTGACCTCGATGCGGCGCCCGCGCCCGGTCCGCTCGCGCTCGTACAGCGCGCCGAGAATCCCGTAGCAAGCATACATCCCGGTCGCGTTGTCGGGGATCGTCGGGCCTGATGTCTCCGGGCGCTCCGGATCGAGAAACAGGCTGGCGATGCCGCTAAGCGCCTGACCGACCATGTCGTAGGCCGGGCGGGCGCTGTATGGCCCGCTCGTCCCGAACCCGGTGATCGAGCAGTGAATCAGCCGTGGATTGGTCGCCTGTAGCACCTCCCGGGTGAGGCCGAGGCGCTCCATGACGCCGGTACGGTAGTTCTCAACCAGCACGTCGGTGCGGGCGAGGAGCTTGAGCAGGATCTTGCGCCCATCCTCCGAGCGGAGGTCGAGCTTGATTGAGCGCTTGCCGCGGTTGTAAGCGACGAAATGCGGACTGTAGAGTCCGCCACGGAAGCTGCGGAAGGGATCGCCGCCCTGCGGATGCTCGACCTTGAGGACGTCGGCACCGAGATCGGCCAGCATCATGCCCGCCAGCGGGGCGGTGATCATCGTCCCGAGATCGACGACGCTGACGCCCTTGAGGACTGCGGTCACCTGAGGCCTCTCCGCTGTCTGTTTCGCAACAACGGTCTAATTGATGGTCTGGCCGCCGTCGACCAGGATCGACGCGCCGTGGACATAGGAGGCGGCATCCGACACCAGGAACGCGGCGACGTTGCCGATCTCGTCGCACTCGGCAAAACGTCCCAGCATCACCTTCTGCAGCGTTCCGCTTGGATCGGCCTTGCCACTGTCGAAGTATCCGCGCACGCGCGGCGACAGCGTCGGACCGGGACAGATCGAATTTACCCGCAGCCCCCGGCTGCCGTAGTCGACGGCAAGCTGCCGCGTCAACGAGATCACGCCACCCTTGGCGGCGCAGTAGACCGGCATCTGCGGATTGCCGATATGCCCGAAGGTCGACGCGACGTTGAGGATCGACGGATTGTTCGACTTCAGAAGCAGCGGGATGAAGGCTCGGCACATGAAGAAAATACTGTCCAGATCGACGGCGATCAATTCGTGCCACTTCTCCGTCGACAGGTCGGTGATGTACGATATGAAGTTGTTGCCGGCGTTGTTGATCACGCCCTTCGCGCGGCCCCATTCCTCCTCGACGAACTGGGCAAGACGCTCGACGTCTTGCTCCTTCGAGACGTCGGCAGCACAGACCGCGCTCTTGGCTCCGGTCTGGTCGAGCGCCGCCTTGACCTCGTCCAGCTTGTCCTTCGTGCGCCCCACCAGAACGACAGTCGCGCCGAGCTCGGCGAGCGCTTCGGCGGTGGCACGCCCGATTCCGCCGGCAGCACCCGTGACGACGATGACCTCGCCGTTGAACTGCATCTGCTTGATCACCGTCCCCTCCCAGGGAGTTTGCGGTCATGGTTGGCAGGCGGCTTCCTTACTCGGCGGCCTGCGTCTCCATGCCGGTATATTCCTTATCAGTTAGCTGCTGGAGCGCTGGCAGGACCTCGCGGGCGAACAGCCGGATGTTCTTTTCGGTGAGGTCGCGCGGCAACGTGGCGAACTGCAGCAGGCACAGTAGGTTCTGAAAGCCGAGCAGGCGGTGCGCATCGGTGAGCTGCTTGCGCACCGTATCAGGACTGCCGCACAGGAAAATACCCGCCTCGATCAGCGAGTCGACAGTGTGCTCCTGACCGGTGACCGAGCGCTTGTGGGAACGCATGTTAGCGAGTGATTTGGCCGACAGATAGCCTGGCGGGAACATCATTTCGAACGGCAGCCGCAATAGCCGGTTGAACAGGGCCTCGATATGAGGGCCGGCCTCCTTGCGGGCCTGTTCGTCCGTCTCGGCGATGTACATCGGGGCCGACCAGCCGATCTGCTCCGAGCTTGCCGTGTAGCCGTACATCCGCTGAGCCGCCTCACGGTAGTAGTTGAGGTAGCGCACGACAGACTGCACCGGGCTGTAGGCCTGCAGGTAGACGTACCGACGCAAGGGATGCGCGGCCCACTCGATGGTTTCGGTCGAGCCGGTCGATGGCGCCCAGATTGGTGGGTGCGGCTGCTGGTATGGCCGCGGCCACAGGTTCACGTACTCGAAGTGGTAGAATTTTCCTTCAAACGCGAATGGGCCGGGCTTGGTCCAGGCCTGCACGACGAGATCATGCGCTTCCTGGAAGCGAGCGTGCGAAAACGCCGGATTGGCACCCATGGAGTAGTATTCGGCGCCGATCCCGCGCACCATCCCGCTGATCAGACGTCCGCCGGTGATGCAGTCGAGCATCGCGTGCTCTTCCGCCAGCGTCAGCGGATGCTCTCGCAGGCAGAACGCATTGCCGAGGATCGCGATCTTGCAGGTCTTGGTGCGCCGTGTGAGTGCCGCAGCCATAACGACCGGCGACGGCATCAGGCCGTAGGCGTTCTGGTGGTGCTCGTTGACCGAGACCCCGTCGAAGCCGAGTTCGGCGGCAAGCTCGAGCTCGTCGAGATAGCGGTTGTAGAGATCGTGACCCTTCTTTGGATCGAAATAACTGTTGGGCAGCACCACCCAAGCAGCGCGATATTTGTCCTTATAGCCCATGTCCAGATCGGCGTAGGGCATCAGGTGGAAGACGAAGACCTTCATGGTGCACCCCTCTGGATGAACTGCGACGCCACAGCAGCGACCTGGCCGGGCTGCTCGACGTGCGGCAGGTGACCGCAGGCAGGCACCATCGTCATTGTGGCGCCGGCGATGCGATCCTTCAATCCGGCCGCATAGGCGGGAGGAATCACTTTGTCATGCTCGCCCCAGACGATGTGGGTCGGAACGTCGATTCGATGCAGCCAGCGTGCGAGCTTCGGATTGCACAAGCGCGGCTGCCAGGAGAACCGTGCCGCGGCGAAACGGTTGCGGTCGTAAATCTCCTCCCACTCCGGGCTCGCGTGCCATACCTGCTGCCAGGAAGTGGCGTCATTGCCCGCGAATAGCAGTTGGACCAGGTCGTCTTGATTGCAGATGAACATGTCCGCCCGCGGAACACCTTCGAGGCGCAGCCCGGCGCTGGCAACGAGCGTCAATGTCTTCATGCGCGCCGTGCTGCGAATGGCCATTTCCATCGCGATCCAGCCGCCGAGGCAGTGACCGACGACATGCAGGCTGGAGACACCGAGCGCCTCAAGTACGTCGAAATAGAACAGCGAAAGATCCCCCACGTCATCGACGCCGTCGGCGATGGCAGATTGGCCGAACCCCGGATGGTCCGGGGCAATGACGTCAAAACTCTCCGCGAGGGCGGCCAAAACCGGCTCCCAGCCTGAGAGCCCCTGAGCGCCGTGCAGGAACAGCAACGGGTCTCCATGTCCGCCGCGCCGGACATGAATCTTGCAGCCCCTTACATCGATGTCGCTGTCTGTCGGCATCCTTCCTCCGAAATTGACGGCCAATGATTCGTTGCCAAGCCGCCGTGTCCGGCCGGAACCTGCATGCGCCATCCTGGACGGGCGCTGGACGCATGGGCCATACGATGATAAGTAGCTTCTTATCTTTTTCCATGCACCCCGGTTTGTCAACGCGCACTTGAGAGACCATACTTTGCCATGACTGCGTGCACATGGCGACGGGAGGCTGGCTGGTGACCAGGGGGCAAGCGGAACGCACGGGCGCAAATCGGGCAGGACGCCGGATGAACTACGATCACCTGCGTCTCGAGGAGACTGTCGGCTTTCTCCTCTCCGACGCGGCGCGGACGATGACGCGCGTGTTCACCAAGAAGATCGCCGTGCACGGGATCGGCATGGGAATTTTTCAGTTTTTGCGGATCCTCTGGGAGGAGGATGGGCTGACGCAGAGTGAACTGGCGGCCCGCGCCCGGATGAAAGGGCCCTCGGCGGTGGCGGCGATCAAGGAACTGGAATGGCGGGGCTTCGTGCGTCGGGTCGACGATCGGCACGACCGGCGCAAGGTACGGCTTTTTTTGACCGCCGAAGGCCGCAAGCTCTACGATGTGGTCATGCCCGACATCGAAGCCGTCCGGCAGATTATGCTGGCCGGCTTTTCGACGGCCGAGCAGAACCAGTTGAAGCATATGCTGCGGCGTATGCGGCGCAATCTGTCGCCAGAGCCGATCGGCACGGCCGCCCCCAAGGAGACGGCGGCCGGTGACGGCCGTGCGCGGCGGCTGGGCTCAGGATGACGGCTTCGCCGCCTGCTCGTGACCGCCGAGTCCGGGCCGGTATTTGCCGCTGAGGAAGTCGCCGATGCCCTCGCTGCGCCAACTGTCCTTCTGCCGCATGGTGAGCTGATCCGACTTGGCGGCGGTGAAGTTCATCGACGCCTCCGCGCTCATTTCCAGCGAGAAGCGGTAGCCTTCCTTGCAGGCTTGCAGCGCATCCGGATCCTTCTGGGCGATCTCATGCGCAATCGCCATCACCTCTCGGCGCAGGTCGGCTGCCGGATAGGCGGCGTTGACAAAGCCGATCTCGGCCGCGCGGTCGCCCTTGAAGGTTCGTCCGGTCATGGCGAGGAACAGCGCGTCGCGCGGACGTAAGAGGTTGGCGAGCGACTTGCTCACGCTGCCTCCCGGGTAGTGCTTGAAATTGATCTCGGAGAGCCCGAGCGTCGCCTCTTTGGCGACGTACGCCAGATCGCAGGCTTCGACAACCGTGAAGGCGCCGCCGAAGCAGTAGCCGTTGACCATGCAGATGGTCGGTTTCGGGTAATAGCGCAGTGTGCGGTAGCGCCATTCGGTGGCCATGCGATAGATACGGTCGAACTCGGCGGGGTTGTCCTTGAGTTCGACGAAGAACTCCTTCAGGTCCATGCCGGCGCAAAACGATTCGCCGGCGCCCGTGATCACCAGCACCTTGCTCGCCGTGTCGTAGCGGAGCTTTTCCAGCACATCGCTCATGTCGATATGCAACTGCGGGCTCATGGCGTTGCGCTTATGCGGGCGGTTGAGGGTTACAACGGCGACGCTGCCATCCAGGTCGACGGTAACGGTTTTCCATTCAGACATTTTCGATTCAGACATGGGCCTCTCCAAGACCGGCGCAGCGGCCCGGTTGTGAAACTTCGATACGGTAGGGAATCCACGTTTGGCCACGCAACGAACTGTCGCCAAATTGAACGGGGTGTCCCGGGTGCAGCGCAGCGTGCAACGCTTCGCGTCCGGAGCACGGAGCTGAATCCACGGCTTTCCAGCCGGCCGATCGATTGACAAGCCGCCGGTTGTCCACATGGTATGGTTCCTGCGGATCAACGCCATCCGACGGAACTCATGCCTTCGACCGACAACGCAGACCATCTGCCCAAGCCGCGCGTCGGCTGCATCGGGCTCGGCCGGCTCGGCTGGCAACTCGCCGCCAACCTCATCGCTTCCGGCTTCGAGGTCAGCGGCTATCGGCGCCGCGCGCGCGAAGAATTTGCCGGGATCGGCGGCCGGCCCGCCGCCTCGCCCGCCGCTCTTGCGGTCAGTTCGGACGTCATCATCACCTGCCTGCCCGACGAACATGCGCTGGAGGACGTCATCGGCGGCCCGACTGGGCTGCTTGGCGCAGCGCGCCCTGGGCAGATCGTGGTGGAGGTAAGCACGCTTGCCATCGCCGAGAAGGAGCGCCAGCGTGACCGCCTGGCGCTGGCGGGCGTCGCCATGCTGGATTGTCCGCTAAGCGGCAATCCCGAATTCGCCCGCGCCCGGCAGGCCGTTGCTTTCATCAGCGGCGATGCGGGCGCGATCGCGCGGGCGCGGCCGGTGATCGCCGGATTCACCAACCGGGCGGTCGAACTCGGCACCTTCGGCAATGGCAGCCGCATGAAGTATCTCGCCAACATGCTGCTGGCGGTCCACTGCATGGCGGCAGCGGAGGCCTTCAATGCGGGCGCACGCGTCGGCCTGACGCCGGAGATGATCGCCGAGGCGCTCAACATGGGGGCCGCGGCGTCGCGCCAATTGGCGATCCGCGCGCCGGTGGTGTCCGGCGCCAAGGCCGGGCAGCTACGCGGCAATACCGGTGCGCCGCACAGCGAATTTCCCACAATCGCGGAGTTTCTGCGCAGCATCGGCGCCGCCACGCCGCTGTTTGACACAGCGCAACAGCACTATGAGGCAAGCATCGCGGCCGGCCATGGCGGGCTCGACACGAGCATGATCTATACCGCCATCCTCCGCACCAACAGCACGCCGCATCCCGCCACGCCGCCAGTCAACCCAGGAAATGCGTGAGTGGCCGCGGCCTGATCGGCCGCGTTGCCGGCCCGCGCCCGATCGGCTAATGAGGGGGCCGACGCGCCCGTAGCTCAGCTGGATAGAGCGTTGCCCTCCGAAGGCAAAGGTCAGAGGTTCGAATCCTCTCGGGCGCGCCACTTCGGTATAAAACTGCGAACGCCGGGGACCGCCGTTTCCCCGCCGTTTGCAGCGACAGGTGTCCGCAACATTTCGGTTTTTGTACCCAGGATGCGAAATCTCGCTCCGGTTGACCACCTCTACGCGCTGTGCGACCGCGCGCAGGTGATCTCGCCGATAGGTTCCGCCTTCATTCGAGGCGGGCTCTCGACAAGGCGTTTGCGCCACTGAAAACATGGACCGATTTCACCGTGAGAACAGCATCGCAGCCCGTGCGGCGAGAAGCTTGAGAACGAACCGAGGTGGATAACCTGGATGGGCGGGCTTTCGATCTGGATTGGTAGGTATGTCGGGCGCGAACCTCGTGCAGACGAGCATCTCTGGCATCATCGCAATGGATTGAACAGGCGCACCATAAATGTCGACCCAGTGTTTGCTGTCATCGAAATCGAGGGTGATTGCGCTGTTGCAGCACGTTGCAAGTGTCCGGTTCGTTGCCGAATCGTTGCGCAGCTTCATCTTGGCCAACAACGCTTCGCCGCGAACGCAGCGAACACGGTCCTTTCGGTAGACCACTAGGAGCGTACCGCCGTCGGATTGGCGAAAGGAGGCAGCGCCCGGCATCGCTTCGATCTGCCGCGCAGCCGCCTGACAATCGTCGCAATAGCAGACAGCCGTAACGATCGGTTTTCCGACGGCCTCAAACTCAACTGCACCGCAAGAGCATATTACTCTCAGTCGCCGGCCGCTCACCGGCTGCTGATCACGATGCGGTTGCCCTCGCTGTCCTCTATTTCCGCGACCGTCCGTCGGGGGTCATAGGGTGCGGGTGCAACCTCTGTGACGAGCTTGACGCCTTTCGAGGAAAGTTCGCCGACCATCGATGACACGTCGTCGGCCACAAAAACGAGCACGGGCCCCTTCGACGGTCCCTCGTCCTGTCGCCGAACAAAATGCAAGGCGGTCTCTGCGCCGGGAAATCTGAGCTCGACCCACCGCCAGCCGTTCGCTCCCATTGGAGCGTCGGCGACCACCTCGCACTCCAATTTGTCGACGTAGAACGCTTTGGCGCGATCCTGATCGGACACTGGCTGGGGCGCCAAATCTACGCTACAGCGCGACAGAAGTGCATCGTAGCCGTCCAGTATAAAGATGCACTACACCCCCGTTTATCCAACGCAGTTGCAAGCGCTCGCGCATTCTCGCGGTTGCGGCAGACGTATTGTCGCATCGAGATCCGCCCTCATAGCGATGGTGGGCGATCCCATACCTCGCAACTTCACCGACGGCCCGATAGCTGCTGCACGCCACGGACCTCACCGTCGAGCACTTGTAAGAACCTAATTCGATCCAAAGGCGGCTCTTATCAAGAGTCGGTGAACGGCTAAGAGAGCGGCTTGCGACGATTGAGAGAGCCATGGCCGCGCGGCGGTAATAGGCATGGGCTTCACACGCGCGCGGACTGCGGGCGCGAGCATCAATGACGCACGTTATACCGCATAGCGAAGAATCGCAGCGAGGTCTCCATTGCCGGGCAGGTCTGCCTTTCTCACCCCGAGAACGCGGGCGCCGTTCGCCAGCGCGCGGCGTGCAATTTCGTCGACTACGCCGTAGCTGGTCGCATCTGGCTTGTCGACGAAGTTTATCGCGCCCGTCTGCTCGTCCACCATTCCAGGCACAACAGTGTCGATGTCCACGAGGAGCGTCTCGATTGCCCCGTGTGTCGCTGCTCGCGCGCCGTCCGAAAGGTCGGCGGTGGCGCGGCCTTCACCCGCACGCGCATTATAGAGTGCCTTCAGCGCGGCAAGGTCCGCCGCATAAGCAGCATCAAGCGCAGGGCGCGCGGCGGCTGCCAGTTCCGCGTCGCTGATCCGGTCGGGGCTGTTTTCGATCCCATGCAGGAGCAGATTCGGGTAGCTGTTGACGGAGCGATAGACGGCCGCAAGCCGGCCCGTGGCCGCTAGGATCAGCGGCGTTTCTCGTCCGGCGAGCACCGGCCGCAGGGCGGCATCCACCTGCCGCGCATATTGGCGAAACCGCACATTCTGCCCTTCCGAGCCATGGATGCGGCGGCTCGGCGAGCGGTCATTCAGCGTGGACTTGCCGACGGCACTCGCCGCGTCCTTTGGCAGTCCCTCTACCTTGACCGTCCCAGGGGGCAGATCGGCATGGATCTCAACGAGTCGCACCGCGTTCTCCGAAAGCGCCAGGACGAAGGCCGAATTGGAAAAAGTGATCGCGCGCAGGAGCGGTTTCAGATGAAAACGATCCGATACCTCGACCATGGGCGAGAGCGCATTCGCTAGCCGGAACGTATGCAACGTGTCCGGCGTCGCTAGCACGGCCAAGCTGTTTGCCTGGAGGCGCCAGAATTCGTCATCGTCGGCCAGATCATCGAAATGCTCCATCAACAAAGCCAGCCGACGCTTGTCGAATCCCACGGCTTCGAGTTGCTGGCGCGCTTGTTTCGCCAGGTTTCCCAGCTCAATGCGGCTCGCGCCCGAATCCTGTGTGTGCGGCGTGGTTTTGAGGTAGATCGAGACACAGGCATCGGCTCGAACCTCGTTCAGCGCCTTGAATTCAGGTCTGGTAGGAATATCGACGTAAAGCATTGGGGTTTTCCTTCCTGTAGTCGGGAAAGCAGCACATATGAGAGCCCTCGGGGGCGCTATCGGACTTCGGCGCACCCTCTGCGAACCGCCGACGGAACTACCGCAAGCTCGAAATGCTCCCTACCTGGGATGCGGCCTGTGCGAGTTGGTCGTAGCGGCTTTGGCGAGCTTCGGATACTGGCAGATGTCACTGCGAGCCTGGGGCTGCAATATCATAGCGCTCCAGCGAAAATGTAGTTATCAGTTTCGTCTACGCTGGCGCGCCACGATAGATAAACTGAGAATACTTTTTTGCCACAGCACTATGACATCGCTCTCGTGATCTCGCGTCGATGTCCGAAGGTTTCGGTGGCTAGCCCAAACGTCTGCGCCCGTCTGAGCGAATTGCGCCGCCGCCTCGTCGTTCCTACGCCGCTTTCGGTCGGCGCTAGCGCTTCCGCGCGACCTCCCGATATGCTGCCGTCAGCCTTTGGAGCACCGATGCGCGGCCGGGGACAGGCCTGCCCGCCGGGCGCAGGTGGAGGGTTCGCAGCTCGTCCATGAACTCCTCCCACATTTTCGGGCCGCCTTCCTCCAGCATTCGGGCGCGGATTGCCGAGTTCCTCGCTGACCGGCAGATGCTTGCGCCCCCAAGCGCCGATCATCGCCAGCACGGGCACGAGCTGGATGGCCTTTTCGGTCAGGCTATAGACGCCCTTCTGCATATGCGTGGGGTCGTCGGCGCGCGTGATAAAGCCGAGTTCGGTGAGTCGCTTGAGCCGCGCCGTCAGGACGTTCGAGGCGATGCCTTCAACCGACTGAGAGAGCAGTTCCCGGAAATGCCGGCGGTTAGCGAACATCATGTCGCCGACAATGATCAGGCTCCAGCGATCGCCAAGCGCCTCCATGGTCAGATTGATCGGGCAACTCGAGCGCTGTTTGGTTTCCATTGCCTCCTCCAGACCAGTTGCGTTATAGGATTAGTTGTGCGACGTCACAACTGGTTGTGATATACAACTTGTCGGTCCAGCGCTCAAACCGCCGTCGCCGGGAGAAACGAACATGTCCAAGCTTCGCGTGAACTGCTTCTCGCTGTCTCTCGACGGGTTCGGGGCCGGCGCGGGCCAGGACGCCGACAATCCGCTGGGCGTCGGCGGTATGGCGCTGCACCAATGGATCGTGCCGACGCGCACATTCCAGAAGGCACTCGGCGAAGGAGAGGGGACGACCGGCCCGGATGATGATTTCGCGGCGCGTGGGTTCGAGAACATCGGCGCCTGGATTCTCGGGCGCAACATGTTCGGCCCGGTGCGGGGTGGCTGGCCCGACGACAGCTGGAAAGGCTGGTGGGGCAAGAACCCGCCCTACCATAAGGATGTCTTCGTGCTGACCCACCACGCCCGCAAGCCCATTGAGATGGAGGGCGGCACGACCTTCCACTTCGTGACCGATGGAATTCACTCGGCGCTCAACAAAGCCAGAGCCTCGGCCAAGGGCCAGGATGTCAGGCTTGGGGGCGGCGTGAATGCGATCCGCCAATACCTCGAGGCCGGTCTTGTTGACGAGATGCACCTTGCAGTGAGCCCCGATCTCCTCGGCGCCGGAGAGCATCTCCTGGGTGGCCTCAACCTCCCTGCGCTCGGCTATGAGAGGACGGAATACGTCAACACGCTCAGCGCCGCCCACTACATCCTGGCGAAGAAGCGGGCTAGGCCCTGGTCGTAGTTTGGAGGGTTTTTGACCGCCACGGCGCTATTTCTAGCGTGTTGTAGCGCGGATTTGGTGTGTCAGATTTTCGACCACCGGCCTTGCCCTGGCGGGGGGGCTTTAGTCAGCTCCCGAGCAACGTGAGCGTGTAGGCCTGCGGGCGTGTTTACGGATTGTCAAGATCGCTTTTGTAGCGAGGCTAGTGCCCCGCTTCCGAAGCTCGTGATACATTGCAGCACTCTCTGACACGAACTTCGGAAGCAAAGAGGCACTAGCAAGTCTATGATTCTAGTGCCGTTTTCGATTTGAAGTTCCTGAATGAGATTGCGGCAAGTGGTGCAGGAACTTCAAATCGGCGGCACTAGGACGCTACTAATTTGATCGAAAGCCGCAGTCGTCATGCGTTTCGTTCGCCTTTATGGTCGCGTGCTGGAACAGCTCGGCCCCGACATCCGGTTGGGCTGGTTCCTGGCGTTCGCCAATGTGGCGCTGGCCTTGGCGCAGTTTGCCGAGCCGGTGTTGTTCGGCCGTGTCATCGACGCGCTGGCCGGTGCGCAGGGCAAGAGCGCATCCGCGACCTGGGCAAGTCTCCAGTTTCTGCTCTTGGCCTGGGTCGCGTTCGGCATCTTCACGATCGTCTGTGGAACGGTCGTTGCGCTCTATGCCGACCGGCTGGCGCATCGCCGCCGCAACGCGGTGCTGACCGGCTATTTCGAACACGTGATGCAGTTGCCCCTGGCTTATCACGGAGATACCCATTCCGGCCGCTTGATGAAGATCATGCTGCAAGGCACCGATGCCCTATGGGGCCTGTGGCTGTCCTTCTTCCGCGAGCATCTCGCCGCCTTCACGTCGCTTCTGATCCTGCTGCCGCTGTCGCTCTACATCAACTGGCGGCTGGCGCTGCTGCTGATCGTGCTGAGCGTAGTATTCGCGGCTCTGACGGCGTTTGTCCTGCGGCGGACCGAATCGCTGCAGCGCTCGGTGGAGCAACACTACTCGAACCTGGCGGAACGCGCGTCGGACGCGCTGGGAAACATCGCCCTGGTCCAAAGTTTTGCGCGGATCGAGTCGGAAGTCTCCGGCTTGAAGAGTGTCGGCGACCGGCTGCTCGCAGCACAGTATCCGGTGCTGTCCTGGTGGGCGGTGCTGACCGTGCTGACGCGGTCGGCTACGACGGTGACGATTCTCTCGATCATTCTGGTCGGCACCTGGCTGCATCTGAAGAATCTGGTCACGATCGGCGAAATCGTCACATTCATGGCATTCGCCACCATGGTGATCACCCGGCTTGAGCAGATCGTCAGCTTCGCCAACCAGATGATGTTCGAGGCCGCACGCCTGCGTGAGTTCTTCGATGTGTTCGACACCGTCCCTGCGATGCACGACCGGCCGGATGCGGTGGATCCCGGCCGGGTCTCCGGCCGCGTCGAGTTTATCAACGTGTCGTTTTCCTATGACGGCAAGCGGCCGGCGGTCGCCGACCTGAACATCGCTGCGCTGCCAGGCGAAACCGTGGCGCTGGTTGGGGCGACCGGAGCGGGAAAGTCGACCGCGCTCGCGCTCCTGCATCGGGCCTTCGACCCACAATCGGGCGTCATCAAGATCGACGGTGTCGACATCCGCGACATCAAGCTCGCCGCACTTCGGCGCAATATCGGCGTCGTGTTTCAGGAGCCGCTGCTGTTCAACCGCTCGATTGCCGACAATCTACGGGTCGGCAAGCCAGAGGCGACGCAAGAGCAGCTTCGCGACGCGGCCGCGCGGGCGCAGGCGGTGGATTTCATCGAGCGCGGTCCGGAAGGCTTCGAAGGCAAGGTCGGCGAGCGCGGGCGCTCGCTGTCCGGCGGCGAGCGCCAGCGGCTCTCGATTGCGCGCGCGCTGCTTAAGGATCCGCCGATTCTGATCCTCGACGAGGCAACCAGCGCCCTCGATGCCGGCACCGAGTCGAAGGTCATGGCGGCGCTCGACGAAGTGATGAAGCATCGCACCACCTTTGTCATCGCCCACCGGCTGGCGACCGTGCGCAAGGCAACGAAGATCCTCGTCTTCGAGGGGGGCCGCATCATCGAAGCGGGATCCTACGACGAGCTCTACCGACGCGGCGGCCGCTTTGCCGAACTAGCGAAAGCGCAATTCATGACGGCCGATGAGCGGCCGGCAAAAGTCGTCGACCTGCCCGGCTCGCTGGCCAGATGACCACTGCGCCGGCGAGCCCTGCGAGCACCGCCCAGTAGGCGTAACGGAAGTCCGACGCGACGCCGAGCACCGCAAAGGTCAGCATATAGACCATGGCCGATCCGCCGACCCCGACCGCGAAGGCGCCCGCCGGCGTATCGCGGCGGCGCCATCCGAAGGCGCATACAGCGGTGCATAGCACGAGCCAAGTACCGGCGCGCAACAGCGGCGTCGCGACGAGCAGGTTGTTCACGGCTGCCAGCGCCGCGAAGACAGGCCTGTCCGAGAACACTGTCCTCGAAGGGTCGTCGAGGTCCTGTATCCAAATGGTCTGATTGGTGCCGGCGAGGAAGTTCCACATAAACGCCGCGCGGTGCTGCAGATAGGCGAGCGGATGCGCCGTGACGGCGCGCCACCAGGCGGAAACGAGTGTGGGCGAGCCGAAAATCTTCTCGACCTCCAGTCGTTCCATGACGAACTGGCACGGTTTGCTGGTCCAGTAGACGTTCCACTCAACCGGCTCGTAGCAACGCTCGGTAAGCAGGGTGGTTTCCCGCGCGTTCCATGACACCGGGAACTGGTTCTGCTTGGTGAAATGGGTGATGCCCCCGAGGTCATAGACCAGGATCGAATGCAGGGGGTTCTCTCGCGTTGCCCCGAGGACGCCGTAGAAAACGATGTGGACGAAGGCGAACAGCGCAACGGCGACCGGCACAAAGATGACCACTGCCCGCTTCCACGAGAACTGCGCCGGCCACAGCAGGAGAGTGCCGAGGATAGGCGCAGCAGCGATTGCGTTCGGCCGCAGCAGAAACCCGAGGGCAAGCAGTCCGACGGCGAGAGCCTGCACCGGCACGCGCATCTTGGCAGGGTGTTCCGAAACGGCCAACGCGAGCGCGGCTGCGGCAAGCCACAGGCCGGCGAACAAGACGTCACGCCAGATCATCCCGACAAACAGGAAGGCGGGCGGCGACAAAGTCAGCAGCACCAGTACGACGGCGCGCCATACCGACCCCCGTGCGATCGTCAACGCCAGCACGGCAATTGCCAGCCAATAGACCGACGCGATCAGCAGAAACATGCTGCCCGCACCGGGATCCAGCGGATTGATCAGCGCCCACATCGCCATCATTGCGGGCGACTGCCAGTCGCCATACTGGCCGTGCATGGCGTATTCGTGGATGTAGCGGGAGTCGTAGTTCATGACGCCCGGATAAAAGATCCGCACCGTCAGCGCGAAGCCCGCAGCGGTCATGGCAACGATCAATGCCGCAGGCCGCCGCGAGTGCGGCAGAATCGTCGTCGCGGCGTCAGCCGATGACGGCATAGACGTCACCGGAGTTGGCGGTATGCGGCAGCTCGGCCAGCCACCCGGCGATGGCGTCCGCGTCGACCCAGACGCCGTGCACCAGCGCTTGGCTCTCTCCCAGCGCCGCGTTGAATCGGGCATAGCCGAGCGTACGAAGGCGTTCGATGCAGGCCATGGCTACGTCGCGCTGGATCGTGGTGAACTCGAATGACAATGCCGGTACTGTCTGTGCCAGACCGGCGAGCACCTCCGCCTCGAATCCCTCGACGTCGATCTTGATGAAGGCGGGTACGCCATGCCGGGCGATCAGCGCATCGAGCGTCGTCATCGGCACGCGTAGGGTCCTGGTCCAGGTCTGGGCTTCCCAGCCGGGAGCACTGCGCGCCGCGCCGATGAACGCATCGGAGGCGGTCGAGACCGTCGGATTGGCCACGTTGATCTTGAGCTGGGTGGTTCCGCGGCTTTGGCCAACTGCCACAGATTCAATCACGACCGCGTCGTCGCGCCGATACATCCAGCGCAGCACCTTGACCAACGCCGGCTGTGGCTCCGCGGCGACGACGCGCGCGCCCAGACGGCGGAAGGCAGCGATGCGGTCGCCGACATGGGCGCCGATGTCGAACGCCAGGTCGCCACGTCCCACAAATTGGCCGTAGTGCCGATCCATCGCCGCCGCCCGCTTCTGGTTGCCGTAATAGATGCGCAGGGACCGAAGGATTCCGCACGCGGTCCGTAAGGAAGTGAGCATCGCCGTCGTCGGTCAGGCCGAACGCGGACGGGACAATGGTGACGCTGCCACAATGGCCGGGAGGGCCAGCCGTCCAAGCGGGGCGGGGGGCTCGGTCTCTTCGGGATGGCGGGCGATGCCGGCACGGGCGAACGCAGTGCCGACTGAAGGCAGCGCAGTCAGCACCGCGAGGGGGATCGCCAGCGCCGGTCCACCGGCGAGGTAGAGCGCGTAGGGAATCGCGATCGGGTGCGTCGACGCCAGTACGGCGATCACCGCGAGCCCGAGCGCGGTGTGCGGCCACAGGTGGCGCGCTGCCATTGCCACGGGAACCATGTGATCGTCGCGCACCTGCCCGGTCCAGCCGATTCTACGGCCCAACAGCAGGCAAACCAGAAACATGGTGTGGCCGAACCACATGATCGGGCACAGCAGGATGGAGAAGACGGTCTCGATCGCCACGCTGGCGAGGAACCGTGGCGTGCCGCCGTAGACCTGGCGCGCCTTCGCCGACATCAGGATATCCGCCATGGTGGCGAGTTGCGGCGCGAACCACATGACCGGAACGCCGATCAGGATCGCCAATCCGGCGTCGAGGCGGATGACGTCGGCGGGCGCCGCGGCGAATGCCAGCGCCAGCGTGCCGACCGCCAGCATTCCGATCCAGGCCGGCGAGCCGAGGAACATCAGGATCGCGAAGGCAAGCTGATAGCGGCTTACAGGCTTGAGGCCGGGCATAACCAGGAACGGCCAGTACTGCATGTTGCCCTGGCACCAGCGCAGATCACGGCGCATGAATTCGATGAGGGTCGGCGGGTTTTCCTCCCAGCCGAGTTCGTCCTCGGGCAGCACCCGCACCTCGTAGCCGGCGCGGCGCATCAGCACGGCCTCGATCTGGTCATGGCTGAGAATATGGCCGCCAAGCCGGCTGGTCTCCGGCCGCGCCGGGATATCGCAATGCGCGACGAAGGGCGCGAGCCTTAGTACTGCGTTGTGGCCCCAATAGGGGCCGCAGTCGCCCTGCCACCAAGCGCTGCCGAGCGTATAGGAACGCATGCTGAGCCGCATACCGAACTGGAACAACCGCGCAAAGGCGCTGGTCGATGGGAGCCCGACGACCAGACCCTGCAGGATGCCGAGCTTCGGATCGGCCTGCATGATACGCACCATCCGCAGCACCGCGTCGGCGGGCATGAAGCTGTCGGCATCGAGGGTGACGGCGAGCTCATGGCCCTTGCCCCAACGCTCGCAGAAATCGCGGACGTTGCCGGCCTTGAAGCCGGTGTTGTCAGCGCGCCGCCGATAAGTTACGGCAATCCGGCCATTCCACAGCAACGCCAGCGCACCGAATCGCTCCTCCTCGGTCGTGGCGATGTCGGGGTTGCTGGTGTCGCTCAGTACGTAGAGGTGAAAGCGATCGCCCACGCCGGCGGCGGCGATCCCATCCAGCATCGGCTCGAGGTTGCGGATCACACGCTCCGGCTGTTCATTGCGAATACATAGAAGGATTGCGGTCGAGGCGGTTACCGGCTCGTCACCGCGCACCTGGGTAACGGCGGGGATCACGGCTGCGATCGGATCCGCGGCAAGGCGCATGATCAAGAAGCCGATCACCGCGTTCCAGAACCCGACCACCGTCCAGGGCAACGTCACGGCAAACAGCAGGACGAGTACAAGGTCGGCGAGGCCGAAGCCGCTGGCCGATAGCCCCACAACCATGAGCGAGATCATGGCCGCCATGGTCGCCGCGACCAAGGCGACGAACAGCGCCCGGCGGCCGGTGAGGTTCTCTCCGGCGACGGTGGTTCCGGTACTCTGCGAGGCAGGACGTTGCAGCACGCCGTTACGACTTCCGAATTTCCCTCAGGTGTGCAGGATAATGCTGAGGCACAGCCCTAATGTCCAATAACGGATGAAAATTGTGACGATCAGCCGGACCGACGCGGTCGCGCAGGCGCTCTGGTACACCGGCCCTGGCCGTGCCGAAATCCGCAGCGAGGCGCTGGCACCGCCCGAGGCCGGCGAAGTCCGGGTGCGGGCGCTGTTTGGCGCCCTTAGTCGCGGCACTGAATCGCTCGTTCACGGCGGCCGTGTGCCGGAGAGCGAATACGAGCGCATGCGAGCCCCGTTCATGGGCGGGGCCTTCCCGTTTCCGGTCAAGTACGGCTACGCCACGGTCGGGCAGGTCGAGGCCGGCCCGCCGGACCTGATTGACCGGGTTGTTTTCGTACTGCACCCGCACCAGAGCCTGTTCAACGTCCCGGCCGCGGCCGCCGTGCCGGTGCCGGACGCGGTTCCGCCCGCCCGCGCCGTGCTGGCCGCCAATATGGAGACGGCACTCAACGCCGTTTGGGACGCGGCGCCGGGACCGGCGGATCGAATCGCAATCGTAGGCGGCGGCGTGGTTGGGGCCCTGGTCGCCTATCTTTGCGGAGCGTTACCCGGCGCCGACGTTACGTTGATCGATGTCAACCGGGCGCGGGCAGGCCTCGCCAAGTCGCTGGGCGTGGGCTTTGCCGCACCCGGTGCCGCGCCGGCGGACTGCGACCTCGTGGTCCATGCGAGCGGTACGTCCGCCGGCCTTGCGACAGCACTCGGGCTCGCGGGGGAGGAGGCAACGGTGCTCGAACTGAGCTGGTACGGCGCGGGGGACGTGGCGGTTCCCCTCGGCGGTCCCTTCCATAGCCGCCGACTACGGCTGACATCGAGCCAGGTCGGCCGGGTTGCGGCCTCGCGGCGGCCGCGCTGGACCCATGGCCGCCGGCTCGGCGCCGCGATATCGCTTCTGGCCGATGCACGCCTGGAGGCGCTGCTCGCACCGCCCATTGCGTTTGTCGACCTGCCGCCGCGGCTTCCCGATATTCTCGGACCCGGCAGCGGGATACTCTGCCAGGTCATCACTTACCCTTGAGAGGCTTGCTTGTACGCCGTCGAAGTTCGCGACCACATCATGGTCGCCCATTCGTTCCGTGGGGCCGTGTTCGGCCCGGCGCAGGCGCTGCATGGCGCGACCTTCGTCGTCGACGCGGCCTTCCTTTCCGAAACGCTGGATGCCAACGGCATCGTTGTCGATATCGGCCGGGCGCATGAGGCACTGACAGCGACGCTCGCGCCGCTCAACTATCGCAACCTCGACGACGTGTCGGAGTTCGGCGGCAGCAACACCACCACCGAGTTCCTGACCAGGCACATCTTCGATCGGCTCGCGGATGCCGCGCGCTCAGGCGGGCTAGGCCGCGCAGGTCGGGAACTCAAGGCAATCCGCGTTACGATCTCCGAGTCGCATGTGGCGCGCGCCTGGTATGAGGCGCCATTGTGGTAGGACGCGTCGCGTTCGCGGTGCCGGGCGACCTCGATACGCCGACTGGCGGCTATGCCTACGACCGGCGCATGATCGCGGAACTGGAACATCTCGGGTGGCAGGTCGATGTCGTCGATCTCGGCGACGGATTTCCCCGCCTGAGCGCCGAGCAACGCATGACCGCGCGAGAAAAGCTCATGGTTGTTCCGGGCGAATGTCCGATCGTGATCGACGGATTGGCCTTCGGGGTCCTGCCCGAGACGGCCGCACGGCTTCGCGTGCGCCATCCGGTGATCGCGCTGGTTCATCATCCTCTGGCGCTCGAATCGCACCTTGGCGTTGCCGAGGCCGACGCGTTCCGTGCGAGCGAACGCGCTGCACTTGCCGCCGTGGCTCACGTCGTGGTGACGAGCGACGCAACCGCGCGGCTGCTGACCGCCGATTACGACGTTCCGGCCGATCGCATCACCGTCGCGCGTCCGGGCAACGATCCGGTTCCGGCGGCCCGCAGCAGCAGCGACGGCATTGTGCGCCTTCTCGCTGTCGGGTCGGTAGTGCCCCGCAAAGGCTTCGACGTGCTGGTCGCGGCACTTGCCACGCTCACCGACCTGCCGTGGCGGCTGACGATCGCCGGCGACGGGACCCGTGATCCCGCCGCCGCGGCACGGCTCGATGGCGATATCGCGTCCCACAAGCTCGGAAATCGGATCGCGGCGCTTGGCGCCGTGCCGGACGAGCGCATCGCCCAGCTCTATGCCGAATGCGACGTATTTGCGCTCGCGTCGCGCTTCGAGGGCTACGGCATGGCGCTTGCGGATGCGATCGCGCATGGGCTGCCGGTAGTTACGACAACTGCCGGCGCGATTCCCGAGACCGTGCCGGCGGGCGCAGGCGTGCTGGTCGCGCCCGATGACGCCGGTGCCTTGGCGCTGGCCCTGCGCCGGCTGATCGAGGACCCGGATGAACGGCGGCGGCTCGCGACCGCGGCCCGCGCCGCTGCAGCGAAGCTACCCACCTGGCGGGATTCGGCGCGGCTGTTTTCACGCGCGATCGAGGCGGTCACATGAGCGGCTTCTCCGCCGATTGGCTGGCGCTTCGTGAGCCCTACGACTTGCGCGCGCGCAGTGCGGTGGTGCGCGATGCCGTGGTCGCCGCGTTCGCCGGCCATCCCTCGGTCACGATCGTCGATCTTGCTTGCGGCACCGGCGCGACGCTGCGTGCTCTCGCGCCACATCTTCCGGCGCGGCAGCATTGGCGGCTTGCCGACAACGATCTCGGCCTGCTTGCCCGCGCATCGGGAACGGAGCGCCCGGTCGGCGTACGGGTCACGGCAATTCCGCTCGACCTCAATCGCGACCTCGAGGCGGCGCTGGACGGGCCGGTCGATCTGGTCACCGCATCGGCGTTGCTCGACCTCGTGTCGGCAGACTGGATGGAACGGCTGGCGGTCGAGAGCGCCGTCCGGTCAATTCCAATCTACGCGGCGCTCAGTCACGATGGCCGGATCGAATTCGATCCGGCCGATCCGGCCGATGCGGACATGGTTGCGGCGGTGAACGCGCATCAGCGCGGGGATAAGGGATTCGGTCCGGCGCTCGGGCCGGCCGCAGCGGATGCCGCCATACGTCGATTCGAATCGCTCGGATGTGCGGTCATCAAAGGCACCTCCGACTGGGTCTTCCGCCCAGGCGACCGGGACATTCAATTCGAACTCTGTTCCGGCTGGGCCGGGGCGGTACGGGAGACAGGCAATGTCCCGCTCGCCGATATCGTCGGCTGGCTGACGCGGCGCCGAGATGCGATCCAGGCCGGCGATTCGTCAATCAAGGTTGGTCACGTCGATGTCTTTGCCCGGCCGACGGGCACGCGCTGAGCGGACAGATCGCAATCGAGCAGCAGATCGCCATCGAGTTGGATCGAGCGGACTGGGATGCGGACCGCCTCGTCCGCACGCTGGATTGGTGGCAGGACCAAGCTCGCCTGCCCGGCGCCAAGGATGATGGGCGCAACTAAAACATGCAGGCGGTCCAGGCAGCCGGCAATCAGAAAACGCGACACCGTCTCCGCCCCGCCCTCGATGAGGACGCGCTGCAGCCCGCGCTCCGCCAGCGCGGCCAGGATGGTCGGCGGGCTGATGTGGCCGCTGGCAGCGGGCAGGGCGACCACCTCCACGCCGGGCGGGGCAGGCGCTTGCGTGCCTTGGGCGGTCAACAGCAGCCGGCAGACGCCGTCGTTGGCAAAGACCCTTGCGCTGCCCGGGAGCCTCCCGCGGGGATCGAGGATGACCCGTGCCGGATTAGGCCCGGTCACCCGTCGGACCGTCAATTGCGGATCGTCGGCAAGGGCTGTTCCGACCCCGATGACGACGGCGTCGACCAAAGCTCGCAGCCGATGGAGATGCGTTAGCCCTGCCGGTCCGTTGACGTACTTCGAGTGACCTGAGGCCGTCGCGATGCGCCCGTCGAGCGACTGGCCGATTTGACCAACCACCAGCAGATCGTCGATTATCCCGGCCCGAATGGGCCCAAACAGGTCATCCCAAGGCGCCGGCAGGCGCCCGGTCGGGGCGCGAAATGTTTGCAGAAATTGGGGCCAGGTGTCCGGAGGCCGTCCGGCCGCGTCGCCATCGGCGGCCGCCGCGTGCAGGTGTGTCGGGACCATGGGCGAAGAGAGACCTTTTCGCGACACCAAGCTTCAGCGACTGTTCATGTTGCTTGGCGGAGAGTGGCATGAAATACCGCGGATTGCGATCGGCATAGAGAGCGCTGTGGCTGTGTTCTTGTAGCGTTGTGAATCAGTACCGGGGCGTTGGCGTATGGGGTTGGGCGACCAAGACGTAGGGTCTTCATTGTTTGGCACGCCGGCGCTAGTCGGCATTACTCGTGGCCTTGCAGAATTCCGTGCCGGACGGCCGGTCCTGATGACCAATGAGTCCACATCCCTCGCGGCGTTGCCGGTTGAGGGACTGAATGCAGAGCGGCTATCGGCCTTCGCGATGCTCTGTGCACCGGCGTTGCCGCGACTGGTGGTGACGACGCGCCGCGCCTTGGCGATCGGTGTGGTGTCGGCCGCGCCGGTGGCCTTGCGAATCGACGAGGATATCGATGCAGACGCCATCGTGGCGCTTGTCGCGGATGCCAAATGCGGACACGCTGTTGTCGCCGTTCCCGCCGGTCCGGCAGCAATCGCCGCAATCGAAATGGCCAAGCTGGCACAAGTTCTGCCGGCGGTCCTGGTGGCGGAGGCCACACCCGCCATGGAAGCCCTCGATCCCGCGATCGCAAGCGTGGCGGTGGACGCGGTCACCCGCTTTCACGACGATCGAATCCAGTCGCTCGCGATTTCTGGCGAAGCGCAAGTGCCGCTCAATTCCGGCGTTCGGACCCGCTTCGTGGTTTTCCGCGACGCCATCGGCGAATCTCCGGTTGCGGTCATTGTCGGCAATCCGGATCTGTCGCGGCCGACCCCCGTCCGCCTGCATTCGGCCTGCCTGACCGGCGATGTGTTCGGGTCGCGGCGGTGCGACTGCGGCGATCAGCTCAAGTCATCCCTCAAGCGGCTCGCGGCGACCGGAGGCGGCATCATCATCTATCTGGCGCAGGAAGGCCGTGGGCTTGGACTTTCCAACAAGATGCGCGCGTACCAGTTGCAGGACGCCGGGCTCGACACCGTCGACGCCAATACGACCCTCGGCTTCGATGACGACGAGCGTAACTATGGGATCGCAGCCCGCATGCTGCAGATGCTGGGATGCACCCAGGTCGTGCTACTCACCAACAATCCGGCCAAGCTCGATGGCCTTGCCAAGGAAGGGATCGAGATCGTGGGGCGCGTGCCGCTTGAGACGCCGATCAACGCCGACAATCGCCGCTACATGACCGCCAAGGCGGCCCGTTCGGGGCATCGGCTCGATCACCTGATGGCGTCGTTGGCGAAGCCATAGGGCCGAAGGTCCGAGCCCGCGTCACACGGGCAGCGCGTGCGCCTTGCGCCCGCCGCGCTCGATCGATTTCGGCGCTTCGTCACGCGTGATCAGATGAGCCGCGAGATCGAGGCAACGCTTCGCCAGCATGGCCGCGCCCTCGGCAAGCTCCGCCGAGTTCCGTACGACCTCGACGTTGCGCTCCATGTCCTCGCGCGACCATCCACGCGAATGGGCGATGTAGGGGAACTGCGGGAAGATGAAGCCGAGCTCGGCGAAGAAGCCGAGCATCTGGCCGGCAACCGCCTGGATGTTGTCCTGGCCGCCGACGATGATGAATCCGGCGACCTTATTGCGGATCAGCACCTGGTTGCGGATCGTGACGGCGTTCTGCACGCAGTTTAGCCGCTCGGCCATCTTGAAATACAGCGACGATGCTGCGCCCCACCGGATCGGCGACGCGACGATGACCGCGTCGGCCCAGTGCACGAACGCCTCGTAGACGCGATCCATCTGGTCGTTCGAGTCCATCTGGGTGATCGAGCAGGGCCAGGTGCACGCGCGCGCGGACTTCGAATAGTACCCTTCGCAGGCGCGGAACTTCAGCTCGTTTAATCGGATCAGCCGCGTCTCGGCACCGAGCTTGGCGGCTTCCGCCAGCGCGTGACCGAGCAGATGATCGGAACCGGAGAAGCGCGGGTTGTCGGCGTCCATGGCCGAGGTGGCGATGCCGGCGATGCGCAACGGTCCGGGGACGCGCGCGACGGTGCGCGACAAAGGATGCGGATCGTGCGGCTTCTTGGTACGCCGGGTGGCGGCCGCGAGATTGACGAGAACGCGGCCGTTCTCGACCTTCACCGGGTAGGCGGGAACGCGGTCTTCCTCGAACCCGGGCTCGCCCGTGCCGGTGCAGCGGTGGAATTTCCAATTGTGCCACGGGCAAACGATGTAGTCGCCGTCGAGGCGGCCTTCGCCCAACGGGCCGCCGGCGTGGTTGCAGGCATTCGACACGACGCCGAACGTTCCATTCTCGATCGAGACCGCGAGGTCCCGGTTCTTCACCGTGATGCGCCGGAGCGGTATCTTGGAAAGCTCTTCCGCCGACCCGACGTTGACCCAGTTTTCGTCCGCGGCCATGGTGACTCGGTGCCTCTGATGGGTTGATCGCCTCGCGCTTCTGTTGCTCCCGCGGACGCAGCTTCGGCCATCATACCGATCGGCTCACATTGCGTACGCGGGAATTTTGATCCCGGTCGGGGTTCCGGGCGGCAGCGGGCGCGGATCGACCTCGACGGTGCCGCGATGAATCCGCACGCGGTATGTCACCAGCTTTTCGGTGAAAGGCGGCGGCGCGCAGCCATCCTGTAAACGGTATTGATAACCGTGCCATGGGCAGGTGACGCAACCGTCGATAATGCGGCCTTCCGATCGGTCCATTCTGGTGAGCGCAGAGATTGGTCAGCGCGCTGATCTGGTCGCCGTCGCGAAACACGGCAATGCGTTCGTCGCCGGGTGCCGTGACAATGCGGGCGCCCTTGTTCGGAATGGAATGCGGTGGACCCACGGCGATCCACCCATCGCCGCTCGCCGCGGTACCCTGGTCGTTCGCTCGCTCGCACCAGCCGGCCACCAGATGCAGCACCGCCACGGTGCCGAAGCCCGTGATCAGCATCAATGGGATCAGCGGCGTGCGGTCGTACTGCATGATGCCGAGCGCCACATGCAGCACCACCAGCCCATAGGCGACATAGAGCGCCATGTGCAGGCTCTTCCAGATGCGCGGCGTCAGAAACATCAGCCAGAAGTCATGGCTGGTGGCTGCCATCAGGAACAGGACGAGCAGCGCGGCGATGCCGAGGACCTTGAAGGGAAAGCCGATGAACTTTCCGTAGTCGTCCCAATTCGTCAGCTCGGTGGCGAGGTCCGGCAAATTGCCTTGCGCCAGGTACCATTCGATCATCAGCCAGACGTGGATCGCCGCGATGATGAAGGTCAGCACGCCAAAATGGCGCCGGTTGTAGAGAAGCGGCAGGAAACGGCGGTCAAGCCGCGCCAGTGGACCGATGCACAGGATCACGGTCAGCATCAGAAACGCACAGGTGCCGAAGGCGCGAATCCAGATGTCGATCGCTTCCGGCAAATTCTTTGGCGGATGCACCTGCCAGTAGACTGCCGCAAAACCGCCGATGTAGAGCGCGACTGCCGCAAGCAGAATGCCGTCGTAGACGAGCTTGTCGCGGTTCCACTGCACGGCGCGGAGGCCCACGCTCATCGGTGCGCTCCCTTTGCGCCGTTCAGATGGGAGGCGGTGCGCGTAGGTAGAACGCCAGGACGAAGCCCAGCACGACTGCGATCGTCAGGATCGGCCATAGTCTGCGATGCACAGTCCGGTGCGCCCGTCTCATGGGCGGCTTCGCGACCGTAGCCAGCGAGCCAGCACATACGGCCAGAGTGCGACCGCGCCGGGAAGAAAAAGCAGCCGCGCCCCCAATGACGCGGTCATGGAATGCGGCAGCACCCGCGAGAGGCCGAAGGTGACGAATGCTGCGGCCGTCACGAGCCCGATCAGCACATAGAGCGCGAGCGTATACAGCAGCATCATTGTTTTTGCGGCAGTCCGGTTCCCCCCACCATTGAACAATGTCGATGAAATTCCCGATGAAGACAAGGGAACCGGCCACCGTCGTCCCCATCGTGCCCGGTGCGCCAGACCGTCGCACCCGAACCTGCGGGCCGGTATCGGTCGGACCGGTCCGCCGCGTGTGTTACGGCCGCTCGCTGAACGGCTTGCCGTCTTATTTCTTCGGTGCGGTCGCCTTCAGCACCGGAGTCCAGCGCTTGATCTCCACGCTGACAAATTTTGTGGCCTCCGCCGGGCTGGAATCGGTGACCCCTTCGGCACCAGCTTTGTTCAGTACCTTCTGCATGTCGGGGTCATTCATCACTTTCTTGTTCACCTGCGCGATCCGATCGAGCACGGCCTTCGGGGTACCCGCGGGCGCGAAGAGGCCATTGAAGACCAGCACGACCATGCCCGGCACCCCTGCTTCCTCTGCTGTCGGAATGTTCGGCGCTGCCTTGATCCGCTTCGGCGCATTGATGGCCAAGATGCGAACTTTTCCGGCCTCGTGCAGGCTCAAGACCTGCGCGGTGATGTTGGGCGTGAACATCGGGATATGGCCGCTGATGAGGTCTGCCATGCCCGGTCCCGCGCCCTTATAGGGAATGTGGACGATGTCCAGGTTGCCGCCGAGGTCCTTGAACAACTCGCCGCTGAGGTTGGTCGCCGTGCCGGCGCCGGCTGACCCATATGACAGCTTGCCCGGATTGGCCTTGGCGTAGGCGATGAGCTCCCTCAGGTTCTTGGCCGGAACCGACGGATGAATGACGATCGACGTGGGAATCTCGGTGATGATGGCGATTGGCGCGAACGCCTTGAGCGGATCGTAGGGCGGATTTGGCATCGTCACCGGGTTGATGACGATGTTGGATGTGTTGCCGAGCAACAGCGTGTAGCCATCCGGCGCCGCACGGGCGACCTCGGCAGCCCCGATCGTGCCGCCGGCGCCGCCGCGATTGTCGATCACGATGGTGCCAAGCTCGGCCTTGGCCTTGTCCGCCCACAATCGGCCGACGACATCGGTCACGCCGCCTGGCGGGAACGGTACGACGAGATGAATGGGGCGGCTCGGATACTTGTCCTGAGACGCAGCAGGAAGGGGCGTCAACACCGTCGCCAAGGTGGCACTCGCTGCGAGCCACGCGGTCAGAAAATCACGACGTTCCATCATATGTCCCTCCCCGCCGGTGTCTCTGAAAATCTGCGTAACATAACAGTCAGCGAGCCAAGCTGTGACGCGGCGCCTCAGGCAGCCAGCAGGCCCGCCTGCTTCAATTCCGGCTCAAGCTTGAAAAGCTTCGCCGCGGTCTGCCAAAGAATTTGTTCGCGCTCGGCCTCCGTCAATTTCGCACCGTCGAGAGCTTTCATGCGGATCTGGTGCAGCGTTCCCGGCACGCTCAGCCAGCGCCAGGTCGTTGACCAATCGGTGCCGAACATGATCCGGTCGGCACCGATCTTGTCGATTGCGAAGCGCAGGTGTTGCGGGTCGGTGCCGACCACGTCGAAGTAGATATTGATGTTGCGCATCGCGACCGTCATGGCGCTGTCGAAGTACGTCGTGATGCCGCGGCCCATCTTCGTCAGGATGATCGGCACGTCGGGGTGGCGCCCGGCGAGTTCGTCGACCCAAAGGGGATTCCCGTAAAACAGGCCGCCGGGAAACTGTGACCATGCGGTCGGAATCTGGATCGGAACCTTGTGCTTGGCAGCGACGCGCATGACACCGGACAGGTCCTTGGCGATGCGCTCCGGATGGATCTCGTTGGTGAGCGCACGGGGAAAAAGCTCGCCGATGCCCTTCATTCCGAACGCCGTCAAGGCGCGCTCGATCTCGTCCGGTGCTTTCTCACGGACCGGAGCCGGATCGTCGAGATAGTCTCCCGCCTGCTGATCGTGCCCGACGCGTGCCAAGGCAACCACGCGGCGCGGGTGCCGCCGCGCCGCTTCGGCCACCAGATCGTTCGACACGAAGCCGGCGCGAGCCTGCACGATCGCGAAGTCAACTCCGTTCTTGTCCATGTCGGCGATCAGATCATCCGAGTTGTCGATCGCCTCCTCGGTCAAGTTGCACTTGTAGACGTCCGGATGGCGCGTGCGAAACGCGATCGCATCCTCCATGGTGCGGATATACGGGCTTAGGTCGCGAAACGACGGAAAGCTGTAGACGTGAACATGCGTGTCGATGATCATTCAGTGCCCCGGCGAAATGGACGACGGACAGTCTCGGATGTGGCGGCGAATGTGCCGCCTGGGGCTGGGCGGGTCAAATACACTCGGCGTGGTGCGTTGCCGCTGGAGGCATGTGTCGCATTCCGTCTGCGAATGATGCAGCTCGCGATCAAGCCCAGGGCGTTGTCGACCACAGCGCCTGCGCCGTCATCACCAGCGCCGCCGCATAGACCGCCGCCATGAGATCGTCGCCCATGGCGCCGAGGCCGTTTGGCAGGCGGCGGTCGATGATGTGGATCGGCCATGGCTTGACGATGTCGAACACGCGGAACGCCAGGAAGCCGGCCAGCACCCAGCCGAGACCCGGCGGGCTGAGCAGCAGCACGATCGCCATGCCGCAGATTTCATCCCACACGATCGCCGGATGGTCCGGCTCGCCGAGCGTCCGCCCGACGCGATCGCAGAGCCAAATCCCGGCGACGCACATCGTTGCCCAGATCGCAATCTGCCACCCGAATGGAAGCCCCTTCAGGAGCAGCGTCAGCGGAATGGCGAGCAGCGAGCCGGCCGTGCCGGGCGCGCGCGGCACGAGGCCGGCACCGCAGCCGAGCGCCAGGAAGGCGGCCGGCGACGACAACAGGAAGCGCAAATCCGGGCGCGGCGGTTCGCTCATGCAGCGCCAGCATAGCCAACCCCGCGGCCGCGGCCTATGTGTGGGTGATGCTGCCGTTGTCTATCCTCGACCTCTCGCCCGTCACCACCGCGACGCCGGGGGCCGCCGCGTTGCGCAACACGCTCGATCTCGCCCGACTGGCCGATCGCCTCGGCTATCGCCGCTATTGGCTCGCCGAGCACCATAATCTGCCAGCGATCGCCAGCGCGGCGCCCGACATCATGATCGGGCAGGTGGCGGCAGTTACGCGGCATATGCGCGTGGGCTCCGGCGGTGTGATGCTGCCGAACCACGCGCCGCTCGTTGTTGCGGAGCGGTTCAAGGTGTTGGAGGCGTTGTTTCCCGGCCGGATCGATCTCGGCCTCGGCCGAGCGCCCGGCACCGATCCGGTGACCTCCTATGCGCTGCGGCGGCGCCAGGGCATCGGGGACGATGACGATTTCCTCGAGCGGTTTCAGGAACTGTTGCTGATCGAGAGCCGCGGGTTTCCCGAAGGTCATCCCTTCAGCAACGTCTGGGCGATGCCGCTCGATGTGCCGCTGCCGCCGGTCTGGCTGCTCGGCTCCAGTGGCTACAGCGCCGAACTTGCCGCCGCCGTCGGCGCCGGATTTTCGTTCGCTCATCATTTTGCCAATCACGACGCGGTCGCGGCCATGCGCAGCTATCGCGACCGCTTCCGCCCATCGGCGGCGCTGCGCGAGCCGGCGGCGATCCTGGCCGTGCATGTGGTCTGTGCCGAGACTGACGCCGAAGCCGAGCGGCTCGCCACGACGGTCGATCTCAATTTCGTGCGCCGCGCCAAAGGGGAGTACCGCTCATTGGCGAGCCCGGAAGAGGCGGCCGCCTATCCCTATGCGCCGATCGACCGCGAGCGCATTAAGGCAGGGCGGACTCGCGTCTTCGTCGGCAGCACGTCCACTGTGCAAGGGCGCCTGCTGCCTCTGGTCGAGGCGACAAAGGCCGACGAGGTGATGATCACCTGCATGATTTATGATCACGCGGCACGAAAGCGCTCCTATGAATTGCTGGCGGGTACCTTCGCGCTGACAGCGGAGACGCCGGCACTGACGGGGGCGCGGTGATCCTGAAGGCCGGCAATCTCCTCGGCAATGTGCCCGCGGCCCGTGCGGAGGAAGACGTCATCGTTCTGCTGAGGACACCGCACGCGCGGATTGAGCGGATCGTCTCACACGCGCATGCCAGTACGCCGGACTTCTGGTACGACCAGGATGCGGCCGAATGGGTCGTGGTTCTGTCGGGCGCGGCCGGATTGCTGATCGAAGGCGAGAACACGGCCCGCCGGCTTGGCCCCGGCGATTACCTCCTGATACCTGCGCATGTGCGTCATCGCGTCGAGTGGACGGCGGCCGATCAGCCAACCGTCTGGCTCGCGATACACCTGCAGGAATCGCTCTGACCCAGCGGCGCATGCCATGGTAAGATGGCCTAGCGGTCTCGACTGGAACGGCGCATGCGCCTTCCGGCAGGATGCGCAGGATGCAACGTCGTGCAACTTTGGGAGGCTTATCTTGGGCAGGCAATTCTTGCTGACAGCCGCGGATCACCAAAAGCTTGGTGCCTATCGGGCGGAGCCGAAAGGCAAAGCCAAGGGCGGTATCGTCGTGATTCAGGAGATTTTCGGCGTCAACAATCACATCCGCAATGTTTGTGACCACCTCGCGAGCGCCGGATATTCGGCCCTGGCGCCCGCATTGTTCGATCGCCTCTCGCCGAATTTCGAGTGCGGTTACACGCCGGACGAGATCGCCGAGGCGCGCAAATACGTCGCCAATCCCGACTGGGGTGCGATGCTGCGCGACACCGATGCGGCCATCAAGGAACTCAAGAAGGACGGCCCGGTCGCCATCATGGGGTTCTGCATGGGCGGGACGGTCGCCTTCCTGGCAGCCTGCAAGCTCGACGGGCTTTCGGCGTCGGTCTGCTACTACGGCGGCGGCATCGCCAAGAACGCCGACGAGAAGCCCCGCTGCCCGACGCAGATGCATTTCGGCGAGCAGGACCAGGGCATCCCGATGTCGGACGTGGAAACGATCAAGCAGAAGCGGACTGACTGCGAGATCTACGTCTATCCGGTGGCCGGTCACGGCTTCCATTGCGACGAGCGCGGCAGCTTCCACAGCGAGAGCGCCAAGTTGGCGTGGGACAGGTCGATGGCGTTTCTCGCAAAGCATATGACGTAAGGCACCTCGCGGCTCTGTTCGCGGCCTCTCCCTACGCAAGGGGGAGGCCACTTCGCAAGAAGTGTTCACACAAAGGGGGCGACCATGTTCCGTCACGGCCTTCGCTGGCTTCCGGCACTCGCAGCGCTCATCGTCTTGGCACCCGCCGCATGGGCGGACGAGTATCCGTCGCGGCCGATCAAGTTGATCATTACGACTCCGGCTGGCAGCCTCGTCGACGTCCTCGGGCGCATCATCGCCAATGACCTGGGTGAGCGGCTCGGGCAGACGGTCGTGATCGACAATCGTCCTGGTGCAATGACCAAGCTCGGCGCCGATGCCATCAACCGGGCGCCGGCCGACGGCTACACGCTGATGATTGGCACCTCGGAATCGACGATGCTGCCATTTCTGAAGAAGAGCTATCGCCTCGATCCGATCAAGGACTTCACACCGGTCGCCTTGATGGCGACGTCCTGGACGGTTTTTGCGGTCAATCCCAAGGTGCCAGCAAAGACGCTGCCGGAGCTCGTCAGTTACGCCAAAGCCAATCCGGGCACGATCAAGTACGGCAGTGGCGGAGTGGGCGGCGCGCTGCACGTCGCGGTCGAGATGCTGAAGCTCAAGGCCGGCATCGACCTGACCCACATCCCGTACCGCGGCGGCGGACAAGCGGCGCAGGACACGATCTCCGGGCAGATCGACATGGTCTCGATGGGGCTCGCCAGCACACGCATCGCTGCCCAGGGCCAACTGCGGATCCTTGCGCAAACCGGACCGGGGCGGCATCCGATCGTGCCGGATGTGCCGACGACCGCAGAGCTGGGCCTTCCCGATGTGCGGATGGATACCTGGTTCTCCATCACGGCGCCGCCCAATCTGCCTGAGCCGGTCGTCGTGCGGCTGGTGCGCGAACTCGGTGAGGTCGCCAGGACGCCGAGCTTCAAGGAGCGGCTTGCGAAGATCGGCTGCGCCGTGGCCTACAAGCCGCCGCAGGAGTTCCGCGCATTCATCGCGGAAGACCGCAAGAAATGGGAGACGCTGATCCCCGCAATGGGCATTCCGTTCCTCGACTAGCCGTCAACACCGCCACCCAAACCTTCAAATTAAACGACGGGCGCATTCGTCCGCACGAACGGGAGTTGAAGACACATGGCCAAGACGCCGACGTGGCCCAACGGCAAGAAGCTCGCGGTGTCCGTCACCGTGATGTTCGAGACATGGTCGGAAGGCCACGCACCGAACTATTCGGTGCAGACCACGCATCTCAAGTCCGGCACCCTCGATCATGCCAGCAAGGCCTGGTCGACCTATGGCGGCCGAGTCGGCGTGTGGCGCGTCATCAACATGCTCGACCGGCTGAAAATCCCCGGCACGTTCTTCACCAACGCATTGTGCACCGAGGAATACCCCGATGCCGTCAAGCAGATCGCGAAGTCCGGGCACGATCTCGCCGCGCATTCCTATTCGCAGGACAAGCTGCTCGCCTACATGAGCCTTGCGGACCAGGCGGCCACGATCCGTCAGAGCATCGATATGCTCGAGGACTGCGGCGGCAAGAAAGTCACCGGCTGGGGCAGTCCGGTCGTCGCCTTCACGCCGGAGACCGCCGGCTTTCTCGCCAAGGCCGGCCTGACATGGACCACCGACGTAACCTACGTCGATCTGCCGATCCGTATTCGCACCCCGCACGGCGACATCGCCGGCGTGCCGACGACCGACTTCTCGGACAACCGCGTAATGCGAGCGAGCCCGCGCGACCTCTACGATGCGCACATAGGCACCTTCAATTATCTGCTGAAGAACGAGCCGATGAGCCTGATGACATTGGTGATCCATTGCCAGTTCGGCGGCCGGCCGTTGATCACGTCCGTGCTGCAGGAGCTGCTGCAGAAAATGAAGAAGGCGCCGGACGTGTGGTTTGCGCGGCACGATGAGCTCGCCCAATGGGCGCTCGCGTCCAACGTCGACGAGCGCCCTTATCGGAGCCGGTTCTTTGCCGAGCAGAAGGCCGCCCCAAAGAAGCGGTTGCGCCGGTGACGTTGCGTGTCAGAACCACCGTTCCTTGACCCGGACGGTGTCGCCGGGCTGAATCTGGAAGTTGATTGGTGCTTTGAATTTCGTCATCACGCCCCGCACGGTGCGGCTGATGATGACATCGCGCTTGCTGCCGCGTGGACCATAGCCGCCGGCAATCGCCACCGCGGTTTCCACCGTCATGTGTGCGACGTAGGGGTATTGTCCGGGATTGTTGACCTCGCCGAGGATGAAGAACGGACGGTAGGTGACGACTTCGGCGCTCACGGACGGATCGCGCATGAAGCCGCGGCGCAGGCTCGCGGCGATCGACTGCGCCAGTTGCTGCGGCGTTAGGCCGCGTGCCGGGACCGAGCCGATCAGCGGCATCGCGATCTTGCCGCTGGCATCCACCGAATAGGTGTTGGTCAGGTTCTGCTGCCCGAAGACGACGATGCGCAGGCGGTCGCCCGAGTCGAGCATGTACGGCGGCTCGGGCGCAAAGGGGCCGCCCTGGGCGACCGGGACGGTGACCGGCACGGCCTGCGCCTGGGTCGGCTGCGGGTCCTCGACCGGATATTGCAGCACCCGCGGCGGCAGCGGCTGCACCGTTCGGGTATGCGGCCGCGCGCAAGCCGCCAGCGACAGCACGGCCAGCGCCATGACCGGAAGGCAGCGAGAGCGCATGCGGCGAATCCGGACCCTTTTGCAAAGCACGAGCCGGATTAACGCCTTACATGGTTAACATTTCCTCACCATCGCAGTGACTCTTGTCCCTGGCGCAGCGCAAAGACACGCTGCGCCGCATGCGGGGAACGCATCCAAGGTTGATGTGCCGGTTACTCCGCCGCGACTCCCGTCCCGATCGGGCAGCTCACGCCGGTGCCCCCGAGTCCGCAGTAGCCCATGGGGGTCTTGGCGAGGTACTGCTGGTGATAATCCTCAGCGAAATAGAACGGCGGCGCGTCGAGAATTTCCGTCGTGATCGGCCCGTAGCGCCGTGCCCTCAGCACCGGCTCGAACATCGCCTTCGATGTCTCGGCCGCCGCGCGCTGCGCCGGCGAAGTGACGTAGATGCCCGAGCGATACTGGGTGCCGACGTCGTTACCCTGGCGCATGCCCTGGGTCGGGTCGTGGTTCTCCCAGAACGTCTTCAGGAGCTGCTCGTAGCTGATCGTCTTCGGGTCGAAGACCACCAGCACGACCTCGTTGTGGCCGGTGCGGCCGGAGCAGACTTCCTCGTAGGTCGGGTTTGGCGTCAGGCCCCCGGCATAGCCGACCGCCGTGACGTGGACGCCGTTGCCCAGTTCCCAGAACTTGCGCTCGGCGCCCCAGAAGCAGCCCATCCCGAACATTGCCATCTCCAGGCCCTCGGGGTAGGGCCCTTTCAGCGCGTTGCCATTGATGAAGTGGCGGGTGGCGGTGGGAATCGGCGTTGCCCGGCCCGGCAGGGCCTCGCCCGAGTGCGGCATTTCCAGCGACTTCTTGAACAGGAACATCGCGGCTCTCCTGCAATGACGGGGCCAATATAAACACGAATGCATTTGTCCGCATCACGCGCGCGATCACGTCTGCGGCAGGCTTCGGGTGACCTGGGTACCCTCGGTCGTCATGCCCGCGAAGGCGGGCATTCAGTACGCCGTGACGCTGCAGTTCTTGTCGTAACGGCGCGGAATACTGGGTCCGGCCTTCGCGGGGACGACGACGGCGGCTATCGCGCGTAGCCGATCAGCGGTTTCTTCCGCCGGCCGAGCAGGACAAAGATCATACCAAAAATGAGGAGGAGGAGACTCGCCGGCTGCTCCAGAAGATACGGCTGGATCAGGGACTGCCAGACCCAGGGCGCGACGTGCCGCTCGACGGCTGGCTGGAACAGCAGCAGGGAGTTCTGGTGCACGCTCGCCCAGACATATCCCACCGTTGTGAGGTCAAGCGTTTGGTTGGCGATGAAGCGGGCGCCGTCATAAACGACGAGGATGAATGCTGCGGCGAGGGTCAGAAGGCCGAGGAAGCGGAACAGGAAGCGGATCATCGGGCAACAGGGGATGGAGGCTGCTCGCTCTTAATATAGGTGCCCAACGGCCCCGTCCAAAGACCCCCCGAGGGTAGCGTCCGGCCCTGCGTGTGGGCCAGGAATCTTGCGGCGGCTCACTTGAGCCTTTGCCTCCGCTTGCGCTTGATCGGTCCGGGCGGACCCGATCAAGCTCCGCATCCTATTGTTTGCGCATGATCCTTGACGCAAAACCGGTTCCCACTTTTGCGGATCATGCGTTAACGTCGCTGACCCGACGCCAGATCGGGCTAGTGTCGTCAAGGTTCGGAAGTTCGCCTGAGTGTGCAGCCCGCTCCGGAGCGAACTTCCGAACCTTGCGACACTCGCAACGTTATGAATCTAGTGCGGTTTTGGATTTGAAGATCCCGCGATGAATCTGCCGCAACAAAGGCAGGAACTTCAAATCCACCACACTAGTACCGGAGCCGAAATGTCCAATTCCCCCAACCGCCCGCGCCAACGCCCGACCTTTACCGACCAGGAAGCTCTCCTTTTTCACTCGGCCGGCCGGCCCGGGAAACTGGAAGTCATCGCCACCAAGCCGATGGCGACCCAGCGCGACCTCTCGCTGGCCTATTCGCCCGGGGTGGCGGTGCCGGTGCTGGCCATCGCCGAGGACGAGAGCCTGGCGTTCGACTACACCACCAAGGGTAACTTCGTTGCCGTCATCACCAACGGCACCGCGATCCTTGGCCTCGGCAACCGCGGCGCGCTGGCGGCGAAACCGGTGATGGAGGGTAAGGCGGTGCTGTTCAAGCGCTTTGCCGATATCGACTCCATCGACCTCGAAGTGTCGACCGAGGATCCCGACGAATTCGTCAACTGCGTCAAGTTCCTCGGCAAGGGCTGGGGCGGAATCAATCTCGAGGATATCAAGGCGCCGGAATGCTTCATCATCGAGGAACGGCTGCGCGAGCTGCTCGATATTCCAGTGTTCCACGATGACCAGCACGGCACCGCGATCATCGCCGCGGCCGGCCTGATTAATGCGCTCGACATCACCGGACGCGACATCGCCGCCACCAAGCTGGTCTGCAACGGTGCAGGCGCCGCCGGCATCGCCTGCCTTGAACTGCTGAAGGCGATCGGCTTTGCCGCCGCCAACGTCATTCTCTGCGACACCAAGGGCGTGATCTACCAGGGGCGCACCGAGGGGATGAACCAGTGGAAGTCGGCGCATGCGGCCAAGACATCGGCCCGCACGCTGGCAGACGCCCTGAAAGGCGCCGACGTGTTCTTCGGCGTTTCGGCGAAAGGCGCGGTGACGCAGGACATGGTCAAGTCCATGGCGCCCAACCCGATCATTTTCGCCATGGCAAATCCGGATCCTGAGATCACAGCGGAGGAGGTCGCGGCGGTGCGAGACGACGCGATCATGGCGACGGGACGCTCCGACTATCCGAACCAGGTCAATAACGTCCTCGGCTTCCCCTACATCTTCCGCGGGGCGCTCGACGTGCGGGCGACCGCGATCAACATGGAGATGAAGATCGCCGCGGCGCGCGCGCTGGCGCAGCTTGCCCGTGAGGACGTTCCCGACGAGGTCATCGCCGCTTACGGCGGCACTCGCCCGAAATACGGGCCGGAGTACATCATCCCGGTACCGTTCGACCCGCGTCTGATCTCCGCCGTTCCACCCGCGGTCGCCCAGGCGGCCATGGACACGGGTGTCGCACGCCGACCGATCAAGGACATGCATGCCTATCGCGAACAACTACAGTCGCGGCGCGATCCGGTGGCTGGCGTGATGCAGCAGGTGTTCGCGCGGCTGCGCCGGCAGCCGCGACGCGTCGTCTTTGCCGAGGGCGAGGAGGAGCAGGTCATCCGCGCGGCGCTGAGCTTCGTGCACCAGGGACTCGGAACCGCACTGCTGGTCGGCCGCGAGGATCGCGTTCAGCAGACGGCGCGCAACGCCGGGCTCGAGCTCGACGTCGGGATCAAGATCGTCAATGCGCGCCTGTCGCAGCGCAACGCGGAGTATGCCGCGTATCTCTATGAGCGGCTGCAACGCAAGGGCTACCTGATCCGCGACTGCCAGCGCCTGGTGAACACCGACCGCAATCACTTCGCTGCCTGCATGGTGGCGCACGACGAAGCCGATGCCATGGTCACCGGCGTCACCCGCAATTTTTCGGTGGCGCTGCAGGACGTACAGCGCTGCATCGACCCCAAGCCCGGACACCGGGTGATGGGCCTCTCACTGGTGTTGGCGCGCGAGCGCACCGTGCTGGTCGCCGATACCGCCGTCACCGAGATGCCCCGCGGCCCGGACCTCGCCGAAATCGCCATCGAGGCGGCTGGCGTCGCGCGCCGGCTCGGCTACGAGCCGCGCCTGGCGCTGCTGGCGTTCTCGACCTTCGGCTACCCACCGGGCGAGCGGGCGGAGTTCGTGAAGGATGCGGTGCGCATCCTCGATCAGCGCCGGGTCGATTTCGAATATGACGGCGACATGGCCGCCGACGTCGCGCTCAATCCGGAGCTGATGGCGGCGTACCCGTTTTGCCGCCTGAGCGGTCCGGCCAATGTGCTGATCATGCCGGCGTTCCACTCCGCCTCGATTTCCACCAAGCTGCTGCAGGAACTCGGCGGGGCGACGGTCATCGGTCCGCTGCTGGTCGGACTGGACAAGCCGGTGCAGATCGTTCAGCTCTCGGCGAAGGATTCCCAGCTCGTCAACATGGCCGCGCTCGCGGCCTTCAATGTGAGCGGCTAAAGTCGAAGCATTGTTGTTGTCATCCTGGCCGACCCCGGCCTTGAGCTCGCTACGCTCGCCGTCCATACATGACAGTCGTAAGGGAGCGATTCATGGCCAATGATCGCCTGAGCGGTGTCTTCGCCGCAATCGCCACCGCCGTCGATACCGAGGGCGCTCCGGATGTGCCGCGGTGCCTTAAGCTCGCGCGGCATCTGATGGAGAGCGGATGCGACGGGCTCAATGTGCTCGGCACGACCGGCGAAGCAACCTCGTTCTCGCTCGACGAGCGTAAGAGCCTGATGACCGCCTATCACGAGGCCGGCCTGCCGCTGCAGCGGCTGATGGTTGGGACAGGTGCCGCCGCAGTCGCCGATGCTGTCGCCTTGACGCGCCATGCCGCCGCCCTCGGCTTCGGCGGCGCGCTCGTCCTGCCGCCCTTCTATTACAAGGGCGTTCCGGACGATGGACTCGCCGTCTACGTCGACGCGCTGGTCAGCGCAACGGCCGACAGGCCGATTCCGATCTACCTGTATCACTACCCGGCACTATCCGGTCTGCCGTGGGCGGTTCCGCTCGTTCGCCGTCTGCGCGAGCGGTTCGGGGCGCGCATCGCGGGGCTGAAGGATTCTTCGGGTGATCTCGGCTTCTCCCGCGAGGCGGCGACGGTCGCGGAGGATTTCGACGTATTCCCATCGACCGAGGCGGTCTTGCTGGACGCGCGGGACGGGCCTTTCGCCGGCTGCATCTCGGCGACGGCCAACCTCAATGCCGATCTCTGCGGCCGCGCCTATCGGACCGGCGATCGGGCGGCGCTCGATACCGCGGTGGCGATCCGTGGCCTGTTCGACGGTAAACCGCTGGTGGCCGGCGTCAAAGCGCTCTTGTCGCATATCCACGGCGATCCGCGGCTGGCGGTGGTCAAGCCGCCGCTGGCGCGGTTTTCTCCGGGCGATCATGCCGCGGTAACGTCCGGTTATGATGCCTTGCGGGCCAGGCGGGTCGCCTGATTCCGGCGGACGTGATTCCGGCGGACGTTGACGCTTGCGCGGGCGCTGACTATAAGCTGCGGCAAATGGCAGCGTGCGGTTGCGCTGCCGAGTTTCATTCGACATCAATGGCGCGACGGTCCAAGGCGACAGGGACCGCGACCGCGCCTGCGGGAATCAGAGCCTATGGCCAACACAACCTCTGCCAAGAAAGCCACGCGGAAGAATGCGCGTCGCACCATCGTCAACAAGAGTCGCCGGTCGCGTGTGCGCATCTACATCCGCAAGGTGGAGGAGGCGATCACCTCCGGCGACGTGGCAGTGGCGAAGGCAGCATTGCAGCAGGCGGAGCCTGAGCTGATGCGCGCCGCACAGAAGGGTGTCGTGCACAAGAACACGGTGAGCCGCAAGGTTTCCCGCCTGACGCATCGGATCGCCAAGCTGGGCAAGTGACGGTTGGCGCAAGGCGTCTGTTCGATCGCTTGAACAGCGTCGCCCGCGCCACACGTGATGCTATGCGAACGGCGGCCATTGTCACCTTGCTGCAACATTGCTGCAAAAAATCGCTGGTAGGAATTCACGGTGCGGTTCCAACCGCCGCCGCGCGTAGTCCACGGCCGTTTGCAGCGTCAGCGCCGCAACGGCTACCTGCGCTCACTGAACACGAAATCGTGCGCTCCGTTAGGCAGTTAACGGGAAAGCAGCGCGGAGTACCTTGGATTCAGGTCTTGCGCGCCGCTTGCCGCGACGCAGCACTGCGTTGGATGCGAAACAATTTCTGTGTCGCATATGGCTCGCGTCGAATGGAAAACAGCATACAGATTCAAAGCGTTGGGATCGAGCGGCGGAACATGCCGTGGGCGCGAGCGCGAAGATTGGCACAACCGTCAGAGAAATTTCGTTGCAGCATTGTTAAGGCGTGTTATTTTTCCATTCTCGCCGGTGGGTGAGACCTCAACAGTATAAGGACTGATTTCGGCATCTTTTCCGAGGTGTCAGGGAGTATTCCATGCAGAAATCCGCAAAATGGGTGTGTAATGCTGGGGAAATAGACCTACGCGGATTTGAGTTCTGCTTTGGGGTGGCGGGTAAAGATTAAAAGAGCGGCGTCGCGAGGCCGACTCGCGGTTTAGCGAAATCAGAGACGGACGAAACCATTGCATGTCCGTGCGATGGAGGGGGGCGCATGTCATATCGCAAGCTGTGTTCATCCAACACCAAGCCGAGCCTGCCGTCATCCCTTCGCATTCTCTTCCGCAAGATTGTCCCTTCCGTCGGCCCGGTTTCAGCCCCGAGCGGCTAAGGCCGTAGCTTTCTTCGTTCCGCCAACGCTTGGGTGGCTTCGGCTCCCGTCAGCGAACGGCGTCCTCCAGTCAGCAGTGTTGTTTTGCGTGAGTCCGTTGCGTCCACGTACGGTGCACAGTGCGCCCGCGCTTGCCTGTCACCGACCCGCAATAGCCGATCGAAGAGACCGCCAACATGACAAGCATGGACCAAGAGCGCTGGACGCGAGTCAAAGGACGCCTGCGGGCCGAATTGGGTGAAGATGTCTACACAAGCTGGTTCGCGCGGGTCGATCTTGAGGGCTTGGACGAGGAAACCGTTCGGATGTCGGTGCCGACGCGATTTCTCAAGAGCTGGATTCAATCGCACTATGCCGAGCGTGTGCTGGCCTGCTGGCAGTCGGAGCAGACGACGATCGGCCGGATCGAATTGACGGTGCGGTCCGGCATCCTCCGTCCGCTGCCGCCCAAGGCCAAACCGCCTGAAGCCCACGAGCCATTGCGCAACGGCTACGACGGAAAAGTCGACGGCTTCGGTTTGCGGTTCGGCGCCACGCCGATCTCAACCGCCCACGAATCGCTCGGCGGCTCGCCGCTCGATGCGCGGCTGACGTTCGAGACCTTCGTCGTCGGCCGGTCGAACACGCTTGCGCATGCGGCGGCCAAACAAGTGGCTGCGACCCGGCGCACCGATTCGGTGATGTTCAATCCGCTGTACATCCATGCCGGCGTGGGCCTCGGCAAGACGCACCTCCTGCAATCGCTTGCCTGGGCGGGCAACGCGGCCGGCGAGCGCAAGGTGCTGTATCTGACTGCCGAAAAATTCATGTATGGGTTTGCGACTGCGATCAAATTGCAAACCGCGCTGGCATTCAAAGATTCGCTGCGGGGTATCGACGTGCTGGTCATCGACGACCTGCAGTTCCTGCAGGGCAAGTCGACCCAGGCGGAATTCTGCCACACGCTCAATGCGCTCATCGATGCGGGGCGGCAGGTGGTCATCGCGGCGGATCGTCCGCCCTTGGACCTCGAGAGCCTCGACGACCGGGTCCGCTCCCGGCTCGCCGGTGGTCTCGTGGTCGAGATGGGATCGCTCGGCGAGGAACTGCGCCTGGAAATCCTCAAGTCCCGGGTGGTGGCGGCGCGGCAGCATCATGCAGGGTTCGATGTTCCGGCGCCGGTGCTGGCCTATATCGCCAAGACGGTGACCCACAACGGGCGCGACCTCGAAGGTGCCGTCAACCGCCTCCTCGCGCACAACAAGCTGACCGGCTATCCGGTGACGCTGGAAATGGCCGAGCGCGAGGTGCGCGATCTAATCCGTCCGCAGGAGCCGAAGCGGGTCAAGATCGAGGACATACAGCGCGTCGTCGCGCGCCAGTACAGCGTCAGCCGTTCCGACCTGCTGTCATCGCGCCGAACGGCGAACGTCGTGCGCCCACGGCAAGTGGCGATGTATCTTGCCAAGACGCTGACTTTGCGCTCGCTGCCGGAAATCGGCCGGCGTTTCGGCGGACGGGACCACACGACCGTACTGCACGCCGTCCGCAAGATTGAGGGCCTTGTCGGCAGCGACACCAGCCTCGCGCAGGAGATCGAGGGATTGAAGCGGCAGCTGCAAGACTAGCATTACAGTTGCCTTTTCTTTTTGAGATGTGCGCGTCGCGCTTCGGCTTGGTGGGCGCGCCGCCAGAGCGACCATGCGATGACGTGCGCGTGTCGGATGCGCCGTTGGGCGAGCTTGATGGCGATGCGGCGGATTTCCTGGATGGACCAGCGGATCAGGAAGATTTGGTCCGAAGGCGCAGCATCG
>WHTM01000015.1 GCA_009377755.1 Hyphomicrobiales bacterium | reverse complement strand
TTTTCGTCGCATCGCTACACGTTACGAGAAGACTGCGGTATCGTTCGCTGCCATGCTGTCCCTGGTCGGCGCCATGATCTGGCTGCGGTGAATGTCAACAGGGCCTAGCATGTGCCAGCCATAAGACGGAGAACCTGATCGGATCTGTCTGGATGGGTCAGGCTCGGCTCGCGCACCTCCCTTCGCGAGCACCGGTGGAGCCAGGGGTCCGTTCGGACGCCTGGCTCCACGCGTTTGGCTCGGTCTTCGCGGGAAAACCCGAAAAAGATCGGAATAACTCCGGCGTGTCCGCCCGCTACCCTTGCCTTCGACATCGGAGCGCGCCAACTTCCTAGCCCCTCCACCCGTTCGTAAGGAGGATCCGCGAAGGCGCGGCGCCGGGAGCTGCTGTGGCACGGTGGGCAACAGCCAACCGATTTTACGAGTCGCGACGATGAAGGTCACTGTCGAGCGTGCCGAATTGCTGAAATCGCTTGGCCACGTGCATCGCGTGGTCGAGCGCCGCAATACGATTCCGATTCTGGCTAATGTGCTGATCCGCGGCGACCGCTCCAAGCTCGAGCTGAAAGCCACCGATCTCGACCTTGAAGTGGTCGAAACGATCGCCGCCGATGTGGCGCCGGGCGGGTCGACCACCGTGCCGGCTCACATGCTGTATGAGATCGTGCGCAAGCTGCCCGAAGGCGCGCAGATCGTGCTGGAGGGCTCGGGCGACCGCGCAGTGCTGACAATCCGCGCCGGCCGTTCGCGCTTCACGCTGCAGACGTTGCCGGACAGCGATTTCCCCGACCTCGCCGCCGGCGATATGACCCACAAGTTCACGCTCGCCGCCGCCGACCTCAAGCGCCTCATCGAGAAAACGCAGTTCGCGATCTCGACCGAGGAGACCCGCTATTATCTCAACGGCATCTACCTGCACATCGCTGCCAGCGGCAACACGGCGATGCTGCGTGCCGTCGCCACCGACGGGCATCGCCTCGCCCAGGTCGAGCTGCCGCTGCCGGCCGGAGCCGAGGGCATGCCCGGCATCATCGTGCCGCGCAAGACCGTCGGCGAAGTTCAGCGCCTGATCGAGGACGCCGACGCGGAAGTCGCCGTGGAGCTGTCGCAGGGTAAAATCCGCTTCGCGATCGGTGCCGTCACGCTGACCTCGAAATTGATCGACGGCACGTTCCCGGATTACGCCCGCGTCATCCCTCTCGGCAACGACAAGGAGCTGGTGGTCGACAAAGCGGAATTCGAAGCCGCAGTCGACCGTGTTTCGACGGTGTCGAGCGAGCGCGGCCGTGCCGTCAAGCTGTCGCTCAGCGCCGGGCGTCTGGTTCTCTCGGTGACCAATCCGGACTCCGGCAGCGCGACCGAGGAGCTGGAGATCGAGTACGACGCCGACCCGCTCGATATCGGCTTCAACTCCCGTTATCTGCTCGATATTGCCGGCCAGCTCGAAGGGGAAGCAGCGGTGCTCAAGCTAGCCGATCCTGGCTCGCCGACCCTGATCCAGGACCGCGGCGGTGCCAGCGCGCTCTATGTTCTGATGCCGATGCGGGTTTGACCTCGTCTCGACCCTCGCAGCCATCATCCCGGACGCCACCGATCTCGGGTTTACCCGAGATCGGCGCTTAAACTGCCCAAGTCGGCAACGGCCGACTTGGGTGGCGCGATCCGGGATCCATGTAGCCTGGTGCCTGCTATTGTCGCGGGCGAAGATATCAATCAAATTGCTGATGCAGGGGTACATGGGTCCCGGATCGGCTCGCTTCGCTCGCCGTCCGGGATGACAGCGCAGAGTCCGTAATATTACCCATGCCCGCCGCTTCCATCCGCCGCCTCACGCTCACCAATTTCCGCAGCTACCGCGCCGCGACGATGTCGCCCGATGCGCAGATGGTCGTGCTCACCGGCCACAACGGGGCCGGCAAGACCAACATGCTCGAAGCGATCTCGCTGCTCGCGCCGGGACGCGGCCTGCGCCGGGCCACCTTCGAGGAGGTCGCCTTCGCCGAGGGCAACGGCTCCTGGGCGGTGTCGGCGGAGGTCGAGGGCGCGCTGGGGCTCGCCACGCTCGGCACCGGGATCGAGCCGCCCGGCGCGGAAGGCGCGGCGCCGCAGCGGCAATGCCGCATCGACCGCGAGCCGGTGCCGTCCGCCGCCGCCTTCGCGGATCATCTCAGGATCGTCTGGCTCACGCCGGCGATGGACATGCTGTTCAACGGCCCGGCGTCGGAGCGGCGCCGATTCCTCGACCGTCTCGTGCTCGCCGTCGATGCCGAGCATTCCGGGCGTGTGTCGGCGCTCGAACGCTCGTTGCGGTCACGCAACCGGCTGCTGGAAGATCCGCGGCCCGACCCGCACTGGCTCGACGCCGTCGAGCACGAGACCGCGGAGCTTGCGGTTGCGGTGGCGGCGATGCGGGCGGAGGCGGTGCGGCGGCTACAAGCGGTGCTGGCCACGCGGCAGTCGCCGCAGCCGGCGTTTCCCTCAGCGCTGATCGCGCTCGATGGCGCGCTCGAACGGCTCGCCCTCGATACGCCTGCGGTCGAGATTGAGGATCGCTATCGCGCGACCCTCAAGCAGAACCGCGCGCGCGATGCCCAGGCCGGGCGCACCCTGGAAGGCGCGCATCTCACCGACCTTGTCGTGCTCTACGCACCGAAGCGGATTCCTGCGGCAGACGCGTCCACCGGCGAGCAGAAGGCACTGCTGATCGGCCTGGTGCTGGCGCATGCGGGACTGCTGGCCGATATGACCGGCACCGCTCCGATCCTGCTGCTGGACGAGGTGGTGGCGCATCTCGATCCGGTGCGGCGCACCGCGTTGTTTGCCGAGGTTGCGCAGCTCGCGGGCCAGGTTTGGATGACCGGTGCCGACCCGGCGGCGTTCGCCGGCCTTGAGGGTCAGGCGGCCGTTTTCGAGGTCTCGCCGGGGTGCGTCGAACGACGCATTTCGAGGCGTTGACGAGAGCCCGAATCGGGCCCCCAAAAAGACCCGGACCGGCCTTGAAAAATGCAGAAAGAACAATAGTTTATATTCATCCACTTTCCCCTGTACGGCGCCGGGATTTCGTGTCACATCAAAGCGCATTTCCGTGCCGATTCCGCGAGTGATTCGAAGGTCTTGCCGATGGCGGAGCCCGCCCAAAAACTTCCCCCTGCCGTGTCCGACTATGGTGCCGAGTCGATCAAGGTCCTCAAGGGCCTCGATGCGGTGCGCAAGCGCCCCGGCATGTACATCGGCGACACCGACGACGGCTCCGGCCTGCACCACATGGTCTACGAGGTCGTCGACAACGCGATCGACGAGGCGCTGGCCGGCCATGCGCACGAGGTCGTGGTCACGCTCAATCCCGACGGCTCGTGCACCGTGCGGGACGATGGCCGTGGGATTCCGACCGATATCCACCGAGGCGAAGGCGTGTCGGCGGCCGAAGTCATCATGACCCAGCTGCATGCCGGCGGAAAATTCGACCAGAATTCGTACAAGGTGTCCGGCGGCCTGCATGGCGTCGGCGTGTCCGTGGTCAATGCCCTGTCGAGCTGGCTCAGGTTGCGCATCTGGCGCGACGGCGAGGAACACGCGATGGAGTTCCGCGACGGCGTGCCGGTTGCGGACCTCGCGGTCGTCGGCGACGCCAGTGGGCAACGCGGGACAGAGGTGACGTTTCTTCCGTCACCCGAAACCTTCTCGATGACCGAGTTCGATTTCGCGACGCTCGAGCACCGGCTGCGCGAACTCGCCTTCCTGAACTCCGGCGTCACCATCGTGCTGTCCGACATGCGCCATGCAGTCGAGAAGCGCGAGGAGCTGCGTTACGAGGGCGGGGTCGAGGCCTTCGTGCGCTATCTCGACCGCAACAAGGTTCCGATCCTGCCGGCGCCGATCATGATCAAGGCGGAACGGGACGGCGTCATCGTCGAAGCGGCGCTGTGGTGGAATGACGGCTACCACGAGACCGTGCTGTGCTTCACCAACAACATTCCGCAGCGCGACGGCGGCACGCACCTGGCCGGCTTCCGCGGCGCGCTCACGCGTCAGCTTACGGGATACGCCGAGACCAGCGGCGTCAGCCGCAAGGAGAAGGTGTCGCTGACCGGCGACGACTGCCGCGAGGGCCTCACCGCGGTGCTCTCGATCAAGGTGCCGGATCCGAAGTTCTCATCGCAGACCAAAGACAAGTTGGTCTCCTCGGAGGTCCGGCCCGCCGTCGAAGGCGCAATCAACGACGCGCTCGCCGCGTGGCTGGAGGAGCACCCGACCCCGGCCAAGACCATCGTCACCAAGATCATCCAGGCGGCCGCGGCGCGCGAGGCGGCGCGCAAGGCGCGCGAGATTGTGCGCAAGGATTCGCTCGGGGTGGCGTCGCTGCCCGGCAAGCTCGCCGACTGCCAGGAGCGCGACCCGTCAAAATCCGAGCTATTCATCGTCGAGGGCGATTCCGCCGGCGGCTCCGCCAAGCAGGGCCGCAACCGGGCATTCCAGGCCGTCTTGCCCCTCCGGGGCAAGATTTTGAACGTCGAACGCGTACGCGAGGACAAGATGCTGTCCAGCCAGGAGATCGGCACGCTGATCACCGCGCTCGGCGCCGGCATCGGCCGCGACGAGGCAAGCCCCAACCGCTTCAATCCCGAGAAGCTGCGCTACCACAAGGTCATCATCATGACGGATGCTGACGTGGACGGCGCGCACATCCGCACGCTGCTGCTCACGTTCTTCTTCCGCCAGATGCCGGAGCTGATCGAGCGTGGGCACCTCTTTATCGCGCAGCCGCCGCTCTACAAGATCAACCGCGGCCGCTCCGAGCAGTACCTCAAGGACGAGCGCGCGCTCGAGGATTATCTGATTGGCGCGGGACTCGACGATGCGGTGCTGCGGCTTGCCGCCGGCGAGGAACGCGCCGGCTCCGACCTGCGCGTGCTGGTCGAACAGGCGCGTACGGTCCGCAACGTGCTCGCCGGACTGCACAGCCGTTATGCGCGTCAGGTTGTCGAACAGGCGGCGATCGCCGGTGTGCTGAATCCACGGATTTTCGGCGATCAGGAGAAGGCCGCAGCCGCGGCGCCCTACATCGCGCGGCGGCTCGACGTCCTGTCCGAGGAGACAGAGCGCGGCTGGGAAGGCCGTTTCACCGAAGGCGAAGGCTTCGTGTTCACTCGCACGGTGCGCGGCGTGACCGAGGTTGCGATCATCGACCAGGCACTGCTCGGCTCCGCCGACGCCCGCAAGCTCGACGAGTTCGCCGCGGACCTGCAGGTCACCTATGGCAGACCGGGGATGTTGCGCCGCAAGGACGACGAGATGCCGATCTACGGGCCGATCGGCCTGTTCGAAGCGGTGATGAACGCCGGCCGCAAGGGTGTCGCGCTGCAGCGCTACAAGGGCCTCGGTGAGATGAATCCGGAGCAGCTCTGGGAGACCACGCTCGACACCAATGCGCGCTCGCTCTTGCAGGTGAAGGTCAAGGAGGTCGACGAGGCCGACGACATCTTCACCAAGTTGATGGGCGAGTTGGTCGACCCGCGCCGCGAATTCATCCAGGACAACGCGCTGACCGCCAGCGTGGATGTGTGATGCGTTCCCCGCACGCAGTGCAGCGCGTCAGCGGTGCACCGCAGATGCGGGGTCCCGGTTTCTGATCCAGCACGGTACCGGGGTCCCGGGTCTGCAGCGCATCACTTCGTGCTGCGCAGCGCCCGGGACAAGCAAAAGGATACGCTCCGCTGTACAACCTCCTCTCCGGCATGCGCATCGTCGAAGGCGCGTCGTTCATCGCGGCGCCGCTGTGCGGGCTCACCTTCGTGCAGCTCGGCGCCGACGTGATCCGCTTCGATCCGATCGGCGGCGGGCCGGATTTCAGGCGCTGGCCGTTGGCTGCATCCGGCACGAGCTTCTACTGGGAAGGGCTCAACAAGGGGAAGCGGTCGATCGCCATCGACCTGTCGCACCCGGAAGGGCGTGAGCTGGCCGTCGCGTTGATCACGGCGGCGGGGGAGGGCGGCGGCAATTTCGTCACCAACTATCCAGCGGACGGCTTTCTCGCGCATGAGCGCCTGGCGGCGCGACGCCCTGACTTGATCACCGTGCGGGTGACCGGATCGAGCGACGGCCGCACCGCGGTCGACTACACGGTCAACTGCGCGACCGGCTATCCGTACCTGACGGGCCCGGAGGACGCGGCCGGCCCGGTCAATCACGTGCTCCCGGCCTGGGACGTGACCACCGGGCTGACCGCCGCCGTCTCGCTGCTAGCGGTGGACCGCGAGCGCGGCCGCACCGGCAAAGGCTGCGAGATCCGCGTGCCGCTCTCCGACGTCGCCTTCGCGACACTCGGCAATCTCGGTCACATCGCCGAGGTGCAGACGTCGGGCCGTGACCGTGAGCGCTACGGCAACGCGCTGTTCGGCACCTTCGGGCGCGACTTCGCCACCGCCGACGGGCGCAGCATCATGATCGTCGCAGTGACGCGCCGCCAATGGACCGCGCTGGTCGATGCCTTGCAGTTGCAGGAGGAGGTCTCGCGGCTGGAGCAAAGCCTCGGCGCCGATTTTGCTGGCGACGAAGGTGCGCGCTTCACGCACCGCGCGGCGCTGTTCGCGCTGGTCGGCGGGCGCGTCGGGACGCTGACGATGGCGGAGCTTGCAGCGCGATCCGACAGCACTGCCGTGTGCTGGGGCGGGTACCAAACGGTTCTCGAAGCCCTGGGGACCGACCCGCGGCTGTCCGCGGCGAATCCGCTGTTCGCTTCTGTCCGGCATGCCAGCGGCGACAGTTATCTCACGCCGGGCTTTCCCGGATCGCTGATGTCGCAGGCGCGGCGCTCGCCGCCGGCCGCGCCGTCGCTCGGGGCGCACACGGACGAGGTGCTCGGCGACGTGCTCAAGCTTAGCGCGGCCGAGATCGGCAAATTGCATGACGCCGGATTGGTGGCGGGTTGTTGAGGAAGATGTGCCGCGAACTCGGTGTGACTCCTCTCCCGCAGGGGAGAGGTGACCGTGCTCATGGCTCGCTTCGTGTCAATTCTCACGGGATCAGCAACATCGCCCCGGCGTATTTTCGCGCCTCGATATCGCGATGCGCAGCGGCGGCATCATGCAGCGGATAGGTCCGGCCGATCTCGATCTTCAGCACGCCGCGCGCCACCAGGTCGAATAACTCGGCCGCTGCCGCACGCATGCCGGCGACGTTGCCGATGTGACTCGACAGCGCCGGGCGGCATACCGACAGCGATCCCTTCTTGGCGAGCAGCAGGAGATCGACCGGCGGCACGTGACCCGACGCATTGCCGTAGTTTACCAGCATGCCGAACGGCCGCACGCAGTCGAGTGAGGCGACGAAGGTGTCCCTGCCGACGCCGTCGAACACCGCCGAAACACCCTGCGGCACAATCGCCTTCACGGCGGCGGTGAAATCGGTTTCGCGATAGAGGATGGTGTGGTCGCAGCCGTGCGCCCGCGCCACTTCGGCCTTGTCACGCGAGCCGACGGTACCGATCACCGTCGCGCCGAGATGCTTCGACCATTGGGCGAGGAGAATGCCGACGCCGCTCGCCGCCGCGTGGATCAGGATGGTGTCGCCCGGCTTCGGCTTGAACACGCGGTTGATCACCAGCGACGCCGTGAAGCCCTTCACCATCATGGCGGCGGCCTGCCGGTCTGATACGCGGGGCGGAATCGTCAGCAGCCGGTCCGCCGGGACGTTGCGCTCCTCGGCGTAAGAGCCGGTCTTCTCGTAGAATGCCGCGCTCATCCCGGCATAGACGACCCGGTCGCCCGGCTGCATATCGGTGACCCCTGGCCCAACGCTCGCCACCACACCGGCGGCCTCGTTGCCAAGGATGATGGGAAACTGCAGCGGCTGCGCGATATAGAAGCCACCGCGGCGCACATTGATGTCGGAGAAATTGATGCTGATCGCGGTATGGCGGATGCGCACCTCGCCTGCGCCGGGTGGCGGAAGCGTTACCACCTCCCACCGCAACACTTCGGGATCACCATTGGCGTGAATGCGAACCGCTTTCATGAACTCAGCCCCGCCACTTGGTCGTCCCCGCGCAAGCGGGGACCTATACCCCGTATCCTATCCGTTTGTGGTTATGGGTCCCCGCGTTCGCGGGGACGACCGTGAGGATAGTCCGAGCCATTACCGTGGCGGCCGCAGCGAACGCGGATCGCGCGGCGGCCAACGGCCGGCTTCGACGCGGGCCAGGAATTCGGCGAGCGTCCGGTTGAACAAGTCCGGCTCCTCGAGGTTCACCACGTGGCCGGTCTTCGGGAGGACCGCCAGGCCGGAGGCGGCGATCCATTGCTTCAAGAACAGGCTCGGCTCGACGCAGGGATCGTCCTCGTCGCCGACGACGATCAGCGTCGGCAGGGAAAGCCGGCGGATGCCGTCCTCGAAATCGTAGACCGAGGGACGCTCGCCCTGGAAGGTCCGCATCGTATTGGCCGAGCCACGGGCATCGTGCTCCGCCAGCCGGTCGCTGAATTCCTTGAAGCCGCGCGGATCCTTGACGGCGAACGGCACCCGGCCGGGCCCGATCCCATAGGTCCGGGCAACCTCGGCCGATCCCTTGCTCTCGAACAGTTCGGCGGTCGCGCGCGCGTTGTGGCGAAATTCTTCTGTGAGCCACCGCTCCGAGCCGGAGCCGATGCCGGCAAGCGTCAGCGACAGCGCACGGTCCGGATGGCTCAACCCGACCTGCAACGTCGTATAGCCGCCCATCGACAGACCGACGACATGCGCCTTGGGCAACCCGAGATGGTCGAGCACGGCAACCACATCGCGCATGAAATGCCGGTAGCTGTAGGCGTCCGGGTTGTTCGGCACGTCGGAGGGGACATACCCGCGCGCCGAATAGGCGATGCAGCGGTGCGAGCGCGCGAAGTAGCGCATCTGCGGCTCCCAGCCGCGATGGTCGCCAGCGAACTCATGCACGAACAGAATCGGCGTGCCGCTGCCGGCCTCCTCGTAGTAGAGGCGCACGTTGTCGGGGGTGGTGGCGTAAGGCATCGGTGTCCGGCCCGGTTGGGGAGAGGGGAATGATCAGAACAGATCGAAGTATTCCTTCTGCTCCCACTCGGTGACCTCCGACTGGAAGCGCGCGATCTCCGCCCGCTTGATGTGCAGGTAGTAGTCGACGAATCCGTCGCCGAGGCCGGCGCGGAAGCAGGCGTTGCCGGCGAGCGCATCGAGCGCCTCGCCGAGCGAAGCCGGCAGCGGCTCGGCCTTGGTCTCATACGGTGTATCGGCGGAAGGGCCCGGATCGAGCTTGCGGGCGATGCCGTCGAGCCCAGCATAGATCTGCGAGGCCGTGTAGAGATACGGATTGGCCGCCGGCTCGCCGACGCGGTTTTCCAGATGCGTTGCCGCATCGCCCGGCTGGCCCATCACCCGCACCATCACGCCGCGATTGTCGCGCGACCAGATCGCCCGGTCGGGCGCGAGCGCATAGGGGCGGTAGCGCTTGTAGCCGTTGAGCGTCGGCGTCGTGAAGGCGGCCGCGGCGCGCGCATGCGCGAGCAGGCCGGCGAGATAGCCGCGTCCGATGGGCGACAACAGCTCCGCGCCGTCGGAGGCGAAGGCATTCGCCTTGCTGGCGCGGTCGAGCAACGACTGGTGCAGGTGCCAGCCCGAAGAGAATGCGTTCGGCAGGTGCGGCCGGCACATGAAGCTTGCGTGATGGCCGTTGCGCCGGGCGATCTGCTTCACGGCGCTGCGGAACAGAACCATGGTGTCGGCCGGCTGCAGCCCGACCTCCGGCCGGAACGTGAACTCCACCTGGCTCGGCCCCAACTCGATCTCCATCGAACGTAGCGGCAGCCCGAGCGCGGCAATGCCCCGGCGCAGCATGTCGAGAATCGGCTCAACCTGGTCGAACCGCGCTTCGGTGAGAAGCTGGAAGCCCTGCGAGATGAAGCCGACTTCCGGCGCCTCGCCCGGCCAGGTGGCGTCGTCCGGATCGAGCTTCGGGTTGGTGAGCTTGAACAGGTGAAACTCGACTTCGAGCCCGGCCATGAAGTCGAAGCCCGCATCGGCGAGCTTCGCCAGCGCATCGCGGTAGAGCTGCCGCGTCGAGAACGGCACCGGCTTGCCGTCGGGAAAATAGATGTCGCACAAGAGCCAGCCGGTGTTGCGCGCCCACGGCAGCACTCGGAACGTCGTCGGGTCGGCGATCATCAGGAAGTCGGCTCCGCCCTCCATCTCCGGCATGCCGAAGCCGCCGCCGGCGGTGAACACGGGAAACACATTGCGGTGCGAGGTGTCCTTGGCGAGCAGCGTCGTCGTGGCGGTGACGCCATTGCGCATCATGCGCGGGGCTTCCGCCGCAACCAGCGTCTTGCCGCGCAGGACGCCGTGCTGATCGACGAACGAGAAGCGAACCATCTCGAGGTTGCGCTCCTCGATCGTCTTGTCGACGGCGGCTGCGGCCGCGGCCTGCTCGTCGCTCCACAGCGCATGGCGCTCGACGAAGCTTGCGCCCGAGCGGGTACGTTCGCGCGAGGACATCTTCACCCTCCCCTAGAGGGGGAGGGTCGGCGCGCAAGGCTTACCTTGTGCACCGGGGGGTGATCTGAGACGGCGTTCGGCCGAAGATGTCGATTGTGCGTAATCGATCGTGGCTTCGCATCGGCCGATCCATGGATCGCTGCATAGATCACCGTAAGCACACCGTAGATGTTTTGGTTGATTTCATTGTTCCAGAAGCGAAGGACCTTATAGCCCTCAGCCTCCAGCCATTTCGTGCGCTCCGCATCTCGTGCGGCATGATCCGCGGAGGCGTGTTGCGAGCCATCCACCTCGACAATAAGACGTGCGGCTAGGCACGCAAAATCGACCACGTAGGAACCGATTGGAACCTGCCGTCGGAAATGTGTGCCGGACACCGCGAACCGCCGTAGGCTTCGCCAAAGGCGGTCCTCCGCATGGGTGGTGCGCGCCCGCAGGCGTCGTGCCGTCTGACGCCGAAACGCATCAATCGGCTTTGGTTGCGTTGACATCAACTTCACCCCACCCCGGCGCAGCTCCGCCGCGCCGACCCTCCCCCTCCAGGGGAGGTGGCTCCTCGTTACGCCGCGCTCGCCCTCCAGGGCGCGTGCCTGCGTTTTGCCGCGTCGGTGTCGCGCCAGTAGCTCTGCCACCCATCGGTCGGTCCGATTCCGTCGATGGCGGCGGGCCCGGTGATCCGCGTTGCACCCGCCGCATCGAGCACCATCAGTGGCCTGCCGCCGGCGTCCGCCTTGGCGATCGCATCGCGCAGCATACGGCGATAGGCGTTGATCGCCTTGTCGGACTGTCCGAGATGCTCCGTGGTGCGGTCCTGGATCGCGCCCATCGACTCGCACGCCCACTGGTCGTGCACGTTGATGTCGGCTCCCATGCCCGTATAGGTGTCGTGCTCCTGTTCGTGCGGATCGAAACCGTAGTTGTTGTTCTTGTTCTTGCGCGGGATGTAGTCCGGCAGCTCGTACAGCTCGAGGCGCTGGCGCCGCATCTCGTCCTTGTTCACCGGCGCGCCGAAGCTGGTGAAGATCGCGTACCAGTAATGCCGCACGTCGTCGATCGGCACGTGCCACTGGGTGATGGTCATCTCGCGGCTCATCGGAATGATGAACGCGTTTGGGAACATCAGGTTGGTGACGCGGATGTGGGTGCTCTTGTCGCTGATCTGCCGCAGCGTGATGATGCGCATGCCGTAATCGGTTTGCTCGACCTCGATGCGCGGCCGCGGAAATTCGCGCATGATGCGCGTCATCGGCATTTCCGAATCGATCGAGGTGTCGCGGAACAGCTTGCCATAACCTTGCGCCGGATCTTCGTCGTGGAAGAAGCGGTGCAGGAACGAAGTGTGCGCCGGATCGACGCCGACCTCCAGCGATTGCAGCCAGTTGCAGTCGATCATCCCCTTGAAGGCAAACGTGTGGGAGTCCGGCGCCACGAAGCAGTCGACGTCGGGAAACGTGGGCGCCTCGCCGGAGCCCATATAGGCGAACAGGATGCCACTGCGTTCGACCACCGGATACGCCCTCTGGCGGATGTTGGCGCAAAGGTTGCTGCCGTCGGGCTCGGCGGGCGTCTCCAGACACGCCCCCTGGACGTCGAACAGCCAGCCGTGAAAGGCGCAGCGCAGACCGCTGTCTTCGAGCCGTCCGAAGGCGAGATCGGTGCCGCGATGCGGGCAATGGCGGCCAACCAGTCCGTAGCGTCCCTTGCCGTCTCTGAAGATGACGAGATTCTCGCCGAATAGACGGATCGGCTTGATCGGGCGGCCGCCCGACAACTCGTCGACCAGCGCGGCGGGCTGCCAATAGTGCCGCAGCAAGGTGCCGGCTGGCGTTCCCGGGCCGGTACGCGTGATCAGGTCGTTCTGTTGCGCGCTCAGCATGCGTTGCGCTCCATCGAATTGTTACCGCTGGGTTCTGACGGATTCCTAATCGTAGTTTCGCGCCACGCGGGCGGGGGTTCAAGCCCTGCGGCGGCTTGCCCACGCGCGCCACCCCCCGAATCGGCTGTCCGGCACGGAAAGGCCGGTCGGGTGTGCCAGATTGGATCGGAGAAGATGCGATGGACATGCTCGGATCATCGACGCGCTGCGTGGCGCGTGGTGGCCCAAGCCGCAGGATCAGATCTGAAGGCGTGCTCAATGCCCAGGCAGCACCACGATCTTCGGCGTGGCCGGCAGGGTTGCTTTTGAAATGACGATCGACGGAGTCTCATTGAACTCGGACGGAAATTTTTCTTTGGCACGCTCGAGGAACCGCTGCAGCGTGTAGGTGCTGAAAAAATGCATCGGGATCATCACCTTGGGCTTCAACGCCTCCAGGACCTCGATCATGCCATCGAGATCGAGGGTTGCCCCGCCGTCGACCGGGACCAGGACGATGTCGATCTTGCCGATCTCGTTAAGCTGCTGCTGCGTGAGTGTGTGATGCAGGTGTCCGAGATGGGCAACGCACAGACTTCCGATCTCGAAGATGAAGATCGAGTTGCCGTGCCGCTCGGTGGTGCCGCTCCAGCTGCGGATGTTGGTCGGCACGTTGCGGACGTGCACGTCCTTGACCTGAAGGCCGTGCCGCGCCGGCCGGTCCGGGCTTGGCCCCCAGCCGCGCAGGACGTGACCTATGCCGGGGTCGGGCGTGTCCGTATAGTGCGAGGAGTGGGCATGATTCATCGTGACGATGTCGGGTAGCATCACCGGCCGGTTGTAGCCGTTGTAGTCGGTGACGATCCGCACCGCCTGTGGGCTCTCGAGCAGGAAGCTGGAATGCCCCAGATAGGTAATGCGCGCCTCGTGCGGGCTGAGCGCGGCGGGACGAAACGCGGCCGGGATGATCCGCGGGATCGGCCCCGCGATCAGACCGGGGCAGCTTTCGATTATCTCCGGCTTGGCGGGCGGCGATTGCGCGGGCGCCAGCGCCGGTGTCAGCGAGACGGCGATGGCGACACCGAGCCCCGCCGAGACAGCACGCAGCAAACCAGCAAGCCCGGCCATGCCAAACTCCAACTCGTCCGAATGGTCTGACCCCGACGCGCGGGATTCTGGCATGGAATATGACGGCGGGCCACTGACGAATCGGTGACGGCTCTCGGCTGTCGTTCCCGCTTGCGGGGGCGACGACGCAAGTGGCGATAGCGGCGCGGGAAAGCGCGGTCCGCTTAGTCCCCGTAGGCGGAGCTTGGGCGCCGCATCGCGGTGATGATGCCCCTTTCGGTGACCACCACCCAGCGGCCGTTCTGCCGCGTCACCGCTTCCACGCGCCCGAGATCGGGCAGACGCAAGCCTGGCGCGGCCTCGAAGACGCCACGCCGGTTGGCGACCAGGGCGCGCCCGCGGAACACGTCACGAATGACCCAGCCTGCGGCGACGGCCGGCATTGGCGGGGTCTTCGCCTCGGCCGCCGGCGGCTCCGTCCCCGCGGTCGCGGCTCCGGCTGCGGCGGCGGCCGCGTAACGCGGCGCGACCGTACCCGTGGTGTCCGCAGTTACCGCAGCGGCAAGGCGCTTTTCGAGCCGCTCGACCGCATCGCCGATCTTGGCGAGCCGCGTCTGCATCTCGACCTGCGTCCGTGCGCCCCGCTCGTAACGATCGGTGATTTGGGCACGCTGTGTGCTGGCGAGCCGTTTCGAAGCCTCGACGCTGGCTTTCAATCCCATGATCTGCGCTTCAAGCTTGGTGACCGATTGCTTCAGGGCGCCCGCTTCCACCGCCGACCACGGTGCGGGGGCGGGAGTCGATGCGGCGAACAGATGCCCCGCGCCCATGAAGCCGATGGTCCCGATCAGCAGCCCGGTCCCCGTGGCGAAGCCTATCCCGGCCCCAAGCAGTGCGGATCGCTTTGCAGGAATCGCCGAGGCGAGGCCGGCGCGGAGCTTGCCCATCCATGCCGCAGCGGCGGGTGGTGGAGCGGCGGCGGCTTCGGTTGCGGTTGTCGGCTCGGCAGCAGCTTCTGCCGTGGCGGGAGCTTCTGCCGTGGCGGGAGCTTCTGCCGGGGCAGTTGCGTCTGCCGATGGGGGAACGCTGTCGCTTCGGATTTCCGTTGCGTCGGCCATGGTCGCTGACCTCCGGTTGGTGGTTCACCAATCGGTAACCTTGACCGGTTACCAACGGGTTACCATCCGGCCGGCAACGCCTCCTCCGGCCGCCGGCTCAGACCTCCAGCCCGTTCTGTAGGGCGAGGTCTTTGAGCGATGTCGCAGGTCTTGCGCCGAGGTGCTGAATGACCTCCGCCGCTGCCAGCGCGCCGAGCCGCGCCGACGTCCGGAAATCGGCGCCGCGCGAGAGCCCGACCAGGAATCCGGCGGCGAACAGATCGCCCGCGCCGGTGGCGTCGGTAACCCGCTCGACCGGCGCGGCGGCGACCGCAATGCTCTCCTCGCGGGTCACCACCAGGCAGCCCTTCTCGCTGCGCGTCACCACGGCCAGCTTGGCGTCCTCCTTCAGCGCCCTTATTGCCGTATCGAAGTCGGCGGTCTGATAGAGGCTGTGCAACTCCTTTTCGTTGGCGAAGATCAGATCGACCGTGCCGGTGCGAATCAAGCCGAGAAACTCATCGCGATAACGATCGACGCAGAATGCGTCCGACAAGGTCAGCGCGACGCTGCGGTCGGCCGCGTGCGCGATCCTCGCGGCCTTCTGGAACGCTTCCTTGGCGTGCGGCGGGTCCCACAGATACCCTTCCAAGTAGGTGACGCTGGCAGCCGCGATCAGGTCATCGTCGATGTCGTTAGGGTGCAGGTCCTGCGCCGCGCCGAGGTAGGTGTTCATCGTGCGCTCGCCGTCCGGCGTCACCAACACATAGCAGCGTGCCGTCGAGGGGCCGTCCGAGGCCGGCGGTGTCTGGAAGCTCACGCCGGCGGCGCGGATGTCGTGGGCGAAGGCCTGTCCCAGCGTGTCGTCCTTGACTTTGCCGATAAACGCGGCGCGCGCGCCGAGGCTAGCCACGCCGACGATGGTATTGGCCGCCGACCCGCCGGAGATCTCGGTGGCCGGCCCCATGGCATCGTAGATCGCCTCGGCGCGCGGCTCGTCGATCAGCGACATCGTTCCTTTATGCATGGCATGGCGGACCAGAAAATCATCTTCGGCGCGGGCGATCACATCGACGATCGCATTGCCGATGCCGAGCACGTCAAAACGAGGCGTTGTCATAAGCAGGTCCGTTGTGGGTGAAGGCTGGCACTATAACGAGCGAGGGATCATGAGCAACCACCCGATGCCGCGCGGCTGTAGGTCGCTTGCCCATGCGGCTCCCGCCCGGCGGGCCGATCTGTCCCAACGCTTGCAAACCGGACATGATGACGGCACACGGGCCGTCCCCCGGATTTCCATCAGAGGCCGCAGCCATGTCGCTTGCCCGCAACGTCGCGACCGTCGGCACCGCGACACTGCTGTCGCGGCTCCTCGGATTTTTCCGCGATGTGGGGATTGCTGCGGTCCTGGGCGCGGGCGTGTTTTCCGACGCCTTCTTCGCGGCGCTGCAGATCCCGAACCTATTCCGTCGCCTGCTTGCCGAGGGGGCGCTCAACGCCGCCTTCGTGCCGATGTGGCAGCGCGCCCGCGGGGAATCCGGAGAACCGGGTGCCCGTCGATTCGGCGAGGACGTGCTCGGCACCATGGTGATGGCGCTCGGCGCGACCGCGCTGCTCTGCATCGTGTTCGCGCCGGCCGTCGTCCAGGCGCTGATGCCTGGGTTCCGCGTCGGCGGCGAGCGGTTCACGCACGCCGTTCTCTATGTGCGGCTCTCGACCGCCTATGTGGTCATCGCCGGGGTGGTGGCGGTCGCGGCGTCGCGGTTGAACGCGGAGGGCCGCGTGGCGGCGCCGGCGTTCGGTCTCATCATCTTCAATGGCGTGATGCTGGTTGCGGTCGGGGCGGTCCTGCTGTCCGGTCTTGTCGCATCGCCTCGCGCGGGGGCGATCCTGTCCGCTGCCGTCGTCATCGCGGGCCTGTGCCAGGCCGTGCTGGTCGGTGCCGCGCTCCTGCGTGTGCGCGAACCGCCGCTCGTTCCGCGCATCCGCTGGTCCGCCGGCATGCGCCGATTCTATGCACGTATGCTGCCTGGCGCGATCGCCGCCGGCGTCCCGCAACTGAAGCTGATCGCCGGTGCGATGGTCGCCTCGTCGTCGGCGAGTTCGGTGTCGTGGCTCTACTACGCCAACCGTCTCTACGAGCTGCCGCTCGGGCTGGTATCGGTATCGGTCGCGGCCGTCGTGGTGCCACTGGTCGCCGCAAGCGTCAGCGCCGGACGGCGCGAGGCGATTGCCGCTGCGCAATCCCGCGCCCTCGAGCTTGCAGTCGGGCTGGCACTGCCGGCAGCCGTCGCGCTTGCGCTACTCGCTGATCCCATCGCCGGCGCGTTGTTCGAGCGTGGAACCTTCGGCCCGCGCGACACGGCGGCGGTCGCGGCCGCGCTTGCGGCGCTCGCGGTCGGATTGCCGGGCCATGCGCTGGAAAGGGTCTTCGGTGCCATTTCCTTTGCGCACGAAGACACCCGGACGCCGATGGCTGTGGCGCTCGGAGGCTTGGCGGTTGCGGTGCTGGGATCCGTCGCGCTGTTTCCGATCCACAGCCACGTCGGTGTGGCCGCCGCCATCGCGATGTCGGGATGGGTCGGCGCCGGTGCCCTCGGCATTGTCCTGGCGTCGCGAGGCTGGCTGGCTTTTGACGGTGGCGTCAGGCGCCGGCTTCCGCGTCTCGCCGCTGCCGCCGGCGTCATGGGTCTGATCGTTGCCGCCATCGACGCATGGCTGGCGACGCGGCTCGGCATCACCGGTTCCGCGCTTGGCCGGGCGGCCGCGCTTGCCATCCTGGTGGCAATCGGGCTCGCTGCCTATCTGGCGCTTCTGGCTGCGCTGGACGTCCTCAAGCCGCGCGAGATCATGACCGCGATCCGCGCCCGGCTGTGAAGCGCCTTGCCTTGCAGGCTGCGAACGTCGTATCAGGCGCCGTTTCAAGCAGGGATGAATCCGTCATGGCGTTCCAGGAACGCGTGTTCTCCGGAGTGCAGCCGACCGGCAGCCTGCATCTCGGCAACTATCTCGGGGCGATCACCAAATTCGTGGCGCTGCAGGACAACTATGACTGCGTCTATTGCGTCGTCGACCTGCATGCGATCACGGTCTGGCAGGACCCCGCAGAGCTCCCGCGTGCAACCCGTGAGGTCACGGCGGCATTCGTCGCCTGCGGCATCGATCCGAGGAAGCACATCATCTTCAATCAAAGCCAGGTCGCCGAGCACGCCGAGCTCGCCTGGATCTTCAGTTGCGTGGCGCGGATCGGCTGGCTCAATCGCATGACGCAGTTCAAGGAGAAGGCCGGCAAGGACCGGGAGAATGCCTCGGTCGGGCTCTACTCCTATCCGACGCTGATGGCCGCGGACATCCTCGTCTATCGTGCGACGCATGTGCCGGTGGGCGAGGATCAGAAGCAGCACCTGGAGCTGTCGCGCGACATCGCGCAGAAATTCAACAACGACTTCGGCGGCTCGATCCATTCGCACGGCTACGGCGATGCGTTCTTCCCGCTGCCGGAGCCGCTGATCCAAGGACCGGCGACGCGAGTGATGTCGCTGCGCGACGGCACCAAGAAGATGTCGAAGTCGGACCCCTCCGACTACTCGCGCATCAACCTCACCGACGACGCCGACACTATCGCGCAGAAGATACGCAAGGCGAAAACCGATCCGGAACCGTTGCCGAGCGAGGAGGCGGGGCTTGCGCAGCGCCCCGAGGCCGACAATCTGGTCGGCATCTTTGCCGCCCTGGCCGGCATCGGCAAGACCGATGTGCTCAGGCAGTTCGGCGGCGCCCAGTTCTCCACCTTCAAGGCAGCGCTCGTCGACCTCGCGGTGGCCAAGCTTGGCCCGATCGGCGAGGAAATGAAGCGTCTGGTGCAGGATCCGGTCGCGATCGATGCGATTCTAGGGGAAGGTTCCGCGCGCGCACGGGCACTCGCGGCCCAGACCATGAGCGCGGTTCGCGACATCGTCGGCTTTGTTCGGTCTTGATTCAACGTCAGGGGGTGCAAGTCGCATCTTGTTCGCGCGGGGCGGCTCGTGGCACCATTGGCCGGTTCGATGCACCGTCCGCGGCGCGATCGGGCGCGGTCGCGCTGCGCCGCCGCTTTAGTCGAGCTGTGGACGATCAGACTGCTGCCTGGATGCGACGATGACCCGTAAGCGCCGCAGTTACGAAGCCGGACACAAGCCGAAATTCCTCGTCGTGGTCGACGATACGCCGGAATGCGACCGCGCCGTCTACTACGCGAGCCGGCGCGCCTCGCGCATCGGCGGCGGCGTGGTGATGCTCAAGGTGATCCAGACCGAAGATCGCAATCAGCAATGGCTGGGCGTCGCCGACATCATGCGGGCGGAGGCGCACGAGCAGGCCAATGCGCTGCTCGACCGGTACTCGGCGCGCGCCAACGGCGTCGCGGCGCTCACGCCCGAGCGGGTGATCCGCGAGGGCGACATGGTGCAGGAAATCCTTGCCCTGATCGACGAGGATGAGGATATCGCGGTGCTGGCGCTCGCCGCCGGAACCGGCAAGGAAGGTCCGGGACCGCTGGTGGTGAATCTCGGCAAGAGCGCCGGAACGTTCCCGATCCCGGTCGCCATCGTGCCCGGCCACCTCGACGACGATGAACTCGACGCCATGTCGTGAAAGACGGCCAGGCGCAAGGGGTGGGCCGGCCCCAAAGGGTTGAATTTTCAACCTCCGACGCCACGTAGTAGACTACAACGAGTTGATTTCGAACGGTTGCGCAGGCGTCTGAGCCCGCGTTCACGGAGCCAGATATGTTCATCCAGACCGAAGCGACGCCCAATCCGGCAACGCTCAAGTTCATTCCCGGCCGTCCAGTGATGGCCCACGGGACGCTCGACATGCCGACGCGGGAGCAGGCGGCAAAGTCGTCGCTCGCGGAGCGGCTGTTCGACGTCCCGGACGTGAGCGGCGTGTTCTTCGGCGCCGATTTCATCACCGTGACCAAGACCGCGGGCGAATGGCAGCAGCTGAAGCCAGCCATTCTCGGCGCCATCATGGAGCACTTCATGTCCGGTGCGCCGCTGCTGCGCGACGAGCAGGACGAGGGGGCCGAGGCCGAGGACGAGTTCTTTGATGCCGCGGATGCCGACACGGTGGCGACGATCAAGGAGCTGATCGAGTCGCGCGTACGTCCGGCGGTGGCGGGCGACGGCGGCGACATCACGTTCCGCGGCTTCAAGGAAGGCGTCGTCTACTTGAACATGAAGGGCGCCTGCTCGGGCTGCCCGTCCTCGACCGCGACGCTGCGGCACGGCATCCAGAACCTGCTGCGCCATTACGTCCCCGATGTCGTCGAAGTGCGACCGATGTGAGGCCGAGGCGCCCTGACCGGTTTGCAGGGTGGGCTGAGCGGAAGCGAAGCCCACGCGGACGGTCGCCGGCATCGGCGTGTGGGCACGGCGCTGCGCGCCTCTGCCCACCCTACATAGCTTGCTCCTGAACCATGCTCGTCCTCGCCATCGATACCGCCCTGGCCGCGTGCTCCGCGGCCGTCCTCGATACCGGCCGTGGAGCCATCGTGGGCCGCGAAAGCCTGCCGATGGTGCGGGGCCAGGCGGAAGTCCTGATGCCGCTCATTGCCCGAGTGATGGCGCAGGCCGGCGTCGATTTCGCGACGCTCGATCGTGTCGCCGTGACGGTCGGTCCCGGCAGCTTCACCGGGTTGCGCGTCGGCATTTCGGCCGCGCGCGGCATTGCGCTTGCGGCCGGCAAGCCGGCGGTCGGGCTGTCGACGCTGGCCTCGTTCGCGGCGCCGCATATTGCGGCCGACGATACCGAACCGGTCGTGGCCGCGATCGATGCCAGGCACGAACACGTTTATCTCCAAGTCTTCGGACCGGAAGGGCGCACGTTGGTCTCCGCACGCATTGCGCCGCTGCGCGAGGCGATACGTGCCGCCGCGACCGGGGCGGCGCGCGTGACCGGGACCGCGGCCGAGCTGATCGCTGCCGCGTGGCCGCCGGGCCAGCCACCGCCGGCGCTGATCGATGCGCGCGCGTGCCCGGATATCGACTGGGTCGCCCGGCTCGGCGCGGCGGCCTCGGTCAGTCAGGGCCCGCCGCGCCCGCTCTATCTGCGCGCGCCCGATACCCAGCCGCAGGACGCAGCACGGCTGCCGCGCCGATGATGGATCTCGTCAGCCGCCTGTTTTCCCGCGGACAGCCGGTGCTGTCCGATGCCGGCCCGGCTGATGCCGAGGCGATCGCGGCCCTGCATGCGGCCTCGTTCCGGCGCGGCTGGAGCGACAGCGAGATGGAGCAACTGCTTGTCGACCCGAATGTCGTTGCCGATCGTGCGTTGCTGGGGCGCGATCTCGTCGGCTTCATCCTGACGCGGCGCGCTGCCGACGAAGCCGAAATCCTGTCGATCGCGGTGGACAAGGGTGCGCGCGGTCGCGGGCTCGGCCGCAAGCTGCTGCGGCGAAACCTGCAGCGGCTTGCGGGACTCGACGTGCGTGCGGTCTTCCTCGAGGTCGGCGCGGAGAACGCGCCGGCGCTTGCGCTCTATGACCGCATGGGCTTCGAGGAGGTCGGCAAGCGTGAGCGCTATTACGGCCACGACCTCACGTTGGATTCGACTGCGCTGGTGCTGCGGCGGGAGCTGGGGTGAGCGGGCGCAGGCGTCACCTCATCTGCGCGGGCAGCCACAGCACGATGTCCGGGAACAGGATCATCAACGCCATGACCACGAGGTTCAGGCCGACGAACGGCAGCGCCGCGCGGTAGACCTCGCCCATCGTGGTCCCGGGCGGGGCGATGCCCTTCATCACGAACAAGGACAGGCCGAAGGGCGGGGTAATGGTCGCCATCTCGAGGTTCAGCATCATGATGGCGCCGAACCAGATCGGATCCCAGCCCATAGTGGCCACGATCGGCATGAAGATCGGGATGGTGACGAGCACGATCGCCGTCTGCTCGATGAACATCCCGAGCACCATGACGACGAGCTGCATCAGGATCAAGACGACGATCGGGTGGACGTCCATGCCGACGGCAAACGCGGTGATGGCGGGTGTGACGCCGGAGAAGCTCAGGAGCTGGCTGAAGGCGGCGGAGCCGGTCAGCACGAGCAGAACCATGACCGACAGCGAGGTCGCCGATCCGACCGCCTGCTTGATCACGGGCCACGTCAGCTTGCCGTAACCGGCCGCCACGACGAAGCTCAGCAGCGTGCCGATCGCGGCGGCTTCGGTCGGGGTCGCGATGCCGGCAAAGATCGTGCCGATAACGAGACCGATCATGGACAGGGGCGGGACGACGTAGATAAGCGTATCACGCAGCCGCGGGACCATCGGCGTCCGCTCGACCGCGTAGGGAGGAGCGAGCGACGGCTGCAGCGTGCAGCGCAGCACGATGTAGATGGCATAGACGCAGGCGAGCAGAATGCCGGGCACGATGATGCCGATCAGCAGCTTGCCGACGGAGAACTTGCCGAGGCTCGCGAGAATCACGGCGAGCGCACTCGGTGGAATGAGGATGGCAAGGCTGCCGCTGGCGAGGACCGAGCCGAGCGCCAGGGTGCGGGAATAGCCGCGACGCTCCATGTCTGGCACCAGCGTCGAGCCGAGCATCGCCACGCTGCCGATGGCGACGCCGGTCAGCGTGGCGAACAGCGCCCCGGCGGCGACGGCGAGGACGGCGAGCCGCCCGGCGATCCGCCCGAGCCACTGGTCGAGCACGTCGATTAGCCGGTACGCCACTCCGGAATGAAACATCATCGTCCCCATGAGGATGAACATCGGGACCGGCACGAGCACGAAAGTCGACACCGAACTGTCGATGCTGAGGATCAATTGACTGAAGCCGATCGCTCCGCCCCAGAAAACGTAGACGCCAACGAGATTGACGAAGGTGAAGGCGATGGCAACCGGAAGACCGACCAGCAGCAGCACTGCCAGTCCGCCGAAAAAGAGGGTGATGTAGAGCACGATCTCCATCGGTTCAGACTGGGCTCGCGGGCGGGGGTAGGAGCATTTCGCCCCGCTTGAGGCCGTTCAGCGCGCGGCGCAGGAACTGGAGGCCCAGCAACAGAAAGCCGATCGGAATGACGATCAGGTTGACCGCGCGCGGTATCTCGATCTCCGCCGGGATGCGGATGCCCCGCTGGATCGAGTTGACGACCTCCACCGTGCCGAACACGGCGACCACGAGGCAGACCGCGGCGCCGATCAGCGAGCTCCCCACCATGAGGAGCAACCGGGTGCGCCGCCCGACATGGCTGAGAAGCAGGTCGATCGTGACGTGCCCCTCACGCCGCAGCACCCAGGCGGCGCCGAGAAAGGCGATATAGAGAAGCAACGTACCGCTGATTTGGTCGACGCCGATCAGACTCTGGCGTAGTCCGTAGCGGTAGAAGACCTTGACGGTGGTGGCCACCATCACGGCGATGAGGAGCAGCGCGGCAAGCGCGGCGAGCGCGTCGATGATGCGGTCGAAGAGGCGCCACGCCGTCACGACGGGCATCCGGCGAGGGGATCCGAATGCCAGCCCCGTTCGTCCGGCGTCATTTTGCGCTGAGCAGCCGCCGCGCGGTTTCGTAGTCACCGGCGCTCATCACGGACTTGAAGTGCGCCCACAGCGCGTCCCTGGCGGTATCTTCCCAGCGCTTGGCTTCGGCCGGCGTGAACTCGATCGGCTCCATTTTGGCCGCCTTCATCTTCGCAAGCTGTGCGGTCTGCTGCTTCGCCACGAAGCCGCGCGACCACGCCTGGGTGTCGGCGGCGGCCTGGAACATGATCTTCCTGGCGTCCTCCGGCAGGCTGTTCCACTTGCGGAGATTGACGACGATGGAGATCCCGTTGCGATAGAGCGGATGTGCGACCATGAACTTCGACACTTCCTGCCAGCCGAAATTGGTGAAGCCGTCATAGACGGGCCAGGTGAATCCCTCCACCGTGCCGCGCTCGAGCGCGAGATAGATGTCGCCGGGCGGCAGCGTCACCGGCTCCGCCCCGAGACCGGCCACGAAGAACCGGGTCAGCGGCGGCACGCGGATCTTCATGCCTTTGAGGTCCTCGATGCGGGCAATCTTCTTCTGCGTGTAGAGGAAGTGGTTGCCGGCGCCGGGCCCACCGGTCATGTGGCCGAGATAGCGCGCACCATGCGCCTCGTGGAGCTTGTTCACGAATTCGAACAGCTCGCTCCCCGGTCCGTTATCAGGGATATCGTGGGGCGACATTTCGGTCAGGTAGCCGCCGCGAACGATGCCGGCCCAGTAATTCGGCGCTCCGTACCAGACGTCGAACACGCCCCTGACCAGCGCTTCGGGCTGATCGAAGGTCGGAACCACGTCGGAAGCACCTCTGAAGTCGATAACGACCTTGCCGCCGGAGAGCTGGTTCACGGTATCCTTGAACTTGATGCCCATGTCTGCGGCCGGAGAGGTGCCCGGCTTCCAGGCGCCAACCATCGTCAGCCTGATCGTGGCGGAGGCGGACTGGGCCCTGACATCGGCGAACGTCACGGCATTCGCCGCCAGAACTCCGAGAGCCAAGATTGCAGGAGCAAGAGCCTTCATGCGAACCTCCCCAATTGGAAACAACGCCGACCCGGACAAATCCCGACCACGCTCCTACGCTGCTGCTCGTGCCGCTGGCAGCCACTTCAGCCTGTTGGAAGCTCTCCCGAACGCAGCGTACGATCCTCTCCTATGTTCTTATCTTACCATAGATAGGAACAAAAAATGGGCAATATCGAATGCAGTGCTGGATTGCCGCAATTGTAACCATGGCGCGCCCCTCGGCGAGGTCGACATGATGTCGGTCGCACCGGCCGCAGATCGGCATCGGCCTTCGGAGCTTCTCGCCACCTTGAAGCGCCTCGGGTTCGGCGTGGCGGTCGCCGTGCCGGACAGTTGGCTCGGAGAGATCCTCATGCGGATCGAACAGGAGCCGACCATGCGGCTCGTGCGCGCGACGCACGAAGAGGAGGCGCTGGCGATCGCCTGCGGCGCCCGGCTCGGCGGCGTGCGCACCGCGATGTTGATTCAGAACGTCGGGCTGCTTAGCATGGGCGCCGGGATGGTCTGTCTTGCTCAGCGCTACCAGTTCCCGCTGTTGATGCTGGCCTCATATCGCGGGACGCCGGAGGATCCGGTCTTCTATCACATCCCCAAGGCGCGGGCGACGGAACCGGTGCTGACGGGGCTCGGCCTCGCCCATGTCCGCGCCGATCCCGACCGTCCAATCGGTCTTCAGGTCGAGGCGGCGGCGACCTATGCGGAAGAAGCGTCGAGCCCGTTCGTGCTCCTGCTGTCGCGGGAGGACATCCAATGGTGAGCAACACACGGCCGAGCCGGGCCGATTACTACCGGGTGCTCGCGGACGCTCTGCCGGAGCATGCCCTCGTCGTCACTGCGCTAGGGAACGCGTCCTACCTGTGGGCCGCGACACATCACACGCCGGAGAATTTCTACATTGAGGATGCGATGGGCCTCGCGCTGCCGCTGGCGCTCGGTCTCGCCGTCGCGCAGCCAACGCGGCACGTCGTCGTGGTCGAAGGCGATGGCGCCGTGCTGATGCACTTGGGAGCTCTGATCACCGTTGGTGCGGTGGCACCGCGGAACCTCACCGTGCTGCTGATTCACAACGGCGTCCATGCCGCGTCCGGCGGCCAGGTGTTGACCAATCCGGCCCTCGATCTCGCCCAGCTTGCCCGGTCGGCCGGCATCGGCCGCGCCGAGAACGTGGCGACACCGGCGGCGTTTGATCAGGCGTTGCGTGCGGCCTTCGCCGCGGACGGCCCGCAGGTCCTCGTTCTGTCGACCGAACCCGACCTCGACGTGGTCCGGCCGCCGATCACGCTCGACCCGGTCTTGACCAAGCACCGCTTCATGATCGCGATCGGAGCGCCACGTTATGTGCCGACCATGTTCGGCGGCGGCCGGCTCAAGGGCGATTAGCGAGGATTGGTACCCCTGTCCTGTCGAACATCGACTGGAAAATGTCTGATTCAATGCGGTTCATATTGGACCGCGACGCTGCGTCGAGCAGCCGGGGCCCGTCGCGCGGAAGACTATTGTGAGATCGAGACGTAGTGTCCTCGGGATGCCGCCGTATGTGATGCCGGCGTCGTCGCGCTCCCGTCCAAACGAGCGACCAATCCCAAACCCCGCGATAGACGCTCCCCGGCTCCGCTCCTATGATGGTGGCGGCCAGCGGGGGGCGGTTGCAGCGGAGACTGACGGCCGGGCCGACCACCGGCGGAGATCACGGAGTGAAGGCCAGCGACATCGAAAGCCTGTGCACCGCCAAGGGCATGCGCATGACCGAGCAGCGCCGGACGATCGCCCGCGTGCTGGCGGAGTCCGACGATCATCCCGACGTCGAGGAGCTCTATCGTCGCTGTGCCAAGGCCGACGACCGGATTTCGATTTCGACCGTTTATCGGACCGTGAAGCTATTCGAGGACGCCGGCATCATCGAGCGCCATGATTTTCGCGAGGGCCGCGCCCGCTACGAGCAGCTGCGCGAATCGCATCATGATCATCTGATCGATCTGCGCTCCGGCGAGGTGATCGAATTCCAGTCCGAGGAAATCGAACGGCTGCAAAGCGAGGTGGCCCGCCGGCTCGGCTATCGCCTGGTCGACCATCGGCTCGAGCTCTACGCCGTGCCGCTCGACGACGGCGACAAATCGCCCTGATGTTGCGCATCATTTTTGTCATCCCCACGTTCGTCGCCCTCACGGCGGCACTCGCCGCCGCGCTGGGGGTGATGGCGCTGCTGCGGCTCAACGGACGCGGCAAGATCTCGATCCTTTACAGTCGCGCGGTGTGCGCTCTGCTCGGCGTGCGCATCCGGATCGTCGGCGCGCCGCCGCAGCACCACGCGGTGCTGGTTCTCGCCAACCACGTCTCATGGGTCGACATTCTCGCCATCACGGCGACGGTGCCGGTGATCTTCGTCGCCAAGAGCGAGGTTAAGCGCTGGCCGCTGATCGGATGGGTGGCGCGCGTGCGGGGCACCGTGTTCGTCGAGCGCGAGCGCCGGCGCCAGACGGCTGCGGCGGTTGTCGACATCGCGCGGCATTTGGCGGACGGGCAGTCCATCATCCTGTTCGCGGAAGGAACCTCCAGCGACGGCAACCGCGTGCTGCCGTTCCGCCCAGCCCTGGTCGGCGCGCTTAGGGAGGCATTGGGGCAAGCCGGCGCCGGCAAGCGCATCGCGGTGCAGCCGCTGTCGATCGGCTATACCGGTCTGCTCGGCCTGCCAATGGGTCGGCAGCATCGACCGATCGTCGCCTGGTACGGCGACCGCGATCTGGTGTCGCACCTGCGGGAATTCCTGCGGCGCGGCGCCGTCGACGTTACGCTGAGCTGGGGCGAGCCGGTCGAATACGGTGACGGCGCCGACCGCAAGTCGGTGGTCCGGTCGCTTGAGGCCGTGGTGCGCTCGCTGACCGCGGCGGCGCTGCGCGGGCGGCCGATCGAGATTCCTGCCGCGGGCGAAGCCCCCCGCGCCGCCGTCGCCGAACCGGACATGGCCTCCGTGGCGCGGGTGTCCTAACGGCGGCCTCGACCCCCGGCAAGGAACTGCGGACGCACCGCCGCCATTCCTTTCAACCGGGAAACTCGCTATGACGACCGGTGACAAAAGGTGACGACGCGCTTCTTCACCTCGAACGGGAGTGTGACGATACCCGAATGACCTGCGAGAAACGGCCGCCGGCAGGCGCGGGCACATCCGCCGCGCCACGCAAGCTGTTCATCAAGTCCTACGGCTGCCAGATGAACGTCTACGATTCGCATCGGATGGCGGACACCCTGGCGCCGGCCGGCTACGTGGGGACCGCCGACCCGGCCGATGCCGATCTCGTCGTTCTCAACACCTGCCATATCCGCGAAAAGGCGGCCGAAAAGGTCTATTCGGAGCTTGGGCGCATCCGGAAACTGAAGGAAGCCGCCGCCGACGCAGGACGCCGCATGGTGGTGGCGGTGGCCGGCTGCGTGGCGCAGGCGGAAGGGGAGGAAATCCTCCGGCGCGCCGGTTCCGTGGACCTGGTGGTCGGGCCGCGGAGCTATCACCGCTTGCCGGAGATGCTGGCCCGCGTCGAGGGCGGCGCCAAGGTGGTCGATACCGAATTTCCCGTGGAGGACAAGTTCGACATCCTCGCCGGGCCGACCCGGGAGGCGATGCGGGCCCGCGGGGTATCCGCGTTCGTGACCGTGCAGGAGGGTTGCGACAAGTTCTGCACCTTCTGCGTGGTTCCCTATACCCGCGGCGCCGAGGTCTCGCGTCCGGCGGCAAAGATCATCGCCGAGGTCGAGCGGCTCGCAGACGCCGGCGTGCGAGAGGTCACGCTGATCGGCCAGAACGTGAATGCGTATCATGGCACCGGCACCGGCGGGCGCGACTGGACACTGGCCCGTCTGCTGCGGCGGATCGCCGATATTCCGGGAATCGCGCGGCTGCGCTACACGACCAGCCATCCGCGCGATGTCAGCGACGATCTCGTCGCCGCGCACCGCGATCTTCCGGCGCTGATGCCGCAGCTGCATCTGCCGGTACAGTCGGGTTCCGACCGCATCCTCGCCGCGATGAACCGCCGCCACACGCGCGCCGATTATCTCGCCGTCATCGACTGCCTGCGGGCGGCGCGGCCGGACCTGGCGCTGTCCTCGGACTTCATCGTCGGATTCCCGGGCGAGACCGAGGAAGATTTCCGCGACACGCTCGGGCTGGTCGACGCCGTCGGCTACGCCGGCGCGTTCTCGTTCAGGTATTCGCCGCGCCCCGGCACACCGGCAGCCGCCTTGCCGGACCAGGTCCCGGAATCGGTGAAGGAGGCGCGGCTGCAGGTTCTGCAGGCGGCGATCGAGCGGAATCGGCAGGCGTTCAATGCACGCTGCCTCGGCGCGACCTTCGAGGTTCTGTTCGAGAAGCCGGGGCGGCACCCTGGCCAGCTTGTCGGCCGGTCCCCATATCTCCAGCCGGTGCAGATCCTCGCACCAGCAACGCGAATTGGCGAACTCGATCCGGTGACGATTACTCAAGTTGGGGCGAACAGCCTCTTCGGGACGCTGGCCGAGCCGGGCGCGCAGGCGCACACCCCGTCGCCCGCCGCCATGGCCATGGGAGCCTGAGCCGTTGCGCCCACTGGGAACGGAGCAGGCGCCGCCGGCCAATTCGCCCGCGAGCGGGGCCCACCAAGCGGGACAGATCGTGCTTGCTTTCGAGGACAATCGGCTCGCCTCGGCGCTGTTCGGCCAATACGGGCAGAACCTCGCGCTGGTCGAGCGCCGGCTCGGCGTCGCCGCCGATTCCCGCGGCAATCATGTGACCATTGCCGGGCCGCGCGAATCCTGCGAGCAGGCACGGCGGGTGCTCGAGGGCCTTTACGACCGGCTCAAGCGCGGCAACGAGTTGCACTCCGGCGACGTGGAGGGCGCCATCCGCATGGCGATCTCGCAAGGCTCACTGTTCGAATTTGATTCGACGGAAACGCGCCCGCGCGAGGAACAGATCAATCTCCGCAAGCGGCTGGTGCGCGCGCGGACCGCGACCCAGGCCGCGTATATCGGGGCGATGCGGCGTCACGCGCTGGTGTTCGGCACCGGACCGGCCGGGACCGGCAAGACGTGGCTCGCGGTCGCGCATGCCGTGCATCTGTTCGAGCGCAAGCAGGTCGACCGCATCATCCTGTCGCGACCGGCGGTCGAAGCCGGCGAACGGCTCGGCTTCCTGCCCGGCGACATGCGCGAGAAGGTCGATCCTTATCTGCGCCCGATCTACGACGCGCTCTACGATCTCATGGACTCGCGCATCGTCGAGCGCGCGCTGCAGAGCGGCGAGATCGAGATCGCGCCGATCGCGTTCATGCGCGGACGCACGCTCGCCAATGCGGCGGTGATTCTCGACGAGGCGCAAAACACCACGTCGATGCAGATGAAAATGTTTCTGACGCGGCTCGGCGAGAACAGTCATATGATCGTCACCGGCGATCCGAGCCAGGTCGACCTGCCGTTCGGCCAGGCTTCGGGTTTGGCCGAGGCGGTGCGGCTGCTCGCCGACGTGGAAGGCATCGGCCACACCGTTTTCACCGCCGCCGACGTCATACGGCACGAACTGGTGGCGCGCATTGTGGAGGCCTACGATCAAGCCAGGCCATCGGCCGGTGGCCGTGATGAGAAAGGTTGAAGTGGCGCGATGGGCACGACGCCGGACCCGCTGTCCGTGGACATCATTGTGGAGTCGCCACTGTGGGACGCCCAGCCCCTGGCGGAGACCGTGTTGCGCCGGGCTCTCTCCGCCGCCGCCGCGATGCTGTCAACAAGACCGGCGGAGCTTGCTATCGTACTGACGGACGATTCGACGATCCGTGGCCTTAATCACGATTGGCGCAACATCGACCGGCCGACGAACGTGCTCTCCTTTCCGGTGCGACAGCTCCCGCAACACAGCGGAGGGCAACGAAAACCGGCGGCGCCGCCAACCCAACTCGGTGACATCGTGATCGCGTACGAAACGGCGACGGACGAGGCGAAAGCCGAAGCCAAGCGGTTCGAGGATCACCTTGCACATCTGGCCGTGCACGGATTTCTGCACCTCCTGGGACAGGACCATGACAACGACAGCGACGCCGAAGCGATGGAGGGACTCGAGCGTGCGATCCTCGCACGCCTCGGTATCCCCGACCCATACGCCACAGGTGATCTCGTTCCGACGGCCGGACGCCATGCCTGACGCCGATTCGTCCGACCGGCCCGAAGCGCGGGCGATCGAGGGAGAAACGCGGAATCTTCCAGTACCGGTGCCGCAGCCGGATACCGCGCCGGACGACGGCGAACGCTGGATGCAACGCGCGATACGCGTTCTGTTCCGGTGGAAGCCTGGGACGATCCGCGCCGACCTGAAATCGCTGCTGGAACGCGGTCCGCCCGGCGAGACGGGCTTCTCGCCGGAAGAGAGCGTGATGCTCAAGAACATCCTTGCGCTGCGTGAGCGGCGGATCGAGGATGTCATGCTGCCGCGCGCCGACATCGTTGCCGTGCAACAGGACATTTCGCTCGGCGAACTCGTCCGCATTTTCGAACGCGCCGGCCATTCGCGGCTGGTCGCTTACAACGACACGCTCGATGATCCGGTCGGAATGGTGCACATTCGCGATCTGATCGCCTTCATGACGGCGCGGGCGGCGATTACGCCGGAGGACAATGTCAAACGCAAGCGGCCACTGCCCGCCGGACTCGATCTCAAGGCGATCGACCTCGCGATGCCGCTGTCGGCAACCCGCATTGTCCGCACCATCCTGTTTGTGCCGCCGTCGATGCCGGCCATGGACCTGCTGGCCAAGATGCAGGCGACGCGCATCCATCTCGCTCTGGTCATCGACGAGTACGGCGGTACCGACGGGCTCGTCTCGATGGAGGACATCGTCGAGCAGATCGTCGGCGACATTGCCGACGAGCACGACGTCGATGAACCGTTGGGCGTGGCGTGGCAGGCGGACGGCAACTTCGTCGCGGATGGGCGCGCCGGCCTCGAGGACGTCGCCGCTGCCATCGGCATTGAATTCGATGTACGCGAGCATCTCAGCGAGGTCGATACGCTGGGCGGCTATCTGGTCACCAAGGCCGGGCATGTGCCGGTTCGCGGCGAGCTTGTGCCCGGTCCGCCCGGTTTCGAGATCGAGGTGCTCGACGCCGATCCGCGCCGCGTGAAGCGGGCCAAGATCTACCGGAGCAAGGACCGGAGAGCGACGCGCATCCGCGATGGCCGTCAGCGCGAGGACGAGCCGGACTCGGCGGAGCCGCAACCGGCGGACGATGCATCTTCCGGCCCGACGCTCCAACAATCGTCACCCGAGTCGTGACCTTCGCCCCGCAAACCGCCATGCCGGCTTTGACGCTGGCCCGGCTCGCGCATGTGACGGTGCTGGCTTTCGGCTGGCGACGCGGGGCGATCGCGTTCGCGGGCGGCGCGGTCTCGGTATTGACGCTTGCCCCATTCGACCTGTGGCCGATCGGATTCCTGACCTTCCCGTTTCTGGTCTGGCTAATCGACGGCGCCGCGGCGGGGCGCTTCGGCGGCGTCGCCGCGGCCGGCATCGTCGGCTGGTGGTTCGGCTTCGGCTATTTCCTGGCCGGGCTGTACTGGATCGGCAACGCGGTCCTGGTCGACGCGTCGACCTTCGGCTGGCTGCTGCCGTTTGCGATCCTGTTACCGCCGGCCGGCTTGGCGCTGTTCACCGCATTGGGCGCGATGATTGCGCGCCTGCTGTGGACGCGCGGCGCCACCCGCGTACTCGCGCTGGCGATCGGGCTCACGGCATCAGAATGGCTGCGCGGATGGCTGCTCACCGGGTTCCCGTGGAATGCATTCGGATACGCGCTCACGGGGCCGCTGGTGCTGGCGCAGAGCGCGGCGATCCTCGGCGTCTGGGGACTGACTTTCCTCGCTGTTGTGATGTTCGCAAGTCCCGCGGTGATCTCCGACGATCGGGCGGAAATCAGGCGTCCGTGGTTGCCGATGGCCGCAAGTCTCGTGGTCCTGATCGGTATGGCGGGTTTCGGCTTCGCCCGGCTTGCCGCCACGCCCACCACATTTGTCGACGGCGTACGGCTACGCATCATGCAGCCGAATCTGCCCCAGGACGTGAAGTTCAACTATGCCGCCAAGCAGCAGGTCCTCGACCGCTACATTGCATTGTCGGACGGGGCGACCGGGCCGCAATCCGCGGGGATCCGCGACATCACGCATTTGATCTGGCCGGAGTCGGCGTTTCCGTTCTTTCTCACGCGCGAGCCGGATGCGCTGGCGCAGATTGCAGCGTTGCTGCGACCGGGAACCGTCCTCGTCACCGGCGCGGTGCGCGCACCGGCGACCGCCGCTCCCGGGCCGGTCACGCGCGCCTACAATTCGATCTACGTGATCGACGGGAGCGGGACGATCCTGTCGGTCTACGACAAGGTCCATCTCGTTCCTTTCGGCGAATACCTGCCGTTCCAGTCGCGGCTGGAACGCCTTGGCCTGATGCAGCTGACGAAGGTGCAGGGCGGATTCATCAGCGGCAACCGGCGACGCACCATCGAGATTCCCGGTGCGCCGCACATGCTGCCGCTGGTCTGCTACGAGATCATCTTCCCCGACGAAGCCGTTCCTGCCGGTAAACGGCCGGGCTGGCTGGTCAATCTGACCAACGACGGCTGGTTTGGAAACAGTTCCGGGCCCTACCAGCATCTCCGGCAGGCGCGCGTGCGGGCGATCGAGCAGGGGTTGCCGCTGGTGCGCGCCGCAAATACCGGAATCTCCGCCATTGTCGATCCGCTCGGCCGCATCGTGCGCGCGTTGCCGTTGGGGCAGGAGGGCCTCGTCGACGGCGGGCTGCCGCATCGCCTCGAACCCACCGCCTATGTCCGCGTGGGCGACGGATTCGCCGGCTTTTTGGTGGGCGCCGCCCTCATTCTGGTTGTGCGAAGGAGGCTCCGCAAGCGCTAATACGCGAAGTCGCGCCGGGTCCCGGTGCATACCAGTGCGCGCATTAGGCGCTGCTAACGCCTTGCACGTTCAATTGGATTCAGCGTGTTTTGGATCAAGTTTTCACAGTTTTTTCGTGCTGAGATCGCTTTGCCCCCGGGTCACCGATTGCGTTCGCGGCGCTAAAAGGAAACATTACGTCCGGCAGTAGCCCCATAGGAGATCGTTATGGCCAAAAAGGCCCCAAATCCCATTGACAAATATGTCGGGAGCCGTGTGCGGATGCGCCGCATGATGCTTGGAATGAGCCAGGAAAAGCTCGGCAATGCGCTCGGACTCACGTTCCAACAGGTACAGAAATACGAGAAGGGCACCAACCGCATCGGCGCGAGCCGCCTGCAGCAGATATCCAATATCCTGCAAGTGCCCGTGTCGTTCTTTTTCGACGGCGCCCCCGACCTGTCAGCGCGAAACGATGAATTGAGTGACGCGCCGTCGCCGCTCTACGTGGCGGATTTTCTCGCTACGTCGGATGGGCTGGCGCTCACCCGCGCCTTCATGCGCATCGAGGATTCGAAGCTGCGACGCAAGATCGTCGAGCTCGTCGAGCAGATGGCTGGCGGACCAAAGAATAAATAAGCACGAGCCGGCGTATCGTCCCATCGTCCCACATCTTCTTCCCACTCCTCCCACGCCTTGACCCCGCTGCTGGACACTGCAAAGAGTCGGCAGCAATGAGGATCGGGCGTGGCGATGCTGCGTCCTGTGAAAACGGGTGCGGCACTACCGTACCTTGAAAGGAGTATTTGAACGTGGCGCATACCAACTATCTCTTCACTAGCGAGTCGGTCTCTGAAGGCCACCCGGACAAGGTCTGCGATCAGATTTCAGATGCGATTCTTGACGCATTTCTTGAGAACGACATCAAGCTCGGCATTGCCGACGACAGCAAAGTGAATACACGGCTCGGCTGCGAGACGCTGACGACGACGAACAAGATCGTCATTGCCGGAGAGGGACGTGGCCAGGCGCCGCTGTTCCGCAAATACGGCAGTCATGCCGTCATCAATCGCGAGATGATCACGCAGATCGCGCGCAACGTCGTGAAGGACATCGGTTACGACCAGGACGGATTTTCCTACCACGGTGCCGACGTCGAGGTCCTGCTGCACGGCCAATCGCCCGACATCGCCATGGGCGTCGATGCGAAGAGGGAAAAAGACGGCGAGCAGGAAGGCGCCGGCGACCAGGGCATGATGTTCGGCTTCGCCTGCACCGAGAGCGAGGTCTACGAGAAGAGCTCTTTCATGCCGGCGCCGATTTACTTCGCGCACAAGATCCTGAAGGTGTTGGCGGACCATCGGCGGTCGGGAAAGCTGTTCGACCTGCAGCCTGACGCCAAGAGTCAGGTGACGGTTCAATACGTCAACGGCAACCCGATCGGGTGTACCAAAGTGGTTGTTTCCACCCAGCACAATGCCGAAAGCCGCAATGGTCAGAAGTATACGCCCGGCATGGTCAAGGAATTGATCGCCGACGCGGTCGCCTCTGCGTTGCCGGAAGGCTGGATGCCAAAGGATGCCGTCGATTTTCTGGTGAATCCGACCGGCAATTTCGTGGTCGGCGGGCCGGACGGCGACTGCGGCCTGACCGGCCGCAAGATCATCGTCGACACCTACGGCGGCTATGCGCCGCACGGCGGCGGTGCCTTCTCCGGCAAGGACCCGACCAAGGTGGATCGCTCGGCGGCCTATGCTGCGCGCTATCTGGCCAAGAATGTCGTGGCCGCGGGTATCGCCGAACGTTGCACGATCCAGATCGCATACGCGATCGGCGTCGCGGATCCGATGTCGCTGCTTGTCGATACCCACGGCAGCGGAAAGGTCGAGGAGGCCAAGCTCGAGAAGGCGCTCGCCGAAATCTTCCCGCTGCGGCCGACCAACATCCGGCGCAAGCTTGCGCTGAACAAACCGATCTACCGGCGCACGGCGGCCTACGGCCATTTCGGACGGGCGCCGACCTCAGACGGCGGATTCTCCTGGGAGCGGACCGACTTGGTCGACGCGATCAAGAACGCGGTCGCCTGACCGCGCACGCCGATACCAGTGTCGCTGACGCGTCTGGCCGGGTTCGTCCCGGCCATCGACTTTATGGCGTTGCGTGATGACAGAAATCGGTGGAAACCGGCCGCAAGGCCGGGCATGACGTCACCGATGCCGGACGCGGACGAGCGGAAATCGGACGTCAAGCGCGCCTTTTTCGGCCGCCGCAAGGGGCGGCCGCTGCGACCGCACCAGTCGGATCTGTTGGCGACGCTGCTGCCGCGGCTGGCTATCGATCTCAACGCTGCGCGGCCGGGCGATCTGCGCGCATTGTTTTCGCCACTGGCCGGCGAGGTGCGCCTCGAGATCGGTTTCGGGGGTGGCGAGCATTTGTTGGCGGCCGCCGCCGCCGACCCCGGCGCGGGCTTTATCGGCTGTGAAGCCTTCGTCAACGGCATGGCCAAGGTTCTGGCCGGTGTCGAGGCGCAGCAGATCGCCAATGTACGACTGCACTTCGGTGACGCCGTGGAGCTGCTGCATTGGCTACCGGACGGGTCGATCACCCGCGTCGATCTTCTGTATCCGGATCCTTGGCCAAAGCGGCGGCATTGGAAGCGTCGGTTCGTGCAGGACGCCAGCGTCGCGGCCATCGCGCGAATTCTCCAGCCGGGCGGTCAGTTTCGCTTCGCGACCGACATCGCGGATTATGCGGCCTGGACGCTGGTTCGCATGCTGCGGTCGCCGGACTTTGTCTGGACCGCCGAACGCGCCGACGATTGGCGCAAGCCCTGGCCCGGCCATGCGGGCACCCGGTATGAGAAGAAGGCGCTGCGCGAACGCCGTGCGCCTTGCTATCTGGCTTTCCGCCGCCGGTAGCAACGCACCGGCTCACGTCACGAAGAAGCGGATCAGGTGGCGTGACTGCCCGGCTGAATCTGCCAGAAGCGCGTAACGCGCTGCGCCGTAGAGGCAGAAAGCCGCTCGAAATTGGCATACGCGGCGTCGAGCGTCTGGGTCGAGGTGCCCTTGCCGTCCGGTCGGACAAGAATGATTTCGCGCACCGTCTGCCAGCCGAAGCCGGCCGCCTTGCAGAGAATGAGCACCGGATCGGGGCGGTCTCCCGCCATCAGGCGGTCCACGGTTTCGATCGGCACCGTGGTCAACTCGGCCAGCGCGACCACGGTCTCCTCGAAGCGGTTCTCCTTGGCGAAGCCGGCGAGGGCCGGTTCGCCCAGCTTGCCCTGCCCCGCGAGCGCGAGGACGGTCGCCCTGGCGTTGGTGAAGTTGCGCGCCGCCGGCACCTTTGCGCCGATCTCTTCCGACCCCTTCGCGAGCACCCGGCGCATCGCAGCCGCGGTTTCCGGACGTGCCTTCGCCAGCAGGCGCTGCTGGACGACCTCGGTCGTCTGCATGAGCAGCGTGCGGAACAGGCGCGGCGGGATATCCGCCCTCCGGCCGACCTTCTCGGCAAGCACACTGTCGTCGGCCGCACGCTCGACCAGCGTCGTGAATCCCCTTTCCGACAGGCGGGCGCCCTGATTGTCGACGACGGTATGGACGACCTCGCGGTCGCCGCGCTGAACCAGCACATCGCTGACCGCTTCGGAGAGCCCGCGGCGTCCGGAAATCGCGCGTAGATGCCTCTGCTCCTTGCTGCCGGCGATCCGCAGCAGGTCGTCGTCGACGAGCCGGGGGGAATGCTCCAGCATCGGCGCGGCGACCAGAATGTCGTCGTCGCTGGCAAGCCGGCGGACGAGCTTCGGCGGGGCATTCTCGACCGGCGCGAGCCGTGCTGACAGCTCGGCCCGCGCGCGGGCCGCGATGTCTTCGATCAGCCGCTCGAACACCGCATCGAAGAGTGCGACATGATCCTCATTGAGGCGGCTCGCTCCGCTGAGAAACAGGCCAGTGATACCGGACAGCATTTCCGCGCATTTTTCGGGTGAACCGTGCTGCAGAACCCGTTCAAGGTCTGGGATCAGGGAGGCAGAAGCGTTCATGGCGACGCACGGGACTCGAACGAACACGATGCTGTCGTTTGACAGATAGGTGAGGATGGTGAAGGAAGGGTTAGCCGTTCGGTTGGGGCAACAAATTTCCGCGCCGCTCTTGCACCTCAGGCGATTTTCGCTATATTTCCGTCATCTGTGCTGGATCTCATAACGATCGGATATTCGATCGGCTCGTGAGAGTGGGCCCCCCCGGACCCGCTCTTTTTTGTTATCCGAGCGTGCGATCGTCATCCGGGCGTGCGAGATCCAGTAGCAAGCGGACGATCCGACGAGGCCCGGTGGGGCCGGAATGGCGAATGACCGAGGGCACGAGCGTGCACGACCTGGGCGAACCGCGGCTGATCATCGAGCCGGGGCTGGCCGCGCGTGTTGCGGCGATCGCCGAGCCGGTGCTGATCGGTCTCGGCTACCGCTTGGTGCGCGTCCGGGTCTCCGGCTTGGCGGGATGCACGGTGCAGATCATGGCTGAGCGCCCGGATGGCACGATGACGATCGAGGACTGCGAGGCGGTCTCGCGGGCGCTGTCGCCGGTTCTCGATGTGGCCGAGCCGGTCGATCGCGCCTACCGGCTGGAGATTTCATCGCCCGGGATTGATCGGCCCCTGGTCCGGCGCTCGGATTTCGAGCGCTATGCCGGCCATCTGGCGAAGGTCGAGATGGAAGTTCCCGTCGGTGGCCGCAGGCGCTTTCGCGGTGTGGTGCTCGGAACCGAGGGCGCTACGGCGCGCGTGCGCTGCGACGATCCGCCGAGTGGCGCGGCCGATGTCGTGTTGCCGATCGCCGACATGGCGGAGGCGCGGCTGGTGCTCACCGATGCGCTGGTCACGGAATCGCTGAGGCGCGGCAAAGCCGCCGAACGCGAAGCGCGGGGGAGACAGCGACCGCAATATGCCCGCAGAACGAAGGAAATTCGGCGCCCGTCCGAATTGCAGAGTCGGGGCGCACAGATTGAAGAAGAGGAGTGACCGATGGTCGCAGTAAGCGCCAACCGGCTCGAACTGTTGCAGATCGCCGAGGCGGTAGCCCGCGAGAAGGCGATCGATCGCAGCATCGTCATCGCGGCGATGGAGGATGCGATCGCCAAGGCGGCCCGCTCCCGCTACGGAGCGGAAACCGACGTTCACGCCGAAATCAATTCCCGCACCGGCGAGCTGCGGCTGGCACGGCACCTGCTCGTGGTCGAAACGGTCGAGAACCCTTCGAATCAGATCAGCCTCGAGGATGCCCGCCGGCGCAATCCCGCGGCCCAGGTCGGCGACACCATTGCCGATGCGCTGCCGCCGCTCGAATACGGCCGCATCGCCGCACAGTCTGCCAAGCAGGTGATCGTGCAGAAGGTGCGCGAAGCCGAGCGCGACCGGCAATACCAGGAATACAAGGACCGTATCGGCGATATCGTCAACGGCATCGTCAAGCGCGTCGAATACGGCAGCGTTGTCGTGGATCTTGGCCGCGGCGAAGCGATCGTGCGGCGCGACGAGATGTTGCCGCGCGAGGTGTTCCGCAACGGCGACCGCGTCCGCGCCTATATCTACGACGTGCGCCGCGAGCCGCGCGGGCCGCAGATCTTCCTGTCTCGCACCCATCCGCAGTTCATGGCGAAACTGTTCGCCCAGGAGGTGCCGGAAATCTACGACGGCATCGTCGAGGTGAGGGCCGTCGCGCGCGACCCCGGTTCGCGCGCGAAGATCGCCGTGATCTCCCGCGACTCCTCGGTCGACCCTGTGGGTGCCTGCGTCGGCATGCGCGGCTCGCGTGTGCAGGCGGTAGTGAACGAGCTGCAGGGCGAGAAGATCGACATCATCCCGTGGTCACCCGACATCGCAACCTTCGTGGTCAACGCGCTGGCGCCGGCGGAAGTCGCCAAGGTGGTGCTCGACGAGGATCGTGAGCGCATCGAGGTGGTGGTGCCGGATCAGCAGCTGTCGCTGGCCATCGGCCGCCGCGGTCAGAACGTGCGGCTCGCCTCGCAGCTCACCGGTTGGGATATCGACATCCTCACCGAGCAGGAAGAATCGGAGCGGCGTCAGGCCGAGTTCGAGAATCGCACCCGTATGTTCATGGAAGCGCTCAACGTCGACGAGGTGGTCGGCCAGCTGCTCGCCTCGGAAGGCTTCAACTCGGTCGAGGATCTCGCCTTGATCGATCTGCGGGAGATTTCCAGTATCGAGGGCTTCGATGAGGAGACCGCGGAGGAGCTGCAGACCCGGGCCCGGGACTATCTCGCGCAACTGGAGGCAGAGCTCGATGCCAAACGGATCGAGCTTGGCGTGGAGGATGACCTGCGCGAAGTCCCCGGCGTCACCACCAGGATGATGGTCAAGTTCGGCGAGAACGACATCAAGACGGTGGAGGACCTCGCCGGCTGCGCCACCGACGACCTCGTGGGCTGGACCGAACGCAAGGACGGCGAGAACGTGCGCCATGCCGGGATTCTCGACGGCTTCGAGCTTACGCACGAGGAAGCCGACGCGCTGATCATGCAGGCGCGATTGAAGGTCGGCTGGATTACCGAGGCCGACCTTGCGCGCAAAGAGGCCGACGCCGAGGCGCCGGCCGAGACCACGGAAGCCAGTGCTTGAGGATCTGCGAACCACATGCTTGCCCGTCTGCAGGATAGCAATGGTGATGCCGACGCCGGCCCGCGGAGCGACCAGTCGGTTACCGAGCGCATGTGCATCGCCACCCGGACGGTCAAGCCGATCGGCGAGATGATCCGCTTTGTCGTGGCGCCGGACGGCACCGTGGTACCCGATCTCAAGCGCAAGCTTCCGGGCCGCGGCATCTGGGTGACCGCAACGCGCGACGCGCTGGCACAGGCCGTCAAGCGCAAGGCGATCGGCACCGGCTTCAAACGCGACGTGCGGGCCGACGCCGGGTTGGTGGTCTTGACCGATGGACTGCTGGAACGTGCCGTGCTCGACGCGCTTGCCATCTGCGGCAAGGCCTCGCTGGCGGTGATGGGCTTTGCCAAGGTCGATGCAGCGCTGGCGCGGGAGCCGGTCGTGGCGTTGCTGCACGCCTCAGGCGCTGCGGCCGACGGGGTGCGGAAGCTCGATGCCGCACTGCAACGGCGGTTCGACGATGCAAACCGGGTCAGAATCGTCACCGATTTGTCATCGGACCAATTGGATTTGGCACTTGCGCGGCCAAATGTGGTACATGCAGCCCTGTTGGCGGGGTCTGTGAGCGATACTTTCTTGGCGCGGCATGCGCGCCTGACGCGCTTTCGGACCGGGAGTTCACCGGGCGGGAACGATGCCCGTCGAACCGAAGGGGCCGAGGATTAGGAACGGAATGACTGAGACGAAGAACCCGGGCGAGAAGCTGAGCGTGAGCTCGACCAAGACCTTGACGCTGAAACGCGGCGTCGAGCAGGGCGTCGTGCGCCAGAGCTTCAGCCATGGGCGGACCAAGCCGGTGGTCGTGGAGAAGGTGAAGCGGCGCATCGTCGGCGGCGACGCCAAAGCCGAGGCTCCGGCCCCGGCCGAACGGGCACCCACCAAGGGACAGCGCGGCGTTGCGGCGAAAGCGACGGCCTCCGCGGCTGCGGCAGCAGCCCAGGTTTCCCCGGCGACAAAGCCTTCCGGCGTCGTGCTGCGCACCCTGACCGAGGAAGAGCGCAGCGCACGCGCGCATGCGCTCGCGGATGCGCGCGTCCGCGAGGCGGAAGAGCGCCGCATTGCCGAGGAAGAGGCCTCGCGCCGCGTCAGCCGCGAGGAGTCGGAGCAAATCGACCGAGAGGCCGCCGAAGCGCGCAAGCGCGAGGAGGAAGAACGGCGGCGCCACGAGGAAGCCACCAAGCGCAAGGCGGAGCAGGAAGCAAAGAAGCGCTTTGGCGAGGACGAGACCAAGCCCAAGGTTGTGGTTCCGTTGTCTGCGCGCACGCAAACGCCGGAACCGGAGGATGACGATCGCCGACCAGTACGCCGCGGCGCGGGTGCCGGCGCAGCGCGTCCGGCGCCTGCGCCCAGGCCGGCCCGAACCGGTCCTGCCAAACAGCGCGGCCGTCTGACCGTCGTCACCGCGCTCAGCCAGGACGAAGTACGCGAGCGCTCGGTCGCATCGTTCCGCCGGCGTATGCAGCGCCTCAAGGGGCATGCCAATGAGACCAAGGAAAAGCTGATCCGTGAGGTCATCATCCCGGAAGCGATCACGATCCAGGAGCTCGCCAACCGCATGGCGGAGCGGGCCGTCGACGTGATTCGAATCCTGATGGAACAGGGGCAGATGGTGAAGATCACCGACGTGATCGATGCCGATACCGCCCAGTTGGTGGCCGAGGAATTGGGGCACACCGTCAAGCGTGTCGCCGAATCCGATGTCGAGGAAGGGCTGTTCGATGTCGCCGACGCGCCGGGAAACCTATGCCGCGTCCGCCCGTGGTGACTGTTATGGGCCACGTCGATCACGGCAAGACCTCGCTGCTCGATGCGATCCGTTCCACCAATGTGGCGGGCGGCGAAGCCGGCGGCATCACTCAGCACATCGGCGCCTATCAGGTGACGACGCCGTCGGGCGGCAAGATCACGTTCATCGATACGCCCGGCCACGCCGCCTTCACGTCGATGCGCGCACGCGGTGCCAAGGTGACGGACGTGGTCGTCCTGGTCGTCGCGGCCGATGACGGTGTCATGCCGCAGACGGTCGAGGCGATCCACCACGCCAAGGCGGCGAAGGTGCCGATGATCGTCGCCATCAACAAAATCGACAAGCCGGATGCGCGGCCTGAACGTGTGCGCAGCGAGCTGTTGCAGCACGAGGTGCAGGTCGAGTCGCTGGGAGGCGACGTCATCGACGTCGAGGTTTCGGCCACCCAGAAGACCAACCTCGACCAGTTGCTGGAATTGCTGGCGTTGCAGGCCGAGATTCTCGACCTCAAGGCCAATCCGAACCGGGCGGCCGAAGGTACCGTGGTCGAAGCGCGGCTCGATCGCGGCCGCGGGCCGGTTGCGACCGTATTGGTGCAGCGAGGGACATTGAAGGTCGGCGATATCATCGTCGCCGGCGCCGAGTGGGGGCGCGTGCGCGCACTCGTCTCCGACACCGGCGGCAATGTCGACTCGGCGGGACCATCGACGCCGGTCGAGGTGCTCGGCTTCAACGGCACGCCGGAAGCCGGCGATCGTCTGGCCGTGGTCGAGAATGAATCGCGCGCCCGCGAGGTCACCGATTACCGCGCGCGGCAGAAGCGCGAGAAGATGGTGGCGCGCAGCGCCGGCATGCGCGGCTCGCTCGAGCAGATGATGTCGCAGCTCAGGACCGCGGGCCGCAAGGAATTCCCGCTGATTATCAAGGGCGACGTGCAGGGTTCGCTCGAGGCGATCATCGGCGCGCTGGAGAAGCTCGGTACCGAGGAGGTCACGGCGCGGGTTCTGCATGCCGGCGTCGGCGGCATCACCGAGTCCGACGTGACGCTTGCGGAAGCGTCCGGTGTACCGATCATCGGCTTCAACGTGCGCGCTCACAAGGAAGCGCGTGAAGCGGCCGAGCGCGCCGGCATCGAGATTCGCTATTACAACATTATCTACGATCTCGTCGACGACGTGAAGAAGGCCATGTCCGGCCTGCTGCCGCCGACGATTCGCGAGACGATGCTCGGCAATGCGCAGATCCTGGAGATCTTCAACGTCTCCAAGGTCGGCAAGGTCGCCGGCTGCCGGGTCACCGACGGCACGGTGGAGCGCGGCGCCAACGTCCGTCTGATCCGCGACAACGTCGTCATTCACGAAGGCAAGCTATCGCAGCTCAAGCGCTTCAAGGACGACGTGCGTGAGGTCCTCTCCGGCCAGGAATGCGGCATGGCGTTCGAGAATTACCAGGACATGCGGCAGGGCGACGTCATCGAGTGTTATCGGGTGGAGACGGTGCAACGCAGCCTTTAGGCGAGGCGCTGCACAGGTCCGTCATGCCCGGCCTTGTGCCGGGCATCCACGTCTTAGAGACGATGCAGCATCCCAAGACGTGGATGGCCGGGACAAGCCCGGCCATGACGCAACAATGCAAGGCTTTCGGAATGGCACGGCAACAACGCCGAGACAGCGGCATCGGACCGTCGCAACGCGCGTTGCGCGTCGGCGAACTGGTGCGCCATGCGCTGGCCGACATGCTGACGCGCGGCGACGTGCACGACCCGGTTCTGGAAGGGCGCCTCATCACCGTGCCGGAGGTGCGGATGAGCCCGGACCTGCGGCTTGCCACGATCTACGTGATGCCGCTCGGCGGCAAGTGCGGGAACGACGTGGTCGCCGCGCTCGATCGCCACAAGCGCTACCTGCGCGGCGAGATCGCGCGCCGCGTTAACCTGAAATTTGCACCGGACCTTCGCTTCCGCATCGACGACCGATTCGACGAGGTCGAACGAATCGAGAAGCTTCTGCGAACACCCGAGGTTCAGCGCGATCTCGCAAGCGATAACGGCAATGACGATGATTGATCCGACGCGCATGCAGCTTTTTTCACCTTCCCCGCAGGCGGGGGAGGGAGAGGAGAGGCCTGCGCAAGGGAAGCAGCAGCGCCGGCGCGACAAGCGCGACGTGCACGGCTGGGTCGTGCTCGACAAACCCGTCGGCGTGACCTCGACGCACGCGGTCGGGGTTATCAAGCGGCTGTTCACCGCTAGGCGCGCCGGTCATGCCGGCACGCTCGATCCGCTGGCGTCCGGCTGCCTGCCGATCGCGCTCGGCGAGGCGACCAAGACGGTTCCGTTCGTCATGGACGGCCGCAAGGCCTATGCGTTCACGGTGCGCTGGGGCGAGCAGCGCGATACCGACGACGCCGAGGGCCAGGTGGTTGCGGCCAGCGATCAGCGGCACGGTGCGGACGCGATCCGATCCGTGCTTCCGCAGTTCACCGGGACCGTCGCGCAGGTGCCGCCACGCTATTCGGCCATCAAGATCGCTGGCGAGCGTGCCTACGACCTCGCCCGCGAAGGCGAGACGGTGGAAATCGAAAGCCGTTTGGTGAACGTTCACCGTCTTGAACTGGTCAATGCCCCGGATCCGGATCACGCCGTCTTCGCCGCCGAATGCGGCAAGGGCACCTATGTGCGGGCGCTTGCCCGCGACATGGGGCTGGTACTCGGCTGCCTCGGCCACGTCAGTGCGCTGCGGCGCACGGCGGTTGGCCCGTTCAACGAAAACACCATGATTTCGCTGGAACGGCTTGAGGCTTTATGCCATAGAGCCGCAGCCGGCGAGGGAAGCCCCGCCGATGCACTCCTCCCCGTTGAGACCGCGCTGGACGACATCCCGGCGCTGGCCGTCAGTCGGGCGGATGCGGCCCGGCTGCAACGCGGCCAGGCCGTCTTGATGCGCGGACGGGACGCGCCCGTCTTCCGTGGTCTGGCATCTGTCACGGCGTCGGGTCAGCTCGTCGCCCTGGCCGAAGTCGACCGCGGCGAGATCGTTCCAAAGCGCGTGTTCAACTTGAACGGTCTGGTGGGCAGAGCCGTTCTCCAGAAAGGTCATTGACGATGTCGATTACGGCCGCGCGTAAGGCGGAAGTCATCAAGACGTATGGAACCAAGACCGGCGACACCGGTTCGCCGGAAATCCAGGTTGCGATCCTGACGGAGCGCATTACCAACCTGACCGAGCATTTCAAGACCCACGTCAAGGACAACCACTCCCGGCGTGGTCTGCTCAAGATGGTATCGCAGCGCCGCACGCTCCTCGATTACGTCAAGCGCATCGACGAATCGCGCTACAAGACGTTGATCGAGCGGCTCGGCATTCGCCGCTAGAGCATGATCCCGAAAAGTGGGAACCGATTTTCGGAAAAGATCATGTTCAAAAAAAAGCTAGAGCGCGACTGAGATTCAATCAAAGACAATAGCGCTCTAGTGTCGTGTTCGGACGTTCGCTTGGACTTTCAGCGTACTCTGACGCGAACGTCCGAAATCAAAGCGACACGAGCAGCTAAGGAGTCTGGTGTAGTTTTGAAGTTCCTGGAAGGAGCCTGCTGCAGCATTGTCGGCAACTTCAAATCCACCGCACCAATCGTTCGCGGGTCAATCCGCGCCGTTCGTGGACGCCGGATGCGTCCGCAGCACAAGACCGGCAGCATTGCTGCCGACCCGGAACGGGTCGTTGAATGATCCGTTCAGAAACCGAAGGCGAAGGCCATGGCAGGATCGCCGGAGGCTGGTTCAGTCCGCTACGCAGCGGGCGGGAACAGCCTCTCGCCGTCTTGCTCATGGCTTTCCGGCCTTCGCGAAAACCATGAGAGACAAACGCAATGTTCGATATTCATCGTGAGGCTTTGGACTGGGGCGGGCGCAAGCTCATCCTTGAGACGGGAAAGATGGCGCGCCAGGCCGATGGCGCGGTGCTCGCGACCTACGGCGAGACGAAAGTGCTCGCGACCGTGGTCGCCGCTAAGCAGCCGCGTGAAGGCGTCGATTTCCTGCCGCTGACCGTCGACTACCAGGAGAAGTACTACGCGGCAGGCCGCATTCCCGGCGGCTACTTCAAGCGCGAAGGCCGTCCGACCGAAAAGGAAACGCTCGTCTGCCGCCTGATCGACCGGCCGATCCGGCCGCTGTTCGCCGATAGCTGGCGCAACGAGACCCAGGTGATCGTGACGACGCTGTCGCACGACCTGGAGAACGACCCCGAAATTCTGGCGCTGGTCGCCACCTCGGCGGCGTTGACGCTGTCGGGCGTGCCGTTCATGGGTCCGATCGGCGCGGCACGCGTCGGCTTCATCAACAACGAATACGTGCTCAACCCGGTACTCGACGAAATGACCGAGAGCCAGCTCGATCTGGTCGTCGCCGGCACCGCCGACGCGGTGCTGATGGTCGAGTCGGAAGCCAAGGAACTCGCCGAGGACGTGATGCTCGGCGCGGTAATGTTCGGCCACCGGCATTTCCAGCCGGTGATCGATGCCATCATCCGGCTCGCCGAGAAGGCGGCGAAGGAGCCGCGCGATCTCACCGTCGTCGACAACGCCGACCTCGAGAAGGAGATGCTCGGGCTGGTTGAGCAGGATCTCCGCGCCGCCTATGCAATTCCCGACAAGGTGCAGCGTCACGTGGCTGTCGATGCCGCCAAGGCGAAGGTGATCGCGCACTACTTCCCCGATGGCGTCGAGCCGGCCTATGGCAAGCAGCGGGTTGCCGGCGTGTTCAAGGACATCGAGGCCAAGATCGTGCGCTGGAACATTCTTGACACCGGCAATCGTATCGATGGGCGCGACGTCAAGACGGTGCGGCCCATCGTGGCCGAAGTCGGCGTGCTGCCCCGCGCGCACGGTTCGGCGCTGTTCACGCGCGGCGAGACGCAGGCGCTCGTCGTCGCCACGCTCGGCACCGGCGAGGACGAGCAGTACGTCGACGCGCTGCCCGGCACCTACAAGGAAACGTTCCTGCTGCACTACAACTTCCCGCCGTTCTCGGTGGGCGAAGTGGGGCGCATGGGCGGCACCAAGCGCCGCGAGATCGGTCACGGCAAGCTGGCCTGGCGGGCGATCCATCCGGTGCTGCCGCCGCATCACGAGTTCCCCTACACGCTCCGGGTGGTCTCCGAGATCACCGAATCGAATGGTTCTTCATCGATGGCGACGGTGTGCGGCTCGTCGCTGGCGCTGATGGATGCGGGGGTGCCGCTGAAGCGGCCGACCGCCGGCATCGCCATGGGCCTGATCCTTGAGGGCGAGCGCTTCGCGGTGCTGTCCGACATCCTCGGCGACGAGGACCATCTCGGTGACATGGACTTCAAGGTCGCCGGCACCGAGCACGGCATCACCTCGTTGCAGATGGACATCAAGATCGCCGGCATCACCGAGCAGATCATGCACGTCGCGCTCGGCCAGGCGAAGGATGGCCGCCTGCACATTCTCGACGAGATGGCGAAGTCGCTCACGACGGCGCGCGCCGAGCTCGGCGAGCACGCGCCGCGCATCGAGGTGTTCTCGATCCCGACCGACAAGATCCGCGAAGTGATCGGCTCCGGCGGCAAGGTGATCCGCGAGATCGTGGAGAAGACCGGCGCCAAGATCGACATTTCCGACGACGGAACCGTGAAGGTCGCTTCCGCCAAGGGCGAGTCGATCAAGGCGGCGATCAACTGGATCAAGTCGATCGCGTCCGATCCGGAGGTCGGCCAGATCTACGAAGGCACCGTGGTCAAGACCATGGACTTCGGCGCCTTCGTCAATTTCTTCGGCGCCAAGGATGGTCTGGTTCACATCAGCCAGCTCGCGCCCAATCGGGTGCAGAAGGTCACCGACGTCGTCAAGGAAGGCGACAAGGTCAAAGTCAAGCTGCTGGGCTTCGACGACCGCGGCAAGGTGCGGCTGTCGATGAAAGTGGTCGATCAGGCGACCGGCGAGGACCTTGAGGCTAAGCAGAAGGTCGAGCGCGAGACGGGACGTGACCAGCCGCAGGACGCTGTCGCCGGGGAGTGACAGTGATCAAGACAGCCGGCCACCGATGCCGCTGAATAAAGACAAAGACACTTGGGCAAATTGCCCTCAGTGATAGGACACCAGAAGGGCGGCCGTTAGGGCCGCCCTTGTTGTTGTTGTTGTTGTTGTTTGTGTGTGAGAGTCGGAACCTAGGCGTACTGGATAAGCACCCAAGTTACCGCCTTGTTGCCGTATGGCGGCATGCGATTGCCCTCGGCGCTATGTCGCGGATGGCGAGTCGGTCGTTATTCGCCGAATTCTGCGCCGCAGCCAGAGCGGAAGCTGCGAGTATCGGCTCTTGATCGCCGGACGAAGCCGGCGGTTCCACACGTCCAGCCAAAGCCGGCCGATGATCGTGAACGGCACGGCGATGTCGACGACCTCGGTCGCCTGTTCGGTCCACGTCAATTTGTAGCGCGCCGCCGGTGCCAGGAAATCGCAGGTCCCGATACCTCGCTCAAAGCACGTGCGGATGACGTCCTCCAGGTGCAGCCGCCCGGGACTGTAGGCGTCGTACTCGGGATTCCGCGCTGCGATGTATGCGTAGTAGCGATCGCGATGAATGAAGCCCCATTGCAGCGACACCGGCGTTTCGCCGCAGTACAGACCCATCGCCAGAATCGAAAAATCGCCACGCCGGGCTAGGTTCCGGATGCCGACGAGCAACGCGCCAAAGGCCGGGTGGCCAAAGGCCATCGACGGTATTCCGTGTTCGTCAAGCCAGCGCAAGCGGCCTTCGAAGCTCTCGTCAATGATCCGCCGTACACCATCGCCGACCGCCACGCGATGCGTGACGGGCGCCAGGCGAGCCATGCGGTTGCGCAGGTTGCGTAGATTTTTGCGCGACTTGACGTTGACGGTCTTCTGGTAGTCCTCGAATGAACGACACGGCTGCAGGTCGATGAACGGTGCCGCGTCGGTGGCGCTGGCGGCAAAGCCACGGCACATGAGCGCGGCATAGGCGGGAGAATCCGCACGCACGCGCCGCAGGAATAGTCCGTCAACACCGGCTGTCGACCTGAGCACGGCAATGATTTCAGCCACAACGGTATCGGCGTTGACGTCACCTGCGATCAGTATCCCGCTGTATTGGCCAAATGGGTCCGTCAGATCGGTGGCGAGTCGGATCGGGCCGGTCTTGATGATGCGGAATGGGGCCACGGCCACCAGCTCGCATCCGCGTCGGACCGTCACCACCAGGGGCTTGAAGTCTCGGCCATAGAGCTGGTGGAAGATCCGGCATGCCAGCATCGACCAGGCGGACGATTGAAAGAACGAAACCTGGTTGCTGCGCCGCTCAAGTTCGTCCCACTCGTCGGCGGCGGCGGCGACGTCCGCCGGCGTTGTGAGAACGCTCACGGCATGGGGAAAAGTCACGGCCCGTGAGCCGAGCCGGGAAGCGTCATAGATGGCTTGCGCGGACAATGCGCCAGGCACGATCGAACCTATTTCTGTAGTGCGTAGGCGTCGATGTTTCGCACGCCGAGCGGCGCCAGCGGATCGACGCGGAAATCGATAGTGAAGCGTTGCCGCCGCTTCGCCTGCAGGCCGGACATCTTCACGAAGCCGGCGAGACCGAACTTCGCCCACGCTGCCGGCCCGTCGACCGACTCCGACAGGCGCGCCGACGGCATGTACCGCCGCAGCACGCCGTTGGCGTACTTCACCAGATAGGCGGCCCGCAGACTGCTGGTCCAATGCTCGGTCGTGAACGAGACGTTGAGGCAGTCATGATTGACGATGCGATGCGGCCAATTGAGCGGCCAATGCAGCATCTGACCGGGTTCGAGGTCGATCACCTTTGCGTAGTCGTCGAACCACGATTGGTAGTCGAGGCTGATCTCGTGCGCTTCGCCGAGAATGATCTTTTCGATCCGATCCTGCGGCAGAAACGGAGCGGTGCCCGGATAGACGTAAACCCTCTTCACGCCGCGCACCTGCCACAGTGTCTGACCGGGCGCGTCGGCGTGATAGTAGACTTGCACCTTCGGCGAGGAGACCAGGATGCTCATCTTGTGGCGGAAGGTCTTGAGGCCCGGCACACGCGCCTCGAAGCCTGCGTAAATATCGGCGGGCATCTCGTCGTAGGCCTTGTCGGCCTCTCCGGGATTCTGGAAAAGAATCCAGATGCGCCCCTGGCGGACGGCCTCCAAGACTTCCTTGCCGCTCAAGCCGACGATGTCGCCCTCACGGCGCGTGCGGGGATCGTGCGTCGTCGGATCCATCGTGTTGACGTGGTAGCTCGAACGCGGCGCGTTCTCCAGCAGCCGCGCAAGCGCGTCGTCGGTGAACAACGGCGACTCGTGGAGGCGGTGTCCGAGATTGATGATGTGCCGCCCGAACAACTGTGCATGGCGCGGCTGAAAATCCGCGAAGATATGATCGGCTAGCATCCGATTCCCCAATGGCAAAACGATCGATCGCGGGCGGAGATCATGGCAGACGCTCGTGTATGTAACCCAAGAAGGGGCCATGGGCGGGCATATCCTTGGTTACCGTTAAAATTCGTCGAAAGGTTTCGTGACAAGGGGTGAAAACGGTAACGTCATGCCGCGCAAACGCGCGGATGCCGGTCACCGCGATGGTGAATCGCCGTTTACGATGATGCCGCGCCCACGCTGCCGGGCTGCGCGGCGCGCTCGAGGGTGTGCTCCGGTCTGCGCCGGTTGGCGTCTGCGGTCCCGAGCGCGTCGGTGATCAGTTGCCCAAGCGCGACGAAATCGACCTTGCGTGGCGACGTGCGGCGCCAGGCAAGGCCGATCGTGCGTCCCGGCTCCGGCGCGGTAAACCGCAACAGCTTGATGCGCTCGTCGCGGACCTCGACATCAACGGCGACGCGCGGGACCAGCGTGACGCCGAAGCCGTTTGCCACCATCTGCATCACGGTGGCGAGACTGGTCGCACCGAGACCCATGGCCCCACTGCGTTGCGGGTCGGAGCAATATGCGAGCGCCTGGTCACGCAGGCAGTGTCCTTCTTCAAGCAGGATCAGACGCCGCCGATCGATGCTGTCGGCCGTCACGCGCGTTGTTGCGGGGCGGGGGTCGTCCGCCGGTACCGCCAGCAGGAATGAATCGTCAAACAGGCGGATCGTCTCGAACTCGGGATCGTCGAGCGGCAGCGCCAGCATCACCACATCAAGCGAGCCGCCGGCGAGTTCCTCGATCAAGAGCCGCGTCTGGGTCTCGCGCAATTCCACCCGCAAATCGGGATATCGCCGCTGCAGCGCGGGTAGGATTTTCGGCAGGACGTAGGGTGCGAGCGTCGGGATGACACCGAGCCGGAGCCGGCCAGTCAGCAGCCGCCCGCGATGGCGCGCGAAATCGACGAGGTCGCGCTCGGCGGCGAGCAGCCGTTCGCCGCGCCGCGAGATCTCGGCGCCGATGTCCGTCAGTGCAACGTCGCCCTGGCGGCGTTCGACCAGTTCGACACCGAGATGCTTTTCCAGATCGCGGATTTGCATGGAGAGGGCGGGCTGGGTCACCCCCGCAGCCTCCGCCGCCCGGCCGAAATGCCGATGCTGCGTGAGGGCATGCAGATAGCGTAGCTGCCGCAAGGTGATCATTGCTGATAAGATATCCTTATCGAGGCGCTCAGGCAATACGATTAGACCTGATCTAAACGGTCGGCCATGGTGCCCTTCAGCGCAGGAAATTCTGAACAGGAGGAAAATATGGCCAAGAAACCGACCCTGACCACCACCGCCGGCGCGCCGGTGCCGGACAACCAGAATTCCGTCACCGCCGGGCCGCGCGGGCCGGTGCTGATGCAGGACTACCAGCTGATCGAGAAGCTGGCGCACCAGAACCGCGAGCGCATTCCGGAGCGGACCGTGCACGCCAAAGGCTGGGGTGCCTTCGGCACCTTCACGGTCACGCACGACATCACGACATACACCAAGGCGTCGATCTTCTCGAAGGTTGGCAAGAAGACCGAGATGATCGCGCGCTTCTCGACCGTTGCGGGTGAGCTCGGCGCCGCCGACCACGAGCGCGACGTGCGCGGCTTTGCGATGAAGTTCTACACCGACGAAGGCAATTGGGATCTGGTCGGCAACAACACGCCGGTGTTCTTCGTGCGCGATCCGGTGAAGTTCCCCGACTTCATCCACACGCAGAAGCGCCACCCCAAGACCAACATGCGCTCACCCACCGCCATGTGGGATTTCTGGTCGCTGAGCCCCGAGAGCCTGCATCAGGTGACCATCCTGATGAGCGACCGCGGCCTGCCGCAGAGCCCCCGCTTCATGCACGGCTACGGCTCGCACACCTACTCGTTCATCAACGCGAAGAACGAGCGCCACTGGGTCAAGTTCCACTTCCGCACCCAGCAGAGCTGGAAGCACCACACCAACCGCGAGGCCGAGGCGATCGTCGCCAAGACCCGCGAATCCTATCAGGAGGATCTGTTCGGTGCGATCGAGAAGGGCGACTTCCCGAAGTGGAAGCTGTTCATTCAGATCATGCCGGAAGCCGACGTCGGCAAGCATTGGTACAACCCGTTCGACCTCACCAAGGTGTGGCCACACGGCGACTATCCGCTGATCGAGGTCGGCGTGATGGAGCTCAACCGCAATCCGGAAAACTACTTCGCGGAGATCGAGCAGTGCGCGTTCTCGCCCTCCAACGTCGTGCCGGGCATTTCATGGTCGCCCGACAAGATGCTGCAGGCGCGCATCTTCTCCTATGCCGATGCGCATCGCTATCGCCTCGGCACGCACTACGAGCACCTGCCGGTCAATGCGCCGCGCTGCCCCGTGCACCACTATCACAAGGACGGGCCGATGCGGTTCTTCCCGCCGCAGACTGGCAATCCGGATGCCTTCTACGAGCCGAACTCGTTCAACGGCCCGGTGCAGGACGAAAGCGTCAAGGAACCGCCACTGAAGCTGTCCGGCGACGCGGACCGCTATAATCACCGCTACGGCAACGACGACTACAAGCAGCCCGGCGATTTGTTCCGACTGATCGGCGCGGAGTCGCAGGCGCGGCTGATGGACAACATCGTCGAGGCGATGCAGGGCGTGCCGCTCGATATCGTCAAGCGTCAGATCGTCCATTTCTACAAGGCCGATCCCGACTACGGCATCGGCGTTGCCACCCGCATGGGCCTGTCGGCCGCCGACCTGCCGTCGGCGCAGGCCGCGGAATGATGCAGCGAGATTTTTCCGGGAGAATGAGATGACCACAGCAACAAACACCGCCGCCGGCGTGCGCGAGCTGATCGTGCCGGCGACCATGGATGCGCTCAATGCGGCGCTTACCGAAAATCAGATCCGGCCGGACAAAATCATCTCGGTGATGCTGCAGCCGCGCCGCGAGCTGGCGATCGGCGACTTCGACGCCAAGTATCACGTGCTGTATCGGGTGTAGGCCGCGGCCGCAAACCGTGACCTGTCGTCCCCGCACCCGGGTCTGGCCTTCGGCCGGCCCGAGCACAGGCTCCGGCGGGGACCCATACGCCGAGAGGTCTGCGATTGTGCAGTGAGGATACGGCGTATGGGTTGCCGCTTTCGCGGGGAATGACGCCGGATGGCGTCTGCCCGTCCCGACCGTCCGCCGGGCCGCTTCACACCCGGCGGAGCGTTGGCTAATGTCATTGCGAGGCAGCGCAGCCGTCGAAGCGATCTAGGGGCGGCGAAACAAGGCCTGGATTGCTTCGCCCTCCGCTTCGCTCCGGGTTCGCAATGACGGGCCTTGACCATTCGTAAGTTTTTACTTACGGTTAGTTATGGCTTACGGTACTGCACTAACGGCATTGGCCGACCCGACCCGCCGTAGAATCTTCGAAGAACTGCGCGATGGTCCGAGACCGGTCGGCGTGATCGCCTCGGGACTGCCGGTGAGCCGGCCTGCGGTCTCCCAGCACTTGAAGGTGCTGCGGGAGGCCGGACTCGTCGACGACCGGGCGGAGGGCACGCGCCGGGTCTATTTCATCGATCCCAAGGGGCTCGGCGCGCTGCGCGCATGGCTTGATCAGTTCTGGGATCAGTCGCTGGCCGCGTTCGCGGCCGAGGTCGAGAGGGACAACATCAACCGAGGCAAGGAAGAGACATGACAAAGACAATTTCTGTCGCGCCGGTGCGCAAGAGTGTCCAGGTCAAGGCCACGCCCGAGCGCGCCTTCGAGATATTCACCGCGGGGATGGAGCGTTGGTGGAACAAGGACTACAGCATCAATCAGTCGCCGATCAAAGACATCGTGGTCGAGCCGCGCGTTGACGGGCGTTGGTTCGAGCGCGGGCAGGATGGCAGCGAATATCCCTGGGGCAAGGTGCTGGCGTGGGAGCCGCCCGGCCGGCTGGTGCTCGCATGGCAGATCGAAGTCGGCGAAAAGTGGCGCTACAACCCGGAGATCGTCACGGAACTGGAAGTTCAGTTCATTGCCGACGGTGCGGGCGTGACGCGGGTCGAGCTCGAGCACCGAAATCTCGACCGCCTCGGCGAGCACGCGGCGATGGCCTTCGCGGCCTTTGATTCGCCGGCCGGTTGGCAGGGCGTGCTCGACAGTTTCGTACGCGTAGCGGAAGCGGCGTGATCGGGCATGTCGAAGAGAAGGGTCGATATCGCGCAGGCGCGCAACATGTTGGTCGCGCGCATCCTCGGAGGAGATGGCGAGGCGCCGCCTGCTTGGCGGCGCGCCGCTTTCGACAACAGCGGGCTCGCCGAGCCGCTGAGTGCGCTGGTCGACAAGGTCGCCAGGCACGCCCATCGGGTCACCGACCAGGACATCGCCGCGGCGAAGGCATCGGGCCTCAGCGAGGACCAGGTTTTCGAGATCGTGGTGTGCGCCGCGGTCGGCCAGGCCACGCGCAGTACGAGACGGCGCTTACAGTCCTGAGCGGCGCGGCCACGAGGAAGTGAGCATGCGTCTCGCTATCCTCGACAGCGGACACACCTTTGGCACCAAGCTCCTGTTCGCGTTCATTCTCGCGGTCTCACGCCGGCCGGTGCCTCAGGTCGTCAAGCTGGTCCGGTACCGCCCCGATTTCTTCGGCGCCCCAATGCAGGAGGTCACGCACGAAGCCATGCGCGGACCTTCCGCGTGGTCGGTTGGCGACCGCGAGCTGATGGCCGCGTTCGTCGCGAAGATTAATGAGTGCGAGTTCTGCACGACGGCGCACGCCGCGGTCGCGGTCAGGGCGTACCGTGACGAAGCGAAGGTTTACCCGGTGCTCTTCGATCTCGAGACGGCGGCCATTGAGGAGCCGCTGCGGGTGACGTTGCGGATGCTGGGCAAGCTGACGCGCGAGCACGCGGTCGAGGTGGATGACATGCGTGCAGTGCTGGCTGCCGGTGTCTCGCACGCGCAGATCGAGGACGCGCTCGCGGTCTGCTTCGCGTTCAACACAATGGCCCGGTTGGCCGATGCCTTCGCGTTCCTCGTGCCGGACCCCGACGCTTTCGAGGCCGGTGCGAAGTTCCTGCTGATGCGCGGCTACCGCTGACCACGCCGGCGCCGGTCGATAGAAAACGTGTAGGGTGGGCTGAGCGAAGTGAAGCCCACGCGGGCATCGGCAACCGCGTGGGCACGGCGCGTACCGCGTCTTTGCCCACCCTACGCTCCGCTACTGCGCGGCGTCCTTGGCGGCCCGCTCGACCGCGGCTTCCGCCTCATCGACCGTCTGCAAGGCATCCGGGTGCGGCATCGAGATGATATTGTAGCCGGAGTCGACGAAGTGGATGTCGCCGGTGACGCCAGTCGACAGGTCCGACAGGAGATAGAGCGCGGCACCGCCGATCTCGTCGGTGGTGACGGTGCGCCGCAACGGCGAGTGCCGCTGCTGAAAATTGAACATCAGCCGCGCATCGGCAATGCCAGCACCGGAGAGCGTGCGCACCGGACCGGCCGAGATGGCGTTGACGCGAATGCCCTGCGGTCCGAAATCGGCGGCAAGATAACGCACGGACGCCTCGAGTGCGGCCTTGGCGACTCCCATGACATTGTAGTTCGGCATCACGCGGGTCGAGCCGCCATAGCTTAGCGTGAGCATGGCACCGCCGTTCGGCATCATCGCCGCCGCACGTTTGGCGGCTTCCGTGAAGGAAAAGCAGGAGATCACCATCGTGCGTGTGAAGTTTTCTCGTGTGGTCTCCGCATAGCGGCCCTTGAGCTCGTTGCGGTCCGAGAAGGCGATGGCATGCACCAGGAAGTCGAGCGTGCCCCATTGCTTGGCGATCGCCGCGAACACCGCATCCACCGCCGCGACATTTTCCACGTCGCACGGGAGAACGAGCGTGGAGTTAACCGACTGCGCCAGGGGCTTCACCCGCTTGGCGAGCGACTCGCCCTGGTAGGTGAATGCCAGCGACGCGCCATGCTCCGCCAGCGTCCTGGCGACGCCCCAGGCGATCGAGTGATCGTTGGCGACGCCCATGATCAGGCCGCGCTTGTGCTGCATCAGCTGCGTCATCATCGCTCCATCCGCCGTCATGTCCGGCCTTGTGCCGGGCATCCACGCCTTCGTTCCTCCGCTAAGACGTGGATGGCCGGGACAAGCCCGGCCATGACGGCTGAGTGCCTGGGGGCTGAATGCATCATTTATGCATCCAGATGCTTGAACACGACCGATGCATTGGTGCCGCCGAAGCCGAACGAATTCGACAAGACGCAGCGGAGCGAAACGTTATCCTGCCGTTCGCGCACGATCGGCACATCGGCAAAGGCTGGGTCGATGGTGTCGATGTTGGCGCTTTCGCAGATGAAGCCCGAGTTCATCATCAGCAGCGAGTAGATCGCCTCCTGCGCGCCGGCGGCGCCGAGCGAGTGGCCGGTCAGCGATTTGGTCGCCGAGATCGGCGGACACTTGGCGCCGAACACCTCGCGGATCGCCTCGATTTCCTTGAGATCGCCGATCGGCGTCGAGGTGGCATGCGGATTGATGTAGTCGACCGGCGCCGCGACATCGGCCAGTGCCATGCGCATGCAACGCGCGGCCCCTTCGCCGTTCGGCGCCACCATATCGTGGCCGTCGGAAGTCGCACCGTAGCCGGCCACCTCGGCGTAGATCTTGGCGCCGCGCGCCTTGGCATGCTCCAGCTCTTCCAGAACGAGCACGCCGGCGCCACCGGCGATGACGAAACCGTCGCGGTCGACGTCATAGGCGCGCGAAGCCTTGGCGGGCGTTTCGTTGAACTTCGACGACATCGCGCCCATGGCGTCGAACAGCACTGAAAGAGTCCAGTCGAGTTCCTCGCAGCCGCCGGCGAAGATCACGTCCTGCTTGCCGAGCTGGATGATCTCGGAGGCATTGCCGATGCAATGGTTGGACGTCGCGCAGGCCGACGATATCGAATAGTTGACGCCCTTGATCTGGAACCAGGTGGCGAGCGTCGCGGACGCGGTCGACGACATCGCCTTCGGAACCGCGAACGGTCCGACGCGCTTGGGTCCCTTGTTGCGTGTCACCTCGGCGGCTTCGACGATCGCTCGCGTCGAAGGGCCGCCCGACCCCATGATGATGCCGGTACGCTCGTGCGAAATCTCGTTGGCCTCGAGGCCGGCGTCGCGGATCGCCTGCTCCATGGCGACATGGTTCCAGGCGGCGCCGCCGCCGAGAAAACGCATCGCGCGGCGATCGACGGCCTCTTGCGGATCGAGCGTCGGCGCGCCGTGGACCTGACAACGGAAGCCGAGTTCCTTGTAGCTTTCGGCGCCGACGATTCCGGACTTTGCCTCGCGCAGACTCGCCAGCACTTCCTGCGAATTGTTGCCGATCGATGAGACGATGCCCATCCCTGTGACAACGACCCGTCTCATGCGCCCGTCCTCGCGGTTCTCGGCCGGCCCGCCTGCTCGCATTGCGGTATCTTCGGCCGATTGGGGCACACATGGCCCGCCGGACGCAATCCTGCAAGTCGGCTTATGTGCGGCGATCCGCGGCGGAACGCCTGCATTCGGCCGCAGTCCTGATCATCCGCCCACCGCCTCCAGGGCGTCCTGACGGAAGAGACCCACTTTGAGATCGTTGGCGCGGTAGATGATCGCGCCATCGGCCGCAAGCCATCCGTCTGCGACCCCGAGCACGAGCTTCGAGCGCATGACTCTTTTGACATCGATGCCATAGACGACATTTTTCATGGTCGGCAGCACCTGTCCGGAAAATTTGAGTTCGCCAAGGCCAAGCGCCCGGCCTTTGCCCGGCGCCCCGAGCCAGCCCAGGAAGAATCCCACAAGCTGCCACAGCGCGTCGAGGCCGAGACATCCGGGCATCACCGGGTCGTCTTTGAAATGGCAGAGGAAAAACCACAGGTCCGGCTTTACATCGAGCTCTGCCCTGACTAGGCCCTTGCCATGCTCCCCGCCTTCGTCCGCGATCTCGGAGATGCGGTCGAACATGAGCATCGGCGGCAACGGCAACTGGGCGTTGCCCTCGCCAAACAATTGTCCGCGTCCGCAGGCGAGCAGATCTTCGTAGCTAAAGCTCGATTGCCGGCCGTCCATTCCAAGTGTCCTTGCCGCCCGCCGAAAGACTCCGCGCTTCCTATCATAGGGTTGTAGGCCGGCAAAGCCACACATTGGCGGCACCAGGGCGCGGTCCGCAAGAGCGAGGTCGGCCGTGCCCTAAACCGCGTGGCAGCGGGCGCAATCCCCGGCCGACGACCCGGGATTTCAGCGGTCGCGACCGTGCCGGGGGTGGTGCGGCAAAACGGCCGGCCGGTTTTGCGAGCCGGTTGCATTTGCCGGTTGGAGGTATATAATTTCATTTGCAACGATCGGATCGTGGCCATGTTGACGGGCCGCCCGAGCAACTGGATTTCGGTCATGACACCGACGCGTACCATGGTTTTTTCGAATGCACCTGCGCTCCCCGGGCACCAGCCGGCGCCGCCGGTGCGGACCGACCTGACGGGCTGTCCCTGGCATGACGTGAAGTCGATGTTGCGGGGAGTCGGTCTTCGCCCGACCCGGCAGCGCATGGCGCTCGGCTGGATCCTGTTCGCCAAGGGGGACCGGCATCTCACCGCCGAGATGCTCTACGAGGAGGCCACCAAGGCCAAGGTCCCTGTGTCGCTGGCGACCGTCTACAACACTCTGCACCAATTCACCGATGTGGGCCTGCTGCGGCAGGTCGCGGTCGACGGCTCGAAGACCTACTTCGACACCAACGTCAGCGACCATCATCATTTCTTCGTCGAAGGCGAGAATGAGCTGGTCGATATTCCGAGCGCCGAAGTGGTCGTGGGAAATACACCCTCGGCGCCGGAAGGCTACGAAATCGCGCGCGTCGATATTGTTGTGCGCCTGCGCCGTAAGGCACGCTGAGCGCACCCTCTCCGTTGTCATCCCGGCCAAGGCCGCGAAGCGGCCGTGAGCCGGGACCCATGTATCCCGGCTCAGTGCACGAGTCGCAGCGCAGGGATACATAGGTCCCGGCTCTCCCCCGGCTCATGGCCGGGGTCGGCCGGGACGACAACAGAGAGGTCAGTCCACCTTCTCGTTCGGATAGGCGCCCCAGATCCGGTGCTGCTCGACCCAGCCGTCGAACTTGCTACCGGCTAGGTAGCACCAGCTTCCGTTGCACCGCCGCAGCGACGCCTGCACGCCCGATTCCAGCCGCGCCGTCACGGCGCTCTGTTGGCCTGGCCCGGCATGCAGCGGCACGAGTTCCTCCTTGTCCTTGGGAACCACCAGCGCGGTGCGCCGTCCGGACAGGAGCGAGTGATAGACCCAGCCTTCCGAGCCCTCCCAATCGCGGATGCGCCGCCAGTTGCCGTATTCGGCCGTGATCTCAACAGGCAATCCGGCGTGGGTATAGACCCAGGTGACCTGGTGCTCGCGCGTCGGGCCGGCCCGTACGTTGACCTTGTCGGCTTTGAGGCTGACGAAACGCGGCAGCGGCAGCCCGCTTTGCGGCCCAACGTTCTCGTTCGCCGCCCATGCGCCGCCGAACCCGAACAGGACAATGGCGATGATTGCGCCCAGGCCGACGCTTTGTCTGCTGGCAGGCATCTGATAGAGAGATTTTCGTGCGCCGTTCCCGTAACGAAGCGCGCTAGCGCCCCGCTTCCGAAGTTCGTGATACATTGCAGAACGTCCTGGCACGAACTTCGGAAGCAAAGGGGCACTAGTGTCCCGAATCCGAAGTTCGCTTGATTTTGCGGCGCCCTCCGTAGCGAACTTCGGATTCGAAGGACACTAGCAAGTTATTGATTCTAGTGTCGCTTTGATTCGGAAGTTCGCTCCGGAGCAAGCCGAGCACTCAAGCGAACGTCCGAATCGCGACACTAGTGTCGGCGAGCGCGGTTAAGGACGGCTGAACGGACGCGCGATTTCCCTGCGCTGGCATGTGCATCCGGACCCGGATGGTGAGGGGCGAAATGCCGCAACGGAAGAAACCCCTGGTCGTCATCACCCGCAAGCTGCCGGAGCGCGTCGAGACGCGCATGCGCGAACTGTTCGACGCCAGGCTCAACATCGACGACACGCCGATGAGCCAGGCGGCGCTGGCCGAGGCGGTGAAGGCCGCCGACGTGCTGGTGCCGACCGTTACCGACCGGATCGACGCGGCCGTGCTCGACCAGGCCGGCGAGCGGCTCAAGCTGATCGCCAATTTCGGCAACGGCGTCGACAATATCGACGTCGCCGCCGCCATTGAGCGCGGGATCACGGTCACCAACACGCCGGGCGTCCTCACCGAGGATACAGCCGACATGACCATGGCACTGATCCTCGCCGTACCTCGCCGGCTGGCGGAAGGCGCCGGCGTGCTGACGCGCGGCGAGGAATGGCCCGGGTGGTCGCCGACCTGGATGCTCGGCCACCGCATCTGGAACAAGCGGCTCGGCATCGTCGGCATGGGGCGCATCGGCCAGGCGGTTGCCCGCCGGGCGCGCGCCTTCGGGCTGCAAATCCACTACCACAACCGCCGCCGGGCGGCCGCGCGGATCGAGGAAGCGCTTGCCGCCACCTACTGGGACAGCCTCGACCAGATGCTGGCACGTATGGACATCATTTCGGTCAACTGCCCGCACACGCCGGCGACGTTCCATCTGCTGTCGGCGCGGCGGCTGAAGCTGATCCGCCCCGACGCCTACATCGTCAACACCGCGCGCGGCGAGGTGATCGATGAGAGCGCGCTGATCCGGCTGATCGAATCAGGCGCGATCGCCGGCGCCGGGCTCGACGTGTTCGAACACGAGCCGATGGTCAATCCGCGCTTGGTGAAGCTCGCGCGCGCCGGCAAGGTGGTGCTGCTGCCGCACATGGGCTCGGCAACCATCGAAGGCCGCATCGACATGGGCGAGAAGGTCATCATCAACATCAAGACCTTCATGGACGGCCACAAGCCGCCGAACCGCGTGCTGCCGTCGATGCTGTGAGGCTGTCGGGGCTCCGCAGCGCTGTCGTCCCGGGCGACCGAGCGGAGCGAGGGAGACCCGGGACCCATAACCACCGCCCTCACGATTCAGCGAGACCTGCGGTTACGGGTCCCCGCTTTCGCGGGGACGACTTGTGGATGGATCGTGGATCGACAAATCCTTGATGGTCGGGTTCTCGCCGCTCAGTGGATTGGCCGCATCCCAGCGATAGCCGAGCGTCTCGAAGCGCATCGACCGCGTGTCGATCATCAACAGCCGCCGCACCAGGCCTTCGCCGAAACCGACGATCTCGCGGATCACCTCGATCGCCATCATGGCGCCGACGATGCCGGGCAACGCGCCGAGGATGCCGGCCTCCGCGCATGCGGGGATCGTTCCAGGCGGCGGCGGCTCGGGGAACAGGCAGCGGTAGGTCGGATTGGGCTCGCCGTCGGCACCGGCCTCGTGCGGGCGCAGCGTGGTGAGCGTCGCATCGAAGGTGCCGACCGCCGCCGTCACCAGCGGACGCTTGGCGAAGTAGCAGGCGTCGGAGACGAGGTAGCGTGTGGCGAAATTGTCGGAGCCGTCGGCGACGATGTCGTAACGCGCGATCAGGTCGAGCGCGTTGTCGGCCCGCAGCCGCACGTCGATCGCCTCGACGCGTACGTGCGGATTGAGCCGCGCGAGCGTCTCCGCCGCACCGGCGACTTTCGGCTTGCCGATGTCGGCCGCGCCGAAAATCACCTGCCGCTGCAGGTTCGACAGCGACACCCGGTCGTCATCGATCACCCCGATGGTGCCGACCCCGGCGGCGGCGAGATAAAGCAGCAGCGGTGACCCGAGCCCGCCGGCGCCGATCACCAGCACGCGCGCCTCTTTAAGCGCCGCCTGGCCGGGTCCGCCGACCTCGCGCAGCACCAGATGGCGCGCATACCGCTCGATTTCCTCGGGGCTCAGCATCGGCGGCCGCTTCTCTTCCCATGACGATCGTGAAAAACGCCGCTACATTGGCGGGCAAGCGGAAGGGTGTCGAGGCGAGAATGCGGTCTCTGGTCTCTTTGGCCTTGCTGTGCTTTGGCATGCTGCCGGCCGTGGCCGACCCGGCTCCAGTGCGCGCGGCGCAGCGGCTCGCGCAAGCGACGCCGGCTCCTGCCGCCAAGCCGCCGTCGCCCCGCGAAACCTACGCGGCGATGACGCTGGCCGAGCGAACCGCGATCCAATCCGATCTGGTCTGGACCGGACACTACGACGGCATCATCGACGGTGATTTCGGCAACCGATCGCTGGCCGCGGTGCAGGCGTTCCAGAAGGCCACGAAAGGCGCCGAGACCGGCATTCTTAATCCGCGCGAGCGCGCGCAGCTTTCCGTCTTGGCCAAGGCGCAGCAGGAGCAGGTCGGGTGGCGCATGGTCGACGACAGCGCCACCGGCATCACCATGGGGCTTCCGGCGAAGCTCGTCCCGCAGTCGAGCCGCGGCAAGGAGGGCGCCCGCTGGGCATCCGCGTCAGGCGACATACAGATCGAGACGTTCCGCGTCAGCGGGCCGGCTGTGACACTTGCCAGCGTGGCGGCGCAGTTGCGTGCGGTGCCGGACCGCAAGGTCGACTACGACGTGCAGCGCACGGAATTCCTCGCGCTAACGGGTTCGCAGGCGGCAAAGAAATTCTACGTCCGCGCGCACGCGCAGGACCAGGAGGTCCGTGGCTTCACGATCCTATACGACGTGACGAAGGACGAGATGATGCGGCCGATCACAGTCGCCCTGTCGAACGCCTTTGCGCCCTTCAGCGGTCGGGGCACCATTCAGGTCGGCGGAACCGTCGCGCGGGGCAAGGTCGAATACACGACGGGGCTCATCGCCTCGGCCGCGGGATACATCCTCGCCGACCGGCAGGCCACCGAGGGCTGCCGGGTGATCCAGATTCCGCGGATTGGGCCGGCGGAACGCGTGGCCGACGATCCCGCCTCCGGGCTTGCGCTGCTGCGGGTCCATGGGGCGCGTGATCTTCACCCCGCGGCGCTGGCCGGCGACGGTGCTGGTGGCAATGCGCTCACGCTGGTGGGAATCGCCGATCCGAGCAGGCAGGGCGGCGGCGGCGCGATCACGACGCCGCCGGCGCGGCTGTCCGGAAGTGCCGATGACGCCGTACGCAGTTTCGACCCCGCACCGCCGCTCGGATTTTCCGGCGCGGCGGCGTTCGACCCGCGCGGCCGATTTCGCGGGGTCGTGCTGCGCAAGCCGCAGGTCGTTGCCGGCCCCGGCACCGCTGCTGCACGGGCGGTCTTGGTTCCCGCCGAAGCGGTTCGTACGTTCCTGCGCGCTCGCAACGTGACGCCGGCGGGCGGCACCGCCGGCGTCAAGGAGATCGGGGCGTCGGTGGTACGGGTGATCTGCGTGCGCTCGTGAGCCGCGGCGCCGGCTACGCCCAGTATCCAGGGTTCCGGTAAGCCTGACGCAGTCTTTCTTCGCTGCGCCGGTCGCCCCAGTCGAAGGATTCGTCGGCCTCGTGCGACGGCGCCTCCTTGAGTTGCTCGGCGGTGATGTCGGTCACATAGGCTTCCCATCGCGGGTCATATCGCAGCGCCGCCCACGGAATAGGGAAGTGCCGCCCGCCGAATCCAAGGAAGCCGCCAAACGTCATGACGGCGTAAGCTACCTTGCCGGTCAGCTTGTCGATCATCAGGCGCTGGATCGTGCCGATGCTCGACCCGGTGTCCGGCTGGCAGACAGACGTTCCCTCGACGCGATCGCTGGCAATCAACGTGTGAGCCATGAGGGGGTGTGCAGACCCGGCTCCGGTCTGGGCAGAGACTGTCTCCATGACGGCCTCCAGGGTAGAAATCCGACACACCCATTCAATTCCCACGCATGCCGTTCGGTTCTCCCAAACGGTTGATTTTATTTGTGTGTGAACCTTGGGGGGCGCTTTTCCAAGAATGCGGCCATGCCTTCCTTCTGGTCCTGTGTGGCGAAAAGGGAATGGAACACCCGCCGCTCGAAGGCGACACCCTCGGCGAGCGAGATCTCGAACGCGCGGTTGACGGCTTCCTTCGCGATCATCACCGCCGGCAGCGACATACCGGCGATCGTCTCGGCAACCTTCATCGCTTCGTCCATCAGCGTGGCGAGCGGCACGACGCGCGCCACGAGGCCCGAGCGCTCGGCCTCGACGGCATCCATCATCCGGCCGGTGAGGATCAGGTCCATGGCCTTCGCCTTGCCGACGGCGTGGGTGAGCCGCTGCGTACCGCCGATGCCCGGGATGACGCCGAGCTTGATCTCTGGCTGGCCGAACTTCGCGTTGTCGGCGGCGATGATGATGTCGCACAGCATTGCCAGCTCACAGCCGCCGCCGAGCGCATAGCCGGCGACCGCGGCGATGGTCGGCTTACGCGCATGCGCGACGCGATGCCAATCGGCGGTGAAGTCGCCGTAGAAGGCATCGAGGAACGACTTGTCGGCCATCTCCTTGATGTCGGCCCCGGCCGCGAAGGCCTTCTCCGATCCGGTGATCAGGATGCAGCCGATGCCGGCGTCCGCTTCGAACGCATCGACGGCGGTGCTGAGCTCCGTCATCAGCTTGGTATTGAGCGCGTTGAGCGCCTGCGGACGGTTGAGCCTGATGAGGCCGACGCGGCCGCGGGTCTCGACGATGATGGTCTCAGGAGTCATGGCGTTCCTTCGATCGTGCTCCCGCTATTTCTGACACACCGGACAATAGAAGGTCGAGCGCGCACTCTGCACGATGCGCCGGACCGTCCCGGTGCAGCCGGGTGTCGGGCAAGGCTCGCCTTCGCGGTCATAGACACGGAAGCTGTGCTGGAACAGGCCAAGCTCGCCATCGGTGCGGCGGTGGTCGCGCAGCGACGAGCCGCCGACCTCGATGGCGTCCTGCAGCACGGCCCCGATGGCGTCGACCAGAGCGACGGCGCGCTCGTTCGGCGCACCGGATCGGGCGGCGATGGTCGAGGCCTTCCGCTTGGGCGACAACCGGGCCCGGTTGAGCGACTCGCAGACGTAGATATTGCCAAGCCCGGCAACCACGCGCTGATCGCTCAGCGCCGCCTTCAGGCTGGTCTTCTTGCCGGCGCAGGCGGACGCCAGCGCGGCCGCGTCGAAGGCGTTGCCGAGCGGCTCCGGCCCGAGTGCCTTGATGAACGGCTGGTCCTCCAGCTCGCTGCGCGCCACCAGCTTCATGAAGCCGAAGCGGCGCGGATCGTTGAAGGCAATGATTGCACCGTTCGAGAGATGGAACACCACGTGGTCGTGGGCGGCGTGTTTGGAGCGCTCATGATGGTAACGCCCAGGTGCTTCTTCGTACGCATCGCGGAACACGCGGAACGATCCGGACATCCCGAGGTGCATCACCAGGACATCACCGGACAAAAGGTCGACCAACAGGTATTTCGCGCGCCGTCCCAGCCCGGCGACGGTCTGGCCGGTCAGGCGCCTGGCGAAATCCTCCGGGAACGGCCAACGCAGATCGGCGCGATGCAACTCGACCTTGGCGAGCCGCTCGCCTTCCATCACCGACGCCAGCCCGCGGCGGACCGTTTCGACTTCGGGTAACTCGGGCATCGCGCAGACTCACTTGTCCCGGGCGCGGTGCAACGCACCGGAAGTCGGTATACCCGACTTCCGGCATCCAACTGATGTCGCAAGTCGGAAACATCCGACTTGCGATGTGTTGCACCGCAGAACCGGGACCGTCACGGTCTGGAACGGTCCCGGCTCTGCGCAGCAGCGTTTCACGCTGCGGCGCGTCCGGGACACATAGCGCCCCCTTTGTCGGCGCGCTATGGTCCCGGCGCAACAGGTGACCGATGCCAGAGAACACCAATTTCGGCTTCCGCGAGGTGCCGCTGACCGAGAAGCAGACGCTGGTCGACGACGTCTTCGCCAGCGTCGCGCGCCGCTACGACCTGATGAACGATCTGATGTCGGGCGGGCTGCACCGCGCCTGGAAAGACGTGCTGGTGACCGCGGTCAATCCGCCGACAAAAGGTCGTCCCGGCCGTCTTAAGGAAAAAACCGGCCGTCCCTTCACGCTGCTCGACGTGGCGGGCGGCACCGGCGACGTCGCCATGCGGGTGATTGAGGCTGGCGGCGAGGGTACCCGCGCCGTCGTGGCCGACATCAATGGGGCGATGCTCGACGTTGGCCGCGAGCGCGCCCGCGCGCGCGGCTTGGGCGACGTCGTGCAGTTCGCCGAAGGCAATGCCGAGGCGCTTCCGTTCGCCGACCGCAGCTTCGACGCCGTGACCATCGCCTTCGGCATCCGCAACGTGCCGCGCATCGCGCAGGCACTTGCCGAGGCGCACCGCGTGCTGCGCATCGGGGGGCGCTTCCTGTGCCTGGAGTTCTCCAGCGTCGACGTGCCGGGCCTCGACACGCTGTACAATCTCTATTCGTTCAATCTTATCCCCGTGCTGGGCCGTATCGTCACCGATGACGGAGAGGCCTACCGCTACCTTGTCGAATCGATCCGCCGTTTCCCGAAGCCGCAGGAATTCGCGGAGATGATCGCGGTGGCGGGCTTCCGCCGCGTCACCTGCCGCCCGATCACCGGCGGCATCGTAGCGCTGCATTCCGGCTGGCGTTTGTGATCGCCGCCCTGACCCACTTGACGCGCCTGGCGCATGCGGGCTTCGTGCTCGCCCGCGAGGGCGTGTTCGCGCTGGCCGATCCGCGGCCGTTGCCGCCCCCGGCGCGCCTCGCGCTCAAGGCGGCGCGGCTGATCGAGCGGCCGACCGGCGCCGGCAGCGCCGGCCGGCTGGCGGCGGCGCTGACGCGGCTCGGGCCCACCTACGTGAAGCTCGGGCAGTTCCTGGCGACGCGTCCCGACGTGGTTGGCTTCGCCATCGCCCGCGATCTTGAAAGCCTGCAGGACAAGATGGCGCCGTTTCCGCAAGCCGAAGCCGAGGCCGCGGTGGTGCGCGCGCTCGCCCGGCCGCTGCAGGAGGTGTTCGCCTCGTTCGGCCCGGCGGTGGCGGCGGCCTCGATCGCTCAGGTGCATCGGGCCGAGGTCGAGACCGGTGAGGGGCGCCAGCCGGTCGCCGTGAAGGTGCTGCGGCCGGACATCGAGCGGCGATTCCAAGCGGACCTCGCGTCACTGCGCTTTGCCGTCCGGCGCGCCGAGCACATCTCGCCGGAGGCGCGCCGGTTGCGCCTGATCGAGGTGGTTGAAACCCTGGCGCGCTCTGTGCGGCTGGAAATGGATATGCGGCTGGAAGCCGCCGCGCTCTCCGAGATGGCGGAGAACACTCAGGACGATCCCGGCTTCCGGGTTCCGGCAGTGGACTGGGACCGCACCGCGCGCGAGGTGCTGACGCTCGAATGGATCGACGCGATGCCGTTGTCCGACCGCGCACGGCTCGAGGCTAAGGGGCTCGACCTGCCGCGGCTCGGGCGCACCGTGATTCAGACTTTCCTGCGTCATGCGCTGCGCGACGGCTTCTTCCATGCCGACATGCATCCCGGCAATCTGTTCGTGGACGACGAAGGCCGTCTGGTCGCCGTCGACTTCGGCATCATGGGGCGCCTCGGGCCGAAGGAGCGGCGCTTCCTCGCAGAAATTCTCTACGGCTTCATCACTCGCGACTACCACCGCACTGCGGAGGTGCATTTCGAGGCGGGCTATGTACCGCGCCACCATTCGGTGGAGAGCTTCGCGCAGGCGATCCGTGCCATCGGCGAGCCGATCCACAACCGCACCGCCGAGGACATTTCGATGGCGCGGCTGCTGACGCTGCTGTTCGAGGTGACCGGCCTGTTCGACATGCGCACCCGGCCGGAGTTGCTGCTGCTGCAGAAGACCATGGTCGTCGTCGAGGGCGTGGCGCGCTCGCTCGATCCGAAGCTCGACATGTGGCAGACGGCGGAACCGGTGGTGCGCGAATGGATCGAGCGGCACCTCGGCCCGGCGGGCCGGATCGAGGACGCTGCCGGAGGTGCCATGGAACTCGGGCGCTTCCTCGGCGGCGTGCCGGCGCTGCTCAACCGCGCTGCGGGCCTTGCCGATCAACTCGATGAGATCACCCGCGCCGGCCTGGTGCTGGCGCCGGAAACGGTGGCTGCGATCGGCAACGCCGAAGCCCGCCGGAGCCGTTGGCTGACGGTCGGGGTTTGGCTGATGGCGCTGCTGCTGGCGGGGCTGATATGGTTGATCGTGTGACCCTGCGGGAGGACGACGTGCCAAGTTCCCAATCGTTCGACTTCATCATCGTCGGCGCGGGCAGCGCGGGCTGCGTGCTGGCGAACCGGCTGACCGAGTCCGGAAAACATCGCGTGCTGCTGCTCGAGGCCGGGCCACCTAACCGGCACTTCTGGCTGCACATCCCGCTCGGCTACGGCAAGCTGTTCACCAACCAGCGCTATAACTGGTGCTACACGACCGAACCGCAGGCGGAGTGCGACGGCCGCAAGGTGATCGCGCCGCGCGGCAAGACGCTGGGCGGGTCGAGTTCGATCAACGGGCTGATCTACATCCGCGGCCAGGCCGAGGATTTCAATCACTGGCGCCAGCTCGGCAACGCCGGCTGGAGCCACGGCGACGTGCTGCCCTACTTCCGCAAGGCGGAGAACAATGAGCGCGGCGCGAACGACCATCACGGCGCGGGCGGTCCGCTCGGCGTGTCGGACGTGCGCGACAAGCATCCGCTCGCCGCGGCCTTCATCGAGGCGGCTCAGCAGTGCGGCTATCCGCGCAACGACGATTTCAACGGGGCAGCGCAGGAGGGCGCAGGCTTCTATCAGAACACCATGCGCAACGGCGTGCGGGCCTCGACCGCGGCGGCGTATCTCAGGCCCGCGCGCCGGCGCGGCAATCTCGCGGTGGTGTCGGAGGCGCTTGCGACGCGCGTCCTGTTCGAAGGTCGGCGCGCCTCCGGCGTCGAATATCTGGTGGGCGAGGAAAAGCGCATCGCGCACGCCAATGCAGAGGTCATCGTCGCGGGTGGCGCGTTCAACTCGCCGCAGCTCCTGCAACTTTCCGGGCTGGGACCTGCGGAACTGCTACGCTCGCTCAACATCCCGGTGATCGCCGACCTGCCCGGTGTCGGCGACGCGCTGAACGATCATTACTTCGCCCGCATCATCCTGCGGTGCAAGGAGCCGATCACGCTCAACGATGCGGTGCGCAACTGGCGCCGGGGCTCCACCGCCGTCATCCAATACACGCTGTTCCGCCGCGGCTATTTCGCGATGCCGGCGATCTCGGCCGGCTGCTTCATGCGCGCCCTGCCGTCGGCGGATACGCCGGACGTGCAGTGCTCCATCGCCCTCTACTCTGCGCACAATATGGGCGGCACGCTGGACCCGTTTTCCGGCTTCATGATCACGTGCTGCCTGCTGCGGCCGGAGAGTCGCGGCCACGTGCGCATCAAGTCCGCCGATCCGCGGCAGGCGCCCGCGATCCACCCGAACTATCTCGCCACGCTCAAGGACCGCGACACGCTCGTCGCCGGGGTCAAGGCGCTGCGCCGCATCGCGAAGGCGCCGGCGCTGGCGCGCTACATCGCCGAGGAGTTCGAGCCGGGCCCGCAATGCGACAGCGACAACGATCTGCTCGATTTCATCCGCCGCCGCGGCTCCACCGTCTATCATCCGGTCAGCACCTGCCGCATGGGGCAGGACGGCAAGGCGGTGGTGGACGAGCAGCTCAAGGTACGCGGCTTCGAGCGCCTGCGCGTGATCGATGCGTCGATCATGCCGGCGGTGGTCTCCGGCAACACGAACGCGGCGACCATCATGATTGCCGAGAAGGGCGCCGACATGGTGCTGGAGGATGCCAGGATTGCAGCCCACGGATTGCATTGATTGCAATGCAATCATAGGCTATGATCCGCCATGGCCAGCCTGACGGTCCGAAAGCTCGATGACGCCTTGAAAACGCTGCTGCGCCTGCGCGCGGCACGCCACGGACGCTCCGTGGAGGACGAAGTCCGCACGATCCTGCGCGAAGCCGCGGAGGAGACCGGCCACCAGGCTCTGGAGACGATCAGTCCCCCGTCTTCGATCGTTGCGCCGCGGGCCAAGCCAAGCCCGTCCCACCGCGTCATGCCCACGCCTGTCGCCGGCAGCAAGCGTATCCTCGTGATCATCGGTGGCGGAATCGCCGCCTACAAGTCGCTCGACCTGATCCGGCGGCTGCGCGAGCGCGGCGCTGAGGTGCGCTGCATCCTCACTCGCGCCGGACAGGAGTTCGTGACCCGGCTTGCCGCCGGAGCGCTGGCCGACGCCGTGTTCACCGACCTGTTCGACCCGCAGAGCGAGTTCGACGTCGGCCACATCCGGCTCGCGCGCGAGGCCGACCTGATCGTGGTGGCGCCGGCAACCGCCGACCTGATGGCGAAGATGGCGGGCGGCCACGCCGACGATCTCGCGACCGCCGTGCTGCTTGCGGCGGATTCGCCAATTTTGCTGGCGCCGGCGATGAATCCGCACATGTGGGCGCGCGCCGCGACGCACCGCAACGTCGCACAGCTTACCGTGGACGGCGTTGCGTTCGTCGGCCCGAATGCCGGCGAAATGGCCGAACGCGGCGAAGCCGGCACTGGCCGCATGGCGGAGCCGCTGGAGATCGTCACCGCCGTCGAGGCGCTGCTGGCGCCGCCCGGACGGCCGCTCGCGGGCCGGCGGGTGCTGGTGACGTCGGGCCCGACGCACGAGCCGATCGATCCGGTGCGCTACATCGGCAATCGCTCTTCCGGCCGGCAGGGCCATGCCATCGCGGCGGCGGCAGCGCGAGCGGGCGCCGATGTGGTGCTGATCAGCGGGCCGGTGGCGGTCGCCGATCCGCCTGATGTTGCGGTGGTGAAGGTCGAGACCGCCCGACAGATGCTCGACGCCTTCGAAGCTGCGCTGCCGGCCGATATCGCTATCTTTGCCGCCGCAGTCGCGGATTGGCGCGTCACCGAGGCCGGAACACAGAAACTCAAGAAAGGCAGCGGCGCGGAGCCGCCGACCTTCACGATGGTGGAGAACCCCGACATCCTGGCGACGGTGGCGAAGCGCACGTCGAAGCGTCCGAGGCTGGTGATCGGGTTCGCCGCCGAAACCAGCTATGTCGTCGACAACGCCAAAGCGAAGCTGAAGCAGAAAGGCTGCGATTGGATCCTTGCCAATGACGTATCGCCGCAGAGCGGCGTGTTCGGCGGCGACAACAATACCATCCATCTCGTCACCGCGGACGGCGTCGAGTCGTGGCCGACGCAGACAAAGGATGAGGTCGCGGCCACATTGATCGCGCGCATTGCGGCAAAAGTGTCCGGAGCACACTCGTGAACGACATCGAGGTTCGCATTCTGCGCCTGCCGCATGCTGCGGGCCTGCCGCTTCCGGTATATCAAAGCCCACAGGCCGCAGGGCTCGATCTCCTTGCCGCTGTGCCGGAGGCGGCTCCGCTGATACTGGCGCCGGGGGCGCATGCCCTCGTCCCGACCGGGATCGCGATCGTCTTGCCGGCGGGGACGGAGGCGCAGGTGCGGCCTCGATCGGGCCTCGCCGCGCGTCATGGTGTCACCGTGCTCAACACGCCTGGCACGATCGATGCCGACTACCGCGGCGAAATCCAGGTGATCCTGATCAACCTTGGCAGCGAGCCGTTCAGCGTGACCCGCGGCGCGCGCATCGCGCAGCTCGTCATCGCGCCGGTGTCACGGGCGCATCTCGTCGAGGTGCGCGCGCTGGACGAGACCACGCGCGGCTCGGGCGGGTTCGGATCGACCGGCACGGCGTGAAGGCCTGCATGTTCACGCTCTGGACTCTTTCTCGCCGAGTCAGCTTGAGGGTAAAGTCGCGTGATTCGCGGACGGGACGGCGGACCCGGCCCGCCAAGACACGGCCGGACCACACCGCTGCCAGGCCGGCGGTGGCGCCGAGAGGGGCTAGCAGATATGCCGGATGCGCTCCGGGCGACGTGCGGGAGTATCCGTACTCAACCGCGGCGGCGCGGATTCCGAAGCGGCTTGGCGGCGGTCCTGCCCTCCGCCGCGTTGGCGACCCGCGCCGATGCCGCCGGCTTCGGCGAGCCGTTCCTTGACACCTATCTGCATGCCCTGCTGTCGCTCGGGCGTCACGAGACCGTTGCGATCGCGCTAACGCTGGGGGTGCTCTGCTTCGCGGTCAGCGCCGCGATCCTGCTGGTGCGCACGCGCGCCCGCGGCGCGCGCCGCGAGGCTGCCGCGCACGATGAAATCATCAGTCTGAAGGTGCAGAACGACCGTGCCAGCGCGCTGCTGCACTCCGAGCCGCAGGTGATCGTCGCCTGGGCGGCGGCTGCCGACGAGCCGGAGATCATCGGCGATGCTACCTTGGTGGCGCCGGCCTCGGCGCCGTATCGGGTGCTGGCGTTCGGGACCTGGCTCGATGCCGAGCAAGCATCGGCCCTGGAGCACGCGGTCGACGCGCTGCGCAGCAGCGGCGCCGGCTTCGCGATGACGTTGGCCACGCTCGCGGGCCGGCCGATCGAGGCGGCCGGGCGGGTGATCGGCGGGCGGGCAGTGCTCCGCCTCAAGGACGTGACCGGCGTACAGCGCGAACTGAATGAGCTGACGGCGCGACATGCCGCACTCGTCACTGAGGTCGAATCCTTGCGCGCGCTGGTCGATGCGCTTCCGGCGCCGGTCTGGATGCGCGACGCCGCCGGCAAGCTCACCTTCGTCAATGCCGCCTATACGCGCGCAGTCGAGGCCAAGGAGGGAGCGGATGCGATCGCAAGCGGCACCGAACTGATCGAGCGCGGCGTCCGCGAGGGCATCGCCCGCGCGCGTGCGGCGCGGACGGCCTTTACGGGCCGGCTTCCCGCCGTGGTTGCCGGTGCGCGCCGCAACTTCGATGTCGTCGAGGTGCCCACCGGGCGCGGCAGCGCGGGTATCGCCGTGGACGCCACCGAAGCGGAGACCTTGCGCACGGAGCTCGCGCGGATGGTCGATGCACACCGCCGCACGCTCGACCAGCTCGCCACCGGGGTCGCCATCTTCACCGCCGATCACCGGCTCACCTTCTACAACACGGCATATCGGCTGTTGTGGGATCTCGATCCGGCGTTGCTGGACGAGCGCCCGACCGATTCGGCCGTGCTCGATCAATTGCGCGCCGCGCGCAAGCTGCCGGAGCAGCAGGATTTCCGGCAGTGGAAAGCGCAGCTGCACGAGGCCTATCGCGCGGTCGAGGCGGAAGAGTCGCAGTGGTATTTGCCCGATGGCCGTACGCTGCGGGTCGTCACGACTCCGAATCCGGAAGGCGGCGTGACCTATCTGTTCCACGATGTGACAGAACGGCTCGATCTGCAACGCCGCTACGATGGCCTGATTCGGGTGCAGCGCGAGACCCTCGACAATCTCGGCGAGGCGGTCGCGGTGTTTGGCAGCGACGGGCGTATCCGTCTGTTCAATCCCGCCTTCGCGCAAATGTGGAAGCTTTCGCCGACGGCGCTGGCCGAACGGCCGCATATCGAAGCGGTGGCGGAATGGTGCAAGCCGCTGCATCACGGCGATGTCACCTGGGCGGCGGTACGCGCCGCCGTCACCGCGATCGAGGAGCGCGATCCGGTCGCGGGCCGCGTCGAATGCAACGACGGCAGCGTCGTCGATTGTGCGACGGTGCCGCTGCCGGACGGAGCCACGCTGGTCACGTTCCAGGACATAACCGATTCGGTGAATGTCGAGCGGGCGTTGCGCGAGCGCAACGAGGCGCTTGAGACCGCGGACCGGATCAAGATCGACTTCGTCCACCACGTGTCCTACGAACTGCGCTCGCCCCTGACCAATATCATCGGCTTCGCGCACTTCCTCGGCGATCCGTCGACCGGGCCGCTCACCGGCAAGCAGCACGAGTATCTCGGCTACATCAACGTCTCGACCAACGCGCTCCTGGCGATCATCAACAATATCCTCGATCTCGCCACTATCGATGCCGGCGCAATGACGCTCAACCTTGGGCCGGTGGACATCCGGCAGACCATGGAGGCGGCGGCTGAGGGCATCCAGGATCGCCTTGTCAAGGACGGTATATCGCTCGATATCCGCGTGGTGCCGGACATCGGCAGCTTCACCGCCGACGAGCGACGCGTGCGGCAGATTCTGTTCAACCTGCTTGCCAACGCCGTGGGCTTCTCACCACCCGGCGAGGCGGTGACGCTGACCGCGGACCGGCGGTCGGACGCCGTTGTATTCGCGGTCACCGATCGCGGCCCGGGCATTCCCACGGAGATGAAGGACCGGGTGTTCCATTGGTTCGAGACCCATTCGCTCGGCTCGCAGCACCGCGGCACCGGCCTTGGCCTTTCCCTGGTGCGGTCCTTCGTCGAGCTGCACGGCGGAATGGTGCGGATCGAATCCGCGATCGGCACCGGTACGACGGTGACTTGCATTTTTCCGCTCGATCATGTCCCGGTGCGCACTGCGGCTTGAGATCGGATTTACCGCCATCATCCCGGGCGGCGAGCGCAGCGAGCCGAACCGGGACCCACATACCCCTGCCTTGGGGTATTTGAACAGGAACCGCCTCCGTCCGATTCGGCACCACAGGGGTACATGGCGTTCCGGCTCGCGCGCACGCAGCCACGCAGGGCTGCGTAAACTTGCCTGCACGCAGCCAAGTGTACGCAGGCTGCGTAAACTTGCCTGCACGCAGCCAAGTGTACGCAGGCTGCGTAAACTTGCCTGCTTTGGCGTTCGGCCGGGACGATAGCTGGTGAGGTTTATGCTTCCGACCACGTCAGGCGGTTCGAGCTTTTCGGTGGCGCTGGCGGATGAAGCGGCGCTGCGCCGCTTCATGGTCGATATCGCGGTGGCGCTCGAGCCCGGCGATCTGGTGACGCTCTCCGGCGATCTCGGCGCCGGCAAGACGACATTCGCGCGGGCGCTGGTCCGCTATCTCGCAGACGACGAGACGATCGAGGTGCCGAGCCCGACCTTCAACCTGGTGCAGAGCTATGAGCTTCCACGCTTTCCGCTCGTGCATGCCGACCTCTATCGCCTGTCGGGCTCCGCCGAGCTGGCCGAGCTCGGCTTCGACGGTCTGCCGGACGAGGCGGCGGTGCTGCTGGAATGGCCGGATCGGGCGGCGGGCTTTCTTCCGCCCGACCGGATCGATATCGCGCTCACCCTGGTGCCGCAGCGGGGCCTCGATCACCGCAACGTGCGCGTGACCGGCTACGGGACGGTTGCACCGCGCGTCGACCGCATCGGCGCCATCCGCCGATTCCTCGACGAATCCGGGTTCACGGCCGCACAGCGCCGGCGGCTGCAAGGGGATGCATCGACCCGCAACTATGAGCGGGTGGTGCTCGAAGGGCATAGTTATATTCTGATGAACGCGCCGCGCCGGCCGGACGGACCGCCGGTGCGCGACGGTAAGCCGTACAGCGCCATCGCGCACCTGGCCGAGGATGTGGTGCCGTTCGTCGCGATGGCGATGGGGCTGCGCGCCCGCGGCCTGTCGGCGCCGGATATTTTCCATGCCGATACCGCGCAAGGACTGGTATTGCTCGAGGACTTCGGCGGCCGCCGTGTCGTCGACGGCGACCCGCCGGCGCCGATCGAAGAGCGGTATGCGGCGGCCGTCGATCTTCTCGCCGGTCTGCATGGCCAAGAGTTGCCGCAGACGCTGCCGGTCTCGCCGCACGTCGAGTATCGCATCCCGCGCTACGACATCGAGGCGTTCCTGATCGAGGCCGAGTTGTTGCTGGACTGGTATCTGCCGCATGTCGCCGCCGCGATCTCACCGTCGAGCCGCGACGTGTTCATGGCCTTGTGGCGCGATGCTCTTCAGTTGGCCATCGAGGCTCCGCCGACCTGGGTGCTGCGCGACTTCCATTCGCCGAACCTGCTCTGGCTGCCGGAGCGCAGCGGCGCCGCGCGGGTTGGCCTGCTCGACTTCCAGGATGCGTTGATCGGACCGGCCGCCTACGATCTTGCCTCGCTGCTGCAGGATGCGCGCGTGGACGTGCCCGAGACGATGGAAATCGCGCTGATCGGCCGTTACGTGAGGGCGCGGCGTGACCTCGATCCAAACTTCGACTTTGCCGCTTTCGCCAGGCTCTATGCCACGATGGCGGCGCAGCGCGCGGCGAAGATACTCGGCATTTTTGCACGCCTCGCTCGGCGCGACGGCAAGCCACAGTATCTTCGTCACATTCCGCGCATATGGGCCTATCTGCGGCGCGCGCTCGCGCATCCGGCACTGGCGCCACTCGATGCCTGGTACGGCACGCATGTGCCGGCGCCGACGACGTCCAAGGAGATTTGATTGCTGAGCACCGCCATGCTGCTCGCCGCCGGGCTAGGCAAACGGATGCGCCCGCACAGCGACCCGCTGCCGAAGCCGTTGGTCAAGGTCGCCGGCAAGCCGCTGATCGATCACGCGCTTGACCGCCTTGCAGAGGCGGGAGTCGAGCGCGCGGTGGTCAACGTCCACTATCGTGCCGACGCGATCGAGCAGCACCTCGCGGGCCGCACGCGGCCGCGGATCGTCATCTCCGACGAGCGCGAGGAACTGCTGGAGACCGGCGGCGGCATCGTCAAGGCGCTGCCGCTCCTGGGCGAGGGGCCGTTCGTGGCCGTCAATTCCGACACGCTGTGGATCGACGGCGTGAAGCCGAACCTCGTGCGGCTCGGCCATGCGTTCGACCGGACGCGGATGGACGCACTGCTGCTGCTGGCGCCGACGGCGACGAGCGTCGGCTATACCGGCCGCGGCGACTTTCGGATGGCGGCGAGCGGCCGCCTCGTCCGCCGTGCCGAACGCGACGTCGTCCCCTTCGTCTATGCAGGCGCCGCGATTCTGTCGCCGGCGCTGTTCGCCGATGCGCCCGAAGGCGCATTCTCGCTGACCCGGCTGTTCGACCACGCCGCCGATGCCGAGCGGCTGTTCGGGCTGCGGCTCGAAGGGGTGTGGATGCATGTCGGCACGCCGGAAGCGGTCGCCGACGCCGAGGACGCGATGGTCGCGAGCGTGGGGTAGTTTAACATCCCTCTCCGCTGTCGTCCCCGCGCGACCCCGCCACCGTCATCCCGGGCGAGCGCAGCGAGACCCGGGACCCATACTCCCGGCGATGGTTATGGGTCCCGGCTCTCCGCGGCCTTCGGCCGCTTCGGCCGGGACGACAGCCCTGGGATGCTATGATCCCGCATGGCGAATCGTAACCCGCGCATCTTCACCGTTCCGGCGTCGGCGCCGTTCCTGGAGGTCTTGGTCCGGGCACTGCTCGGCGGCCGGCTGGTGCCGGGCTTTCCGGGTCCGGGCGACGATCCGCTGCGGCTCGCCGGTGCGACGCTCTATCTGCCGACGCGCCGCGCCTGCCGGCTGGCGCGCGACGCGTTTCTCGACGCCCTCACCACCGACGCCGCGATCCTGCCGCGCATCGTCGCCATCGGCGACGTCGACGAGGACGAGCTGGATTTTGCCGAGGCGGCCGCGGGAGTATTCGGCGAAGCCGCGTTCGACCTGCCGCTGGCGCTCCGCGGGCTGGAGCGGCGGCTGTTGCTGGCGCAACTCATCGGCGCATGGGCCGCGTCGCCGGGTGGGCGCGGACAATCCGGTGTGCCGCTGATCGCCACCACCCCGGTGGCGGCGCTGGCGCTCGCCGACGATCTCGCCCGGCTGATCGACGACATGACGACGCGGCGGGTCGGCTGGGAGCGGCTCGACGGCCTGGTGCCGCGCGATGTCGACGACTACTGGCAGCTCACGCTGACCTTCCTGAAGGAGATTCGCGGTGCATGGGCCGGTCTGCTGACTTCGCACGGCGCCATCGAACCAGCGGCACGGCGCGATCTCTTGATCGAGGCGGAGCGGAAGCGGCTCCAGCGGGCGACGGGTCCGGTGATCGCCGCTGGCTCCACCGGCTCGATGCCGACCACCGCGGCCCTGCTGGAGACCATTGCCCATCTGCCGTACGGCGCCGTGGTACTACCAGGTCTCGATACCGATCTCGATGAAGCGGCCTGGACCTTGATCGGCGGTTACGCCGATCCGACACGGCGCGACCATCTCGATCCCGCGGCCGGGCATCCGCAATTCGCCATGCACGGATTGCTTCGCCGCCTCGGCATCGGCCGCGACGCGGTGACGGTCCTGGCCGACCCGGCGCCGCATGGCCGCGAGCGGCTATTGTCCGAGGTGTTGCGGCCGGCGGAGGCGACCGATCGCTGGCAGGACCAGCTCGCTGATGCCGGCATCGCGGGCCAGATCGACGCTGCGGTGGAGACCCTGACCGTCATCGAGGCCGCCAATGCCGAGGAGGAGGCGCTCGCCATCGCCATCGCGTTGCGCGAGGCGGTGGAGGTGAAGGATAAGACCGCGGCGCTGGTGACTCCGGACCGCGCGCTGGCGCGGCGCGTGCTCGCCGCGCTCGAACGCTGGCATGTGCCAGTGGATGACTCCGGCGGCGATGCGCTGCCCGATACGCCGGCCGGCGTGTTCGCGCGGCTTGCCGCTGATACCGCGCTCGAAGGTGTGGCGCCGGTGCCCCTCTTGGCCCTGCTGAAGCATCCGATGCTGCGCCTCGGCGCCAAGGAAGGCGCGCATTCCTATGCCGTCGCGGTCCTCGAACGCGCCATCCTGCGCGGTCCGCGGCCGCGTGCCGGCACCGACGGGCTGAAGCATGCGCTCGCCCGCTTCCGTGGCGACCGAGACGGGCTGCACCACCGCGATCCGCGCCGCCGGCTCAGCGATGGCGCGCTCGACGCGGCGGCGGCCTTGATCGAACGCCTCGGCGAGGCGCTGGCCCCGCTGGAAGGTATCAGCAATGCGCCGCACCCGTTCCGCGCGCTGTTGGCGTTGCATCGCGATGTCGTGGCGATGCTCAGCGACGGCGGCGACGGAATCTTTGCGGCGTTCGCCGGTGAGGGTGGCGCTCAGCTCGCCGAAGCGTTCGAGGACGCCACGGCTGACGGCGCCGCCGCATCGTTCGCTTGTCCCCGCGCCGACTATGCCGAGCTGTTCCGCGCCGCTGTCGCCGACCGGATGGTGCGCCGGCCGGAGATCGCGGGCGTGCGCGTGCGCATTCTCGGCCCCCTGGAGTCGCGGCTGCAGTCGTTCGACCGTGCCGTGCTCGGTGGGCTGGTCGAAGGCGTTTGGCCGCCCGAGGCTCGCAGCGATCCGTGGCTCTCACGGCCGATGCGCCACGATCTCGGTTTCGATCTGCCGGAGCGGCGCGTCGGATTGTCGGCGCACGACTTCGCGCAGGCGCTCGGCGCCAAGGAGGTGGTGCTGACGCGGTCGGCGCGCATCGCCGGCGCACCGACGGTGGCGTCGCGCTTCACGCAGCGGCTTGCCGCCGTGGCGGGGCCGCAGCGGTGGGACGCAGCCATCGGCCGCGGCAACCACTATCTTGCACATGCCCGCCGGCTCGACCAGGTGGCGCGCGAGCGCTTCGAGCGGCCGGCGCCGAAGCCGCCGCTCGCCGCGCGGCCGAGCGGGATGTCGGTGACCGACGTCGAGAACTGGCTGCGCGATCCCTACACCATCTACGCCAAGCACATCCTGCGGCTGCCGGTCGTCGAGGCGGTCGATACGCCGCCCGGCGCCGCCGACCGCGGCACCGTGATCCACGAGGCCATCGGGGATTTCACCGCGTTCTTTGCGGAGACCCTGCCGGGCCATCCATTGGCAGTGCTGATTGAGATCGGGCGCCGGCATTTCGCTCCGCTGGAGGAATTTCCCGAAGCGCGCGCATTCTGGTGGCCGCGCTTCCAGCGCATCGCGGCGTGGTTCGTCGATTGGGAGATCAAGCGGCGGCCACGGATTGCGGCGTTGTTGGCGGAGAAGCAGGGCGGCATCGCGTTTCCGGTCGGCGCGCGCACGTTCCGTCTTGCTGCGCGGGCGGACCGCATTGAACGGCTCACGGACGGGCGGCTGGCGATCCTCGATTACAAGACCGGGCGCCTTCCCGGACACGACGAGGTCAAGGTGGGCTTTGCGCCACAGCTCACGCTCGAAGCCGCGATCCTGCGCGAGGGTGGCTTCGAACACGTGCCCGCCGGATTGTCCGTTGCGGAACTGGTCTACATCGGCCTCAAGGGCGGCGAGCCGGCGGGAGAGAATCACGAGGTCAAGCTCAAGGGCAGCACGCCGGATGCGGAGGCGGACCGGGCCCTAGCCAAGTTCAAGGCGCTGGTCCTGAAATTTGAAGACGAGGCGCAGGGGTACGACTCGCTCGTGCACCCGCGGTTTCGCAGCCGCTACGGCGACTACGACCACCTCGCACGCGTGAAGGAATGGTCGGCGACCGGCGGCGAGCTCGACGAGGGAGTCGTCGAGTGACAATCCCTCGCACCATCCCCGCCGACGTCAGCGCCCGGCAGATCGCGGCGTCCGACCCCGACGTCTCGGCCTGGGTGTCGGCCAATGCCGGCTCCGGCAAGACCCACGTGCTGGCGCAGCGGGTGATCCGGCTGCTGCTCGACGGCGTCGATCCGGCCCGGATCCTCTGCATCACCTTCACCAAGGCGGCAGCCGCCACCATGGCAAACCGCGTGTTCGACACGTTGGCCGAATGGGCGACGCTCGACGACACCAAGCTCGGCACGACAATCGAGGTGATCGGCAGCGGCAAGGCGGATGCCGCGCGCCGCGCGCGGGCGCGGCGCCTGTTCGCCACCGCGCTGGAGGCGCCTGGCGGATTGAAAGTGCAGACCATCCACGCCTTCTGCACCCGGCTGCTGCATCAGTTTCCATTCGAGGCCAACGTCGCCGCGCGCTTCACCGTGCTCGACGGCACCGCCGAGTCGCAACTGCTCGATAGCCTCATGCTCGGCGTGCTGCTCGACGGGGCGGCGGAACCGGACGGCCCGGTCGGCAAGGCGCTCGCCCATGCGATCACCTACGCGGCCGATCAGACGTTCAAGGAGGTGGTGCGCGAGGCGATCGGCGAACGCCACGCCGTGCGTGAATGGCTCGATACCGCCGGCAGCGTCGATGCGGCGGTGGCGCAGCTATCGGCGGTGCTCGGCGTAGGGTCCGAGGACACTGTCGAAGCGGTCGACGCGGAGATTCTCCAAGGATCGTTGATCGCCCCAAGCGAATGGTCGGCGATGGCGGCAGCACTTGCGCAAGGCTCCAAGGCGGACCGGGAACAGGGCGAGCGATTCGCGGCGCTGGTCACGGCGACCGGCGGCGAGCGACTCGATGGCTATCTCGCGATTTTCTGCACGGCGGACCGCGAACCACGGCAAAGGCTGACGACCAACGCCTTTCAACGGGACTACCCTGGACTGTTCCAGCAGCTTGTCGACGAACAGAGCCGCATCTGCGCGCTGCTCGACCGCCGCCGTGCCATCGTGTCCCGCGACCGCACCGCAGCGCTCATCACCATCACCGATGCGGTGCTGCGCCGCTATCAGGCCGAGAAGGACCGGCGCGGGCTGCTCGACTACGCAGACCTGATCGACAAGACGCTGGCGCTGTTCGAGAGCGTCACCGCGACGTGGGTGCTCTACAAGCTCGACCTCGGCATCGACCACATCCTGATCGACGAGGCGCAGGACACCAGTCCGCAACAATGGCAGATCGTCGATACGCTGGCGGCCGAGTTTGCCGCCGGCGCCGGCGCGCGCGGCCTGGTCAAGCGGACGCTGTTCGCGGTCGGCGACCACAAGCAGTCGATCTTCTCGTTCCAGGGTGCGGCGCCGCTGATGTTCGCGGAGATGCGGCGGAATTTCGGCGCCCGGTTCGGCACGGCCGGCCTGGACTGGCGCGAGGTCAAATTCGACATGTCGTTCCGCTCGGGAGAGGCGGTGCTCGGCGCCGTCGACGAAGTCTTCAAGCGGCCGGAGGCGTATGCGGGGTTCTCCGCCGACCCCGTGGAGACCGTGCACAGCGCGCTGCCCGACGCGGCGCCCGGCGAGGTCGAGATCTGGCCGCTGATCGTCGCTGAGAAGGGCAAGGAGGTCGAAGGCTGGGACGCGCCGTTCGACGAACCGAGCCGGCGCAGCCCGCAGGTACAGCTCGCCGGCAAGATCGCCGCGACCGTCAGGGTCTGGTGCAGCCAGGGACGGCGGCCCGGCGACGTCCTCATCCTGGTGCGCCAGCGCGGGCCGTTGTTCGAGGCGATCATCCGCGCGTTGAAGACGGCGGGCGTCGCGGTCGCCGGCGCCGACCGGCTGATCCTGACCGAGCATATCGCGGTGATGGACCTCATGGTGCTCGCCGATGCGCTGCTGCTGCCGCAAGACGATCTGGCGTTGGCGACGGTGTTGCGCAGCCCGCTGTTCGCCTTCAGCGACGAGCAATTGTTCGCCCTCGCCTGGAACCGGCGCGGATCGTTGCGGGCGGCCCTGCGGGAAAGCGCTGCCGACGATGCGGCCTTCGCCCAGGCGCAAGCGCATCTCGACCGGCTGGCCGATCTGGCGAAGCGCGAAACCCCGTTCGCGTTCTTTGCACGGCTGCTCGGAGCCGAGGGCGGGCGCAAGCGGTTCCTGGCCCGGCTCGGGCCTGAGGCGAACGATGCGCTCGACGAGTTCCTCAATCTTGCCCTCGACTACGAAAGCCGCGAGACGCCGTCGTTGCAGGGCTTGCTCGCCTGGCTGCGTGCCGCGCAGGCTGAGGTGAAGCGCGACATGGAGATCACCCGTGACGAGGTGCGGGTGATGACGGTGCACGGCGCCAAGGGGCTGGAGGCGCCGATCGTCGTTCTCGCCGACACCACCACCCGGCCCACCGGCCCGCGCGATCCGCGGCTCATGGCGGTGCCGGCGGACGACGCGGTGCCCGGTACGCCGGACCTGCTGGTCTGGGCGCAGCGTCAGGCTGACGACGTGGCGGCGGTGGCTGCCGCACGCGGCCGCGCCCGCCAGGCGGCGCAGGACGAGTACCGGCGGCTGCTTTATGTGGCGATGACGCGCGCCGCCGAGCGACTGGTCGTCTGCGGCTATGAGGGCCTTCAGACGCGGCCGGAGGGCTGCTGGTACAACCTGGTCTGTGATGCGCTGTGGGAGGTGTCGCAGGAGGAGCCCGCCGACGCCGGCGAGGGGATGGTGCGGCGGTATCGCAAGGGGCGCGCGGGGGCCGAAATTGCTGCCGGCGATGCTGCAATTGCTGCCCCTACCGCACCTTTTGCTGCATCTCATGCTGCGCAGCAAGAGTTTGATTTCGTTATGGAAATGCCGGAGTGGCTAAGGCGCGATGCGCCCGCGGTGGTCTCCGCTGGGAGGATCGTCCCCTCCGCTGCACCGCATCCCTTGTCCGCCCCGCACGGCGCGAGTGGATACGCCGGCCAGCCAGCGATGCCAAATGCCCAGGCATTGGCGCGAGGCCGCCTCGTCCACCGCCTGCTGCAATCGCTGCCCGACGTTCCGCCTGACCGGCGCAAGGCTGCGGCGCAGCGCTATCTCGAACGCAATGCCGGCGACCTTGCCGCCGCGGATCGAGAGGCAATGCTCGCCCAGGTCCTGGCCGTGCTGAGCGCGCCCCATTTCGCGGCCTTGTTCGCACCCGGCAGCCGCGGCGAGGTGCCGATCGTCGGCCGGATCGCCCGCATGGGCTTAACGCCGGGCACCGTCAACGGCCAGGTCGACCGCCTTGCGATCACGCCGGAGGTGGTGCTGATCGCCGACTACAAGACCGACCGACCGCTCCCGCGAATCGCCCCGCCCGGTTATGTGACCCAGCTTGCGCTGTATCGTGCGGTGCTTGCCCGGCTGTATCCCGGCCGTACCGTGCGAGCCGCCCTGCTGTGGACCGAAGGGCCTGAACTGATGGAGCTTTCCGCTGGTGACCTGGACCAGGCACTGGCCGCCGTCACCTCGCCGTGAGGGCAACTTGACGCACCGCGACCGCGTTCATAGGTTTCCGGCACCACTTCACTGCGCCGCCGGCGCTTCCCACCACACGAGGTTTCCCATGGCCGTTGGCAAGGTGTCGGACGCGAGCTTCGAGTCCGATGTGCTCAAGGCGACCCAACCGGTTGTCGTCGATTTCTGGGCGGAATGGTGCGGGCCCTGCCGCATGATCGCGCCTGCGCTCGACGAGATCGCCACCGCGATGGGTGACAAGGTCAAGATCGTCAAACTCAACGTCGACGAGAACCCGCAGACGGCCGCCAAGTACGGCGTCATGTCGATCCCGACGCTGATGATGTTCAAGAACGGCGAACTCGCCTCGCGCCAGGTCGGCGCCGCTCCGAAAGCGAAGCTCGAGCAGTGGATCACGTCGGGGGCGTAGCGCACACACCGTCTCTCAGCCGTCATGGCCGGGCTTGTCCCGGCCATCCACGTCTTGGCGGTCCTTCCTTGCCGTGCCTATTTTGCCTTCAGCATCGCGGCGAGCGGCTGTTCCGGCTCGGCGAGCGCGGCGATGTCGACTGGGGTCTTGCGTTCGATCAGGCGCCGCGCGATGGCAAGGTCGCGCTGCGCATTGATGCCCATCGCATAGACCAGCCGGCCTTCGGCGATCTCGAACATCAGCATGCTCTTGCCCGGCAACGGACGGCGCACACGCGCGGCCGGATTCGAGGTTCGCCAGCCGGTGCCCTGGATATAGAGATCGTACTGCTCGGACCAGAACGACGGCACGGCCGCGTAGGTCTCGGCCGCGCCCGCGGCATTGTGTCCGGCGACGCTGCCCTGGTCCTGCGCGTGACGCCAGTTCTCCTGACGCACCGGCCCGTGCGGACCGGGAAAGCGGACGACATCGCCGGCCGCGAAGATCGCCGGGTCGGAGGTACGGCAGTATTCATCGGCGACGATACCGTCGTCGACCGCAAGGCCGGCCGCGGCAGCGAGGCGGTCGTCGGGCTTGGCGCCGGTGCCGACCACGATCAGGTCGGCAGCAATGCCCTCGCCAGCGGTCGTGGTCACGGCGATGCGTCCGTCGCGTTGCGGCGCAGCGTCGGCGAGGCCGGTGCCAACGCGGATGTCGACGTCGTGCCGCTGATGCTCCGCAAACACGGCCGCAGCGGTCTCGTCGTCGCAGACCCGCGCAAGGATGCGGGGCAGCATCTCCAGCACGGTGACCTTGACGCCGAGCTCGGCGGCCGAGGCGGCGACCTCGAGCCCGATCAGCCCGCCGCCGATGACCAGGAGATGCCGGCAAGCCTGCAGGTCGGCCTGCAGCGCCCGCGCCTGGCCCTCGGTGCGCAGGTAATGCACGCGCGGCATGCCGGGTGGCAACTGCGGAACGTCGCGCACCGTCGCGCCGGTCGCGATCACCAGCGCATCATAGGGAAAGCGGCGACCGTCCATAGTCGTGACCGCGCGGGCGCTGCGATCGACCGCGGCGCACTGCGCCAGCAGTTCCAGCACCACGCCATGCCCGGCAAGCCCTCCCGGGCCGGCGATCAGCGCATCGCCTGGGACTCTCTTGCCGAGCAGCACCGCCTTCGACAGCGGCGGCTTCTCGTAGGGCTCGCAGTGCTCCTCGGTGAGCAGCACGACCGCGGCGGCGGGATCCTGCTGCTTTGCGCCGATCGCCGCCCACACGCCGGCCGGACCGCCGCCGATCACCACGATGTTGCGGTCCGTGCTCACCGATGTCTCCGGGTCACTTGCGTCAGCGGCTATGGACAGCCGACGGCGCCGCGCCTAGTTTGAGGAACGCCGGTCTGCTGTGCGGAACAATCTATCGTCGCGAGCCACACCATGGAAGCCGGTCGCGCCGCCCGCAAGCCCACGCGCCTGTCGTCGGTGGTGAGCGCGGTGGCACTGCTCAAGGCATTCTCCGAAGACGAGGTCGAGTTCGGCATCAGTGCGCTCGCCAAGCGCCTCGGCGTCGCCAAGAGCACGGCGCACCGCCTAGCGGCGACGCTGGTCGCCGAAGGCCTGCTGGAGCAGGATCGCGACAGCGGCAAGTACCGTCTCGGCATCGCGCTGTTCCGTCTCGGCGCGCTGGTCCGCCAGCGCATGGACGTGTCCAGCGAGGCGAAGTCGTTCCTCTATGACCTGCGCGAGACCACCAACGAGTCGGTGCACCTGGCGATCCTCGATGGCGTCGAGATCATGTACGTCTACAACCTGGAGAGCACCCAGGCGATCCGCATGCGCTCCGACATCGGCGTGCGCAAGCCGGCCTATTGCACCGCTGAAGGGCAGGCGATCCTGGCGTTTCAGCCGCCCGACGTAATCGACGGGGTCATTGCAGCGGGTCTTGCACCGCGCACACCGCACACCGTCACCGATGCAGGCCGCCTGCGCGATGCTTTCTCCGAAATCCGCAAGCGCGGCGGCGCCATCGAGGACGAGGAGAGCGAAGTGGGCATGCGCGCGATCGCGGCGCCGATCCGTAACGACACAGGTGCTGTGATTGCAGCGGTTGGCGTTGCCGGCCCGGTGACGCGGCTGTCGAAGCGGACGATAGCGGCGTTCGCCCCGCACGTGATCGCAACGGCGGCGGCGATCTCGCGGCGGCTGGGGTATCGGTAATGCTGACGACTGCTATTTCGTCACCGCCCACGCGGCGCGGACCTTCGCCACCATGTCGGGCGGCAGGCTGCTGACCTCGGCGATCAGCTTCTGCAATTCCTCGCCGGTGATCGGGTTGAAGCCGAGCTTGAGCCTCTCGGTTTCGGCCACGAACTCCGGATCCTTCATCGTCGCATCGAAGGCGCGGCGCAGCGCCGCGACGCGATCCGCGGGGACGCCGGGAGAGGTGAAGAACGCTGTGCCGATCTCGCTCGCATTCATCACCGCGCGGAGGATTGCGCGCTGCTCATCGTTGCGGGCGACCTCGATAATGGTCGGCACCTCCGGCAACTCGCGATGCTTGTTCATCGCGAACTGCACGAGCATCGAAACCTTCTTGGTCGGACGCCAATCCGGATGCGCGACCTTCACCGCGGTCCAGGAGGTTGCGTGGCCTTCGACCTCGCCGCGTTCCATCGCGAGCTGTGCCGCCCTCGAACCCTTGTATCCCATGATCAGCTTGAACTTGGTGCCCAGCACGTTGTTGGACACCGTGGGAAAAATCGAGACCAACGAGCCGACACCGGTTCCCGACAGGGTGGACTGCATCTTTTGCGCGTCGGCGAACGTCTTCACCGGCGAGATGTGCCACATGAACACGACGTTGATCAGGGAATCGATGCGTCCGATCCAGTTCAGCTCCGCGGTCTTGAAGCGGACGTTCGCTGTCCCGAATTTCTCGTCGAGCGGCGCCGTCGGAGCGCCGATACCGATGATGGTGCCGTCCTTCGGCAGGACATTGGCGATATTGTTGAGGGCGACGAAGCTGCCGGCACCGGGCATGTTCTTGACGATGATGTTCGGCTTGCCCGGCACGTGCTTGCCGATATGACGGGCAAGAACCCGGCTCCACGTGTCGTTGCTGCCGCCGGTTGGGTATCCGACCACGAGATCGATGGATTTTCCGCCGTAGAACTGTTCCGGCGTCTGCGCCGCAACCGGCATGGTCAGCATGGCAATCGCGGCGGCTGCGACAAAGCTCGCGGATCGGGCAACGGACATGGTGGTTTCTCTCCCTTTCATGATCGTGAGCATAAAGAACCCATGACCGGCGAAGCAATCGGGTTTGCCCGTCGGCGCTGCGACGCTCCGTCGCTGAAGGTAAGCCGGCTAAGCTCTCAGCGCCGTGAGCATGTCGGCGATGTAGTCTTCTGCGCTCGCGATCACGACCATCAGGGACCATGGTCGCAGATGCGCCAGCGACTTCGCCAGTACCCCGTCCGAGGTCGACGCGCTGCCGAGCACCAGCGCGGTGGTCATCACCCGCTTGAGGCTGCAGGCCTCGCCGATCAGCGAGGCGGCCTGTGCGTTCTCACCGGCGGTCGCGACCATCACCACGAGGTCGGCGGTGGCGACCTCGTCCATCAGGCTCTTGGTGCGGCCGGCAAGGTCGCTCAGCCAGCCGTCGACCGAGAAGCGCCCGCCGCCGCGCGGCGCGCCGGCGAAGGCCGACGCGGTGAAAAAGGTGGCACTGGTCCATGCCTTCTCCGCCAGCCGCTTGACGACCTGCTCGCTGGACGGATCGAGCGCAATGACCTTGACGGCGCGCGGCTTCGAGTTCGGCGCCTGGATGCGGAAGCGGGCTTCCGCGGCCGAGCTCATGCGGGCGGATTCACTGAGCATGATACACGCTCCATTCTCTCAATCGTCATGGCCGGGCTTGTCCCGGCCATCCACGCCTTGCTGGCGCCTTCCCAAAGACGTGGATGCCCGGCACAAGGCCGGGCATGACGGAGTCTTAGACTGACGCCGGGGCCACGCCCGGCCTGGCGATCAACGCCTCCTTGGCCCCGACCTTGAACGGCTGATCCGGCGGCAGCACGATGGCGACCGAGCGCACCCGCTGGTGCTCCAGGTCGACGCCCGGCGGCGTCGCGCCCTTGTCGGTCAGCGCCTTGACGGCGCGCAACAAGCGATGCCGCGCCATGATGATGCCGTTGTCGGTGGAGACCAGGTTCTCCTTGGTGCGGTCGACGACCGGCCCCATGCTCTCCTGCAGCGAAGCGTCCTGCATGGCGATGCCCTCGATGCCGCTGAAGAAACGCCCCGCCTTCTGGGCCTCACGGTCCATCAGGTAATCGTTGTCCTTGTTGGCGAGCGGCCGGAAATCGCCGGGCGTGACCTTGGCATGGACGCCCTTGCCGTCCCGCATTGCCTGCACTTCGGCTTCGGTCAGCTTACGGATCGGATGGTAGTCGAAGCTCCAGGTCCAGCAGCTCTCGTCGTCGATCGGGATCCAGAAGTGGCCGTGCATGGAATGATTGCCGCGCGGCGCGATCATCGTGAACGACGGCATCACCCATTGGGTGATGCGCCAGTAGTAATTGCCATTCTCGGCATTGCGGCGGGCGCCGATGTAGAGGCCGCCGGGGCTCTCCACCACCTCGAACACCGGGCGCGAGTCGTTGAGGTTGTACTGGTTGCCCTTGGCGCCCTTGAACAGCGGATCGTGGTTCAGATCACCGCGGTGCAGGAAGGAGACGTGGCTGGAATCGATGCCGCCTTCCATCGCCTGCAGCCAGTTCGACTCCTGCAGCCGCTTCGACGTGAAGGTCTGGTCCGGCGGGACCATGGCGAACTCCCATTCGGGGAGCGGCGGCTGTTTCTCCGGCAGGCCCATGTAGGTCCAGAGCACGCCGCCGCGCTCGACCAGCGGATAGGACTTCAGCTTGATCTTCTTGGCGAAGCCCGACTCCTCCGGTTCCGAGGGCACGTCGATGCACTGCCCGGTCACGTCGTACTTCCAGCCGTGGTAGGGGCAGCGCAGCCCGCATTCCTCGTTGCGGCCGAACCACAACGAGACGCCGCGATGGGCACAGAACTCGTCGATCAGGCCATAACGTCCTTCGGTGTCGCGGAACGCGAGCAGCCGCTCCGAGAGCAGCTTCACCCGCACCGGCGGACACTCGTTCTCCGGCAGTTCCTCGGCCAGTAGGGCCGGCATCCAGGCGCAACGGAACAACTGCCCCATCGGCGTGCCGGGGCCGGTCTGGATCAGCAGATCGTTTTGCTCTTTCCTCAGCATGGCTTGGACTCCTGCCGGCTTGGGCGCCACACGATCTCATGGGGCGCCAAGTGGCCTTATATAGCAGCGCCGCCGCGCCGCCGCCTCCCCTGCAATCATGGATCACGGAGCCCGGCGCGGCCGGCTTGGACGCGTGTTCCTATATGCAGAACATCGTTCCGCAAATATACTTGACGCTACCACTCGCCTTCGGCATGCGTCAACGCGTCGTCCCAAGCTCCGACACCGGAACTCCCGCATGACCGATGCGCCAGTACGAATCGAACTCTGCAAGGCCGACGAGGTTGCCGTCGGCGAAGCTCTCAAGATCGAGAAGGACGATCTGATGCTGGCGGTGTTCAACGTCGACGGCGAGTTCTATGTCACCGACGACGCCTGCACGCACGGGCCCGGGTCGCTGTCGGAAGGTTATATCGAAGGCGACGTGGTCGAGTGCAACTTTCACAACGGCGCATTCAATATCCGAACCGGTGAGGTGGTGCTTCCGCCATGCATGATCCCGGTCCGCACCTATCGGACAGTTGTGCAAGACGGGACCGTGTTCATCGAGCTGTCGTGAGGGCGGTCGCGATTCCGGCGAGCCGCTACGCGCCGCGCGGAGAACACGACGCTTGACGTCGATCGTCTTGACGACTGCCGCGGCGAGGTCAGCCGCCTGAGGTGCTCCGCTCAATCGGCGGCTTCTTCGCCTTCTCGGCGATACGCGCCTTGCCCCGCTTGCGCGCGGCAGAGATCTCGACGGGTGCCTTCTTACGTGCCACGGCGGCCGGCTTGTGATGCTTGGCTTTGCCCTTGGCAAGACGTGCCTGCGCCGGCCGCTTTGGTACCGGCGCCGGTACTTCGACCGCATATGCCAAAGCAGAGGAACTCCGACACGGCGCCCGTTTCGGCACATCGAGCGCGAGCCGGCCCGGTCGAGTGACGCGCCATCGCTCGGCCGCGTGTCCGGTAATGCTCTCGACGTAATTGCGCGTCTCCGCAGGCAGCTCGCCCCGTCTCGCGAGCCAATCGTCGATACGCTTCGGCCCGGCGTTGTAGGCGGCGGCCGCCAAGCCAAGATTGCCGAACTGACCGAGCAATTCGCGCAACAAGCGGGCCGAGAACTGCAAAGCCTGCAGCGGATCGAATGGATTCCCGAGACCCATGGCGGCGGCAGTCGCAGGCATGAACTGCGCCATGCCCTGCGCGCCTACCGGACTGATCGCCCGCGGGTCGAAACGGCTCTCTTGCCAGATCAGGCGGATGAAGAACGGAACAGGCAGTCGATGCGATTGCGCCGCCGCCGTAAGGGCATCGCAAATCTCCCCGATCGAAACCTCCGGAGTCGTGAGGTCGACACGGCGAGGCGGCAGCGGGACATCGTCCAATACGATCGTCTGCCGCGTCCTAACGTCGGGAAACACGTCCGTATCCGCGCCGGTGACCTGATCGACGATGGCAGGCACCGGTTCGCGCCGGAGACCGTCGGTGACGCCAGCGCCGAGAAAGCTCGCCGCGCTCGGCCACGCGGCACAGCAGATGATGGTGGCAAAGGCCAGTCCCCGCATCGTTTGAACACATCCCTACTCACGGACGCCGGATGAGCCAGGCGTCCCACGGATTATTCGAAATCAAGGAGATCTCCGCCGCACCCGCCTTGTGACAGCACCGGTTGGCGCTCCGGCGTCCTGAACGGGCTTGAGCCGACAAGATCATCCCCCGTGAGGGGCCGAATGGCGGACAACCAAGACGAATTTGTGATGCTGCAATGGCGGTAAGCCGTCACTGCGGTAGGATGATGGGGAGGATCGAAAGAAATCTTAGAAAGTTGGAATCAAAAGGATTTTTGCCTGCAAGCAGGTATCGATCTGGCGCCAGCGCGAGGCAGCGAATTCTTAGCCACGGCGATTTTGTCTGGCGGTATCACCCAACCTTGATCCGAACCTGCGCCGAGTCCAATCTGCCGCCGCATTGCGTTCCCCCTGGCCGTTCACGAACGGCTTCATGCTGCACGCAGCGGGAGGCAGAACTGGAGCATTCGTGGCGAAGAGCGCACTCGACAAAGACCTGAAGAAGGTTGTTCGGCTCGAGAGCGCGACGTACGCGCTGTCCAGGTCGCTTGCAACACCAGGCATTTTGATCGTCCTGCTGATCGGCGTAATCGCCGTGGTGAGCCTGTCGATCCACCAGGGCCCGCTGAGCTACTTCGTCATCGTCGCGTCGGTGATCGGCGCCTACATGGCCCTCAACATCGGGGCCAACGACGTCGCCAACAACATGGGCCCCGCGGTCGGCAGCCGGGCGCTCACCTTGGGGCATGCGCTGGTGATCGCTGCGGTCTTCGAAGCGGCGGGCGCCATTCTTGCCGGTGGCGACGTGGTCAAGACCGTCGCGCACGACCTCCTGCGGCCGGACGAAACCCTGAGCACATCGCATTTCGTCCTGGTCATGATGGCTGCCATGCTCGCCGCCGGCATGTGGATCCATCTCGCGACCATTCTCGGCGCGCCGGTATCGACCACGCACGCAATTGTCGGCGGCGTCGTCGGGGCCGGCGCTTCCGCTTTCGGCCTCAGCGTGGTGTCGTGGCCAATCATCGGCACCATTGCGGCAAGCTGGGTGATCTCACCGGTCCTCGGGGGACTGATTGCGGCGGCGCTGCTCGGTTTCGTCGAAAGGGCGGTCCTTTATCGCAAGGACCGCATCGCTGCGGCCCGGCGGTGGGTGCCGGCGCTGGTGGCGCTGATGGCGGGCGTGTTCGCCATGTATCTCGTGACCAAGGGCTTGAGGCGTGTTTGGCAGCCGCACGTGAGTCTGGTTCTTGTGTTCGGTGTGGTCTTTTTCGGCCTCGGGTGGATCGTCGCCAGTCCGTGGATACACGAGCGATCCAAAGGTCTCGAGAACCGACGCAAGCATGTCGCCAGCCTGTTCACCTTGCCCTTGATCTTTGCCGCGGCACTGTTGTCGTTCGCCCACGGCGCCAACGACGTGGCTAACGCCGTCGGTCCCCTGGCGGCGATCGTCGCCGCGGCCGAATCCGGCCCGGCGGTGGCCGGAGATGTTGCGCTCCCGTTTTGGATCCTGGCCATCGGCGCGGTCGGGATTTGCGTCGGGCTTGCCATGTTCGGTCCGCGCGTGATCCGCACGGTCGGCGAGCAGATCACCCGCATGGATGCAATCCGTGCGTATTGCGTGGCCCTGTCCGCGGCCATCACGGTGCTGGTCGCTTCGGCCCTCGGCCTGCCGGTGTCGTCGACGCATATCGCGGTCGGCGCGGTGTTCGGCGTCGGGTTCCTGCGCGAATACCTCAGCAATACCGGCGTCACCAATCCGGCGGTGCAGCCACGTACGCTGTTCCTGGAACCGTCGCGGCTGAACAAGACGCCCGAGGCGGCGCTCAAGAACTACCAGAAGCGCGAACGCCGCCGCCTGGTGCGGCGCCAGCATGCGCTTGGCATCGCGGCGGCCTGGGTGGTCACCGTGCCGGCGGCCAGTCTGCTCGCCGCGCTGCTCTACTGGCTCATCGGCGCCATCGCCGGCTGACCCTGCGGCGCGACCCGCTGGTCGAGCATTGCCGCCAGGTCGGCCATGCGCGCATCGGACAGCAGCCGCTTGGCGTCGGGTAGGATCACCCAGTGCCGGTGGCGGCTGTGCTTCTCCGGCCACTCGTCGAACTGGCGCACGACGCGCAGCGGATAGAGATCGACGTCGATGGCGATGCGGCGGATACCGACCGTCTTCAAGGTCCGATAGGCGCCGAGCGGCTTTGTTTCAACCTGTCCCTCGACGCCGGCCTCCTCAAAGGCCTCGTGCACCGCGCTATCCCACGGCGTCATCCCCTCGATCACGCTGCCCTTGGGGAAGATCCAGCGCCCGGTCCGCCGTGAGGTGATAATCAAAAAGACCACTCTGCCGTCGACGAGCGTGTAGGGGATCGCACCCGACTGCCGCGTCACGGAATCGCCGCGCTGGCGCAGCGCCAGGCGGTCGCGCCAAATATGGAAGATGTGCTGCAGCGCCACACTTCGCTCCTGATCGGGCGGGCCGTATGATCGACGCCCGCTTGTACCTGCGAGCCGTCCCGCGCCCGCTATTGCGAGCCCGCGATACCGGCCTGCCGGACGACTGTGCCCCAGCGTACGATCTCGGACTTGATGAACTCCTGCAGAGCCGCCACCGAACGGCTGTCCATCAGGCCCATGCCGGTCTTCGTGATGCCCTGCTGGATCTCGGGCATTGCGAGAACGCTGTTCAAATCGGAATGAAGCTTATCGATGATCGGCCGCGGCGTCTTGGCTGGCGCCACGAACATTTGCCAGGACGCCGCGTCGAAACCAGGAACGCCGGTCTCGGCGATTGGCGGTACGTCGGGGATGTTTGGCACGCGCGCTTTGGTCGACACGCCGAGCGCACGCACCTTTCCGGCCTGGATCAGTCCGAGCGAGGGTCCGAGGTCGACGAACATCAACGGGACGTGTCCGGCAATCACGTCATTCAGCGCCGGCAGGCTGCCGCGGTACGCGACCGGCGACATCCGGATGCCGGTCATGTTTTTCAGGAGTTCGGCGAAAAGATGATGCGGCACGCCGGCGCCGGCGGTCGCGTAGGAGACCTGTCCGGACCTGTCCTTCACGTACTGAACAAGCTCCTGAACGTTCTTCACCGGAAGACTTGGGTTGACGACCAGAACGAACGGCGTTTGCGCGGCGAGGGCAAGCGGGACGAAATCTGCGGTCGGATCGTAGGAGAGAGTCTTGTAGAGCGTCACATTGACGGCCATTGTCGCACTCGGGGCGATCATCAGCGTGTGCCCGTCCGGAGTTGCCTTGACGAGGGTGTTGGCCCCGATCACGCCGCCGGCGCCGGGCTTGTTCTCGACCAGGACCGTCTTGCCCCACTTCTGTTCGAGCCTCTGGCCGATCATCCGGGCGAGGATGTCTCCTGCGCCGCCAGGCGCGAACGGCACCACGATCGTGACCGGCCGGCTGGGAAAACCCTGGCTCTGGGCGAGAGCCTGGAGGGCTGCGGCGGCGCTCAAAGCGAGGCCGAGGGCGGCTGCCTGCGAGAAACGCAAGAGCTTCATCTGTTTCCTCCACTGCCCGGGCGATTGCCGGCCCTCGTTCGGTGCCACCGGCGCCATCGCCAACTGCCGCCATTCGGGTAGAGTTGCATACGCGAGAAATAACCTGAACGGTACCAGTCTTCACCGCGTCCACGCGGAGTAGGAGGTCCATTGAGCGATCACGCCACCAGCCGCCGCACCAAGGTCCGCCCGAAGACGGAACAGCCGCGTCTCTACAAAGTCATTCTTGTGAACGACGACTATACGCCGCGAGAGTTCGTTGTCACGGTTCTGAAGGCGGTTTTCCGCATGAGCGAGGATCAGGCTCATCGGGTCATGATCACCGCGCATCAACGCGGCTCGTGTGTGGTCGCCGTGTTCGCCAAGGACATCGCCGAGAGTAAGGCCACCGAAGCAACCGAGTTGGGGAAGGAGGCAGGCTACCCACTGATGTTCACGACCGAGCCGGAGGAGTGAGGCTACGGCGTCAATCAGCGACCCAAGCATCAGGACGCGATCGCGGTTTGCGCCTCAAGGAACTCCTTCACCAGGATCGCGGATCGGCGATTTCGGCCTCGACGACGATCCCTCGCACACTGTCGCCGTCCGAGGCGGAAGAGCAGATCAGCAGCAATGCCATGATCGTGCCGAGCACCAGCGACGAGTTGATGAGCCTCAGAGTCGGATGGAGGTGGCGGGCCATGCCGGATGGTGACGAGCACTTTGTTTACGCTATTGCGCTAAGCTGGACGCCTGTCTGCGCGGTCGTGAGCCTTGCTGCCGCCTGAAGTCGAAGCATAACCCGCTCGAATATCTCTTCGACGCAGAGCTGGAGACATTTCCTCGCAGAAATCTACCGGAGGAGGCAATGCCAAGGTCCCGTTCTTTCTGCCTTGCTGCGTTAGCCGGCCTCATTTGCCTGGGAGCCTCCAACGAAGCGAACGCGCAGTCACCCAGCATGCATTGGGGCGATGATCTCCGCCGCATTTCTGTCGCGGAATGCGTCCGGCGGGCGAAAGAAAGCCTCTCGAACAGGGGATTTAGCGTGACGGCGATGACACGCCCCGTCGCGGGGACGAGCGGCAATGTTACGGTCCTCGTCGGTTGTTTCAGAACTTCGACAGCAGGGCACGTCCCCCAGAGGTTCAGATCCACTTATATCCTTGTGGCCGCAGCAAGCCCCGACAGCGCGACTGCCGAACGAACCCGGAATGAGGTTCGGATCGACGTCATGAGGTGAAGCGAGCCTCCACGGTTCGCTGGGCGCAGCCTGAACGGCGCGACAAGTGAGCGAAGCAGGATGGCGGGCCACGCTCGACGACGATGAACACTATGTCTACGTTAATACGCTATGACTGTGTTGGACCGCTTGCCCTCATTCGTCGCCGTTGCGCAGGACTGCATTCAGAGACGCGAGCAGCAAGCGCCAGTGATCCGCTTTCCGGCGCTGGAACAGCATCAGCTCGAAGCCATGGCGCGCGACATGATCCTGCGGGATCGCGTCCCAGCCGCGATGCTCGACCGTGACCCGCGTCTCGTCGCCGGTCGGTTCGAAACGCACGTCGAGCTCGGTCGACTGATCGGGGGCGAAGGTCGCCTGACGCCAGGTGAGCGCGAGCCGTTCGCCGGGCCGCCAGACAGTGATACGGCCAACCTCGAATTCCTTGCCGTTTGCAAGCGTCGCGACGAGTCGCCCGCCTTCGCCCGGCTCGAAACGAAGATACCCGTCGCCGCGCGGGGTCAGCATGAACAACGGGTTCGGCCGCCACCATTCGCCGATTTCCTCGGTGAAGGCTTCAAATGCCCGTAGAGGCGACGCGCCGACTCGGATCGAAACGATGACCGCCGCCGTCATCGACGTTTCTTCTCCATATGCGCCTTGAACGCGGAAAGCTGCGCCGTCCACATCGCCTCGGTGTCGGCGAGCCAGCGCTTCAATTCGGCCATGGCGCCGTCTTTCAGCGCATAGACGCGAACGCGCGCGTCGAATTCCGGATGGGTCTCTTCAACGAGGCCGCCTTGTTTCATGAAGCGCAAATGACGGCTCATGGCCGGCGCCGGCAGGCCAAGCGCGTCGGCGAGCTCGCCCGCCCGGCGCGGCCGCTCCCCCAGAAGCTCCACCGCGCGGCGGCGATGCGGGTCGGCAAGCGCCGCGAAGGTCTTGTCGACCGCGGCGTTCAATCGAGTCGCGTCTTGGTGGTAAGGCCGCTCGCCTTGTCCCACTCTTCGGGGGCCATTCTCCGAACGGTGACGCCGAAGGTCCATATATGGCCTTCGGGATCCTTCGCGCGATAGGTGCGGTCGCCGTAGAACTGGGTCTCCGGCTCCTGCATGATTTTGGCGCCGGCTTTCCGCGCGCGGGCGCAATGGGCGTCGATGTCCTCGCCTTCGGCGAGCTGAACGTGGACGCTCTGCGTGTTTTTGCCGTCGATCGATTTCGGGCTCTTGTGGTCGTCGCTCCACTCGTTGCCGATCATGACGACGGAATTCCCGTAAGTCATTTCCGAATGGCCGAGATTGCCGTCAGCGTCGAGAATGACGAATAGCGGTTCGAACCCGAACGCGTCTTCGAGCCACCGATAAGCGGCCTTCGCATCCTGATAACAGACGGCGCTTGAAAGCCCTTTGGGTCGATAGGCGTCAGTCATGACATCTCCCTTGCGCGGCGTCGGCGATTGCTTATCAATTTTTGCAATATTTGTCAAATTACGAAAGTATAGTATAGCCACTCCGGCAATCGGGCGCGGCGCGGCTCGAACGCCGCCGCGCTCTCTGTGAGAAACTTGTGGGGCTCAAAATCCCCAAGGCGGAGACAGACGATCGGTGCGGCGCTCCCGAATGGGCAGGATGTCCAAGGAGCCGGCATATCCGCCGCAGCACTAAACGTCCTTCTTCGGCGACAATCTGCTGTCGCGGAAAGCCGCGCCGCGCTATGGCGCAGGATGGCGGAGGGCGAAGGAAACCCCCGACACGGGGAAGAGCTATAGCCGGCGACAACAATGGGATACCGTGGGATAGCACCGGATACTGTAGCGTAGGATGGCGGGGCGTGCGGAATGAAACTGGGCACTATTGCTACGCTTTTGCACTATGAGCACTTTGAGCCCAGAGCGGACCTTTGTCAGCCGGTTGATGCGGCGGTGAAAACCGCCAATTGCGCGTCGAAAGCACGCTTGAAAGCGGGCCGCGCTTCGCCGCGGGCGACATAGGCGGAGAGATTCGGATATTCTTCCAGCATACCCGATCCTTGCAACCTGCGCAGCACCGTCACCATCAGAAGGTCACCGGCGCTGAACGCGCCATCGAGCCAGTCGGCATCGCCAAGGCGACTGGAAAGGTCACTCAGCCGTTTCCGGATGCTGTCCTCAAGGGCACTTAGGCGCTGCTCGTACCAGGGCTCGTCGCGATCGAGGACCTTGGCGAGGTCGCGGTCGAATATGGGCGGCTCCATCGTGTTGAGCGCGGCAAACATCCAAGTGATCGCGCGCGCCCGGGCATTCGCGTCGTCTGGCAGGAGGCCCGCATGGCGCTCCGCGATATGGAACACGATCGCCCCCGACTCGAACAGGGCGAGATCGCCTTCTTCATAGGTCGGAATCTGCCCGAAAGGATGAAGCGCGAGATGCTCGGGTTCCTTCATCGCTTTGAATGAAAGGAGCCGAACGTCATAAGGCTGGCCCGCTTCTTCGAGCGCCCAGCGAACATGCATGTCGCGCGCCAGCCCCTTGCCGCCATCGGGCGACCGTTCAAAGGCGGTGATAATAGGGGTCATGGTTGTTCTCCATAGCTTGTCTGTCTTGAAGACGATTGGCTAAACGAGATTCCGACACCCCACACTCGAGATAATCCTCGCGGTCAGTTCAAATACAGCTCAAGGGATGCGTTCCTGCTGCTGTTGAGCGTCAGCTTTTGTGAAGGTTTTCGGATGCCGGCCCAATGACTGACGGTGGCGCGCACGCCGAGGGCCGGCGTACGAAAACCTCCAAGGGAGGAAACCGCGGGAGAGGAGGCGATCCGGTGCCGCAGGTTCGCGCTATGGGGATTTGAGGGTTGGGCGTTCTGTGTCGAAGTGTGGTGAAGTCGATCCGCAAGGTCGATTGCCGAGATTGAGCGCTATCGGTCGATCTTGGTGGGTGCCGGCAGTATTGAGCGGCAGCGATCGGGCTGCAAATCGGTCGCCAAGTTCAATGTTGTGCGAAGCGCCGTCGTTGCCGGTCGATGACCGGCGACGAGCGTGAGCGGCATTCGGGCGTGGTGACTGCTCGAGCGGCATCATGAGGTGTCGATTCTGATTGCGGCCATTGGGGCTGTCGGACGGTAGCGCGGCGAGCATCCGCGCTCGAAGGTCTCGATAATGATCATGCGCCCCCCGCAGCACGGGCAGGGATGCGAGAGCGTCTGCGGTTCATCGGCCTCGGAGCCGGTCGCATCGCGGGCCTCGTATTGCGGAGCCGGCACATTGAGAAGTCCTCGCGCCCGCGTGATGTTCTCGACCCGCTTGTAGCTGGCGAACAGGCCGTAGTGGCGGATGCGGTGGAATCCAGTTGGCAGGACGTGGATGAGGAAGCGGCGGATGAACTCGTCGGTGGCGAGCGTCATGGTCTTGTATCGATCGCGGCCTTCGATCCGGTAGTCCTTCCACCTGAAGATGACGCCATTGTCGTCGAGCGCGATCAGGCGGCTGTTGGCGATGGCGATGCGGTGGGTGTAACGCGAGAGGTAGGCCAGCACGGCCTCGGGCCCGCCGAACGGCCTCTTGGCGTAGACCACCCATTCGATCTTGCGCAATGGAGCCAGATAGGCCGCGAAGGCTTGCGGGTGGGCAAGCGCGGCATGATCGCTGAAGAAGTTCAGGCGACCGGCCTCATATACCGCCATGAGCTTCTCCAGGAACAGCCGCCGAAACAAGCGCGAGAGCACGCGCACCGGCAGAAAGAAGCCAGGCCGGCAGGATACCCATCGCGAGCCGTCCAATGAGATGCCGCCGCCCGGCACGATCATGTGCACGTGCGGGTGATGGGTGAGTGCCGAGCCCCAGGTGTGCAGGACGGAAGTAACACCGACCCGAGCGCCGAGGTGCCTGGGATCGGCCGCGATCGTGATCAGCGTCTCGGCCGAGGCCTTGAACAGGAGGTCGTAGATGACCGCCTTGTTCTGGCAGGCGATGGCGCCGATCGCCGCCGGCAGCGTAAACACAACGTGATAGTAGGGCACCGGCAACAGTTCGGCTTCGCGCGCGGCGAGCCACTCCTTCGCGGCCGCTCCCTGACACTTCGGGCAATGCCGGTTGCGGCAGCTGTTGTAGGCAATAACGGTGTGGGCGCAGTCTTCGCAGCGCGCGACATGGCCGCCGAGAGCCGCCGTGCGGCAGCTCTCGATCGCCGACATCACCTTGAGCTGGCCGAGGCTCACATGGCCGGCATTGGCGTGACGCCACGCCGGTCCATGGCGGCGGAAGATATCCGCCACCTCCAACCTTGGACGCGCCACCTGCGCCGCGCTTCAGGCGGGTGGCTCGCCTTTGGGCTCATTCTTCTTGGGCATCAGCGGCGTGAGGCGATCCAGTGGGCTCATGACCTCGCGGATGGTGTTAGTGGCGACGCGAGTGTAGAGCGCCGTGGTCTCGAGCTTGGCGTGCCCAAGCAGGACTTGGATCACCCGAATATCAATGTTCTGCTCGAGCAGGTGGGTCGCGAAGCTATGGCGCAAGGTGTGCGGCGTCACACGCTTGGTGATCTCGGCCATGTGGGCCGCGGCGTGGCAGGCGCGCGTGAGCTGACGCGTCGTCATCGGGTTGGCAGGGTTCTGGCCCGGGAATAGCCAGCCCTGCGGCCGTGCAATGCGATACCAGTCG
>WHTM01000014.1 GCA_009377755.1 Hyphomicrobiales bacterium | reverse complement strand
TCGTCGAAAAGATAGACCGCCGTCTCGGCCTCGGGCTGCGGAATCGTTGGACGCGTGGTATCGTTCGTCATGGCGTGGTCTCCAGCCCGGCGCTCTAACGCCGGATGATTCGAGGTTGATCACCCCGGAGACTACGCCACCCTCAATTCCAACCAACTCCACGACGGCACCACCGGCACCAGCGGGAAGGTCTCCTTGCCGTTGACGATCACCGGGACGCCCGGGTCGCCGCCGAACCATCCCATGACCCAGACGAGAAGGCCCATCGATGGAAAAAACAGCGGCAGCATCACCAACACGCCGACGATGTTGAACGTTATGTGCGCGTAGGCCGCGCGTTTGGCGTTCTTCGACAAATTGAGCGAGGCGATCCACGACGTGATGGTCGTGCCGAGGTCGGCACCGAGCGAAAAGGCAACCGCGGTCGTCCAATCGACCACGCCGGCGGCGCCGAGTCCCATCACGATGCCGATGGTGGCGGAGGACGAGTGGATCATCGCGGTGATCAGCGCGGCGATCAGCACGCACCAGATCAGACTCACATAGTTGTCGGCCTTCAGACCAGAGATCATCGACATGACCTCTGGAATGTTGCGCAGCGGGCGCAGGCCACCGGTCATCAGGTTGAGGCCGTAGAAGATCAGCGCGAAGCCCATACAGGTCAGCGCGATGTTGCGTACCTTGTCGTTCTGCGAGAACACGTAGACGAGCGCAAAGGCGCCGGCGAGGATGAGCCCGAGCGGTCCGAGCGGCAGGGCGATCAGGCCGTTGCCGAGCGTGGTGCCGATATTGGCGCCCATGATGACGCTGATGGCCGGCCGAAGTCCCAGCACACCGGCATTGACCAGCCCGACCACCATGACCGTCATCGCGGTGCTCGACTGGATCACGCCGGTGATGAAGGTGCCGGCAGCCAGGCCTGTGATGGGTGTTCCGGCAACCCTGGCCAGAATCGCCCGCATCTTGTTGACCGCCATAGCCTGGATGCCATTCGACATAAACTCCAGGCCCAGCATGAAGATGCCGAGCCCGCCGATCACCGGCACGAGAACCTCTCGGAAAATGTCAGCCTGCATTGACACACGCCTCCGAAGGGTCGGAGCGGACGAGGACCTTCATCCAGCGATCAATGCTCTGGTACGAGCGCGGCAACCATAAGCCGGCCCCCCAGAACGCTGCTTCAGGTAACGACATCACCCCCACGCTCCGACCTGTATGGTAAATTCCGATCGATGGCGGGATGTTACGCGAGGCAGCATGACAGAATGACGACACGCCGTCGTAGCCGGCACGTGTGGGTGCGCGCGGGCAAATGCGCACCGCCGTCCCGCAGCCGGTACGCGTGATCAGATCCCGAGAGATGCGATGCGGGTTGAGCCCGGCATCACGCCCGCTTGCGCGCCGGCTGAGGCGGCCGGAATTTCGGCGCCACTTCGGTGGCGAACATCTCGAGCGAAGCCACCGTCTTGTCGACACCGTACCAGGGCGGGTAGTGCAGCATGACCGAGCTGATGCCGGTCATCTCGCGCAACTGCTCGACCTTCTCGATCACGGTGGCCGGCGAGCCGTGCAGGATGATATCGCGCGACAGGCCGTCGTAGTCGCGCACTGCGCCGCCTCCTTCCGACACGGTACCGAGGTAGCCGGAGGTGTGGCCGCTGGCGAAGTGGTGCATGTGGCGCATCAGGCCTTCCTCGCTCTCCTGCTTCGCCTTGGCGTCGGTCTCGGCGACATAGACCCAGCGGGCGACGTCGGCGTGGCCGCGGGCCGGATTGGCGCGCAGGTGCGGTGGCGTCTCCTCCATCGCGGCCCGGTAGGCCGCCGTCTGCCGCGCAAGTTCACCGAACGGCGTCCAGCTCGACATCAGCATGCCGCAGCCCATGCGGCCGGCGACCTTGATCGAACGCTCCGTGGAGCTCGCCAGGAAGATCGGCGGATGTGGCTGCTGCACGGCGTGCGGGAAAATCTCGTACTCACCGTCGACCTTGGCGCGGAAGTGTTTGCCCTGATGATCGATGCGCTTCTTGAGGAACAGATCCATCAGCAGCGGCAGCGCTTCTTCCTGGACGTCGCGCCGTCCGGCGAAGTCGATGCCGAATCCGTCGAATTCGTACTGCCGATAGCCTGAGCCCAGGCCGAGCACGAAACGGCCGCCGCTCAGGATGTCGATGAAGGCTGCGTTCTCGACAACGCGCAACGGGTTGGCGAGCGGAAGGGTCACCACGGCGGTTCCGATCTTAATCCGCTCGGTCAGCGCAGCGAGGTATCCGGCGTAGACGAACACGTCGGGCATGATGCCGTATTCGTTGCTGAAGTGATGCTCGGCGAGCCACGCATAGTCGTAGCCGAGTTCGTCCGCGCGCAGGATCTGGCTGGTCACCCGCGCATGCACATCACGATGCGGATAGGCCTCGGCCTCGGTATTGGGTTGCGACGTGAAGAGAATGCCGAATTCCATGCGTCTTTGCTCCTCGTCTGGGCCGGCCTTCCCGGCAGGCTAGACCATCGATTCCATGAAACCTCTCAATTGGACAGTCCCGCTTTTGAGAGCTGGAATTCCGAGTGTCGCCATATGATTCGAACTTTGGAAGCGCTCGTCTAGTGTGGTGGTTCAGAAGTTCGCTCTATCCTTGCCGCGTGTCCGGGAACCGAACTTCTGAACCAAACCACACTAGAATCATGGAGTTGCTAGTGTCCTTTCGAATCCGAAGTTCGCTCAGGGGGTGCTGCAAGATCAAGCGAACTTCGGATTCGGGACACTAAATTAGCGCCAGCCATCATCACATCGCCGGAGGGCAGTGCCACAAAAAAAGGCGCCAGTCGATGGTGCATGGGAGGCAGTCCTCTGATGACGCTGGCGAGCGTGGATAGTATACGCTTGGTCAGGCCGGCGGCGCGGGCAGATGGACCTGATCAAGCCAACTACGATGTTTTTCGAGGGACGCCTGTCGTCTCCAATCTGGCGGCATTTCACACATTTGCGCCTATTATCGTTTTCGTGTGTGGCTGCGCCTGGTGTTCCTCGGCAACATGCGCGCGATCGGGAGCAAGCGAGGCGCGGCGGCCGGAACCGGCGCAGGTCCGCGGATGGCGCCCGCTCGCACGCGGATGCGGCAAAGGCATGACCCCGAAAGCCTGTCGCGACTTGACCCGGGGTGGGAACCGGTTCTCGGAAGGGATCATGCTCAAACGCGATGCTTAGAAAGGATCGTAATGTCTGCCGATGTGAATCAGGCCTTCGTCCAGGTGCCGCCCTCGTACAACCCCGCGCCAAGCCGGCCGACGCTCAAGCTGCCGGCGGGAGCTTGCGACACCCATGTCCATATCTTCGGGCCGCGCGACAACTTCCCGTATTCGCCGACGCGCGCCTTCACGCCGACCGATACGCCGAAGGAAACGCTGTTCGCCCTGCACGCGATGCTGGGTATTGAGCGCTGCGTGATCGTCCAATCGAATGCCCATGGGTTCGACAGCTCCGCCGCCGCCGATGCCATCGCTGCAAAGGGCGGCAGCTATCTCGGCGTCGCGCTCGCGCCGACGAACGTGAGCGACGATGAGTTGAAGCGGCTCGCTGCAACTGGATTCCGCGGCGTGCGCTTTAACTATGCGCACCATCTCGGACGTGGCGCGCCAATCGAGGAGGTGATCGCGCTCAGCAGGCGGCTGGCGCCATTCGATCTGCATCTGCAGATCCATTTCGAGAACGACCTGATCACCGACCTGGCCCCCTGGCTCAAGCGCTCGTCCGTGCCGGTGGTGATCGATCACATGGGGCGGACGGACGCCTCGCTCGGTCTCGACCAGCCGCTGTTCCAAGAGCTGCTCAGGCTGCTCGACGACGAGCGCTTCCACATCAAGGTCAGCGGCTGCGACCGTATCACCAGGCAGGGGCCGCCCTATGCCGATGCCGTGCCGTTCGGGCGCAGGCTGGTGTCCGAGTTCGGTGACCGGACATTCTGGGGCACCGACTGGCCGCATCCTAATCACACCGGCCCGATACCCGACGATGGCGTGCTGGTGGATTTCATTGCGCAGATCGCGCCATCCGAGCGCGCGCGACAGGCGTTGCTGGTCGATAACCCGCGGCGGTTCTACCGTTTCACAGCCTAGCTGGATCAGATCGGCGTCACCGAGACCTCGGCCACGAGTCGCCGGATGTCCTCGGGGTAGGCGAGCTCCGTCCCGGGCGTCAGCAGCGCCGCGGAGCCTGCCGCGACTCCGCAGCGGAAAGCGTCGACCAGGCCTTCGCCGTTCGACAACGTCCAGACCATTGCGCCGAGGAAGCTGTCCCCTGCACCGACGGCGCTGACCGTCTTCACCGGAAGCGCCGGCGCGCGCCAGGCGCCGTCCCGCGTCATCAGCAACGCACCTTCATGCCCGAGGCTGAGCGCCACGACCTCCGCTCCGCCGGCGGCGATGATCCGGCGGCAGGCGTCGACGCGGGCGTGTTCGGTGTCGAGCGGCGCTTGCGTCAGCGCCCGCAGCTCTCCCAGGTTCGGCTTGATGAGAAAGACCCCCTCCGTCAGCGCTTTCCGCAAGGCGATACCCGAGGTGTCGAGCAACGTCTTGGCGTGACGTGCGGCCACGCATCGGGCGACCTGCGCATAGAAGTCATCGGGAACGCCGAGCGGCAAGCTGCCACTCGCGACCACGAAGCGCAGCCTGTGCGCAAGCGAGGCGAGCGCATCGAGGCAGCGGCGCCATTCGTGCTCGCGTAGCCGCGGACCGGGCAGCACGAAGCGATACTGGTCGCCGGTAGATTCGTCGAACGCCGTGAAATTTTCGCGCGTCTCTTCAGCGACATCGATCGCCGCGCTGTCGATCTGCTGCTCCTCGACCAGCCGCAGCAGCAGTCGCCCCATCGATCCGCCGGCCGGGTAGATCGCTGTGACGTCGCGGCCGAGCCGCCGCACCACCCGCGCCACATTGATTCCGCCGCCGCCGGCATCGCGCCGCACCGACTTGCACCGCAGCTTGCGAGTCGCCTCGACGTGGTCGACCGAGGTCGCCACGTCGATCGCTGGATTCATCGTGACAGTGACAATTTCGCTCATGGCCGGCTACGCCGACCATAACACGCGCGGCCGAAAAATCGAAAACCAAGGGCGGGCGCCACGACGCCGCATACGGCCGTCAGCGCCTGCTGGTGGCCCTTGTCTCTCGCGTCGTCATACCTGCCGTCACACGCCGGGTCTTCGGGTCAAACGAGAGTATCCTCGTTCTGCCGCTCCCGGGCCGCGGCGCGTTGCGAGCTCGGCAATTGCAGCACGGTCGCGCGCTGCCGCTCGCTTAGTCTGGTCACCAGGACGACTTTCCCACCCGGGAATTCCAGTGCATCGTGGTGAGTGTCCCTCTGCTCCTGGTTGATCTGCCGGAACCGAGCGACCTTCTCTCCGAGCTTTCCGAACCCGAAACCCGACACGACCCGGGCGAACACATGGTCGCACTCCACGTCATGCTCGAATGCGATCTCTGTGCCGGGAAGCAAGCAGACCGCCACATCGGGTTCTCCGACTGCGGCGAAACCACGGGTGATCGAGTTGCCGAACCCAGTCGTTACCAGCTTGTCTCCAACCCGAGCTGGGCGGGAGGCGACGTGGTGCATACTGTAGTCGCACATCTTAAGGTCCTCCTCTTCTGCGAACAGTCGAAGAATCCCAGCCTACCGGCCCAATGGCATCAGAGCACGGTGGCGAACTTGTGTCCGGCCTGGGCATAAGACGATAAATTTACCGATCGTGGGTGCAGACCGTTTGCGCGGGAGGAATCGTCGCTTGTCCGCGTCGGACCACAGAACGATCCGGGATGTCCTGCTGACCACCGGATTATCGCGTCCCCTCTGTTCTATGGGCGTGTTATAACACTGATCGCGGACGGGGAACCATGTCCGGCCGCCGGGAGCGCCGCGCGTCAGGCCGGCGCGCGAGCCTTCAGCGCATGATCGACCAGCGTCTTGCCGAGCGACCAGACCGCGCCCGGCACGCGGTGACTGCCGGCGATCACGGTGTCGAAAGCCGACTCGATCCGGTCGCAGTCGGCATCCGACAGGACCAGCGGCGGCAGCAGCTTGACGGTATGGCTGCCATGGCCCGCCACCTGCGTCAGGATGTGATGCTCCTTGAACAGCGGGATGGCGATTAGCTGGCAGAACAATCCCTTGCTCGCGGATTCCACCGCGTGCCACGAAGCTTTGAGCTTCAGCGAACGCGGCGGGCCGAACTCGACGCCGATCATCAGCCCCTTGCCGCGCACCTCCTTCAACAGCTCATAGCGCCCGATCATGGACGACAACGCCTGCATCAGCCGTGTGCCTTGCCGCTCGGCATTCTCGATCAGCCTCTCGGATTCGAGCACATCGAGCGTGGCGATGCCCGCGGCCATCGCGAGATCGTTCTTGGCAAAGGTCGAGCCGTGCACCACCGCACGGTCCATGCGATTGAATACCTTCTCGAACACCCATTTGCGTGTCAGCACTGCGCCGACCGGGACATGGCCGCCGGACAGCGACTTGGCGATTAGCACCATGTCTGGCTCGACGCCCCAGTGCTCGATGGCGAGGAAGCGGCCGGTGCGGCCGAGCCCGGTCTGGATCTCGTCGGCGATGAATAGTGCACCGTGCTTGCGACAGAGCTCGGCGGCGCCGCGCAGGTAGTCGTCGGCCGGCAGGTGCACGCCCTTGCCTTGGATCGGCTCGACGATTAAGGCGGCGATGCGTTTCGACGCCAGCGCCTGCTCCAGAGCCGCGAGGTCGTTGAACGGAATCTTGATGCAGTCCGGCAGCAGCGGCTCGAAACCGCTGCGGAAGATGGCATCGCCGTTGAGTGACAACGCGCCGTAGGACAGGCCGTGGAAGGCATGGTCGCAGAACATGATGCCGGTGCGTCCGGTCGCCGCGCGGGCGAACTTGATGGCCGCCTCGACCGCTTCCGCACCGGAATTGGCAAAGAAGACTTTTTCGAGATGCGGCACCCGCTTGAGCAGGCGCTGCGCCAGGATACCGGCGAGCGCCGAAACGTCCATCTGCACGAGATTGGGCAGTTCGGCGTCGAGCACGGAGGTCAGCGCCTCCCGCAGCTTCGGGTGATTGCGGCCGATGGCGAAGACGCCGAAGCCGCTGAGCAGGTCGATGAACTCGTTGCCGTCGCGGTCATAGAGATAGGCGCCGCGTCCGCGCACGAAGCCGACATCATAGCCGATCGCGCGCAGCACCCGCACCATCTGCTCGTTGAGGTTCCGCGCGTGCAGCGCGAAACGGTCGCCTTCGTGCTGGGCGAACAGGGCCGCCATATCGAGGCTCATCGTGCTATCAATCCCTTGGGGGCGGCTGGGGGGCGCCTGTCGTCATATTGACCGAAGGCATCCATATCGTAACCGCATCTGTGCCGAAATATGGCCGGAAACCGTTTCTAGGCAACTGTATTGAGAAAATGGGAGCGACCGTGCGGCGCATAGCCCTGACTCTTGCTGTAATGGCTGTAATGACCACTTTCGTGCTTCCGACACGCGCCGCCGATCCGGCCGGGGAATGGCGGGTCGAGGACGGCCGGGCGCATATCCGGACCGTCCTTTGTGCCGGCGAGTTGTGGGGCGTCGTGTCCTGGGAGCACAAGCCAAGCATAGACGCAGAGAATCCCGACCGCTCCCTGCGCAACCGCCCCACGCTCGGGCTTCCTATCATCCTCGGGATGAACTCCGTGAGGTCGAACCAGTGGGAGGGATCGATCTACAACGCCGAAAACGGCAAGACCTATCGGGCGACGGTCACACAGACACGTCCGGATCGGCTGGAGATCGAAGGTTGCGTGCTGAGCGGCTGGGTGTGCAGCGGCCAGGACTGGACTCGCGTCACGCGCCCGCCGCCGAGCGTCGGATGGGCATCCGACGCCGATCTTTGCCTACGTCTCGGCGTCGGCGCGGGGCGCGCCCATGAGCGCGGGCTGAAATAGCGCCGCCGTACAGAGCGTGGTCACCAGCGAAAGCGCCAACACCCGATACTCGACGTGCCGGGATGGCTCGACAGCCAGAGGCTGCCGAACGCGGTGGCGGTTGTCAGGCGCTCCCGATCAGCGCGGGTGTAAGAAGAGACTGTTTTCGACCGTCAGATCAGTTCACCTTGATGCCCGCGGCTTTGATAATTGGCCACCATTTGTCGATTTCATTTCTTTGGAACGCAGCGAGCGCTTCCGGCGTCTGCTGCTCGCGCGGGAAAACCTCATGCCCGAGACCGCCGAGCCGCCCGCGGACCGCCGGATTCGCCAGGGCATTTACGACCGCAGCATTAAGCTTGGTGATGACGTCCTTGGGAGCGCCCTTGCGGGCCCAAAGCGCAATCCAGACCGAACCGTAGAAACCGGGCAAACCGACCTCGTCCACAGTGGGGATGTCGGGTGCTGCTGCCAGTCGACCCTTCGCCATGATGGCGTATGCCTTGATGGTGCCGGCACGCACCTGCGGCATGGAGAGGGATGCCAAATCGAACATGATATCGATGCGCCCCGAGACCATGTCTTGCATCGCGAGGTTGGTGCCGCGATACGGCACGGACGCAAAGCGGGTACCTGTCATTTTCTGGAATAAGGCGCCGGCGAGATGGATTGTGCTGCCTGGTCCCGTGGTTCCCTGCGTTGCCTTGTCCGGATTTGCCTTCAACCAAGCAATTAATTCCTTCAGATCCTTCGCCCGCATGTCCTTTCTTGCAACAATCATTAGCGGTTGAGTTGAGAGGAGTGCGACCGGCTCAAAATCGTCCACCACGTCGTACTGTAGCGCCATGGTCGCGCCATTCACGACGTGAGTGCCGGACGAGCCCAGGCTGAGCGTGTAACCGTCGCTTGCTGCGCGAACGACCCGACCCGGGCCGATGCTGCCCGCGGCGCCAGTCACGTTCTCGACAACGACGGCTTGCCCCAGCGAGTCCCGCATGCCCTCGGCAATGATGCGTCCAATCGTGTCCGCCGCCCCGCCTGCCGGAAACGGCACGATCATGGTGACTGGTCGCGTAGGGTAAGCTTGCGCTCCTGCGATCCGCGGCACAGCCAGAACCGCGGCAGTGCCCGTTGCCAGACAAACAAGTTCACGGCGTGTAAGCGTCATGGCGTCCTCCCAAATGAGTCAATAAATTCGCATATCATTTGACCGTTATGTTCGCGCGCTTGACCACATCGGACCATTTCGCGATTTCAGCCTTTACCAGAGGCTCGATGTCGGGAAGCGCCATCGTCGACGGTTGACCCGCCGTCGCAACGATCCGTTCCCGCACCGTGGGATCGCCGAGCGCTTTCCTCACCTCGGCGTGCAGCGTTTCGATGATCGGTTTGGGCGTTTTCTTGGGTGCCCAGAGACCAAACCAAGTGTGGTACGTGTAGCCCGGCACGCCGGCTTCAGCGACCGTCGGCAACTCCGGCAGCAACTGTGACCGCGTCGTGGATGTAACGGCAAGCGCGCGAACCTTGCCGCTCGTCACCAAACTCAGTGCACCTGACATATTGTCGAGGAACACTGGCACACGCCCAGATATGACATCGAGGTAGGCCGGCTGCGCGCCGCGATACGGCACATGCGACAAGTTGGTTTCGGTCATGATCTTGAACAGCTCGGTAGCCAGGTGTTGTCCGGTACCATTCCCGGCGGAGGCGTAGTTGATCTGGCCAGGCTTCGACTTTGCAAGTGCGATCAGGTCCTTGATCGACCTCACAGGCAGGTCGTTGCTCACCACCACGAGGAACGGATATTCGGCAAGCATTGCGACGGGTGTGAAGTCGTTTATCGGGTCGTAGGGAAGCTTGCTGAACAGGCTCGGGCTCATCGCCATGTTTCCATTAAGGCCGGCCAGGAGGGTGTAGCCATCGGCGGTCGCCTTGGCCGCCGCCACCGTACCTATGACCAATCCCGCTCCCGGACGATTCTCAACGACGAAGGGCTGACCGAGCTGCTTCGAGAGCTGATCGCCGATCAACCGCGCGATAATGTCCGTTCCGCCACCCGCAGTGGTGGGCACGATGATCGTGACCGGTCGGGCGGGATAGTCTCGCGCGTGTAACGCCTGCGGCAACAAAAGACCGACAGCTACGATGACGGCGATCGTCGGCCCACGGACTATGTTGATCATGGCTGTTTCCCCCAACTGAGCTCTTGTGTAAGAGTTCATATTGACGCGCCGGATCAACCGGTCAAAGCGTGTATTGGCGACTTCGCCATCAATTCATCGTTGGGCGGGGTGCCAATTCCCGCGCCGTTTCGTCGTTACCAGGAGAGATTCTGCCAATTGGCGGCGTCCAGTATTCTTGATGTCGCCTATTGGCGCTCTCGGCCCCCGGTTCTTTGCCTACGCTTTGGTATCGCTGCGCGGCGTCCCCATAAGGGCGGGCTGAAATAGCACAGCCGCGCAGAGCGTCGCCACCAGCGACAGCGCCAACAGCTTGCCCATGCTCGACGTGCCGGGGTGGTTCGACAGCCACAAGCTGCCGAAGGCCGTCGCCGTCGTCAGCCCGCTCCAGATCACCGCGCGGGTGAGGGGCGATTGCAGCAGGTCCGTCTGCCCGGAGCGCCACGCCATGGTGTAGTAGATCATGAAGGCGACGCCGATGCCGAGCAGCAGCGGCAGCGCGATGATGTTGGCGAAATTGAGCTGCAGACCGATCAGCACGCAGACTTCCAGCGTCACGACGCCGGCGAGCAGCAGCGGCACGAGCGTCAGCGCCACGTCGCCCAGCCGCCGCAGCACGATCCACAACAGGATCGTGATCACGACCAGCGCCAGCAGGCCGGCCTCGATGAACGCGCGCACGACCGTATTCCCGGACTCGAGAATCGAGATCGGGCCGCCGATCGCGGTGGGCTCGACCGCGAGCACCGCGCGGGCGAATTGGCGCAGAACCTCATTGTCGTTGGGGTCGCCTTTCGGAAGCACTTCGACGCGGGTCCGGCCATCCGCCGTGGTCCATGCCCGCACCAGATCTTCCGGCAAACCCGCAAGCGTCACCGGCTGTGCCTGCAACAGATCGCGGAGGTCGGCGAGCGCGATCCTCAACGGCGTCACGAATGCTGCCTGGGCGCGCTCGCGAACCGCCGGCTCGGCGCGGGCAAGCTGTATCATTGCGGCCGCGAGGCGCCGCGCCGCCTGTGGACCTGGGCCATCGGCTGCATCGGATGCGGCATTCTCCAGGGCCGCCGCGGTCTGCGTCAGGGAGGAGACGGTCCCGGCGTCGGACGGCGGCGCGGCCGGTGTGGTGCTCAAGGCGTCGCCAAGGGCCGCCCTGGCGCGGGCGATCATTTCGAGCTTCCGCGGCTGATCGCCGGGAACAAAACTCGCCAGCGTCCTGGTGCTGGCGACCTCGGGGAGGCGCTCCAGCCGCTCGGCGATGGTGCGCGCGCTCTCCATCGACGTCGCCATCACCGTGATCGAACTCGCGCCGATCTGCGGATCGTTGCGCAGTTCGAGAAACGTCGCCACCGACTCCACGTTCGGGCTGCGCAGATTGAGCGGGTTGAAGTCGAACCGCAGATACATGAGCAGCGGCAATCCGGCGACCGCGACCGCGACCGTAGCGGCGACGATCGCCATGCGCCGCCGCCGCAGGAATCGGTCGACCGGCGCCAGCGTGGCATAGCCCAGCGGTGCGCGTTCGCCCGGCGGGTTGAGCACCGTCAGCAGCGCCGGCAAAACCGTGATGCTGCTGATGAAGGCGATGAGCATGCCGGCGCCGGCGATCTGCCCGAGCTCGGACACGCCGCGGTAGTCGGTCGGCAGGAACGACAGGAATCCCGCCGCGGTTGCCACCGCGGCAAGCGTCAGCGGGGCGCCGACCTGGCCGGCTCCCTGCCGAAGGGCTGCCCGCAAGTCGTCGTGAGCGTAGCGCTCGGTGCGATACCGGACGCTGAACTGGATTCCGAAGTCGACGCCGAGACCGATGAACAGCACCGCGAATGCGACCGAGATCGGATTGAGGGCGCCGACCATCATCAGGCCAAGCGCAGCGGTGATCGCGAGGCCGGCGAGGAGGTTGAGCGAAACGGCAACGATGATCTTCGGCGAGCGCAGCGCCAGCCAGAGGATCGCCAGGACGATGATCAGGGTGGCGATGCCGTTGACTAGCGCGCCGTCCTTCAACGTGGCGAATTCCTCGTCGGCGATCGGCACGGGGCCGGTCAGGCGCAACCGGGCGCCGAATTCCTGCGCCAGTTGCAGGTCGGCCGCCGCGCGACGGATAGCATCGGTCGCGGCCTTGCCCGGCTCCAGCGCATTGAAGTCGAGAACCGGCCAGACCTCGATGAAGCGGCGCAGCTCCCCGGGCGCTGCAGGACGCCCATTCAGCAGCACCTGCCAGGAGAACGGCGCCGGCCGCCTGGCGAGCGCGCCCTCGACCGTGTCCGCCGCCATGGTCAGCGGCCGGGTCATGTCGCTGAGCGAGCCCTGGCCCATCTGGGCACCGGCCAGCCCGAGGGACAGCGCTTCCGAAAGGCCGCGCAACGACGGATCGCGCGCCAGCGCCGCGACGAACGGCTCGGCGGCCGCGAGCCCCCCTGTTGTCCGCCCGACCTCCTTAGGTGGCAGGAACAGGAGTCCGTTTCTGCGGAAGAATTCGCTGCCTGCGGACTCGCGGACCGCGCGTATCAGCGCCGTCTGGCCCTTCAGGCGCTCGGCGAGGGCTCGGCTTGCCGCCTGGACCAGTTCCGGCGTCGGGGCGTCAACCACCACGAGAATTAGCTCGGCGCGCTCGGGAAAAGCCTTCTCCAAGGCCAGCTCCCGCTGGCGCCAGGGCAGGTCAGGGGAAATCAACGTGTTGATGTCGGTGTTGATGGCAAAGTTCCGCGCTGCATAGATGCCCGACAGTAGCGTCAGGATCAGCGTGGCGACGATGACCGGCCACGGACGGCGGGTGCAGACGTCGACAATGGACTGAATCGTCGTTTTCAACATGGTTCGCCTTGCTGTCCAACCTGATTCGCCCTGTCCGGGAAAGTGTTACCATTTGTCGGTCAATGTCCCCGCTGGTCTACCGCCGTCGGGAAAAACACGCCATATGGTGCAGGAATTTCAAATCGGCGGCGCTAGACCGCTTGCGCGGCTCCGCTCCGTTTAGAACGACGCCAAAGATGGGTCTTGCATGAAGGTAATTCTCGCTCAGCCTCGCGGGTTCTGCGCCGGCGTCGTGCGCGCCATCGAAATCGTCGAGCGCGCCTTGAAGAAATACGGGCCGCCGGTCTATGTGCGTCACGAAATCGTGCACAACAAACATGTCGTGGAAAGCCTGAAGGCCAAAGGCGCGCATTTTGTCGAGGACCTGTCGGAGGTTCCCGACAACGCGGTCACCATCTTCAGCGCCCACGGCGTGGCGCGGTCGGTCGAGGACGAGGCGGGGTCGCGCGGATTGCCGGTGCTCAATGCGACCTGCCCGCTGGTCACCAAGGTCCACAACCAGGGGAAGCGCTACGTCGCGCAGGGACGCGTGCTGATTCTGGTCGGCCATGCCGGACACCCGGAGGTCGAGGGGACCATGGGCCAGATCCCCGGGCCGGTCGTGCTGGTGCAGAGCGAGAATGACGTCAAAACGTTGTCGATTCCGGCAGATACGCCGGTCGCCTACGTGACTCAGACCACCCTGAGCGTCGACGACACCCGCGGCATCATCGCCGCATTGCAGCGCCGCTTTACCAACATAGTCGGGCCGGAAACCCGCGATATCTGCTATGCGACACAGAATCGCCAGTCGGCCGTCCGGGACCTGAGCGCGCTGGTGGACGTCATCCTGGTGGTCGGTGCAAAGAACAGCTCGAACTCCAACCGGTTGCGCGAAATCGGGGCGGAGGCGGGCGTGCCGAGCTATCTCATCGCCGACGGCAGCGAGCTGCAGGCGGATTGGGTGAAGGACGCCCGCACCGTCGGCATCACCGCGGGGGCGTCCGCGCCGGAGGTGCTGGTCGAGGATGTCATCGGCGCTCTGCGCCGTCTGGGCCCGGTCGAGGTCTCGACCTTGTCGGGCCGGGAAGAGCATATCGAGTTCCGCCTGCCGGCCGAACTGGCCGGCGTGCAGGGCAGGGAAACCGTCGGAATCGGGAGCTGAAGTTGGGAATTCCTCTGCGGCAAATCGCCTATGTCGGTGGCTACGTGGTCCGGCAGCATCTCAAGCGGCGCAAGCGCTATCCGCTCGTGCTGATGCTCGAGCCGCTGTTCCGCTGCAATCTCGCCTGCGCGGGCTGCGGCAAGATTGACTATCCGGACAAGATCCTGAATCAGCGCCTGTCGGTCGCGGACTGTCTGCAGGCGGTCGACGAGTGCGGCGCGCCGGTGGTGTCGATCGCGGGCGGCGAGCCGCTGCTGCACCGCGAGCTGCCGGAGGTCGTGCGCGGCATCATCGAGCGCAAGAAATTCGTCTATCTCTGCACCAATGCCCTGCTGATGGAGAAGAAGCTCAACCAGTACCAGCCGAGCCCGTTCTTCGTCTGGTCGGTGCATCTCGACGGCGACAAGGCGATGCACGACAAGTCGGTCTGCCAGGAGGGCGTCTACGACCGCGCCGTCAAAGCGATCCAAGCGGCGAAGGCGCGCGGCTTCCGCGTCAACATCAATTGCACGCTGTTCAACACGGCTGAAGCTGAGCCGGTGGCGAAGTTCTTCGACACCGTCAAGGCGCTCGGCGTCGACGGCATCACCGTGTCGCCCGGTTATGCCTACGAACGCGCGCCTGACCAGCAACACTTCCTCAACCGCACGAAGACCAAACAGTTGTTCCGCGACATCCTCAAACGCGGCCGCGGCGGCAAGAACTGGTCGTTCAGTCAATCGACGATGTTTCTCGATTTCCTTGCCGGCAATCAGACTTATCATTGCACGCCGTGGGGCAATCCCACGCGTACCGTGTTCGGCTGGCAAAGGCCCTGCTACCTGCTCGGCGAAGGCTACGTGAAGACGTTCCGCGAGTTGATGGAAGAGACCGATTGGGACGGCTATGGGGTCGGCAACTACGAAAAATGCGCCGACTGCATGGTGCACTCGGGCTTCGAGGCGACGGCCGTGCAGGACACGGTCAAAAATCCGTTGAAGGCTGCGCTGGTAAGCTTGCGCGGCGTGCGCACCGAAGGGCCGATGGCGCCGGACATCCCGCTCGATCAGCAGCGGCCGGCGCAATATGTCTTTTCACGCCACGTCGAGCGGATGATGACCGATATTCACGAACGCGAAGCGGTCGCCAAGCTGCCGCCGGCAGCGGAATAGCGCGCGCGAAGCAATCCAGGCGTCGAACGCAAGCCGAATGACCGCGGGAATGTCGCGTGGGCGCCGCAACAGCGCCGACGCGACCGCACGCGCGTCGGTCGCGCCGTCGGCGCGATGACCGGCGAGCGCCGCCTTGGGCACCGGCCGCTCGGCAGGATCGACGACGACGCGCACGGCGGCGAACGGCAACCGCCGTTCGCGCGCCATTCGTCCGGCGATGTGCGACTCCATGTCGACGGCGACGGCGCCGGTCCGTTCATGCAGATTTCGCTTCTCGGAAAGCAGGTGCATCGGCCGGTCTGTCGCCGCGAGATCGGCATGGAGAGCCGTCGGCAGCGCGGCGAGCATGTGTCGTGCCCATCCGGTGTCGGTGGCGAAGCCCTCGCCGAGCGCCAGGACGCCGCGGGCGACGATGCAGGTGCCGGGCCGCAGCCCGACCGCCAGCCCGCCGGCCATCCCGAAGCTGACGATGCCGCAGGTCGCCGGCGTGGTTGCGTCGCGCAACTCCGCCGCGAGCCGCCGCTGGTCGCCGGCGCAGACGACAACGATGCCGTGCCCAGCCGCAATCCGCGCCTCCATGGCAAGGCCGCAGACGGCGACGACGTGCGGGGGGCTGTGGGGGCCGTGCTCGATCACATGCTGCAATCCACCGTGCGCCGGTTGCCGCGCGTGAGATTGCGGTAGCGCGCGAGCGCCCAGAGCGGGAAGAACTTCGCGTAGCCGTGGTAGCGCAGATAGAACACCCGCGGAAACCCGGTGGCGGTGTAATGCGCCTCGTCCCAGAATCCATCGCCGCCCTGCATGCGCAGGAGATAGTCTACGCCGCGGGCAACCGCGGGGTGGTCGGACTCGCCGACGGCCATCAGCCCGAGCAGGGCCCAGGCGGTCTGCGATGCGGTGCTCGGCGCCGGCTCGTGGCCGCGGTAGTCGAGCTTGTAGCTCGACCCGTCTTCACCCCAGCCGCCGTCCGCGTTCTGGATTGCGACCAGCCAGTCCGCTGCGCGGCGCACTTCCGGCGCCGCGCGATCGACGCCGGCGGCGTTGAGCGCGCACAGCACCGACCAGGTGCCGTAGATGGTGTTCATGCCCCAGCGGCCGTACCAGCTTCCATCCGGATGCTGGGTGCGGCGCAGGTAGTCGACGGCACGTGCCTGCGCCGTGCTGTTGTCGGGGCGCTCACCCAGTTGCGCCAGCATCGAGACGCAGCGGGCAGTGACATCCTCCGTCGGCGGATCGAGCAGGGCGCCGTGATCCGCGAACGGGATGTTGTCGAGATAGTAATGCGTGTTGTCCGCGTCGAACGCGGCCCAGCCGCCGTTGGCGCTCTGCAGGCCGACGATCCATTCGCGGCCGCGATCGATGGCAACGTCATGCCGGTGGTGCGCTGACCTCGTGCGGGCGCGGTCGAGCGCCAGCACGACGACGGCGGTGTCATCGATGTCGGGATAGTGCGGGTTGGCATATTGGAATGGCCATCCGCCCGGCCGCACATTCGGCCGCCGCTCGGCCCAGTCGCCGGCCACATCGAGGACCTGCTGCGCCATCAGCCAGTCGCTTGCCTTGCCGATGGGCTGCGCCGTTCGTTCACCGCCGGTCTCCAGCAATGCATGGCAGGCGAGCGCCGTGTCCCAGACCGGCGAGACGCACGGCTGGCAATAGGCTTCGTCGTCCTTGATGATCAAAAGCTTGTCGATCGCGGCGCGGGCGATCGCGCGGTGCGGGTGGTCTTCGCGATAGCCGAGCACGTCGAACATCATCACGGTGTTCGCCATCGCGGGGTATATCGCGCCCAGCCCGCTCTCGCCGTTGAGCCGCTCGCTCACGAAGCCGATCGCCGCATCGATCGCGCGCTGCCGCGAGGAGCGCGGCATCCATGGCTCGAAGGCGCGCAGAGCAGCATCGATGCCGCGGAACAGCGAGAACAACGCACGCCGCTGATGCGGCGCCTTGGCGGGCGGGCCGACCGTTTGCGGCGGCTCGACGAACAATTCGTCGATGGTCACGCCGCGCGGATTGCGCGCCCGCGGCTTGAGCGCCATCAGCACCAGCAGCGGCACGATGACGGTGCGGCCCCAATAGGAAATCTTCGACAGATGGAACGGAAACCAGCGCGGCAGCAGCATGATCTCCACCGGCATCACCGGGACGCTGCGCCAGGGAACCATGCCGTAGAGCGAGAGCAGGATGCGGGTGAATACGTTGCTGCCGGCGGCACCACCGCGCGCCAGGATCGCCTCGCGGGCGCGGCGCATGTGTGCGGCCTCGGACGCGTCGCCGATCATCTTCAGCGCGAAATAGGCCTTCACGCTGGCGCTCATGTCGAAGTCGCCGGCATGGAACAGCGGCCAGCCGCCGTGCGCCCCCTGGATGCGCCGCAGATAGGCGCCGATCTTGGCTTCCAGGATCGGATCGGCCGGCTCGCCGAGGTAGTGCGTCAGCAGCACGTACTCGGCGGGGATCGTCGCGTCCGCCTCCAGTTCGAACACCCAATGCCCGTCGGGCTGCTGCTGCGCCAGCAGCGCCTCGGCGGCGACAGCGATTCCGGTGTCGAGGGCGGTCGAAGAATCGTGCGCCGGCACGGCGGCCGGCGGCTGCATCGTCGTGTTGATGTTCATTCCCATAATACGCAATTAGACGGCAATGGTTTCCGCCGCCAGGTTGCCTGATCGGATGGCACCTTCGATGGTCGCGGGCAAGCCCGTTGCGGTCCAGTCCCCGGCCAGGGCGAGGTTCTTCCACGGCGTTCGCGGGCCTGGCCGGCGGGCATCCTGCTCCGGCGTCGCTGCGAAGGTCGCTCGCCGTTCGCGCACGATCTGCCATGGCGGCATCGGTTCGGCGAGTTTGGCGACCTGCGAAACCTCGCGCCAGATCAGGCCGGCAAGCTCCTCACGGGGGGCGTCGAGCAGGCGGTCGGCGCCGCTGATCGTCACGGAAATGCGGTCGGGGAAGGAAAAAATCCACTCCACGGTGCCGTTCACGACACCGATCAAAGGCGGGAGATCTGCCGGCGGCGCAAGGCGGAAATGCGCGTTGACGATGGCCCGGAACTCGGTCGGCGCCGAGAGTTCGGGAACGAGGGCGGCCGCGACCGGCGGCGGCACGGCGAGAACGGCGGCGTCCTGTGGACCCAGCGGCACCGAGTCCTCGCCGAAGTCGAGGCTTTCGATCCTATCGCCCTCAATTCCGACGGCACGCAGGCGGTGCCCGAAACAAATGGTACCATGCTGCCGTTCCAGGACCCGCAGCGCCGGATCGATCAACGCCGCCCCCAGGCCGTCTCGTGCGATCAACGGCCGGCAGGCCGCACCGCCTGCGGCGAGCGTCTCCCGGATTACGGCGCCGGCAAGCGCTGCTGATGCCGCTGGCGGCTCGGTATTGAGCGCCGCCAGCAGGAACGGATGCAGCAGCCGCTCGTAGACGCGGCCGCGGCAGCTCAGGACCGCGTCGATCCGCTGCGACGCCGACGCCCACATGAGGCGTGCCGCCGGCAGGTAGTCGAAGCTAACGGTTCCCGGAATGCGGCGCCCGGCATCGAAAATCCACCACGGTAGCCGGCCGTCGTTCGGACGCAGCGTCCAGCGTTGGCCGGTTGCGAGATCGACGAAATCGACGGCCGCCGTGGGCGGTCCGACCAGACGGTCCGCCGAACCGATCGTCCGCAGGTAGTCGAGCGTCGCGCGATTGCCCGACAGCACCAGGTGGTTGCCGTTATCGATCACCATGCCGAGCGTCTGGTCGTAGTACGAACGGCAGCGCCCGCCAGCATGCGGCGCCGCCTCGTGCACGGTCACGGCATACCCCGCGCCGGCCAGCCGCACCGCCGCCGATAGACCTGCCAACCCGGCGCCGATGACGTGAAAGGTGCGCGGCATCAGGGCATGATCCGTGGAAAGCTCGCCCGGGATTTGATCGGGGTGGAAGCCGGTTTTGCGAGGAGATCATGCCTCCAGGTCGTGTACGCGTAAACCGAGCTTGTTGACGGCGGCTTGCTCAATGCGAACACGTTCAGCTTGCGATGAGCGAGATGTTCTCTCGGCGCTTTGAAGTGGTGAGCCAGACAGCAAGGCGTGAGCCGCGGCGGCTAATCCGGCAGCGCGAATGCCACGATCTCGTCGCTTACGCGGGGTGTCAGGATCGAGTTTCCGCCGGCGGCGAACACGACATATTGCTTGCCCTTGTACTCATAGACCGCGGGCAGCGCGACGGCGGGCGCGGACACGAGGGCCTGCCAGAGCACGTCACCGGTCCGGAGATCGAGCGCGCGCACGCGCGAGTCCATCGATGCGCCGATGAAGATCAGGCCGCTCGCGGTGATCACCGGACCGCCGATCGTGATCGTTCCCCAGGACTCCGGCATGTAGAAGCCCCACTTCTGGATCTGTCCGAAGGCCTTCTTCCAGAGCTGCCGCCCGGTCTTGAGATCGTAGGCCGCAATCGAGCCGTAGGGCGGCTTCCAGCACGGCATCCCGAGGGGGTTCAGGAAGGTCGACAACTGGAATCCGTAGGGCGCGCCGGACATCGGGAAGTAGCCGCCGGATTCGGAGGCGCCGGGTGTGGCGGTTGCCTTGTCGTAGTCTTCGCGTGCGAGCAGCTTGTAGATCTGCACGGCGCTGGAATTATTCACGACGAAGATCTGCTTGTTTGGATCGACCGCGCCGCCGCCCCATTCCACGCCGCCGATCGTGCCCGGATAGGTGAGGCTGCCTTCGAGGCTCGGCGGCGTGAAGCGGCCTTCATACCGCAGCTCCTTCAGCTTTCTCGTGCAGTAGCCAAAGCTCGCGATATCCGCGAGCGGAAAAATGCCGGGCCACGTGTCATCGACGACCGGCTTCGGCAGCGGCACGTAAGGTTGCGTCGGCGACGCGACTTCGCCAGGCACCGTCGACTTCGGAACGGGCCGTTCTTCCATCGGATAGACCGGCTCGCCGGTCTCGCGGTTCAGGATGTACAGAAATCCCTGCTTGGACGTTTGCATGAGCGCGGGAATGGTCCGGCCGTCCCTGGTGATGTCGACGAGCGTGGGCGCGGAATTCGTGTCGAAATCCCAGATGTCGTGATGGACAAGTTGCCGGCTCCAGACCACCTCGCCGGTCGCGATCCTGAGCGCGGTGACGGACGTCCCAAGAGGGATCGGGTCGCGCCGGTTGCCGCCGAAGAAATTCGGGCTCGGTGAGCTAACAGGGATGTAGAGAATTTCCCGTTCCGCATCGACCGACATGCTGGCCCAGACATTGGCCGTGCCGGTCTTGGCGGCGAACTCCTTCGGGATCGAATGGAAAGTCCAGCGCAGGGCGCCCGTCCTCGCGTCGAGCGCAAAAATGCTGCCGGGAGGCGCTTCGCTATCGGCCCAGTCCTTGCCGGCCCAGCCGACGATCAGATAGTCCTTGAACACGGTCGGCGGCTGCAGGATTGAGAGCGGCCATTTGTTGTTTTCCGTGTTCCATTGGTTGATGTCGACGACGCCGTTCGTGCCGAAATCCGCGCAGGGCTTGCCGGTATCGGCGTCGACCGAATGCAGCTTCGCATCCATGGTGCCGATATAGACCCGCTTCTGGCACGCCGCGCCGGCGGTGATCGTTTCGGCCTGCCAATAGGCGACGCCCCGGTTCTTCAAGTCAGGCTGGGTCAGCGCCGCGAGCACCGCTTTCGAATCATAGATCCATTTGATCTTTCCAGTGTCCGGCTCGAGCGCGAAAATGCGGTAGAATGGCGTGCCGAGATACAATGTATTGTTTACGAACAGGGGCGTAGCGGACCATACGGTCGGCGGCACCTTTTCGTTACCGCCGGCCGGCTTGCTGCGCATATGCGCCCCCAAAGTCGGCGGTGCGCCGGTGCCGGAATATTTGTCGCCGGTATGAATTCTCCACGCCGCAGTGAGGTTCTTCACATTCTCCGGCGTGATCTGAGTGAGGCTGGAATATTTCTGCGCGCGAAGGTCGCCGTTGAAGTGCTGCCAGGTCTTTTCCTGCGACTGCGCAACACCAGTCAGCAGTGCAATCGTGGAGAGCGAGAGAAGAGTTGCCAGAACACCTATCCGCTTCATGGGTCTCACCTTTGCATGGAAAGAATTTGCACGCGGTCAGGCGAGTGCTCGGCGCGGCTTGAAGAGATAGATGAGCCAGCCCAGCAGGCAGACGACCATCAAGGCGAGGAGCGTGCGGCTGTTGAGGAGGTAAGCCGCGAATGCGGTGCCGGCGATGCCGAGAAGACAGGAAAGGATGATGAATATCCGTAATGCGGCGCTGCGCGGATCAGCCGCCATGAGCAAGCCGAAAACGAACAGGATCAGCGTCGATGCGATGACCAGGATGGCGCCGGGTGTGCCGGCGATCCCGCTCATCGGATCGATGTAGTCGTAGATAGAGAGCGCCGTGCCGAGAATGGCTGCTAACGCAACAAGAGGTGCACCGTAGTTTGCCATTGGTCGTCTCCGTGCCCGACACTCAATCCGCCGCCGGACGTCAACTGGCGCTAGCCGACCAGATCATTTCTCAAAAATTCTTCACGGCCTGTCGACATCGGCCGTAGACTTGCGTCGTCCTCAAGAAATGCTGGATATCGGTTCCTCCATTTTCGGCAATTTTTCCCGACTCGGCGGTGGCGCGCCGGACAATTCCGAATTGTCAAATCAGGAGAAGCGTCGAATCATGAAATAGCGAGACTTGGCAGGACCGGTCCGCCGGTGCGAAGAATGTCCGGGACGATACGGGTGCGGCAAAAACCGGCTCCGAGCAGAAAGTACCCTAGCGGCGTGGGCGCGGAATTGGATCCCACCGAGCCGCACTCACGACCATTGTACTGCGGTCGAGAAGGATCTAGCTCCGCCACGAAGCCGCGGATTCATCTATAGAAGGACAAGCGCCAGCTGGGGAAACAGCGTCACCAGGATCAGCACCACCAGCATGGTCAGCGCGAAGGGTGCCGCCCCCCAGAAGATGTCGTCGAGGCTGATGCGCTTGTCCTGCAGGTTGTTGTGGATGACGAAGCAGGCGATGCCGAGGGGCGGGGTGAGCAGCCCGATCTCGACGGCGATGATGGTCACGATCCCAAACCAGACGAGGTCGACCCCAAAGGGCGCGAGGAGCGGCACGGCGATCGGGATCAGGATGAGCATGATCTCCCCCGCCGACATGATGGTGCCGAGTAGTACGACCACCACGATGTAGATCGCGAGCAGCCCCGCGAGCCCGATCCCCACCGCGGCGATGTAGGATTCCATCACGTTCGGGATGCCCGTCATGGCGATCATGCGGGCATAGAGGGTGGCGGCGATCAGCAGGAAGCAGATCGCCGCGGTCACGTAGCCGGTCTCCATCAGCGTGTGCCAGAGATTGCTCCAGGTCAGGCGCCGCTTGAGGATGGTCATGATCAGCGCGCCCATGGCGCCGACCCCGCCCGCCTCGGTCGCGGTGAACACCCCGCCATAGATACCGCCAAGGACGATCATGATCAGGATCACGATCGGCGCGATCTTGAGGGCTAGCTCCCGGCCGCTCATCTCGGACTGGATGCCTTGGGCAAGCGTCTCGGGCGCGGCGACGTGGTCGGGGAAGTGGCGGGCCATGAACCAAATCAGGACGCAATACGCCGCGGCGAGAATGATCCCGGGCACGATCCCGGCGATGAACAGATCGCCGATCGACGTCTCCGCCAGGATGCCGTAGAGGATCAGCAGCAGGCTCGGCGGGATCAGCATGCCGAGGACCGAGGAGCCCGCCACAACGCCGACGGCGAAGCGCGGCTTGTAGCCGAACCGGAGCATCTCCGGCACCGCCACCTTCGTGAACACCGAGGCCGACGCGATGCTGGTCCCCGTCACCGCGGCGAAGACCGCATTGGCGCCGACGGTCGCCATGCCGAGGCCGGCCTTCACCCGCCGGAAGAGGTGGTTGGCGACGTCGTAGGTGTCCTTGCCGATGTCCGAGACGCTGACCAGCAAACCCATGAAGACGAACAACGGGATGACGCCGAACTCATAGCGTTGCAGGCTCTCCGAAGCGGCGAGCGCCAAGAGCGTGCCGGCTATGTCCATGTTGCCGCGGATCAGCCAGACGCAGACGAAAGACAGCAAGGCGAGCGCCACGCCGACATGGACGCCGACGTAGACAAGGAACAGGACGAACAGGACGGAGATCAGGCCGATCTGGACCGGCGAGAGCGAGACGAGGGACCCGAGGCCGAACAGCACCGCGAACACAGCCGCCGCCGAGAGAAGCGCGATGACGGGAGCGGTCCGATCGCGCGTTCCGGCGCGCGCCGCGGCGCCGATGCCCTTGAGGTCGAGGCCGACGTGGCGCAGGAACTGCACGCCGCAGACCGCCACTCCGAGGAGAATGATGAGCTTCAAGGGCCAGACCTGGAGGGTGAAGTCGCCCTCCACCCCGGTATAGGTTTCGCGCCGCCACGCCTTCTCGAAGAGCGGCGCGCTGTAGAAGAAGAGGATTCCCATCAGCACCGCGCCGAGGGCGTGATAGATGGCCTGTAGCGACAGGCCGAGCTGCGGCCGCCGCGTGAGCAGGCGTCCGATCAGGACGTCCGAGCGCGTCATGCGTCCCTCGCGCAACGCCGCGGCGAGTTGCAGGAACACGATCGCGACGATCGAGAGCTCGATGATCAGCGGGACGCCGTTGAGCGGCCGGTTGAACAGATACCGCGCGAATACGTCGGCGTTGATCAGGACCATGATCACGAAGATCCAGACCGTGCCGACGGCGTTGAGCGCGTTGATCAGGATATCGAACGCCCTGCCGAGCGCGCGCGCGGGGCGCCCCGCCGATGACTCTTGCGGGGGGATCGCCGCCTCTACGCTTTGACGTGCCATGCCGCTGCCCTAGATGTCGTCACCCTCCCCTGGAGGGGGAGGGTCGACGCCGAGCGAACGAAGTAAGCGAAGGCGGCGGGGTGGGGTGAGACATATTCGCTTCGCGGTTCACCCCACCCCGCTCGCTTCGCTCGCGACCCTCCCCCTCCAGGGGAGGGTAAAGTCCACGCTATTGCTTGTCCCACTCGCGCGCGATCTCGATGTTGCGAGCGCGCAGCTCGCCCATGAACGTATTGAGCACCGCGCGGCCGGGCTGCCCGCGCTTTTCGAGCCGGTCGGCCCACTGCTGGGCGATGTTGGGCATCATCGACGCCCAGCGCTTCCTCTCCTCGGCGGGCATGTCATAAGTCTTGAGGCCGCTCTTCGTCATGATGCCCATGAACTTCTTGTAGTTGCCTTCGTCGATCTCGATCTGCCAGCGTGAGTATTCGCGCGCGGTCTCCATGAAGATCTCCCGCGCATAGTCCGGCAGTTTCTCCCAGGTGTCGCGGTTGACGGTGATGCCGGAGACGTTGCTCGGGCCGAATTCGACGCGGGTGAGATAGGGCGCGACCTGGTACGCCTTGTAGGCGAAGGACAGCAGTTCGTTCATCGGATAGCCGTCATAGACCCCGTTCCGGATATCGGTATGGGAGTTGGCCATCGAGGACGGGACGACGACCGCACCGGTGCCCTGGAACCATTGCCCGAAGTCGCCGCTCGCTCCGATCTTGCGGCCCTTCAGATCGTCCACGGTCTTGACCGGGAAGGTCGTGAAGAGCTGCTGGGAGGGCGAGATGCCGCTGGTGAGGAAGACCTGGTTGTATTTGCGGTAAGCCTCGTTCAGGGCCGGCACCTTCTCGCGCATGCTGCGGTCGATCTCGATCAACTGCTCCACCTTGAACAGGCCGAACGGCGCAATGCTGGTGAACTGCTCGAGCGGCAGCTTGGAAGGCTCGAAATTCTTCAGGATCAGGCCGACATGGGCGATCCCTTCCTCGACGGTTTCGAAAACCTCGGTGAATTTGGCGAGGCTCTGGGCGTAGGCCTCCGTCCACTCGATGCGGAGGTCCTTGCCGGATGCCGCGAGCTTCCGGTTGATCTCCGGGATGAACTTCTCCTTCGCGGCTTTCACGTAGGTTACGTGCGGCGGCGCCGCCGCGACGACCGTGAGCCGGATCGTCTCTCCAAGCGCCGGGCCGACCGAGGCCAGCAGGCCGGCTAACGCAATCGGCATGAAATGTCGCATAAGTCCTCCCTCCCATGGTTCGTTTTGGGTTTTGTAAACGGCTTCGCTTGCCCCCGCATCCACGCCTGCGTTACCGCAAGCAGATGCGCCTGAATCCTATACGGAAAACAAGGCCCCGTCATCCGGGCCGGCGCTCGCCGCTGAGTAGCCCGTGGCAGAGCTCCTCAACGGCTTCGGCGAGGGACATGATACCGTTAAGGCCGGGGCACGCCGCGGTTTCGGGGGCGACGCTGCCGGCCAGTCGATCCGTGCGGCCGGTGACAGCGATTCCGTCGATCTGGCCGGAGGACCAGGGCCGCGATCAAACTACTCGAGCCCCGATTCATGCGCCCTCATGATTCCCGCCCCCCTATAAAATCCCATGCCTCAGCAGGATCCAGATCAGGTGCAGGCGTCCGGCGCGGACGCGTCGCCGCGGGGTGCACCAGCCGCGTGCGACCATGCGGTCGAGCATGGCGCGATAGACCTCGGCCATGACGCGCGGTGCGCGCACGGTGCTGCGGCGCGCCTGTGCCATCACGGTGTCGGCCTCGGCGAAATGCGTCTGTGCTCGCGCCACCAGGAAAGCACAGGCGTCGCCGAGCGCCGGATGTGCCAGCACGGTCGCGGGTTCGCTCGTTGAAATCCCCACCTGGTGCAAGGCCTCATGCGGAAGGTAGAGCCGGCCGACCGCGGCGTCTTCGTCGAGGTCGCGCAGGATGTTGGTGAACTGCAGGGCGCGGCCGAGGTGATGCGCGAGCTGCCGCCCTTCGTCTCTTTCCATGCCGAACACCTGCACCGACAATCGCCCGACGGCGCTCGCGACGTGGTCGCAGTAGAGATCCAAGGTCGTGAACGTGGGCGCGCGAATGTCCGCCTCGACGTCCATCTCCATCCCGTCGATGACGCTAAGAAAATCGTCGCGCGCGAGTTCGTATGACCGTGTCACCTGCGCAAGCCGCTGCAGCGGCAGTGGCGGCGCTTCGGAAAACAGCCGGTCGATGTCGAGACGCCAGCGCGCGAGCTGTGCGTGGCGCACCGGGCGGGGATCGTCGGAATCGGCGATATCGTCCACGGCGCGGCAAAAGGCGTAGATCTCGAACATCGCCTCGCGTTGCGGCCGCGGAAGGACGCGCATCGCCGTGTAGAACGAACTGCCGGACGCTCTGGTCGCCGCGGCGGGCTGGTTGGCAAGCATTGTGGATTCCGCGGCCAAGGCAGGACCTCACGCGTCCTGCGGCTTGTGGCGACGGGCGTTGCCCCGCGTCAGGTGACGTCCCAGCCCGCGGAGAATGCCGATCATGCCGTAGGCGGCGAAGGCGGCCTTGCCCAGGTGCACGCGCTCGCACAGCGGGTCGCGCGCCAGCAACAAGCTGGCCAGGCGTTCGGCGTAGGTTCTGATGACGGAGACCTCCAAGGCGAGACGCAGGTCGGCGATCTGCGCCGGGAATAAGCGGCTGTCCGCGAGCAGCCCCTGCGTCCGCCGTGCCAGCGCGGTGAGGCAGGCACGCAGCTCAGGCGACGCCCGTGCCTCGGCGAGGGCTTCGACCTTCGTGCCAGCGGCCGCCAGCGCATCGAGCGGAAGGTAGACGCGATCGAGATTGCGGTAGTCCTCGGCACAATCCTGCAGGTGATTGATGATCTGTAGCGCTGCGCACAGGGCGTCGTTGGCCGGCCATGACTCGCGGCTCTCGCCATGCACGTCGAGCACGAAGCGGCCGACCGGCATGGCCGAATAGCGGCAGTAGTCGATCAGCTCGTCCCAGTCGCGATAGCGGTGCGTGGTGACGTCGCGGCGGAATGCTGTGAGCAGGTCCTGGGCGTGCCGCGGCGAGAGATCGCGCGGCGCAAGCGCGGCGCGCAGCGCCACCCCGGCGGGCTGATCCTGACGTTCGCCGGTGAGCGAAGCCTCCAGCGCGTCGAGATGCGCGAGTTTAACCGGGACGGTGAGGGACGAATGGTCGGCGATGTCGTCGGCGGTGCGGACGAACTGGTAGAACGCGAGGATCAACGGGCGACAAGCTGGTCGAATGAGCCGCGAGGCCACCGGAAAATTCTCGTCCCGGTGCCCCTTGCCGGATCGCAGGTCCTCGGCACGCGTCATTGCGGACTCGTCGGGCTGGCCTGCACGCGCCCCTTCCAGAGGCCGCCGCGCCCGCGCGCGGATGCCCAGGCGGAATCGAGCGTGAACAGCACATAGAGGAATGCGATCGCCGGCAGCGCCGCCCCCCATAGCGGCGAAACCCGATAGAACCGCAGGGTCGGCTGGAATGCGAGCGCCATCAGCGCCCATGCGGCGAGCCCCATCCAGCGTGCCGGCCCGCTGCCGAGCAGCGCCAGCATGGGCGGTGCCAGATAGGTCAATGCCATGCCGAGGACCGTGCCGGCGAGCAGGAGCGGCGAATAGCGAAGCTGCGCGTAGGCGGAGCGCGCTACCATGCCCCGGATGTCGTCGAGGTGCGGATACGGACGGATGCTGCGCACCCGCTGGGTGAGTCCGAGCCAGATCGGTCCTTGCGCCTTGAGCACCTGCGCCAGCGCGCAATCGTCGATCAGCGCGCCGCGAATGCGCGCGATGCCGCCGGCCCGGCGAAGTACATCGGCGCGCACCAGCATGCAGCCGCCGGCTGCTGCGGCTGTCGCGCTTTGCGGACGGTTTACCCAGGCGAACGGGTAGAGCATCTGGAAGAAGAAGATGAAGGCCGGGACCAGGGCGCGCTCGGCCAGGCTCTCGCAGCGCAGCTTGGCCATCAGCGACGTGAGCGCCAGGCGCTCGGCTTCCGCCTTGGCGACAAGGCGGCGCAGCGTCTCAGGCGCATAGACGATATCGGCATCGGTCAGCAGCAGGTAGGCGGGCGGTTCGGGCCGTTGCGCGGCGGCGTCGACGCCCTGCTTCAGCGCCCACAATTTCCCGGTCCATCCCGCCGGCAAGGGTCGCCCGGATATCACCGTCAGCCGGCCGGTCTGGCCGGCCGCTGCCGCCGCATCGCGGGCGACCGCCGCCGTCGCGTCGGTGCTGTTGTCGTCGACAAGAATGACGGCGTGCGCCCCCGGATAGTCCTGGCGCAGCAGCGAACCGATGCTGTCGGCAACGCAGCCCGCCTCGTCGCGCGCCGGCACCACCGCGGTCACGGACGGCCAGGTTGCCGGCGGCGCGGCCTGGAGTTCGTCGCGCTCGGCCGCCAGCCAAAATCCGCCGCGCGCGGCGAGGAGGTAAAGCCACGTGGCAAGGGCCAGAAATGCGATCAATTCGAGCATATCGGGGCCAACTGTATCGCGAACGTTCGGCGAAGCGAGCAAAACTTGCCCTGCGCAGGCCCGACTTTCAAATCCCTGCGCGGTTCGGTAAGCAATCCTCATCGTCCGGTCCGGCTCGGTGGTCCTTGGCCGGCGATGCAATTCCCCACCGGGATCGACGGGACGCACGCCTAGCCCTGTGTTGACTTCGGAAAGACGACGGCATCGTGACACAAGACGCAGAAGCAGAGTTCCGGCGCAGGCTCGATGTCGTGGCAACCGACGTCGAGAACCTGCTCGGTCGCCTGCTTGGGCCGCAGTCGGAGGCGGACGAACGCAATCGTCCGCAGCGGCTGCTGGAGTCGATGCGATATGCGAGCCTCGGCGGCGGAAAGCGGCTGCGTCCGTTCCTGGTGGTCGAGACCGCGGCCCTGTGCGATGTGCCGCGCGGGCGGGCGCTCATGGTCGGCGCGGCGCTGGAATGCGTGCATTGCTATTCGCTGGTGCACGACGACCTGCCGGCGATGGATGACGACGCGTTGCGGCGTGGACGGCCGACGGTCCACAAGGCCTTTGACGATGCCACGGCCATTCTCGCCGGCGATGGGCTGCTGACCTTTGCCTTCGACGTCCTGGCGCGGCCGGAGGTGCATCCCGATCCGGCGGTGCGCGTCGCCCTGGTCTTGGCGCTGGCGCGTGCAGCAGGGCTGGGCGGCATGGTCGGCGGACAAATGCTCGATCTGGAGGCGGAAGGCCGGTTTGCCGGCGGGCATCCGCTGCGGATCGGCGAAGATGAGGTGCGGACATTGCAGGCGATGAAAACCGGTGCCTTGCTGCGCTTTGCCTGTATCGCCGGTGCAATCCTGGGGCAGGCCAGGGCCCAGGCGTACGACGCGATCGATCGCTACGGTGTCGCGCTCGGGCAAGCATTCCAGATCGCCGACGATCTGCTCGATATCGAAGGCGATCCTGAAACGGTCGGCAAAGCTACAGGCAAGGATGCTGCCGCGCATAAGGCGACACTCGTCGGTATGCTGGGCGTCGATGCTGCCAAGGCACGGCTGCGCGTCCTGGTCGGTGAAGCGGAGGCGGCGCTTGCACCGTTCGGAGACGGTACTGCCGTGCTCAGGGCCGCCGCGCGGTTTGTCGCCGAGCGCCGTGCCTGACCGCGCTCAGACGAACCACGCGCGGATCGTCAGCACCACGGTTAAGGCGGCGTCGAAGAATTTGCCGTAGAGCCGGGACAGCCACGAAGGCTCCGGCTCGGACGCTGTGGCCCCGGGTTTCGACGACGGCATGGAGGGCGTGGCCGCGTTGGCCGGCGCGACCAACGAGACACCGGCGGTGTGACCGGGTTGGGCCGTATGCCCCGCTGTCTTCGCCTCGGCGTCGGCGGCGAGGTCGATCTCGTTGACCTCATCGAACTGGGCGGTCGTCACGCCGGGCGGCAATGTCGTCGGCCCGGCGACCGAAGCAAATGCGCCTTCACCCGTCCAGGCTTCGGTCGCGGTGGTGAACCCGACCGTCCGGCCCTCGACCGCCGGTGCCAACGCCAGCGCCGGCGCCGGAATCGAGAGGGTCTGAATAGCCTTCGGCGTCAAAGGCGCTCCATTGGCGTCGTCAGGCGTGGCGGCGGCGACCTTGGAGGACGCGTCACCCACCGGCTCGATCGCCTGCTTGGCCTGCTGCTTCCGGACGAGGCGGCGCGTGTTTGAACGGGACACCGATCGCCGGGCCGGCCCCAACTTCATGAACCGCTTCAGTTGGAGCGGCGCCGCGGCCTTCGATGGGGTAACTGCTGTGCAGGCAGTCGGATTACGTGGATTGCACGCGGCCACGGCCGCGGTGACGGTTAGTCCAGGTCCTGCGATAAACGCGGCCGCTATGGCGACGACGCAACCCTGCCTCATGGTCGTCCTCCTTCGACGTGATCGATGGCGGTGCCTGTCAACGAACAACGGCCGATTGACAAAACCTTGGCGGGATTGAGGAGTTTTGCGGCCAACTAGGGTCGGAATGCGACCGCCAGGCGGCCGATGGCCGGCGCCGTCCCATTGACAAATGCGCGATTACGTCCTTTCAGGTCGGGAACGGTGAGGGGCTGGGAGTTTTCATGAAGAAGGTCTATCCCGATGCCGCGGCGGCGCTTGCCGGACTGCTGCGCGATAACATGGTGATCATGGCAGGCGGTTTTGGCCTGTGCGGCATTCCCGAGACCCTGATCATCGCGATCCGCGACTCCGGCGTGAAGAACCTGACGGTGGTATCGAACAATGCCGGTATCGACGGAGTCGGTCTCGGCCTGCTGCTCGATACGAAGCAAATCAAGAAAATGATCTCGTCCTACGTGGGTGAGAACAAGACCTTCGCCCAGCAGTACCTCGCCGGCGAACTGGAGATCGAATTCAATCCGCAGGGCACGCTGGCTGAGCGCATCCGGGCAGGCGGTGCCGGCATTCCCGCCTTCTTCACGCGCACCGGCGCCGGCACCATGATCGCCGAAGGCAAGGAAGACCGTGAATTCGACGGCGAGCGTTATGTGATGGAGCGCGGCCTGGTCGCCGACCTTGCGATCGTCCATGCCTGGAAGGGCGACACCGAGGGCAACCTCGTCTACCGCAAGACGGCGCGCAACTTCAATCCGATGATGGCGACCGCCGGCAAGGTGACCGTCGCCGAAGTGGAGAACCTGGTCGAACCGGGTGTCGTTGACCCGGATCACATCATCACGCCCGGCATTTACGTGCAGCGCATGATCCATGTGCCGAATGCGGTGAAGCACATCGAGCAGCACACCGTGCGCACGCGCGCTTAAGGGGAATCATCATGGCTTGGACCCGTGAGCAGATGGCGGAACGCGCCGCGAAGGAACTGCGCGACGGCTTCTACGTCAATCTCGGCATCGGCATCCCGACGCTGGTGTCGAACTACATCCCGGAGGGGATGAGTGTGCAGTTGCAGAGCGAGAATGGCATGCTCGGGTTCGGTCCGTTTCCCTACGAGGGTGATGAGGACCCCGACCTGATCAACGCCGGCAAGCAGACCGTCACCGAAATTCCGACCACCAGCTATTTCTCCAGCGCCGACTCGTTTGCGATGATCCGCGGCGGGCATGTCGATCTCTCGATCCTCGGCGCCATGCAGGTGGCCGAGAACGGCGACCTCGCCAACTGGATGATTCCCGGCAAGATGGTGAAGGGCATGGGCGGGGCCATGGACCTTGTCGCCGGGGTGAAGAAGGTCGTAGTGGTGATGGAGCATACTGCGAAGAACGAGGCGAAGCTGCTGCACCGCTGCAATCTGCCGCTGACCGGCGCCGGCGTGGTCGACATGGTGATCACCGATCTCGGCGTCTTCACCATCGACAAGAAGGGCGGCGGCGGCATGACGCTGGTGGAACTCGCGCCCGGAGTCACCGCCGATGAAATCAAGGGCAAGACCGAGGCGAGCTTCAAGATGGCAAACACGCTGAAGCAGTAAGCGTCAAACGGGCGATCGCGCGGTCGCCGTTGGGGGAGGGACGGGCCGATGAAAGCGCTCACGCTCAACGGCTACGATGGGCTTGCCTCGTTGGCGCTCGCGGATGTGCCGGGGCCGGAGCCGCGCCCTCGCGACGTACTGATCGAGGTGCACGCGGCGAGCGTCAACCCGGTCGACGGGAAAATCTCCCAAGGTTACGCCCGCAGCCGGATGGAGCTGGCGTTTCCGCATGTGCTTGGCCGCGACGGCTCCGGCGTCGTTGCCGAGGTCGGCGGCGAGGTCACTGCGTTCAAGCCCGGCGATGAGGTGTACGGCGTCGCCGACCAGACCCGCTGGGGCACGCACGCACAGTTTGTGGCGGTCGATGCGGCGCACGTGGCACGCAAGCCCCAGAACCTCGATCACATTGCCGCCGGCTCGCTGGCAGTCGCCGCGCTGAGCGCCTTTGCCGGGATCGTGACCACGGGCCAGGCGGCGGCCGGCCAAAAGGTGCTCGTTCATGCCGGTGCCGGTGGCGTCGGGTCGCTCGCGATCCAGATGGCCAAGCACCTCGGCGCATTCGTCGCCGCCACCGCGGGGCCGTCCAATCTCGAATTCGTCCGTGACCTCGGCGCCGATGTCGTCATCGATTACACCACGACCGATTTCGCTGCGGCCATCAAGGACTACGACCTGGTCTTCGACCTGATGGGGGGCGACGTCCGCTACCGTTCGTTCCCGGTGCTCAAGTCCGGCGGCGTCATTAGCCATATCTCGGTGCCGCCGATGACGCAGGCCGCACCGCGCAGCGACGTGACGGTGAAGCCGGCGCCGGTGAGCTATGAGACGCGGTACTTGGACCAGATCAGCGCCTGGGTCGAGAGCGGGGCCGTGCAGGTGGTGGTCGGCGCCGTGTTTCCCTTTGCCGATGCCATCAAGGCCTACGAGCACGTCATGACCGGGCATGCCCGCGGCAAGGCCGTGCTCGACATGGTTGGGAAGACCTGACGACCGGGTAGTGCGCTGGAGCCGCGGGTCTGGGAGCGGGCCTCGATTCGGGCCGAATTTGCCCATCGCGGCCGCGGCCCACCTTAAACTGCGGGAATCGGTGCGAAATTTTCTATAATGTGGCAGTGAACCCAGAGGCACCGCCGAGCGACCTATGCATGAGCCGACCGTGACCGCAGGACAGTCGACCTCGGACGACGATCTGATCGCTCGGATCGCCGGAGGCGATCGGCTCGCGATGCAGGTGCTGTATGGGCGTCATCATGTTCGCGTCTACCGTTTCGTGCTGCGGTTCGTCCGGAACGAGGCGACCGCCGAGGATCTGATCAGTGAAGTGTTCCTCGACGTCTGGCGGCAAGCCAACCGGTTCGAGGGGCGCTCCGCAGTCACCACTTGGCTGTTGTCGATTGCCCGCTTCAAGGCTCTATCGACGTTACGGCGGCGGTCGGACGAGGAACTGGACGACGCACAGGCGGAATCGATTGTGGATGAAAGCGACGATCCGGAAGTCGCTGTACAGAAGAAAGGCAAGAGCGATGCGTTGCGGCGGTGCCTGACGGCGCTGTCGGTGGAGCACCGGGAAGTGATCGACCTCGTCTACTACCATGAGAAATCGGTCGAAGAGGTCGCGGCCATCGTCGGCATTCCGGAGCCCACCGTGAAGACGCGCATGTTCTATGCGCGCAAGCGATTGGCGGAACTGCTCAAGGCGGAAGGTGTGGATCGAGGCTGGCCATGACAAATCAACAAGACACGCCGGAACGCCCGGAGATCGAATATCTCCTGCCCTGGCATGCAGCCGGCACCCTGAACCGCCGCGAGGCGGAGCAGGTAGAAGCCGCGCTCAAGCGCGATCCCGAACTGATGCGCCGCTACATGATCGCTTGCGAGGAGATGACGGCGACGGTCGATGTCAACGAGTCGCTCGGTGTACCCTCGTCGCGCGCCATGAACCGGCTGTTCGCGGCGATCGATGCCGAAGGCGGGCGCAAACCCGCGCGCTCGGCCGGTCTTGGTTCCCAGATCTCGGAATTCTTCGCGAGCCTGACACCGCGCCAGCTCGCGTTCTCGGCCGGCGCCGCCGTGCTGGCGATCCTGCTGCAGGCCGGGCTGATCGGCGCCCTGGTCATCGGCGAGCGCAGCCAGGGCAACTATCAGACCGCGTCGACCGACAAGCCCGCCGAGATGGGAAGCCTTGCGATCGTTCGCTTCGCGTCAAACGCGAGCGCCGGCGATATCGCGGCTGTCCTCGAAGCCAACCGGGCGAGCATCGTTGATGGGCCGCGCCCGGGCGGGCTCTATCGCATTCGCATCGCCGCTTTGCCGCCCGATGCGTCGGGGCAGGAAACCATGTATCGCGGCACGACCGACCGCCCCTCGGCCCGGGAGGCCAGGGATCGGGCCATCGCCCGGTTGGAGGCGGCCACGAACGTCATCAATTTCATCGTTCCGGCGGAGTAGAATACCTGGAAGGGGAGGTGCGTCATGCACTCTGACCAGAGACGTTTCGGCAGGCTGCCCAGGTTCTGGCGCGGCGTGTGCCGGCTCACTCTGCTGGCGGCGGTCGCGGTTGTCCCGCTCGGTTCGCTGGCGGATGCCTCGCCGCGCGGGGGCCGCGGCATGTCGGCAAAGCCGTCGTTCAACAATCGCGCGGTCCGCGATCCCGGACATCGCGTGCAAGGTGTTCGACCGTCACATGTGAACCGTGGAACCCGTAACGTCCGGCCGTCGGCTCGCGGAAGCCGCGGCTCGCGCGGGGAGGGTTGGAGCCATGCCGCCATGCCGCCGCGCGGCGCCTGGCACCCGCCGCGCGGACCACGCCGGACCCGCGACCCACGCGGACCGCGGATCCTCGGCGCGGTCATACCGGGCATCATCGGTGTGATCGGCACGATCGTCACGCAGCCGGCCCACTCCGATCCCGAACATTGGGCGCCGCCTCCTCGGCCGCGCCGCCAGCCAGCGGCCAACCGTCGCCCCCCACGCCAGCAGGGTCCCACCCGTACGACCCGCCGTCCAAGCGGAGCGCCGCCTGCTGGCGAGCAACGGCTTGTTCCCGATGAACTCGTGATCCAGCTCCCGCCCGGAACATCGGAGCAGGTCGTCGCACAACTTGCGGCACGCCACCAACTGATACGGCTAGAGTCGCAGACGTTTCAACTGACCGGCGAATCCATGTTCCGCTGGCGCATTCCCGATCAACGATCGATGAGCGCCGTGATCCGTGCGCTGGAGAGGGACGCCGGCGTGCGCACGGCGCAGCCGAACTACCTGTTCGTCTTGCAGCAGGAGACGGCGGGTCCCGGCAAGGGCGATCCAGCGCAATACGCCATCGGCAAATTGCATCTGCCGCAAGCGCATACGCTGGCGCAGGGTGACAAGGTGCTGATCGGCGTGATCGATTCCGGCATCGACGTCTCGCATCCGGAGCTCGCCGGCATGATCGCCGAGAGCTACGACGCTTTGCCGGGGGAGGGGCCGGACAGCCACGGCACCGCCATCGCCGGTACGATCGTCGCGCGCTCGCGCCTGCTGGGGGTGGCCCCGGCATCGCGTATCCTCGCGGCACAAGCGTTCGGCACGACGGCGGCCACCGCCGCGGCGACCACTTTCAACATCCTCAAGAGCATCGATTGGGCGGCCAAGAATGGCGCGCGCGTCATCAACATGAGCTTCGCCGGTCCGCGCGATCCCGCGATCGAGCGCGAGCTGGCGGCGGCATACAAGCGGAACGTCGTGCTGATTGCGGCGGCCGGCAACGCCGGCCCGAAGTCGCCGCCGCTCTATCCCGCTGCCGACCGCAACGTGATCGCGGTCGCGGCGACGGATTCCCAGGACCGGCTGTTCGACCGCTCCAATCGCGGCGGTCACATCACCGTCGCGGCGCCGGGCGTCGATATCATCGCGCCGGCGCCGCGCGGCGCCTATCAGATCATCTCGGGCACATCGATCGCGGCCGCCTATATCAGCGGGCTCGCGGCCCTGCTGATCGAGCGGAGCCCGAATCTGAGCCCGAGCCAGATCCGGGGCATCGTGCAGACGACCGCCCGTGATCTCGGCAGACGTGGCCGCGACCCTGAGTACGGGGCGGGGCTTCCCGACGCCTACCGCGCACTCAAATCGATCACACCGCGGACGGCGGATTCGGTGACGTCGAGCCGGCGCTGAATCGCGCCCACTCGACTTTCGTCTAACCCTCCATGCCGCATCTGGACGGTCTCCCGGAACAATGCTGCAATGCGGCGGGAGGTCGCCAGTGTCTACGCGCGACGGGATCATCCTGGAGACCGAGGATCTCACCAAGGAGTTCGCCGGTTTTGTGGCGGTGAGCGGCGTGGAACTGCGCGTCGCACGCGGCACCATTCACGCTCTGATCGGCCCGAACGGGGCCGGAAAGACGACCTGTTTCAACCTGCTGACCAAGTTCCTGCAGCCCACGAGAGGGCGGATCGTCTTCAAGGGCCAGGACATCACCGACACGACGCCGGCCGACGTAGCCCGGCTCGGCCTGGTGCGCTCGTTTCAGATCTCGGCCGTGTTCCCGCACCTGAGCGTGATCGAGAACGTGCGGATTGCGTTGCAGCGTCGGCGCGGCGGTTCGTTCGACTTCTGGCGATCGGCGCGGGTGCTTGACACCTTCAACGATCGCGCGCGCGAGCTGCTGCGCGAGGTAGCGCTGGAAGGCTACGCAAGCACCATCGCCGCGGAGCTTCCTTATGGCCGCAAGCGGGCGCTGGAAATCGCCACCACGCTGGCGCTCGATCCCGACATGCTGCTGCTCGATGAGCCGACCGCGGGGATGGGGCACGAGGACATCGATCGTATCGCGGCACTGATCAAGGCGGCTGCCGCTAGCCGCACGGTGCTGATGGTCGAGCACAATCTCAGCGTTGTCGCCAACATCTCCGACCGCATCACGGTGCTCACGCGCGGACGCATCCTCGCCGAGGGCGACTACGCTACGGTTTCAGCAAATCCGGAGGTGCGAGAGGCGTACATGGGCGTTGGCCATGACTGATGCCGCCCTCGAAACGCTCCTCTTGGTCGAGGACCTGCAGGCCTGGTACGGGGAATCGCACGTTCTGCACGGCGTCACGTTCGACGTACGATCTGGCGAGGTGGTCACGCTGCTGGGCCGTAACGGTGCCGGAAAGACCACGACCCTGAAAGCCGTCATGGGGATCATCGGCACGCGTACGGGATCCGTGCGGTACGAAGGCCGTGAGCTGATCGGGCTCGCCTCCAATCAAATCGCCCGCGCCGGCCTTGCCTTCTGCCCGGAGGAGCGGGGCATCTTCGCGAGCCTCGACGTCGAGGAGAACCTGCTGCTCCCGCCCGAGGTCCGGCCGGGCGGTCTGACCACCGCCCAGGTGTTCGAGCTGTTTCCCAACCTGAAAGAGCGCCTGCGCAGCCAGGGTACCAAGCTGTCCGGCGGCGAGCAGCAGATGCTGGCTATCGGCCGCATCCTGCGCACCGGCGCCCGGCTCGTGCTGCTTGACGAGCCGACCGAGGGGCTGGCGCCGGTGATCATTCAGCAGATTGGCCGGACGATCCACATGCTGAAAAGCCGGGGATTCACGATCCTGCTGGTCGAGCAGAACTTCCGCTTCGCGTCGACGGTGGCGGACCGCTACTACGTGATGGAACATGGGCGGATCGTCGATGGTTTCGCTAACGCGGAACTCGAGCGTAACGTCGAAAAGCTTCACGACTATCTTGGTGTGTGAATAAACTGACCGTCATCTGAACGGTCCAGGGAGGTATGCCATGAAACATCTCTTCACATTGGCGCTGGCAATGGTCGCCGCCGTTGCTTGCGGTACGGCGCAGGCACAGATCAGCGACGGTGTCGTCAAGATCGGCGTGATGAACGACATGTCAGGAACCTACGCCGACCTGAGCGGGCAGGGCTCGGTCGTCGCCGCGCAAATGGCGGTCGAAGACTTCGGCGCCGCGGCCAAGGGGCTCAAGGTCGAGATCGTCGGCGCCGATCATCAGAACAAGCCGGACATCGGCTCCAACGTGGTGCGGCAGTGGATCGACCGCGATCAGGTCGACATGATCGTCGACGTGCCGACCTCCTCGGTGGCGTTGGCGGTCAATCAGATCGTCAAGGAGAAGAACAAGGTGTTCCTGGTGTCGGGCGCGGCCGCATCCGACCTCACGGGCAAAGCATGCTCTCCCAACACAATCCATTGGACGTACGACACCTGGGCGCTCGCCAACGGCACCGGCAATGCCATCGTCAAGACGGGCGGCAAGACCTGGTTCTTCCTCACCGCCGACTACGCCTTCGGGCACGCGCTCGAGCGGGACACGGCGGCGGTCGTGGAGAAGAACGGCGGCAAGGTTCTCGGCAAGGTGCGGCATCCGTTCCCGGCCACCGACTTCTCATCGTTCCTGCTGCAGGCGCAGGCGTCCAAGGCGCAGATCATCGGCCTCGCCAATGCCGGTGCGGACACCACCAACGCGATCAAGCAGGCGGCGGAATTCGGCATCGTCCGTGGCGGGCAGAGCCTCGCCGCGCTTCTGATCTTCCTCACCGACATCAAGGCGCTTGGGCTGCCGACCGCGCAGGGCCTGGTCTTCACCGAGGCCTGGTACTGGGACCAGAATGACGCGAACCGGGCATTCGCCAAGAAGTTCGCCGAGCGCAATCGTGGCGTTTACCCGAGCATGATCCATGCCGGCGTCTATTCCGCGGTCACGCACTACCTCAAGGCCGTCTCGGAGCTCAAAACCGACAGTGACGGCAAGGCGGTGGTGGAGAAGATGAAGTCCATGCCGACCGACGACAGCCTGTTCGGCAAGGGCACGATCCGTGTCGATGGCCGCAAGATTCACCCGATGTACCTGTTCGAGGTGAAGAAGCCGGCCGAGTCGAAAGGCCCGTGGGATCTCTACAAGCTGCGGGCGACGATCCCGGCGGAGGAAGCCTTCCGTCCGATCAAGGAGGGCGGCTGCCCGCTGGTGAAGAGCTGATGGTCTTAATCCCTCCCGTGAAAAGGGGAGGGTGGTCGCTTGCGAAGCAAGCGACCGGGTGAGGGTCTCACAATAGAGTCGACTGATGACCCCCACCCGCTCGCACGCAATCGCGTGCGAGCGACCTCCCCCTTTCAGGGGGAGGTAACGTCACCGATTGGCAAGACCCGCATGTTCGAAATCTTCGGCATCCCCTCGCAGGCGCTGTTCGGACAACTGCTGATCGGGCTGATCAACGGCTCGTTCTATGCGCTGCTGAGCCTGGGCCTTGCCGTTATCTTCGGCATGCTCAACATCATCAACTTCACGCACGGTGCCCAATACATGATGGGCGCGTTCGTGGCCTACTTCCTGCTGCAATGGGCCGGCATCAACTACTGGGCGGCGCTCGTCATCGCGCCGATCCTGGTCGGCTTCACCGGCATTATCGTCGAGCGGCTGTTCCTGCAATGGCTGTACAAGCTCGACCACCTTTACGGCCTGCTGCTCACCTTCGGTCTCGCGCTCGTCATCGAGGGGGTGTTCCGCAATTATTTCGGCTCGTCGGGCCTGCCGTACCGCATCCCGGACGCGCTGCAGGGCGGGCAGAATCTAGGCTTCATGTTCCTGCCGAACTACCGCGCCTGGGTGGTGGTTTTCTCCCTCGCGGTCTGTCTCGCGACCTGGTTCGTGATCGAGCGCACGCGGCTCGGCGCCTATCTGCGCGCTGCCACCGAAAACCCGACCCTGGTGCGTGCCTTCGGCATCAATGTGCCGCGCATGATCACGCTCACCTACGGCTTCGGCGTCGCCCTCGCGGCGCTCGCAGGCGTGATGGCGGCGCCGATCTACAACGTCAGCCCGCAGATGGGCTCGCACCTGATTATCGTCGTGTTCGCCGTGGTGGTCATCGGCGGCATGGGTTCGATCATGGGCGCGATCGTCACCGGCTTCGGCCTCGGTCTCATCGAAGGGTTGACCAAGGTGTTCTTCCCGGAGGCGTCGAACACGGTGATCTTCATCATCATGGCGATCGTGCTGATCATTCGGCCGGCCGGCCTGTTCGGGAGGCGGGTATGACCATCGCCAGCCCCGCGGCGGTTGCGGCCAAGCCGACGCGGTCGTGGAGCGAAACGATCGCGTTCGCGGTGATGGTCGGCTTCTTTCTGATCGCCCCGCTGTTCATCTATCCGCTGTTCTTGATGAAAGCGCTGTGTTTTGCGCTGTTCGCCTGCGCCTTCAATCTGCTCATCGGCTATGTCGGGCTGCTGTCGTTCGGACATGCGCTGTATTTCGGCTGGGCGAGCTATGTCTGCGCCTATACCGCCAAGGCCTGGGGCCTGACCCCCGAGCTCGCCATCCTGCTCGGCGCGGCGACCGCAGCGGTGCTCGGCCTCGTCGCGGGCTCGATCGCGATCCGGCGCCAGGGCATCTATTTTGCCATGATCACGCTGGCCCTGGCACAGATGATGTTCTTCTTTGCGGTGCAAGCGCCGTTCACTGGCGGAGAGGACGGCATCCAGGCGGTGCCGCGCGGATACCTGTTTGGGGTCATCGATCTCGTCAACCCGATGAACATGTACTTCACGGTGCTGGCGATCTTTCTCGGGTGCTTTCTGCTGATCTACCGGATCATCCATTCGCCGTTCGGCGAAGTCCTCAAGGCGATCCGCGAAAACGAGACCCGCGCAATCTCGCTCGGCTACAAGACCGACCGCTACAAGCTCGTCGCCTTCGTGCTCTCCGCGACCTTTGCCGGCGTCGCGGGGGCGACCAAGGCGATCGTGTTCCAACTGGCTTCGCTCACCGACGTCGACTGGCCGATGTCCGGCGAGGTGGTGCTGATGACGCTGGTCGGTGGGCTCGGCACCGTATTCGGTCCGGTGATCGGCGCTTTCATCGTGATCTCGATGCAGAACTACCTGGCGCAGATCGGGCAGTGGGTGCTGGTCGTGCAGGGAACGGTCTTCGTCATCTGCGTCATGCTGTTCCGCCGCGGCATCATCGGCGAGATCGCGCACGCGCTGCGGATCAAGCTTTGAATGATTTCAGTTGGCCATCCTGTTTGAAATATTCGCGAATCAGCTAGAAGCGGTTTCACGCAGCCGAAGTTGTGGGTAACGGAGCGGATCCAATCGCCGGCTCAATGCGGTTGCGGGAGTATGGCAATACCACAATTGGCGCCAGCCTCTGGCGAACCCCATGTCGGCACGGGTCAAGAGCCAACCCTATGGCGATGTCGCGAAGAAATGGCGCGACCTGGCCGAACGGCGCTGCGCCCACTTCGTCGAGCTGTATCGCAGTGGCCGCTGGACGCACTACTACACGGAAGAGCAGTTTCTGGCACGGATGCGCGAAGTGATTCACGCCGCCGATACCTGGGCGCAGATCGCGCGGGAGCCAGACGAACACGGCATCGCGGCTGAATAGCGCATCTAAGCGAGACGTGACCGTGGCCGGTCCTGCGGGTGCTTGCACCCCCGGGTGTGGTCCTTATGATCGCTACCCCGCCATCCGCCGGCCCATGATCTCATGACAGCCACGTTGTTCTCGCCCCTTCGCGTTGCCGATATCGAATTCGCCAACCGCATCGTCGTGTCGCCGATGTGCCAGTACAGCGCCGACGACGGCTGCGCCGGCGACTGGCACATGACGCATCTCGGCATGCTGGCGAATTCCGGCGCCGGCCTCCTCGTCGTGGAGATGACCGATGTCGAACGCCAGGGCCGCATCACGCACGGTTGTCTCGGCCTCTATTCCGATGCCTCCGAAGCAGCGCTGGCGCGCGTCGTCGCGCACTGCAAGCGCATCGGCACCGCCAAGCTTGCCGTCCAGATTGCACATGCCGGCCGTAAGGGCTCGGCGCAGCGTCCCTGGGAAGGCGGCAGCAGCCTCAACGGTGACGACGCCTGGCAGACCATCGCCCCTTCGGCGATACCCTTCGGACCCGGGTGGGCGACGCCGCGCGCCGCCACCGCCGAGGACCTTGCGCGCATCCCGGAAGCCTTCGCGCTGGCCGCGCGCCGCGCCGTGCGGATCGGCTTCGACGCCGTCGAGCTGCACATGGCGCACGGATACCTGCTGCACGAATTCGTCTCGCCGCTGTCGAACCAGCGCAACGACGCGTATGGCGGCACGCTGGAAGGCCGCATGCGATTTCCGCTCGATGTGGTCCGCGCCGTTCGCGACGCCGTGCCGAACGGCATCCCGCTCGGCGCACGGATGACCGCCAGCGACTGGCACGATGACGGCCTCAGCCCTGACGACGGCGTGGCCTGCGCGCGGATGCTGAAGCGGGCGGGACTGGATTACGTCGACGTTTCATCGGGCGGCATCCGCGCCGATACCCGCAATCCGACGACGTCCGGCTACAACGCGCCGCTGGCGGAACGGATCAAGCGCGAGGTTGGCCTCGTGACGCGCACCGTCGGGCTGATCATGACGCCCGAGCAGGCGGAAGCCGTCGTCGCCGAAGGCAAGGCCGATTGCGTCGCGGTGGCGCGCGCCATGCTCGACGATCCGCACTGGGGCTGGCGTGCGGGACGGGCGCTCGGCGGCGAGGTGGCGCGGCCGCTGCAATACAAGCGCGTCGCACCGGGGATGTGGCCGGGCGCCGCGCGCAAGTGACGGACCTCTCGATCCGTGCTGCGACGAGCTTGTTGGAATCGTCCGGCCTTTGATTTCACGAAATCGACTTCACGAAATCCGGCGTCGGCTGTGGACGGCAGCACACGATTCGTTGATTCGCCCGTGAGTAACCCCAGCCTCGTACCCGCCGAAGTCTCCCGCATGATGGGCACTGGGCTCATCAAGCAACAAGAGAGACGACAATGCTGAAGATCATTGCTCTTGCCACTACGTTCGCATTGGGTGCTGCTGCAACGGCCTCGGCCTACACGTCTGAGGAAATGGCGCTCTTCGACCGCACGTCGAAGCCCTATCATGAGGGCTGGACGGGCCTGCAGATGAACATGCCGAAGGACGCATTCGCGTCGGCGGATGTGCCGCAGGTGCGGTCCGTGAGGCCGTTCACTGCCGGGGAGAAGGCCCTCTTCGATCGCACGTCCAAGCCGTACCACGAGGGCTGGAACGGTATCTAGTGAGCGTGCGCGCTAAAGGCTGACGAGCGTTCCTCCACACAAACGTCGGCAAGTTTGACAGGCGCCTCAGTCCCCGAAGACTCCTGTCGGCGCGGCGGCCGGTTGAATCGTTATCGGCCGCCGCGTGCTATCGGGCTTGGAATAGTATGCGATCGGCCGGCAGCAAGTCTTCCAGTCTTGCGGCTTGCAGCCGCGCCACATCCTCCGGCCGGTCGACGTCCCACAACCGCGCCGGCTCGCGCCAGCTCAAGCCCATCCGCGCCAGCCGCCGGCGCGTTTCCGTTGCGACGCTGTCTGTGCTCCAGATCATATCGTTGAACAACGCCGGCCGCGGCCGGCGCATGCCGATTAGCACGTAGCCGCCGTCGTCCGCCGGGATCAGCACGGCATCGATGCCATCGTTCAGGTGCTCCGCTGAGATCGCGAGATGCCGCGGCGCCAGGGTCGGACAATCGGCGCCGATCACCAGGGCCGGGCCGTGCGCTGCTTCGATGGCGGCGAGCATTCGCGCGCCGAGGCCGCCGTCGGGCTGCTGGGCCAACGATATGCCGTGGCGCTGCGCCAGCGCGCGAAAGCTCGCGTGCGATGTATCAGGCGTTCCCCACAGCGTCACCGGGCCGATCGCCGCCGCGCAGGCGGCAGCAACGGCCTCCGCCGTGAGTCGTTCCTGCAACGCTGCGGCCGCGACGTCCCCCAGCGCCCGCGCGAGCCGCGTCTTGGCGAGGCCCGGCACCGGCGCTTTGGCCAGCACAGCGATCGCGACCGTTTCAGTCTTCGCGCGGGACATAGCCGTAGCGCCGCGCCAATGCGTTCGGTTCGGCGCCGAGAAAATACGCGAGGCGCAGGCGCCACATCAGCAGGATGGTGCGGAGCGCGCCGCGCTGCTCCCACCGGCGGCCCGAGGTGGTGACCCGCGGGCGCAAGCACAGCGGCCTGCTGAGGCGCTTGAGCCGCCGCGACAGCGCGATGTCCTCCATCAGCGGAATGTCGGGATAACCGCCGCATTCGGCAAACGCCTCGCGGGTGACGAAGATCGCCTGATCGCCGGTGGCGATGCCGCTCAGGCGCGAGCGGAGGTTCATCGTGGCTGCAACGATGCGAAGCATGGGGTTCCTGCCTGCGATGTCGACGTCGAACCGGCCCCAGAGGCAGCCGGAGCGCCGCAGTCCGTCGATGATCAGACAGTCGGACGCAGGTGGAAGCCGCGTGTCTACGTGCAAGAATACCAGGATATCGTCGGCGGCGCGCGCGGCCCCGGCGTTCATCTGCGCGGCGCGTCCACGCGATGCGTCGATCACCAAATCGGCCAGCGGGCGCGCAAGCTCGGCGGTACGATCGTTGCTGCCGCCGTCCACCACGATCACCTCATGGCCAAACCGCCGATAGTCGGCAAGCGCTTCGAGCGCGGCAACGATGCCGGCCTCCTCGTTGAGCACCGGAACGATAATGGAGAGCGCCGGCATAGCACCGCGACCTCACGCGGCCATCACGTCGCGCGCCAGCACTGCGGCTTCGATCGTGTGGTCGGGGCCGTGCATGAGCCGGCGGAAGTAGGAGAGGTGTGCGGGCGAGCCCTCCGGCCAGCGGGCGAGGAAATCGCGCCGGAAGAAATCGGTGTCGTAGCGGATCGCCAGGGCATCGATGCATACACCGTCGCGCACCAGGCCGTAGAGCGGCGGATGCGGCGACGGGTGCGTGGCGATACGCGTGATCACGCCGAAGCGTGCGCCGGAAAAATTCGGCATCCCCGCGGCGCCGTTGTTGATCACGGTCACCCGGTTTGGTCCAAGGACGTCGCATAGCGCGGCAAGGCAGGTGTGGGTTGAGGTGAAGACGTCGATGGTCGACGCCTCATGCAGCGCCGGGAGTTCCGCGCGCCGCGCCGGATCGGCAAGCCGATCGTGCGCGAAATTCCAACCGGCGAGTGAGGTGGCGTCGCCGTGCACGACGCCGACCCGCAATCCGCCGACCGCAGCGACGAGATGCATCGGCAGCGCGCCCAAACGTCCGGCACGGTCCGGCGCCAGCACATCACGGAGCTCGGCAAGGATTGCGTTCGACCACGTCACGACATTGCCCGCGACATTGGCCGGATAGGCGCAGCCGCAGCCGGCGCCGATGTCATTCGCCCGGGCGATCTCCGTCTCGATGTTGCCGCGCAGCGCCGGGTAGCGGGCGATCCGGTTGTCGATTGCCGCGAACCAGCCGGGCTCGGCATCGAACCAGTGAAAGTCGCCGTTGAACACGATCGTCACCGGCTCGGACTCTTGCCCCGCCAACGTCTCGATGGCGTCGAGCGCGGCGATGTTGCCGTAGAGACCGCCGACCACGTAGAGCACTTCGGCATGCAGATCGGCCGGGCCGTCGAACACCGACGCCGCATAGCGATAGTCGCACGGGCACATCCGCCCGGCGGCCGTCGGTGCATCAACAGGCGCGGTCATTCCGCGGCGTCCTGCAGGGCCCCGCCGCAACTCGACCCCTGGCCCGCGGTACAGCCGAAGCAGTGGCCGGCGACCCGGATCGGCCGCCCGTCGATCTCGCCGGCGTTCAGCTCGGAGAGGTATATGCGCGCACCGCCTTTGCGCACCAGCGGCATGTCGAGCATCTGATTGAAGTCGCAATCGTACAAATAGCCGCGATAGTCGACCGAGATCAGGTCGCGGCACATGACGTTGCCGAGATTGGCGTCCATGTGTGCCTGCTGCAGCAGGTCAAGATAACGGCCGAACTCGCCCTTGCTGATCAACGTCGAGCCGAAGCGCTGGATCGGCATGTTGGCAAGCGTGTAGAGTCGGTTGAAGACGATACCGTACTGCTCGCCGAGCACGCGGCGGTAATCAGCTTCGAGCGCCTCCTGCGGCGGCGGCAGCGAAGGTCCCTGCGGGTTGTAGACGAGATTGAGCTCAAGGCCAGTGCCATCATGCCCGTAGCCGAGGGCGTTGAGGCGTTGCAGGCCGCGGATCGAGCCGGCGAAGACGCCCTTGCCGCGTTGCCGCTCGACATTGTCCTCCAGGTAGCAGGGCATCGAGGCGATGATGACGACGTGCTGGGCGGCAAGAAAATCGGCAAGGTCTTCCTGCCCGGGACTCTCCAGGATGGTGAGGTTGCAGCGGTCCATCACCTTCACGCCGACGTTGCGCGCGGCGACGACCATGCGGCGGAAATGGCGGTTGAGCTCCGGCGCGCCGCCCGTGATGTCGAGCGTGAAGACGCGCTCGCGCTCGATGAAGGCGATGACTGTGTCGGCGACCTCGCCCGACATTTCCTCGGTGCGGTGCGGACTGGCGCTGACGTGGCAATGCACGCAGGACTGGTTGCAGCGATAGCCGACGTTGACCTGCAGCGTGGCCAGCCGCCGGCGGCGCAGGGCAGGAAAGGGGATCTGCTCAAGCAACGGGCGGGGATCGCGCATTCTGATTGTCTCGATCGAAGCGGATTTGCAAGCTGGCACGAAGCGGCGCGGCCGTCACCTGACGACCGATACCTCTGATACAATTTGCCGTGAGGGCTTTGTTATGGGTCGGTTCGCGCCGGCGCCGCAATCGCGGTGTGCCTATCCATGCCGATGCGACCGAACCCGGGCAGCTTCACCGCCGGATTGCGGACATCGATGCCTGCGACCAGGCCGAGGAGATTGATCTCGAACCCTTCGACCCAGCCGAGCTTGGCGCCGAGCATCCCCCACAGGCTCGCCTCGATGCCGGTGCGGCTGTCGGTCAAACCGAAGTAGGGATGCGGCCGGAAGTCGCGGCCGATCGCGTTCGACGGCAGCGCAACGCCGATTTCTGGCACGGCGCGCAATGTGGCGGCGACGAACGAGTTGCTGTTCGGCCCCGGCCACATGCGATAGGTGCCGGCGTGGCGGAATTCATAGCTCTGCACCGCAGCTTCGATCTTCGGCAGCAGTGCTTCGGCCGCGGCGCCCTTCAGATCGACGATGACCGTCGGTTGGTTGCCGTACCAGCGTCCGTCCGGCGCCCAGCCGTTGGTGCGCAACGGCGTCCCCCAGCCGACCACGTCGTAGCGGGTCCAGTTCGATGCGTTGGCGCGCTTGAGCACGAGCCAGGTGTGCACAGAGAGGACGCCCTTCCAGCCGCCCGTGCGGCCCGAATAGACGATCAGGCGTGCATCCGGGTGCCGGGCGGCCGGCGGAAGACTGCGGATGCTCGACCAGTCGGCGTCGCGCCAGCTGCGCGGTCCGCCGTTCATGGCGTAGACCGCCGCGCGGGCCAGCAGCGGGAGAACGAAGAGTACCAGAAATGCCAGGGTCATCAGGTTGCGGCGAATGCGGCGAGAGGGGGACCGGATCAGGAACGACATGACGGACATGGATACGGCCGTACGAAGCATTTCCGCCGGAACTGTGACCGATCGCACCGCCGTTGTCATCGCCCTCAGGCCGCCGGTGGTCCGATAAACGCACCGGCTGGCAAATTCTGGAGCGCTAGTGTGGCCGATTTGACGTTCCTACCGGCATTGCGGCGAGTCCTTCGTAGGAACGTCAAATCCAAAGCCACACTAGAATCATATAGTTGCTAGTGTCCCTTTGGTTCCGACGTTCGTACGAGCGCGTGCTGCAATGGGATACGAACGTCGGAACCGGGATACTAGCTTCTCGGCCGGAGGCTAGCTGACCTGATTGCCATGGATCCTGAGCTGAGGATACCGTGAGGCGTCTCCCTTGGCGAGGTCGCCGGTCACGACGGTCCGATGGTCCATGCCGACGATTGCCGCGCGCCGCGCGCCGGAGATGATATTGCTGGCGATGACCGCATCACCCGCGCCGGGAGACACCGACACGGCGACGCCATAGCCCGCCGCGCGCACCACGTTGCCGGTCACCGCGACGTTGCGAAGATACGTGCCCCAGCCGGCGCTGATGCCGGCATTGGCCGCGGTCTCGATCACGTTGCCGGAGACCGTGGTGTCGGCCTCGACCGTGATGCCGATGCCTTCCTCCTGTTCGGGCGTACCCGGCCGCCGTGCGGCGACATTGCGGATCAGGTTGCCGCGCACGGTGGCAAGCCGGCCGCCGTCGTTGAAATTGGTGACGGAAACTCCGGTGCCGGCGCCGTCGACGATGTTGTCGGCGATCACCGCGCCCTCGAAGGCGAATTCGGAATAGATGGCGGCCTCGTCGAGCGCGCCGCAATTATTGCCGACGATCTGGATGTTGGAAGCGGCGTTGCCGCGAACCGCCGAGAACGCCGCGTTGCGGATGTGGTTGCCGCGCACGATTACATTGGCGGCGCGGAAGATATTGATGGCGTTGCCGTTCTGCCCGGAGCCCCCGGCGCGCGCCGACGTATCCTCGACCCTATTGTCGACGATCTTGCTGCCGTCGTCGCGGTTGTCGCTCTGCCAGATATGGATGCCGCCGTTGCCGGATCCGCGGATGACGTTGCTTGCAATGATGAGGCCCAGAGCATCACGCGAGAATAGCGCAACATTGGCGGCGTCCGAAATAGTGGTGTGCGTCACCGAGCCGTCGCTCTGTTCGACTACGATGCCGTTGCCACCGGCGCGGATGATTGCGCAGTCGGTGATGCGAATGCCGCGCGCGGCGACCATGTACACGAGGCCGCGGCGGTCCGGCAGCGTCAGCCCGCCGCCGTCGAGTACGAGACCGGTCAGCGAAACGGTATCGGCGTGGTCGGCGGTGAAGAGAGACAGGCCGCTCGTCGAAACCAGCCGCGTCGCACCGCGTACCCCGACAACATTGGCGCCGGTGGGCAGCTTCAGGTCGCCGGCCTTATAGTCGCCAGGCGCAAGCATCAGCGGGACACGGTTCCCGGCGGCTCGATCGATCGCGCGCTGCAAGGCGCGGCTCTGATCATCGGGTGATCCGGGGCGGACGCCAAAGCTGCCCGCATCGAGGCCGAACTTCGACAGCGGCGCGGACAGGACCGGCGCGGCCGCCAACGCGGTGGCGCCGGCTGCGGTGGCGGTTAGAAATTGACGGCGGTCGAGACTCATACGCCGCCCATCTTACACGTGCGCGATCGGCTTTGTTCATGACGCGGGCCACTTTTGCGTTCACGAGGTTAACGCCGCCCCGCCGACGCGATGACGCGCAGAAATCCGCGGCCCGCCCGGGCCAAATCGGCCATTGTCACATGGTTCTTTTTTTTGCGGTGGGCCGGGATCTGCCCACGCCGGACGAGCGGCACATGAATGAAGGCGGCAAGACGGGGGCCGTCCTTCGCGTGCGCTGCCTCGGTCGCGCGCCAGCACAGATAGTTGCAGAGATAGCGTCCTGCATCGCGCGACAGCGCCGCCGGCACATGCGCGGCGCGGGCGCTGGCGAGCAGGCGCCGCGCCGGCGTTCGCAAAGCGAGTCTGCGCGGTTGATCGCGGTCGACGACGCGTATGTTCGGCGCATGGCGATCGGCGTCGGCCGCACCCGCCACCGCATTGCGCGCCGAAGTCTCGATGCGCAGATGCACGGTACGCGTGGCAAGCCCGAACATCAGGATCGCGTCCGGCTTGTGTGTGCGGAGCAAAGACGGCAGGTCGCGGTCAACCGCGGCGTAGCTGGTGCGGAAGATGTGCGGCACGATCTTCACATCTGCCACCGCCGGCTGGCGCTCGCGAGCGAGCCGGCGCACCAGCGGTTCGGTGGGATTGAACGGCGCGGTTGGAAATGGCCCGAAGCCGGTGATGAGGATGGTGCGCATCGATCCGCCTTGGCCGCCGTCAGCGTTTCAGTACGGCCGCGATCTCGTCGACCGCCAGGACCGGCGTAAGCCGGCCTTCGGCGACGGCGGTCTCGATCTGCGGGAGCTTCGCCTTTAACGTCGTATCGGTCCGCAGCGGCGCCAACAGCCGCTCCTCCAGCAGCGCCCACATCCATTTCACCTGCTGCGCCCGCCGCCGCGCCGCGTGCGCGCCGGAGCGCGTAAGCCGCGCCTGATGATCGAGCACCCGCTGCCACAGCGCGGCGATCCCGTCGCCGGTGAGACCGGAGAACGTCAGCACCGGCGGTGTCCAGTCTGGCGAGCGCGGGGTGAGGATGTGCAAGGCGGCGCGGTATTCAGCCGCGGTGGCCGATGCGCGTTCGCGGTTGTCTCCGTCAGCCTTGGTGACGGCGATCATGTCCGCGAGCTCGATGATGCCTTTCTTCAGGCCCTGGAGTTCGTCGCCGGCACCGGGCAGCATCAGGACGAGAAAAAAGTCGGTGAGATCGGCGACGGCGGTTTCCGATTGGCCGATGCCGACGGTCTCCACCAGGATGACGTCGAAGCCTGCGGCTTCGCACAGCAGCAGGGCCTCGCGCGTGGTGGCGGCAACGCCGCCGAGCGTGCCGGAAGCGGGCGACGGGCGCACGAAGACGTTGGGATCGGCGGCGAGCCGCGCCATGCGCGTCTTGTCGCCGAGGATCGAGCCGCCGGTAAGCGCCGAGGACGGATCGACAGCCAATACCGCGACCTTGTGACCCTCGGCGGTGACGTGCGAGCCGAGCGTATCGATCGCGGTCGACTTGCCGACCCCCGGCGCGCCGGTGATCCCCACGCGGATCGCCTTGCCGGTCTCGGGCAGCAGTTCCTGCACCAGCCGGTGCGCCGCCCGGCGGTGATCCGCCCGCTTGCTCTCGATCAACGTGATCGCCCGCGCCAGCACCGCACGATCGCCGGCGCGAATGCCGCGGGCGAGGGCGTGGAGGTCGGGGATGGGGGGAGGAGCCGGCATGGGAAGCCGTCAGGCCGGAAGGACGGAGATATCAAGACCACGTGCCACAGTACGCATGGCTTGATCTATCGTCGCAAGAGACAGACGATGCTCGTGCGTGAGGAGCACGTAAATCATGTCATACGCGGAAAGACCGTGGTGCAGAGCATCCTTCGCAAGGTTAACGATCGCTATTTTGCATTGAAAAATCAATAGGCAGGAGCCGACTGTTGTTTCCATCCCGTTCAAGCGTCGATTTGCCTTGTCCGACCGGTCAGCGGGCTATTCCCGCACCATCTTGACGCCCGGCTCGCCGAGTTCCAGCGTCGCGAACAATGCGGCCGGGTCGGCCACCCTGTCGATCACGCAGGTGGTCTTGTCGCGGATTTCGACCCCAAGGCCCTTGAGCTTTGCGGCATCCTGCTTGGCGCAGTCCGGTCCGTAGCTCAGCACCTCGTTGCCGCGCAGGCGCAGCACCAGGTAGTCGGCGGTCTTGCCGTCCTCGCGGATCGCCTGCGCGACATAGCGGTCGGGTCCGATCCGGTGCAGCGAGACCGGCGTAACCTTGCCCTTGTCCTCGATGTAGTCGTAGCCGCGGTCGGCGCGCCCGCGCATCTCGAATGATTCGTCACGCTGAAAGCTGCCGTCGCTGTTGCGCTGGTACACGATATAGCGTCCACCGTTGCCGAGCGCTGGGACGGCGCTCGCCAGCGTGAACTTCGGTTGCGAAGAGGTGAAGCAGCCGGCGAGCAGCAGGGAGACGGAGAGGGCCAATGCAGTCTGGCCCAGCCGCAGCAACCTCGATCGTGGATAGGTCATGCTGATCATGCTATATTGGGCTGCAAGAATGGGATACCACCATGAACGTAGCCTGGACTCAAGCTGCCGAAGGCTTTCCCCGACGGGCGTTCACCGTCGAGGACGTCCGCCGCATGATTGACGCCGGGGTCATCGGCGAGGACGAAAACTTCGAGCTGATCGAGGGTGAATTCGTCATGATGGCGGCAAAGGGCCCGCTGCACGACATCATCAAGAGCCTTTTAGCAATGGCGATGGTCCGCGCCGCGCCGGACGGCCTTGTGGTGGGCGTGGAGAATACGCTGCAACTCGCAGACGATATTTTGGTTGACCCAGATATCTGTGTCGTCGCGCGATCCGTTTACAACACCGAACCGAAGGGTTTTGCGCGCCCCACCGCAAAGGACGCACTTCTGCTTGTTGAAGTCGCCGTGTCGAGCATGGCCTATGATCGTAAGGTTAAGGCCCGGCTCTATGCGCGGCATGGCATTCGCGAATTCTGGGTTATCGATGCCAACGAGCGCATCACATGGGTTCACACCGGTCCGTCCGGGGATAATTGGTCGTCGATCGACGAGCGCCGCCGGCAGGACCAATTGATCACGCCGGCACTACCCGGCTTTTCGATCAGCCTCGCCGAACTCGACTGATTACTCCGCCGCCTCGCGCCCGTGCCGCAGCCGCCGCTCCAGCGTGTCGATGAGCGCCGTCGCCGCCTCCGCGATCACCGTGCCGGGCGGGAAGATTGCCTCTGCGCCGGCGGCTTTGAGCGCGTCGTAGTCCTGCGGCGGCACCACGCCGCCGACCACGATCATGATGTCCCCGCGGCCTTGTGTCTTCAACTCCATCTTGAGTTCCGGCACCAGCGTCAGGTGCGCTGCTGCGAGCGAGGAAACGCCGACGATGTGCACATCGTTCTCCACCGCCTGCCGCGCCGCCTCCGCCGGCGTCGCGAACAGGGGGCCGATGTCGACGTCGAAGCCAAGATCGGCGAACGCCGACGCTATGACCTTCTGACCGCGATCATGACCGTCCTGGCCGATCTTGGCGACCAGGATGCGCGGCCGGCGGCCCTCGTTGGTCTCGAATGCGGCAACGCGCTTCTGCACCTGCTCGACGGCATTCGCCATGGCGCCGCCCTCCTGCTTGTAGACGCCGGTGATCGCCTTGATCGAGGCCACGTGCCGGCCGAACACCTTCTCCAGCGCCATGGAGATTTCGCCGACGGTCGCTTTGGCGCGCGCGGCGTCGACGGCCAGCGCCAGGAGGTTGCCGTTGCCGGCGGCGCCGCGCGTGAGCGCGTCGAGCTTGGCCTGCAGCTCCCGCGGGTCGCGCTCGCGCCTGAGCCGCTTGAGCTTATCGATCTGCAACGTGCGCACGGCCGAATTGTCGACCTTGAGCACGTCGATCGGTGGCTCGTTGTCCGGCCGAAACTTGTTGACGCCGATGACCGACTGGACGCCGGCATCGATGCGCGCCTGGGTCTTTGCCGCAGCTTCCTCGATGCGCAGTTTCGGCAGGCCGGCCTCGATCGCCTTGGTCATACCGCCGAGCGCTTCGACTTCCTGAATGTGGTCCCATGTCTTGCGAGCGAGATCCGCGGTCAGCCGCTCGACGAAGTAGGAGCCGCCCCAGGGGTCGATGACGCGCGTCGTGCCGCTCTCCTGCTGCAGAACGAGCTGCGTGTTGCGCGCGATGCGGGCGGAGAAATCGGTCGGCAGCGCCAGCGCCTCGTCGAGCGCATTGGTGTGCAGCGACTGGGTGCCTCCCTGCGTCGCAGCCATCGCCTCGATGCCGGTGCGGGTGACGTTGTTGAATACGTCCTGCGCGGCCAACGACCAGCCGGAAGTCTGGCAATGGGTGCGCAGCGACAGCGAGCGCGCATCCTTCGGATCGAACGGAAGCATCAGCTTCGCCCAGAGCAGGCGCGCGGCACGCAGCTTGGCGACCTCCATGAAGAAGTTCATGCCGATGCCGAAGAAGAATGACAGCCGCGGGGCAAACCTGTCGATCGTGAGCCCCGCGTTCAGTCCCGCGCGCACATACTCGACGCCGTTGGCGAGCGTATAGGCAAGCTCCAGGTCCTGCGTCGCGCCCGCCTCCTGCATGTGGTAGCCAGAGATCGAAATCGAGTTGAACTTCGGCATGTGTGCTGAAGTGTAGGCAAGAATGTCGGAGACGATGCGCAGCGAGGGGCCGGGCGGATAGATGTAGGTGTTGCGCACCATGAACTCTTTGAGGATGTCGTTCTGGATCGTGCCGCCAAGCTGTTCCGGCGTCACGCCCTGCTCCTCAGCGGCGACGATGTAGAGCGCCATCACCGGCAGCACCGCGCCGTTCATCGTCATCGACACGGTCATCTGGTCGAGCGGGATGCCGGCGAACAGCGTGCGCATGTCGTAGATCGAGTCGATCGCGACCCCCGCCATGCCGACATCGCCGGCGACGCGCGGATGATCGCTGTCGTAGCCGCGGTGGGTGGCGAGATCGAAGGCGATCGACAGGCCCTTTTGTCCGGCGGCGAGGTTGCGCCGGTAGAAGGCGTTGGAATCCTCGGCGGTGGAGAAACCGGCATACTGCCGGATGGTCCAGGGCTGCGTGACGTACATGGTGGGATACGGCCCGCGCAGATACGGCGGGATGCCGGGCCAGGTGTCGAGAAAATCAACTCCGGCAACGTCGTCTGACCCATACACCGGATTCACTGGAATGGCTTCGGGCGTGAGCCATGATTTCGCTGCGCCACGACGCCTCGGATGGGCAACTGCCCCCGCGAAGGCCACACGGCTGAAATCAGGAATCTGGGTCATCGGCGGCTACTCATCTGTCATCGCGACAGTGCGACCAAAGCGCGCGCCTCACATATGTAGTTCAAGTTCGCGTTTGGCGCCATGTTTGAAGGCGGGATTAGGGAGCGAGATTGACGGGCGTCCCGGCGCCGGTACGATGCCGGGCATGAACCAAGCGGCTGCGGTGTTGAATCCGCTGGAGGCCGTGATGCCCAATGCTGATATCGGGACGATGAACGAATCATCGGCGCCGATGTCGTTATCCAGGGAGGACTTCGCATGCACACCACTCGCAGAACATTCGTGACCGGCTCGCTTGCCGCCACCGCGACTTCGACCCTGCCATGGGGTCCGGCGCTGGCGGCTGAGGAATTGAAACTCGCGAGCTTCGTGCCGCCCTCGCACAGCATCTGGGTGGACCCGCTCACTCCGTGGACCAAGGAAGTGGCCAAGCGGAGCAACGGCCAACTGACCGTGCGGATGTTTCCCTCGATGCAGCTCGGCGGCAAGCCGCCTGAACTCTACCGGCAAATGGTGCAGGGAATCGCCGATGTCGTCTTTACGCTGCCGGGGTACACCGCGGGCGACTTCCCGATGATGTCGCTGACCGAGCTGCCGGGAACGGCGAGCAGCGCCGAGGACGGCACCAGGAAGCTCTGGGCAAACTTCGACAAGTTCTTTGCGCAGGAGTTCAAGGACGCGAAGGTGCTGATGCTGTGGAATTCGGACACGGCCGGCATCATGAGCCGCGCCAAGCCGATCCGCACGCTTGAAGACATGAAAGGCATGCGCATCCGCACCCCCTCGCGTGCGCAGTCGGCACAGCTCACAGCGCTCGGAGCCACGCCGGTCGACATGCCGGTCACGCAGATCTACAACGCACTTGAGCGCGGCGTGATCGACGCGACGATGATCCCGCTGTCGGCGATGCTCGACTTCAAGCTCCTCGAAGTCGTGAAATATCTGACCGTGGACGCCCCGCTCGGCCGTTCGCCGTTCCTGGTGTCGATGAACCGCAAGCGCTACGAGGGCCTCGCGCCAGATCTCAAGAAGGTCATCGACGACACCACCGGGCTGGAAATGAGTCTCGGCGGCGCGCGGAGCTACGACAAGAAGAACGGGGAGGCGCACGAGGCGGGCAAGAAGCAGCGCGAGATCATCTCGCTCGCTCCTGCGGAGCGCACGCGCTGGCTCGGCATCTTCAAGACGCTGGCCAAGCAGCAGGGCGAAGAGGTCGACAAGAAGGGGCTGCCCGGGACCGCTCTCATCAATGCCTATGGGCTGTTGAGTTGAGCCCGGCCGAGGCGCGACACGACAGGCAGGCGCTGGGACGCGGCAGGAGAGAGTATCCATGGGTCTCTTCGGCCGCTTCCTGCGTCTGCTGACGCTTGCCGCCGGCGGCGTTCTGCTGCTGCTGATGGCGGTCACCGTGCTCGACGTCCTCCTCCGCTACGTGTTCAATGCACCGCTCGCCAGCGCCTGGGAGTTTACGGAATTCTCGATGGCGCTGATCGTATTTCTCGGCATCGCCTACTGTGGCTGGACCGGGGGGCACATTGCCGTCGATGTCTTCGAGAAGTGGCTTGATCGGCCAAGCCTGCGCTTTCTCCCAGCCCTTATTGCCTTCGTTGGGGCGGCTTTGTTCGCGCTGATCGCCTATCGGGCGACGCTCGAGACGGTCGCCACCATCGATCAGGTCAGCAACATGCTGCGCTGGCCGCATTACCCGTTCCGCTTCACCGTCGCTTTCGGCTCGGCCATGCTCGCGGTGGTCCTGGCCATTCAAGGAGCGCAGTCGCTCCGCCGCCGGCCGGCCGGGGACGCCCGATGATCTCACCGGCGACGACCGGCCTGATCGGCATCTTCGTGATGCTGGTCTTGCTCGCCCTGCGAATGCCGATCGGCATTGCCATGTTGCTGGTCGGCTCGATCGGCTTCGCCATCCTGCACGGGGTGCAGCCGGCGCTGTTCATGCTCGGCAGTTATCCCTACGGCTATGCGGCGGTCTATGAGCTGGCGGTCATCCCGCTGTTCGTACTGATGGGCAACGCCGCTTCGGTCTCCGGCATGGGACGGGACCTGTACCGGGCCGCCTATGCCTGGGTAGGACACTGGCGCGGCGGCCTGTCGTCCGCGACCATCGTCTCCTGCGCCGGGTTCGCCGCCGTGTCAGGCTCGAGCGTGGCGTCCGCGGTCACCATGGGCCGCATTTGCCTGCCTGAAATGAAGCGCTACGGCTACGACGATCGGCTCGCCACCGGCACCGTCGCCGCCGGCGGTACGCTCGGCATCCTGATCCCGCCCTCAACCGCATTCATCATCTATGCCATTCTCACCGAGCAATCGATCGGCCGCCTGCTGCTTGCTGGGTTCTTTCCGGGGATATTGCTCGCGGCGCTGTTCGTACTGACGATTTCGATCTGGACCCGCTTCCGGCCGGAGCTCGGCCCGCCCGGCCCGCTCGCCGGCCGCCAGGAGCGGCTCAAGACACTCGGGCAGGCCGGTCCGATGCTTGTCATCGTGATCGCCACCATCGGGGGCATCTATCTCGGCGTGTTCACGCCGTCCGAGGCGGCGGCCGTCGGTGCATTCCTTGCGATCCTCTATGCGCTCTGGCGGCGTATGCTCGGCGGCGAGAATCTGCAATTCGTGCTGATCGAGACGATCAAGACCACCGCATTCGTGTTCCTGATCCTGATTGGCGCCCTGGTGTTCGGGCCGTTCCTGGCGCTGAGCGGGCTGCCGCAGCAGTTCGCCGCATGGCTGACGTCGTTCGATGTGCCGCCGATCACGATTCTCGCCTTCCTGATGCTGCTTTACATCTTCCTTGGCATGTTCCTGGAAGGCTTTTCGATTCTGGTGCTGACGCTGCCGATCGTGATCCCGATCGTTCAGGCGCTCGGCTACGACCTGATCTGGTTCGGCGTGCTGATGGTCATCGTCCTGGAGATGGGGCTGATCAGTCCTCCGGTCGGCATCAATGTGTTCGTGGTCAAGGGGCTCGTGCCCGACGTGCCGTTGAGCAAGGTCTTCGCCGGCATCTTTCCGTTCTGGTTCGCCATGGTGGTCGCGCTGATCATGCTGATCGCATTTCCGCAGATCGCGCTGTTCCTGCCCAACTCCATGATCAAGTAGCGGAGGGCGCTACGGCCGCCGGTCGCTACGGCGCAATACCGAGGATTGCGTAGGCGCCGCGCAGCGTCGCCAGGACATCGCTTCCGGCCGCGAGGAATGTGCCGACCCCGGCTTGAGCGAGCGCATCGATTTGATCGCGCGGCCTCCCGGCGAGATAGAGATGTGATGCGCCGGCGGACTTGAGTGCCTGCGCCGCCGCAGCGGCGTTACGGCCATAGACCGCGTTGGACGAACATAGGCAGGCGAGGCTCGCGCCGGACCGCTTGAAGGCGGCAACTATCACGGCAAGCTCGGCTGCCACGTCTCCCGCCGAAGAGGGTGGTGCGAATGAAACCGCCTCGATCCCGCCGGACTCGAAAAAATTCTTTGCGAAGCTTGCGCGCGGCGTGAATTCGGCCGCCGTGCCGAGATTGGCGAGGAAGACTTTCGGCCGCGCGCCGGTCTCGGCCAGCACGCGGTCGGACGCATCGCGCAGCCGCTCGAACGGCTCGGCCAGGCGGATGCGCGGCAACGGTTCCGCGCTCAGAGCTTTCGCCGCGAGCGGCGTCATCGGGACCGGCGCCACGTCCAGCACCTGCACTGGCGCCTCGGCGAGATTGGGGTATTCGCTGGTGCCGGTGATCGCATCCTTGCGCGCGGCGATTGCCGCCGCGCGCGCCGTCCGGACGTCGCCGACCTTGCGCTGAATGAGGCCGGCCTGGAGCGCGGCGCAGGCGCCGCCCGCCGTCTCGATCTCCTGGAGCAGCGACCACGCAGCGAGGCACAGCCGATCGGTCAGCGCCTCGATCGCGCCGGAACCCGCGGCCGGGTCGGTGACACGCGCAAGATTCGATTCCTCCAGCAGAATGAGCTGACTGTTTCGGGCGGCACGCCGGGCGAGGCGATCGGGAAGACCGACTGCCATCGTGAATGGCAATACGGTGATCGCATCGGCACCGCCGATGCCGGCCGCGACGGTTGCGATGGTCGTTCGCAGCATGTTCACGTGTGGGTCGCGCTGCGTCATCATCCGCCAGGCGGTTTCGGCAGCTATGAATGCCGGCTCCGGGGCAAGGCCGCAGGCTTCCTCGACGCGCGCCCACAGCTTCCGCATTGCACGGAACTTCGCCGTCGTCAGGAACTGATCGGCGTCGGCGGCGAGCCGGAAATAAAGCAACCGCCGTGCGTCCTCGATAGCCATGCCGCCACTTTCGAGCGCCCGCAGGTAGGCGACGCCGGTGGCGAGCGCGTAGCCGAGTTCCTGTGCCTCCGAGCCCCCGGCATTGTGGATCACCCGTCCGTCGGCGACCGCGAAAGGGCCTCTGAAGCCTCGTTCGGCGAGTTCGGCGACGAGCTTGACCAGAAGCGCCGCCAGTTCGGGCCAATGCAGCGGGCTTGCGCCATCGGTGACGAGGAAGCGCAGCGGATCGAGGCCGGTACGCAACTGTACCGCCGCCGGTTTGACACCGCGCTGCTTCACCCAGGCGGCGAGGTGAAGGGGCACTTCCCTGGCCGGGATCGACAGGTCGAGGTCGATCGCGATCCCGGCATCGGCGGCAATGCCGTCGAGAACGCGGGTAAGGGCGTCTGCCCCCGGAGGCAGTCCATAGCCGTAGGCGCCGATCGCGCCGGCGAAGACGAGCGACAGCCCCGTGGCGCCATTTTCCAGATCGTGCAACGCCTCGGCATTCGCGGCGGCTGGATCGGGATGATCGACGCGTTGCATTACCTGCCAGGGCACGGCGGGTGCGCGGCCGGCGGCAGGGACTGCATCCGCCTGGCGTGGATATAGCGGATCGAGCGGCAGCCCGTCGTAGGTTTGGCCGACAAGCCGTTCGAACGGCGCGCCCTTGAGCGCCGTCCGAACAAGGTTGAGCCAGTCGTCGCGCGTTGCCGCGGAAAACTCTGCCGCAAGCGGCAAGGGGTTGGTGGAGATGTCCGTCATGCGGCATTCTCTGCCGCCGACCATGCCATGACGCGACGCCGGTTGCTATCCCTTGGCGCGAACGTGATCTGTCTTTTGCCGCGCCAAGAATGGATAGCCGTCAGCGCGGCGGCAGACGCTCGATGCCGGCTCTGTCGACGCCGGCCAGCGCGTCGCGGACCTTGACGCCGGCGATGACGCGGTCACCGGCGATCTCGGCCAGCGGCACCAGCACGAAGGCGCGCTCGCACAGCCGCGGATGCGGCAGCGTCAGCCGCGGCTCGTCGAGCACCAGATCGTCATAGGCGAGAATGTCGATATCGACGGTGCGCGGGCCCCAGCGCCGCTCGCGGCTGCGATCGCGGCCGAGCATAAGCTCCACCGCCTGCGCCCGCTCAAGCAGCGCGATCGGCGGCAATGCCGTTTCAACCACCAGGCAGCGGTTGATGAAGGGCGGCTGGTCGACCACCCCCCACGGCGGCGTCCGGTAGTCCGACGAGGCGGCGACGAGCCGTACGTCGCCGGCCTCGCACAACATCGCCACGGCGCGGTCGAGGGTGGGGCGCGCATCGCCGATATTACCGCCGAGCGCGAGCAGCGCCTCAGGCACGGGAGCGCTCGATCGAGACCCCGACGTCGACGAACGTCGCCGCGATCGGCGCATGCGGCTTGTGCACGGTCACGCGCAGGCTCGACACCTGGGGAAAGCTTGCCAGCGCGGCGTCGGCAACCGCTCCGGCGGCGGCTTCAACCAGCCGGTAGCGGTGGGCGCAGAAGGCGCGTGCCGCAACGTCGACGACCTGGTCATAAGACACAGTGTTCGCCAGCTTGTCCGAGCGCGAGGCCTCGGCAAGGTCGATGTGCAGGGTCAGATCGATCGCGAACGTCTGCCCGACCTTCTGCTCATGCTTCATCACGCCGTGATAGGCGTGCAGGGACAGTCCGGTGACGAAGATCGTATCGGCCATCACGCCTCTCCTATGGCGGCCGCGACGTGCAGTGCCTGCACCGTTTCGGCGACGTCATGCGTGCGGATGATAGCCGCGCCGCTCTGCACCGCCAGCAGATGCGCCGCGATCGAGCCGCCCAAGCGCTGCCGCGGCTCCGATGGGGTGACGGTGGCGATGAAACGCTTGCGCGAGGCGCCGACCAGGAGCGGCAGGCCAAAGGCCTTGAGCCGGTCGAGGCGCGCGATCGCGGTCATGCTCTGCTCCGGCGTCTTGCCGAAGCCGATTCCGGGATCGAGTACGATGCGGTCGCGGCTGATGCCTGCGCGCTCGGCGATCGCCAGCGAGCGTTCGAAGAAGGCGGCGATGTCGGCCATGATGTCGAGCGCCGGGTCTACGCTTTCCCGGTTGTGCATGATGATGATGGGAACGCCGCGCCGGGCGACCAGCGGCGCCATCCCGGGGTCGCGTTGCAGGCCCCAGACGTCATTGATGATCGATGCGCCCCGGTCGAGCGCCCAAGCCGCGACCTCGGCCTTGATCGTGTCGATGGAGATCGGAACCCCGAGCGCGACCGCTTCGGGGAGGACCGGTGACAGCCGCGCCAGCTCGTCGTCGCGGGACACCGGCGTGGCGCCCCCATAGGGGCGGGTGGACTCGGCGCCAATGTCCAGGACGTCGGCGCCATCCTCGACCATCTGCCGGGCATGCGCGAGCGCGACTTGCGGATCAATGAATTGGCCACCGTCGGAAAACGAATCCGGCGTGACGTTGAGGATGCCCATGACCGCCGGGCGACCGGCCGCCAGCAGCCGCGTCAGCGCATGCGGCGCCTGAGCCGGCGCGGTCGAAACAGATCGGGAGGCAAGGGTCATGCCCGAGGCTTTGCGCGGTGCTCGGACAGGTGTCAAGCGCCGGCTCGCGGCTGACCGCGCTGGTACCGGCCGTCACCTCAATACTTGATTTTCTGGTCGAGCTTTCGCGCCGCTTCCACCCAGCGCTTAATGGCGTTCTCGGTCGGCAGCAGGCGCACGAGCTTGCGCTTGCCGTTGAGCTCGCGCATCGCCTTCGCAATGTGCGCGGGGTTGCGATATTTCAGCTCCCGCACGGTGACGATGCCGACTGCCTGGAGCAATTTGGCATTGTCTTGGCCAATGCCCTTGATCCGCATGCGGTCCGCATTATTGGCCCAACACAGCCACTGCTGCTCTGGAATCGCGATTTTTGCCGCCAACAGCCTGCGCTTCTTCGCAGTGCAGGCGGCATCAAGCAGTCTGTCGGTGGTCCTGATCCCGACCGACTTCAACAGCCTCGCGCATTCCGGGCTCATGCCGTCGAGGTCGGTGATCGGGTAGTTCATCGGCGTACCTCAATCGTCAAAGTTCTTGCACCGTCCTGCCGTCGGCTCAAACGAACTGGCCCAAGCCGGGAATCGCACCGACAATTTTGCCGACGACGTCCTCACCGGCCTTCTCGCGCGCATAGGCTATGGTCTCGCGCGTGATCTCCTGGATCTGCCCCATGCCCAGTCCTGCCGCCATCATCCGGCTGCCGACGCCCATGACCCCGCCCATACCGCCGAGCAAGCCGCCGCCGCTGTCATCCCGCGCTGCGGCGATCAAAGCTTCCGCGCCCGGCATGCGCTCTAGCAGAATCTGCACGTTGTCGGGGGGGCCTTCCTTGGACAGGAAGTCCAGAATGATGCCAAGCGCCTTCTCAGCCGTCATCCGGTCGACGCCGACATTTGCTACGAGACGTTCGATGAGTTCATTCATGATACCCGCACGCCCCGGAGCTTGTTCATTGCTGCTATAATGACACTACGATCATGGAAGACAAGCCGATGCACAAAGTTTATTGCATGAGAGACATCGGTTATTGCATGAGGGACATCATCGTCGCACCCGCGTTGCAACGGCGCGCAGCGCCAACGTAAACTGAATTTTTTAACGCCACGAGTGGAACGCACATCAGCAGAATTCTATAAGCATGGCTGATGGCAACCAGTACGTTACCTGATCAGGGGGTATCGAATGGCCAAGGGTAAGCCGGACGACGGCATCTTCGTCGGCAAGGGCCGGACGGCACAGACATTGAGCTTGGCATTCGCAAATCGTCACGGCCTCGTCGCCGGCGCCACCGGAACCGGCAAGACCGTCACGCTGCAAGTTCTGGCCGAAGGCTTTTCGCGTGCCGGTGTGCCGGTCTTCGCCGCCGACATCAAAGGCGATCTCGCTGGAATCGGAATGCTGGGCGAGGCAAAGGAGGCCTTCGTCAAGCGGGCGAAGGAAATGGGCTTGGACTACGAGCCAGACGAGTTCCCAGTCGTGTTCTGGGATCTGTTCGGGGAGCAAGGCCACCCGATCCGCACCAGCATTTTCGAAATGGGGCCGTTGCTGCTGTCGAGGTTGCTCGACCTCAACGAGGTGCAGGAGGGAATCCTCAACATCGCGTTCCGGCTCGCCGACGAGGATCCAACTTTGGGCGGGTTGGAGGCCAACGGGCTGATCGATCTCAAGGACCTGCGCGAACTCCTCAGCTTCATGGCCGAGAACGCCACAGAGATCGGCGCGCGCTATGGCAATGTCTCGAAGTCATCGGTCGGCGCCATCCAGCGCCAGCTTCTCGTCCTGGAAAACCAGGGCGCCGAAAAGTTCTTCGGCGAGCCGGCGCTCAAGATCGAAGACCTGATGCGGACCGACCGCGAAGGCCGCGGCATCGTCAATATGCTCGCCGCCGACAAGCTGATGGAGAATCCGCGACTCTACGCCACCTTCCTGTTGTGGCTGTTGTCGGAACTGTTCGAGGAGTTGCCGGAGGTCGGCGACATTGACAGGCCGAAGCTAGTATTTTTTTTCGACGAGGCACACCTGTTGTTCACCGATGCGCCGAAGGCGCTGTTGGACAAGATCGAGCAGGTGGTGCGCCTGATCCGTTCGAAAGGCGTCGGTGTGTACTTCGTCACTCAGAATCCGCTCGATGTGCCGGACAAGGTGCTGGCGCAGTTGGGCAACCGGGTGCAGCACGCGCTGCGGGCGTTCACGCCGCGGGATCAACGGGCGGTCAAGGCGGCGGCCGACACCTTCCGCAAGAACCCGAAGCTCGACACGGTCACAGCCATCACAGAACTCGGCAAGGGTGAGGCGCTGGTCTCGTTCCTCGAAGGCAATGGGATACCGTCAATGGTGTCGCGGGCCATGATCCGTCCGCCTGCGGCCCGTCTCGGACCGATCACGCCGGACGAGCGGCAACGGATCATGGCCGCGAGTCCGGTCCGTGGACGGTACGATCGGGCCGTCGATCCGGAATCGGCCTACGAGGTCTTGCGGAAGCGCTTGACGGAATCTGCGGCCACTGAAGCGGCGCCCGAGGGCGGCGGCCTCGTCGGCGGGATCGGCGGCATGCTCGGCGGCATCTTCGGCACCAGCCGGCCGCGCGGGCAACGGCTCTCGACCGGTCAGGTCATTGCGCGCGAAGTGACGCGTTCGGTTACCAGGCGAGTTGCAGGCCAGATCGCGGCCAATATTGGCAAATCGATCGGCGGCTCCATGGGCGGCTCCGTGGGGCGCGCGATCATTCGCGGCGCCCTCGGCGGAATTCTGCGGCGCTGAGGCTCGTGTCCCTGGCGCAGCGCAGTATGAAATGATGCGTTGCCGCCCCGGGATCGTTATGACTGTGGAGCGTGGAATAGTTCCGGCTGGCGGTGCACGACGGAGCCTACACTTCGGGCCGCGTGCACCGCGTCCAAGACATGTGTCTGCAAGGTCATAGACAATGATATCTGCAAAAGCCCTTGACGCCGTCCTCGATCGTATCGACCGCGATCTCGACCAGAGCCTCGAACGGTTGTTCGCGTTGCTGCGCATTCCGTCGATCTCGACCGACCCGGCCTATTCGGCGCATTGCCGGACCGCCGCCGACCACGTCGCCGCTGATCTGATGAGCCTCGGCTTTGAGACGGAAGTCCGGCCGACCGGCGGGCACCCGGTGGTGGTTGGCAAGGCGAGCAACGGCGGCGCGCCGCGGGTCCTGTTCTACGGCCACTATGACGTCCAGCCGGTCGATCCGCTTGAGCTTTGGGAAACGCCGCCGTTCGAGCCGCGCATCGCCACGCTGCCTGATGGCCGCAAGATCATCGTCGCCCGCGGTGCCTGCGACGACAAAGGGCAGGTGATGACCTTCGTCGAGGCTTTGCGCGCCTATAAGTCCGTCACCGGGATGCTGCCGCTCGGCGTCACCATGATGATCGAGGGCGAGGAGGAGTGCGGGTCGAAACACCTGTTCGATTTCGTCAAGGACAATGCGCAGGAGCTCAAGCTCGACCTTGCGCTGGTATGCGACACCGGCATGTGGAATGCCGAAACGCCGTCGGTGACGACCTCGTTGCGCGGGCTGGTTTATGAGGAGGTGAAGCTCACCTGCGCCGACCGCGACCTGCATTCCGGCTTGTTCGGCGGTGCGGCGCAGAATCCGATCAGGGTGCTGTCGAGAATCCTTGCCGCGATGCACGACGACAAGGGCCGGGTCACGATTCCCGGATTCTACGACGGCGTCCCGGAACTGCCTTCCGACATCAAGAAGGATCTCGCCGGGCTCGGGCTGACGGCAGACCAGTTCCTCAGCCAGGTCGGCTTGAAGGTTCCGGCCGGGGAGAGCGACCGGATGGTCATCGAGCAGATCACCACCCGTCCCACGGCGGAGATCAACGGCATCATCGGCGGATATACCGGCGAGGGGGCGAAAACCGTGATCCCGGGCGAGGCAACGGCGAAAGTGTCGTTCCGGCTGGTCGGCGATCAGGATCCGGACAAGATCCGCGATGCCTTCCGCGCTTTCGTGCGCGCGCGCCTTCCCGCCGACTGCATGGCCGATTTCAAGAACTTCACCGGAGCCGCCGCGATCCAGTTGCCGTTCGACAATCCCGCGCTGACCAAGACTCGTGCCGCGCTGCAAGAGGAGTGGGGCAAGAAAGCGGTGACGGTCGGGGCCGGCGGCTCGATTCCGATTGTCGGCGACTTCAAGCGCGTGCTCGGCATGGATACGATCATGGTCGGATTTGCGCTCGATGACGACCGCGTGCACTCGCCGAACGAGAAATACGACCTCACCTCGTTCCACAAGGGCGCCCGCTCATGGGCACGAATTCTGGCGGCGCTGGCGCAGTCGTAGCCCCAGCGCCGTCATGTCCGCGAAAGCGGGCATCCGGTAATACCCGCGCGGCATAAGGGAATGACACGCGGCGCGGAATACTGGATCATCCCGCCTACGCGGATGATGACAACGACATCGGGAGCCCCATGCCGGGGAGACAGCAATGATTCTGGGCCAAAACACCTGGTCGAAGACCTGGACCTTCTTCCAAGGCGAATGGCACGAGGGCAACGTCCCGATCATGGGTGCGCGCACGCATGCCGCCTGGCTCGGCTCCTGCGTTTTCGATGGCGCGCGCGCGTTCGAAGGCACAATTCCCGACGTCGACCTGCATTGCGCGCGCGTCAACAAGTCGGCGCAGGCGATGTTTCTCAAGCCCGTCGTCCCCGCCGAGCAGTGGATTGAGCTGGTCTACGATGGGCTCAAGCGCTTCGGCTCGAACCCGGATCTCTACATCCGGCCGATGTACTGGGGCGAGAAGAGCGACGTGCTGGCGGTCGCGCCGGATCCCGAGTCCACGCAGTGGTGCCTTACCATGTACGAGGTTCCGATGAAGTTCTCGGAAGGGTTTTCCACGACCCTGTCGCCGTATCGGCGCCCGACGCGGGAAAGCGCGGTGCTCGATGCCAAGGCCGGCTGCCTTTATCCCAACAACGCCCGCGCCTTGATCGAGGCGAAGAAGCTCGGCTTCGACAATTGCCTGCTCTGCGACCTGTTGGGAAACGTGGCGGAGTTCGCCACCGCCAACGTGTTCATGGCGAAAGACGGCGTGGTGTTCACGCCGGTGCCGAACGGCACCTTCCTCAACGGCATCACGCGCCAGCGCGTGATCGGTCTCCTGCGCGACAACGGCGTCGAGGTGATGGAGAAGCCTTTGCGCTATTCCGACTTCGAGACTGCCGACGAAATTTTTGCGACCGGCAACAATATCAAGGTGCGCGCCGTCAACCGCATCGACGACCGTTCGCTGCAGCCGGGACCGCTCTACCGCCGCGCGCGGGAGCTCTATTGGGACTTCGCGCACGGCAAAGGCGGTGTGAGCGTGTAGCGTGGGTTGAGTGCGCGCGCCTTGGTCTCGTACCGCAGGTCGTTGATCAGGACCTTCGGGTGCGCCTTCTCCTGAAGGGGACTTGAACGACCGACCTGCAGGTTATGAGCCTCACGGCGGCGGCCGCGTCAGGATGCTCTCCACCGAACGGCCGCGGATGTCGTAGACGCGGGCATACACGACGCCGGCGCGCTTGACCTCCGCCAGCACCGGCGCGTCGAGCTTGGCGCAGTAGAAGGTGCCGAGCATCATGGCGAAGTCGGCGCCTTTCGGATCCCATGTGAGCACGAATTCCGGTCCCAACGCGACGCGGGCCGGCGGGTGCGGACCGCACACCGCGATCTCCCATGTGCCGCCCGGCGGCCGCTCGCCGCGTTGCCTGAGCGTGGCCAGCAGCGCCTGCGACGCCTGCTTGAAGGACAGACCCCAGTAGTCGAGCATGAACCGCTTCGCTGCCGAGGGCATGCCTCCGGCGGCGCGGTTGAAATAGGTGTACTCGTAGGGGTGCAGGCGCACCATGGCTAAGGCCGGCAGCACCAGTCCGGCGCCGAGCACGGCCGTCGCCACGCCGAGCGCGAACAGCCTGTCGCGCAGCCGCTCCACGATCCAGGCCGCCGCGAGCCCGCCCAGCGCCGCCAGCGGCGGCAGGACGAACAGGAAATGGCGAATGCCGTTGTACATGGCCGGCCGCGTTGCCACGGCGAGGGCGACGGGCAGCAGCGCGGCGAGTGCCAGCATCAGCAATGCCGCGCGGCGATTGACGCTGACCGTTCCTCGCGCGGTGGCGACCAGGGCGCCGATTGCCCCGACACTGCCGAGCAGCAATAGGATGCCGGGAAGTTTCAGCCCCATCAGCGTCGGCAGATAGCGACGCGGCATGTCCGTCACCGGCACGAGCACGCCGCCGAACAGTTCGCTCCACGGGCTCTCGAAGAAGCGAGAGAAGTATCCGAGCGCACGCAGCGGGTTGAGCGGCGCGAGCGCTGCCCACGGCCACACCACCGCCATCACCGCGTACGCGAGGACGAGACCGGGCAGCATCGCCAGCACGAAGCGGCCCATGCGCGCTGCCGCGGCACGCAGGCCATCATGCCTGGACTCGACGGCAAGAAGCAGGACCAGCGACGGCAGCACGTACAGCGCGCTCAGGAAACCGAGCACGCGCGAGCCGACGGCAAGCCCTAGCCCTAGTCCGAACGGGACGATCGTTCCTGCCGCGGGACGCGGATATTCCTGCAGCATTCGCACCATCGCCAGAATCAGCAGCGCCATCGCGGCGGCGAACGGTGCGTCTTTGGGATTCATGAACATATGCCCGACGTAGAGCGGGCAGGCGGCGATCAGCGCCGTCGCGACCGCGCCGGCAAGCGGACCGCCGATGCGGCGTCCGATGCGCCAGGTGGCAGCCATGCCAAGGATGCCGACGAGAGCCCCGCACAGCCGGCGCGTCTCGAACAGGTCGAACGGCAGCACCTTGGCGGCGAGCGCCGCCGCCATGTCGAAGCCTCCGCCGTACTCGTAGAGGTTGACGAACGCGAGCGCGCGCCGGTCCTGGAAGCCGGAGGCGTAGAACGACAGCAGCAGGTCGCCGTACTGCGCGTGCGTGTAGTCGTCCCAGCCCAGTCCATAATGACGAAACGTGAAAACCGCGAGGACGGCGACGAGAAGCAGGATTCCGATGGCGACGATGTCCGAGCATCTGTCGAGAGACGACGCTCCCGATTCAAGAGGCACGGCTCGGCCTCCTCAAGCGAGATGGCCGGACAACCCTAGCGATTGTCTGAAACGATCGCTCGCCCGGCCCTAACAAGGGTGTCGGCGCGACCGCGCCTACTTCTTGGCCGCGGCGTAGAGCTCGGCGACGTAGTCCCAGTTGACCAGGTGGTCGACGAAGGCCTTCAGGTAATCTGGGCGCCGGTTGCGGTAGTCGATGTAGTAGGAGTGCTCCCACACGTCGCAGCCGAGGATCGGCGTGCCGCCGTGGACCAGCGGATTCTCGCCGTTCGGCGTCTTCGTCACGGTGATCTTGCCGTCCTTGACGGCCAGCCAGCTCCAGCCGGAGCCGAACTGCGTCATGCCGGCCTGGATGAAGTCCTCCTTCATCTTCGCGACTGAGCCGAGGTCGGAGACGATCTGTTTTTCCAGGTCCCCAGGGATATTGTCGCCGCCGCCCGGCTTCATCCATTTCCAGAAATGGACGTGGTTGTAGTGCTGGCTGGCGTTGTTGAAGAGGCCGGCATTCTTGCCAAACGAGCCCTCCACCACCTCTTCCAGCGATTTTCCCTCCCATTCCGTGCCTTTCAGGAGGTTATTGCCATTGTTCACGTAGGCGAGGTGGTGCTTGTCGTGATGATATTCGAGCGTTTCGCGCGACATGTAGGGCGCGAGCGCATCATGGGCATAGGGCAGATCAGGGAGCGAGAACGACATCGGCTTCCTCCTCGGACGTGAAATTCAGGGCAGTGCATCGAGACGGGTGTCGATGCGGGCGGTGTTGAGTGCACGGTTCATTCTTAGGCTCTGTCGCCGAAGTCGGCAACGGTATGGCCCGCCCCTAACGGAAAGAGTGCCTTGCCATCGTCGGCAGTCGGACAAATCCGCCGCCGCCGAACGCGGAACTCACTAACGTTAATCGTGATTTAACGCCTAGGCGTATGATCTGGTTCCTAGCTTGCGGACGATCTCCATCGGGGCCACAATTAAACCGTTGAGGCGACCGCACGTTCCCGGTGCACGTCAAGGAGCGTATGCGTATGTTTATTTTGGTGCTGATACTTGGCCTTGTCGCGGCCGCGGCGGGTAGCGTGGCGGTCTGGTTCGGCTTGTCGATCACCGAGTTCAGCCTGGGCAACACGCTGCTGATTGCGGGAACCACGGCATTCGTGGGCGGTCTGGTGATGATCGCCGTCGCCGGTGCGATCCGAGAGCTGCGCCGGATCGCGGAAGCCCTGGCCAATGGCCCTGCGGTCCGCTTCCCTCGGCCCGGCGAATCCTTCGATCCATACGCACCCGGAACCGTCCGGCCCGGCATGGGTGCGCCGCGCATGCCGCCGATGCCACCGCGTGGCAGCCCCCAAGGGACCGGCCGTGAGCACCGGCCGGAGGAACCGAAGCGTGCTGCGGCAACTGGAATGGCCGAGCCGCTGCCCGAGCTGAAGGAGCCGTCGTCGCCGAGCCTGCAGCCGCTGGCGCAGAGCACGGCGGAGCCTGCAACGGATGTCGATAAGCCCAACGCGATTCCGATCTCGCCGCAGGAGCTGCGGCGCTCTCCGCCTTTCGAGACCCCCGGCGAGCCGTCGGAGCGATCGAGCGAACGACCTCCCGAAGCGCAGGCCTTCGGGCAAGACGCCACAGACGGCGTGGAGACTGTAGCACCTACGGCACCCAAGCCGCCGGCCGAACGCGAACGCGCGTCGCCATTCGATGCGATCTGGCCGCCACGTGAGCGCACATCGGCGCGTGAGGATACCGAAACGGCCACGGATGACGCCGAGCCCGGCCACGATGTCGACACAGCACCTCCCGCGGTTGCTGCGTCTTCCGCTAATGAGCCGGAGTCAGACGCGCTGCCGCAGCCGGAGGAGGCGCCCGCCGAGACCCCTGCGGCGGCCGAGTCGGTCGAACCGGCGTCCGAGCCGCCTCACCCGGTGTCGATCCTCAAGTCCGGCGTTGTCGACGGAATGGCCTATACGCTGTATTCGGACGGCTCGATCGAGGCCGAGCTTCCCACCGGCATGATTCGGTTCGAGTCGATCAGCGAGCTGCGGATGCACCTCGAGAAGACTGGATAGCCGGTCGACGAACTGATCGCACTGTCGAAGGCGAAGCCGAACACGCTGAGCTACCTGACGGCCGCGCCGCCACCCGCACTCTACATGGAAACACCGGTGAGGGCAGTGTGATCGGCCTCATCGGCAAGATCATCCCGCTGGCGATGGTCAACAACATCAAGTCGTCGCACTTCCCGCAGGTCCCAAGGCTGGGGCAGACCGGCTACAAGGGGGCGCCGTCGCGCAGTCGGTCGTCGAGGATGCCGGATTGCAGCCGCGCGATTGACGGTGCCGATCCTCAGCGGCGGGCAGACAATCACAACCAGCGGATGGTCCGATCGCTGGGACATGCAACAACGACCGGCCGGGGCGTCCGCTCCGGCGAGGTCCAGGGATGCGCCGGTGCGCCCCCTGGCACCCGTCCAGCTTCTGGTATTCCAGGCCAAGTGACTGATCTGAAATATATTTCGTGTTATTCCAGAAGAGGATTCGCCATCAATTCTGTCAATGATCGACGATTGTGAATGACTATTCTGTAACCATGAACACTTGCTCAATAGACGTTCGAAATCCTTTGCTGCACGCCTAGGTTCTTCTTGCGTGACCTGAAAGGTTCTATAAATAGGAACTGATCTATGACGTTCCGATTCGGTTTGCGCAGCAATCATAGCGAAGCGCGGTCATAATGTTCGACTGATTGTTTGGGGACTTTATGCAAACCAAGAGCGGGAAACAGAGGGTTGCCAAGACGAATGGCGGCAGGACAAGCGATCCAATGGGCGAAACCATGGCAGCAGCAAATTTCATCGAGCTGACCGCCGACATCGTCTCGGCCTATGTCAGTAACAATTCGGTGCCGGCCGCGGAAATACCGGCTCTTATCAATCATGTGCATGGCGCGCTGTTGCGGGTCTCCATCGGGCAAGGCGAAACGCCCGCGGAACCGCTGAAGCCGGCGGTTCCGGTCAAGCGGTCGATCACGTCCGAGTACATCGTTTGTCTCGAGGATGGAAAGAAGTTCAAGTCGCTCAAGCGGCATCTGCGGACGCAATACAACATGACGCCGGAACAATATCGGGAGAAATGGGGCCTGCCGCCCGACTACCCGATGGTGGCACCGAGCTACGCCGCGGCACGCTCGCAACTCGCCAAGCAGATGGGTCTCGGTCAGCAGCGCCGCCGGCGCTCGCGCTAGTGGCGCGACCCAAACAGATGCATCCGCATCTTTTGGACAGTTGCCCCACCGCTCTAACGTTAGTGGGCTGACTTGTCCCAACATTTGGGAACCAAATGTTGGGGTCAGGCCATCAGTGTGATTGACCCGGTCGAAGCCGAAGCATCATTGTCTGCACCCGGGTTTGACATGCGGGGGTTAGCTTCGCGCGTCGTCCGGTCGCTGTTCCAACCCTTTGATAATCCAGAAGATTGAGGAGTGCGCTGGGAAGTTTACCCCCCGCAAAGAAAACATGTTGCAAAAAGTCCTAGGTATTAGTTCCTAGGATTGGTACAATGTCGGCTATGTCACACAACATCACCGTCCGGGATCCGGACCGCGAAACATACCGGGGCGGGAATGCCGACGAGCGGCTGTGCCGCCTGCTCGGCGATGCGGCGGCTGTGCGGCGCGCCGGCTGTCGGGTGCGATCATGAGCCAGCGTGACCGCTGCGTCGGCGCGCATTTGGCCGACAATCTGCCCGAGGCAGCCATCGATCCGCTGCGTCAGCAGCATCTCTCGGTCACCCGCCGCGATATTCAGATCGGTACCGGCCGCGCGATCGTCATGGTCGACGACGGCGAAAGCCCGCTGACCTGGCTCGCACGGCGCAAGGGACGCGACGGCGCCGCCCTCATCAATGCGGTGCAACTTGCGGCCGGCGAGCGGCTGCGAGCCGATTTCACCCGCGCACAATTGATGCCGCGCACCACGTCGAACTGGGGTGCTGCCGTGGCGAGCGGGCGGCGCCGCGCCGGTGGCGGCAAAGCCGTGATGTCCGATATGATCGTCGCGGCGCGGCAACGCGTGCGGCACGCCCTCGATGCCGTCGGACCGGAGTTCGCCGGCGTGCTACTCGACGTCTGCTGCTTCCTCAAGGGTCTCGAAGATGTCGAGCGCGAGCGCCGCTGGCCGTCGCGGTCGGCCAAGGTCGTGTTGCAGCTCGGGCTCGACTGCCTGGCGCGCCACTATGGTTATCGGCAGGAGATTCGCGGCACCGCGCGAGCCGCGATACGCGCCTGGAATGCTGACGCTGCCCTCTCCAACACCGAAGGCGAATGATGTCACGCCACTGGCGCGAGCGCGGCGCGCGCGTCGGACTTGATGCGCTCGACCATGGAGCGGAAACCGTTCGAGCGCTGCGGCGTCAGATGCTCGCGCAGACCCAATCGGTTGAACAGCGCCACGGCATCGGTCGCGGCAATGTCGCGCGCCGCCTTGCCGGAATAGAGCACCAGCAGAATGGCGATCAGCCCGCGCACAATATGCGCATCGCTGTCGCCGACGAAGGTGAGGATCGGTCCCCCGTTACCGCTCGACCGGCGATGCGTCGCGAGCCAGACCTGGCTGGCGCAGCCTTGGACCTTGTTGGCGTCGTTTCGCTCGGATTCGGGCAGCAGCTCCAGGCCGCGCCCGAGCTCGATCACATAGCGGTAGCGGTCGTCCCAGGAGTCGAGCAGGGAGAAATTATCGAGGATCTCGTCGATCGTCATGGATTCCGGCCGCATCGGCGCCTTTAAGCGTGGGTTCCCGATGCAACTTATATAGGGATTGGGCTGCGTCGGCGCGATGGAAAAATGGGCGCTTCTGCGCTGGCGTGGCCGCTGGCATCGTGCCCCGGACGCGGTGCAGTACGACCGAAGTCGGGTTTTACCCTGGGTTACCCGACTTCGGGCAACCCACTTGGTGGCGCAAGTCGGAAACATCAGACTTGCGGTGCCGTTCCAGATGCTGAGCCGAGTGTTTAGTGGGCTGCCGCGCGGAGCTGCGTCTCCTGGCGCAGTTCGGGCGTCCGCCAAATGGCCCGCCGGTCGGTCGCCGTCAAGGTATCGTGCGACTGTGCCGGCCGCGGCCGGGGGACCAATGCGGCCGGGATCACCGCAGGCGAGCCGTTTGTGCCGATCGATCCCGTGGTGGTGTCGGATCGATCCATGCCGCGTCCTTCGGCGACGGGCGTGTGGCGCACGGGCACGATGTCGTTCCTGTCCTTGGACGCCTCGCGGCGCTCGGTAACGAATTCGTAAACCATGATGGCGCCGGCTTGCGCCCGCTGCCCGAGAATGGTCGCGACCTGCGAGCCGACGGCGCAGGTACCGGGTTGGCGCGTGCAGAACTGTGAGAGGTCGAAGACTGCCGCCGTCGCCGCGCTCGCCGCTTCGGCGGCTTTGATCTGCGGCTCGTCGATTGCTTGCTTCTTTGATCCGGTCGGTAACAGCACGAGCACGAGCCCTAGCCAGAATGCTGCTTTCAAAAGAAACATCATTGTCCCGGCCCTCAGTCCGACGACTGTTCGTCGCTCAACGGTCCGGACGCTAGCAGAGCCCATTGAAAACCGTGTTCTTTCCACCGCTGCGATTTTGCCAAATTTTGCAACGAATGCGCAGCATGTTTTCGGAAAATTTAAAACGTCTGCTTTCGATTAAATTTCTCCTTATCGCAGCTTGTCCGTTTCCCATTGCTCGGCATTCGCCACAAAACATGGTGTACGCCGCGCTTTCGCCCGCGTTCACTGTTCGCTTACCGTGCGGCAGCAACCTGCCGTTCACCATGTCGCCCGTTGGCCCGTCATATCGTTGTGCGAACCTGGCGATCGAACCGCGACGGCGGGCCACCGCGCCGCTCGCCTTAGTGTTCGTTTAATGCCCCTCTGACACGATTGCGGCGCAACAAGGGGAGCGCGTCCGGGGACGGACGTGAAAAGAACAACGTGAGCGTTCTCACGCCGGTTCGCCATTACGTCGATTCACTGGTGCATTCGTCCGCTCGGCAAGATGCGCTGATGGCGGCGCGTCACCGTGCCTTCATCGCGCCGCGGCTGCTCGGGAGCTTTGCCGCGTTTGCGGCGATTCCGGTGTATCTGGCGGCCCGCGGCGTCCCGAACGCACTGGAAGTCCTGGTCTTCGCCTGGCTCGTGGCACCGATCCTGATTGCCTATTTTATCTCCCGCACCGGCCGCTACGAAAGGGCGCACACGCTCTCCTCGCTTGCGCTGACCGGTCTGGTCACAGTGGTGGCCGCGCAGACCGGCGGGATCGGTTCGTTCGCGGCGATCTGGCTCGTCGTGGTGCCGCTGGAAGCCTCTTTGTCGGCATCACGCCGCGTGGTGGCCCTGGCGTCGACTTTCGCGCTCGCGGCGGCCGGCCTGCTGCTGCTGCTCGATGCGATCAATCTGGTCCCGGCCTCCGCCACCGCCTCGGACGACCTCGCGGCGCTCGCGGCGCTCAGCATCATCTCCGCCGCTCTTTATGCGACGGGGCTGGCGCTCGGCGCCGAGTCGCTTGCCCGGACCAGTATCTGGCTGTTCTACGAGGAGGAGGACCGTTACCGCCTGCTTGCCCGCAACATGACCGACGTGATCACACGGCACGGCCGCCACGGTGCCGTATTGTTCGTTTCGCCGGCCGCGGAGCCGCTGTTCGGCGTTACGGTTCGCAGCCTGCTCGGCCACGGCCTGTTCGAACGCGTGCACGTCGCCGACCGGCCAGCCTACCTGAAGGCTTTGTCGGATGCCGCCGCCAGCGGCGATGCGCAGTCCGCCGAGTTCCGGGTCAAGCGCGATCTGGCCGCGGATCGTTTGCATGTCGCCGACCCGTTCATCATCTGGATTGAAATGCGCTGCCGGCCACTCGATCATGCGGTCAGGAGCCGGAACGGCCAGGAGACGCAGGAAGTTGTCGCGGTGATGCGCGATGTGACGGGCCGCAAGAGCCAGGAGCAGGCCCTGGAGGACGCGCGCGCGGAATCAGAACGGGCGAATGCCGCGAAGGATCGGTTCCTCGCGAACATGAGCCATGAGTTGCGAACCCCGCTCAACGTCATCATCGGCTTTTCCGAGATGCTGACCAAGGAAGGCCCGATGATGCTCAACGCCCAGCGCCGGCAAAGCTACGCACAGCTCATCAACGAGTCCGGGCACCATCTGCTGTCGGTCGTCAACGGCATCCTCGACATGTCCAAGATCGACAACGGCAATTTCGAAATCATGCCGGAGCCGTTTGCGGCCGATCGCGTCGTCGCCACCTGCTGCGACCTGATGACATTGAAGGCGGCCGAGACCGGGATCGAACTGGCGCTGCGTATCGCGCCGGACGTACCGGAGATTGTTGCCGATAAGCGCGCATTCAACCAGATCCTGCTCAATCTGCTGTCGAATGCGATCAAGTTCACCGACCGCGGCGGCCGGGTGACCGTCAGTGCATTGCGCGACGATGCGATGATCGCGGTCGCGGTCGCGGATACCGGCGTCGGCATCGGTACCGACGACCTCCCGCGCCTCGGCGATCCGTTCTTTCAAGCAGGGGCCTCCTACGACCGGCGTCACGACGGCACCGGGTTGGGCCTGTCGATCGTCAAGGGGCTGGTCGACCTGCATAGCGGAACGCTCGAGATTCGCAGCCGGCTGGGCGCTGGCACGACGGTCACGGTGCGGCTGCCGATCGATTGCGAGCGTGTCCGCCCGCGCAGCCCGGTGGTCGCCGCTGCTCCGAAGGGTGTGGTTGAAGCCCTCGCTCCCAAACGCATCGACCCCCCCGTGCGCAAGATCGCGTGAGGATGCTAATGCCGCGGCGCTCGACTCCGATGGACGACGACGAGGACTTGATCGAGGCGGAATGCCCCGATTGGCGCCTGCGTCTGCGCCAATGGATCGTCCGCCACCCGCGCGACACGGTCGCGTTTCTGGCCGCATTCATCGCTACGGGGACCATTGCCGTCAACGCGCTGTTCCTGCAGAGCGGGCCGCATCCCGCGCCGCTGTTCGCCCTGCGGCAGGTGATGCCGGGTCCCGGCGCCCTCGACCGTGCGGACCCGCTACCGCGCCCGCGCCCCTTGGCCAACGATCTGCCTCGGGCCGAGCCACGGACGCGGGCGGAACTGGTGGCGGACATTCAGCGCGGTTTGGCTAAGCGCGGGCTCTATGACGGCGCCGTCGACGGTATCTACGGCCCGAGGACCGATGCGGCCGTGCGCGATTTCGCGCAAGCAGCGCACCTGAAGGTCGGCAGCGAGCCGAACGAGGCTCTGCTGAACAGCATCCTTCACTCCGACATCAAGGAGATTCAGCCCGCCCCTGCGGCTTCCATGTCGCGCCTTCGCAGCGACCCGATCGCTGACCTGATCGGCCCGTCAAGCCGCATCCTGTCGGTGCAGCGGGCACTGACCGATTTCGGCTATGGCCAAATCAAGCCGACCGGGATTCCCGGGCCGGAGACGGTCTCGGCGATCGAGAAGTTCGAGCGCGCGCGCCGGCTGCCGGTGACAGGGCAGGTGTCGGAACGCCTGATGCGAGAACTCGCCGCCGTCACCGGACGGCCGTTGGAATAGGCCGATCGTTCCCATTATCGGCGAAACGCGGACCACCACCCGCCATCGACCTGGTCGCGGTGGCCGAGCCCTCGCTTCGCTCGCAGGCATGATGGATACAATTAGGTGTGGTTTTGGATTTGAAGTTCCTGCGATGCGCTTGCCGCAAGCAGGAACTTCTGAACCACCACACTGGATACCCGCCTGCGCGGGGCTAACGGTCTGAGTGCGCGATGCGATTGAAATCGGCCATCTGGGTCGCCGCCTATATCCGGCGCTGCCACATCGAAGGCGCCTTCGCGGCGGTGCGCCGGCGCGGCGCCGAGGAGGCGGGTGCGATCTTCGTCAAGCTCAACCGGCTCGACGGCACGGCGGATCTCTACGGACCGGCGCCGCAGAGCGTGTTCGACGACGCCATCCCTGCAGACCGCGCGTTCATCGTCTGCCTCAAGCAAAGTCCGGCGCCTGATGCGGACGTGGAGGCGCGGCTCAAACGCGAGATCGCGTTCGATCCAGACGTTTGGATCCTCGAGGTCGAGGATCGCACCGGCCGGCATTTCCTGGACAATGTCGTCGATTAGTGGCGTTGGCCGGCTTTCCGCTCTGCAGGACGTCCGGCATTGCGTTGCGTGCCAGGTATTGGGGCCCCGCCAGAGCGGCGCGAGCTCCGGTCGGCGGCGGTAGGGAGTGACGACTGAACAGCCGGCCTGCCGCCGGGCGGCCGGGGATCGGCGGCCCGCCAGATACCAACGAGAGTGCGCGCAGTCTTGGCGTCGAGCGACTCGAATAGTATTGCCAGCTCGTAGACCCGGTACACCGAACGGCTGACGACCGGATTCACGAACAGCAGGATTCGCTGGAGCGCATCGGGGGCGACCCCAATCACCTTGACGGCGATGACGATCGGCTCGCCCAGCGGATCCTGCACGATCCGATGGGCAAGCGCCGGTGCCAGGCCAAGCCAGCGCTCTAGCCCGCGCATGAAGGCATCCGGCTTGCGGGCCAGCGCCGCCGCTTCGAGTTGGCGCGCCGCGTCTTGTCCGCAGCCGGTGAATGCCGCGGGTGCGGCCGGTGACGCATAGGCGAGATTGGCCAGGATCAGGCGGCGCTCGGCGGCGCTTGCGGAAAAGAACAGCTCGGAGAGCTCCGCGTACGACGCGCGCTCGTTTGCTGGAGGCACCGGAACGTTCGGCGTTCCGGAGCCGCTCCCGGCTCGCCGGATGAGTGCGGCGACCTCCGGCACGTCGCCGGCAAGGCGCCTGACGATAACGTCAGGAACCGCGGGATAGGACGTCAGCCGCTGCGCCATGGCAACACGCGTGTCGATGTTCGCCTGATCAAGCAGGCGAATCGCGAGCTCGGTGAAATGCCGCTCTTCCTCGGCAGTGTGCGATGGCTTTTGCAGATAGAGATCGACCAGTGTTCGCAGCAGCGGCGAGCGGATATCGACGCCTTCGCGCAGCGCAAGTCCACCCAAGTTGCCCGGATCAGAGTAGCTCGGCATATGTTCTGTACAGAGGCTGACGCTTCCTCCAACCTAGTCCCGCGTCGTTAGCGGAACGTTAACCTTGCAGGGCGTTAATCATGCATGAGCGTGGTCAGTGAGTGGATACCGGCGTCGGTCAGCGCTCCGACCTTGACGATCTGGTGCGCAGTGGGCGGCTGACCGGACCCCACTCAACCTGATTGCGCATCTTGGTTGACTTGGCGGAAGGATATAAGCGTCGCAGGCCTCGCCGATGCATCGAGAGAAGCGACATGGGCACGATCATTCAATTTCCCGACGGTTTTCGGCACTCGCTGGACGTAGGATCCGGCGGACGAGGCGAAGACGCAACGGTCATCATCCTGCCGTCCGTTCGCGTCGAGCGGCAGCCGGAGACCTCGGCCGACGGCTCGCATCCACACACGAAAGATTCCTCGCCTCGGTCCCGCAGCCGGCGGCTGCACGACCGGTGATTTCGGCCGTGTGCGTGATGGTGTTCACGACTGGGTTGGGCGGCAGCAGGCGGCGCACGACGTCGGCCGGTGGCCATCACGATCGAACCTGACTGACGACGAGCGCCAACTGCGAGACCTCGCCTATCCGCTGATCGAGCCCCCCTATGGCTGGCGCCTGCTGATTCGTCCCTATCGATCGCCTGCGGATTTGCCGCAAAATCGGAAAGCTTCTTCCATTGCGAAACGCCGGATGTGATGGCGTATGGCTGGTTCCGACGACATACACGAGTTGGGCGGAATCCCGCCAATGGATCAACGGCACGATCGCCGCGAGATGACGCAGGCCAACTTGCACGCCCTGGACGCGCTGTTGAACGTCGACGGCAGCGACGGCGCGTTCGCGGACATGTTTCAGGCATTGACTCCGGTCTTCGCCTTCGACCGGGCAATGGTGCTGAAGGTCGGCAATGGTCGCGTACAATGCATCGCGGCGCTGCCACCGGAAGCGGTCGGCAAGAGATGGATCGGACGCTGCTTCGATCAGGTCATCGGCGGCCGCGTCCTAACGTCTGCCCACGGCATGGGGCCGGCGCAATGGTCGGATATGTCCGACTTGGTCCCGCCCGGACAGCCGGCCTTGTGCTTTCCAATCAGCATCGCGGACCGATATGCAGTGCTGCTTCTGCTGCGTGAACAGGGCGGGGAAAGCTTCAGTGACGAACATCTCGCGACCGCCCGGCATGCGGCGGTTGTGGCTCTCGCCGGATTGGCGGTGCGCACCGGCGATCGGCGGGAAACCGAGATTCAAAGGCTTAACCTCCTTGTTGAGAGACTGCGGCAAAGCGAGCAAAGCGCTCAACAGGACTACAATCTGCTCAGGGAAGTGATCGAACTGCTGCCGTGCGCAGTGACGGTGCAGGACGACGGCGGCCAACCCGTCCTGGTCAACGCCATGGCCGCGTCCGGCTACCCTGGAGGCGATGCCGCAAAGCGGCGGTTGCGAGATATTCAAGCCGATCAAGACAGCGTCGTGACCACCGCAGAGGAAAGCATCGCGAACGACGGAGGCGAGCGGATATGGCTGACCTCGCACAAGCCGGTGCGTATCTTCGACCGGACGCTCCTGCTTTCAAGCTCGCACGATATCACGGAACGTAAGCAGATCGAGAACGAGTGGACACGGCGCGCCTATTTCGACGATTTGACCGGATTACCCAGCCGCCTGTTCATTCAGGAGCATGTCGAGAACGTCATCCTCCGCATCGGTGGCAGCAGCCGTATCGCTCTGGCGTTTATCGACATCGACAACTTCAAGCACATCAACGACTATTACAGCCATGCCATCGGCGATGCGTTTCTGATGAAGGTCGCGACGCGGATTGCCAGCCGCCTTCGCGGAACCGATCTTCTGGCACGCATCAGCGGCGACGAATTCCTGCTGCTGATCGATCCTATCGATGACGATGACCAGGCCCGAGCCGTCATCGAACAGATTCTGCAGGAGATGAAGCGGCCGTTCCACGTCGATACGTTTGAGATATTCACATCGGCGTCGATCGGCGTCAGCTTCTACCCGGAGCACGGCCAAAGCTACGAAGCCCTGCGCCGCAATGCTGACAATGCGATGTATCGCGTCAAGAGCGGCACCAAAGGCGAGGCGCTATTCTTCGACGTCGACATGGGCCGCTGCATCATCGCGCGAGTGGAGCATGAGCAGCAATTGCGTTTGGCGATCCGCGACAACCGATTCTGCTGCGCGTTCCAGCCGAAAGTGGATATCTACAGCCAGAAGGTTGTCGGCTTTGAATCCCTGGTCCGCTGGCGCGACGACAACGGCGAGAACCGTCCGCCCAGCACGTTCGTGGCGCTGGCCGTCGAACTCGGTCTGATCGACTCGATCACGCGGTTCGTGCTCACCGAAACCGTGAACTCGATCGTTCGGCTTGACGAAGTCTTTGGTGCGGACACGTCGTTCAGCATCAACGTCGCGGCGAAGCTGGCCGGAGATCTGAACTTCATGCATACCTTCGTCGACCTGCTGAAGTCGAGCGGATATGCCGAACGCGTCATGCTTGAACTCACCGAGGATGCATTCGTTGCGACCAATCTGTTCCAGACCAAGGTCCTGCCGATGCTGCGTGACATTGGCGTGCGGATTTCGATCGACGATTTCGGTATCGGATACTCCTCCCTCGCCGCGCTGGCGGACATCACCGCCGACGAGCTCAAGGTCGATCGCTCGTTCATTACGGCGATCCATCAACGGCCGCGCAGCCAAAGCATTCTCAAATCGATCGAATCGCTCGGGCATGCGCTGGGCATGATGATCATTGCGGAGGGCGTTGAGACGATCGAGGAACTTGCCTACCTGCAGGAAGCGACGCGCATCCGCTATGCGCAAGGCTACTACTTCTCGAAGCCGTTTTTCCTCGACGACAGCGGCGGGAAGAGCCAGAAGTCGGATCAGCGCGGCATCAAGGCCGCGCGCGAGCGGCTGCACCGGAACAGGTATCGTGCGCTCCGCGGACGGGCATCCTAGGTGTTGCGGACGCCATCCGGGCGGGAACTCCGGCGGCCGGCTTGCAGCAGTGTGCGCGGTGGTAAGGACGCGGCCCATCGCCTATCATCCCGATCAACAAATTGGCGGGAGGACAGAATGAACGGCTCAACGAAGCTCTTCGGCACGGCCACTGCCGCATGCCTGCTTGCGGTCTCGGCGGCGCCGGCAACGCGTGCCGATGCGGTTGCGGACTTCTACAGGGACAAGCGGATCAATGTCGTCGTCGGCTACGGGCCGGGCGGTGGCTATGACGTCTATACGCGCCTGCTGGCGCGCCACATGCCCAGGCATATTCCCGGAAATCCGGCAATGGTGATCCAGAACATGCCGGGCGCGGGCAGCCTTCGCGCGGCGAACTACGTTGCGAACGTGGCGCCGAAAGATGGAACGATGCTCGGTGTGTTCGGGGCGCCGGCCGCGCTCGAGCCTTTGTTCGGCAACAAGAACGCGCAATTCGAGACGGTCGAGTTTGCCTGGCTCGGCAACATGATCCGCGATACGGCGGCATGCGCCACCTGGCACAATAGCCGCATCAAGACGCTCCAGGACGTCATCGACGCCAAGACCGAGGTCGTTTTCGGCGCAAGTGGTCCGGGCTCCTACGCCAACCAGCACGCCCTCGTGCTCAAGAGTATGCTCGGCGCCAAGCTGCGGGTGATCACCGGCTTCAAGGGCATCAAGGACATCGGGCTGGCGCTTGAGCGCGGCGAGGTCCAGGCCGCCTGCGCGATGGCGCTGTCGACCTCGAAGGCGAGCTTCGATGCCAACGTGAAGAAGGGTGAGCTGAAATACCTCGTGCAGTTCGGGAAGCAGAACGTGCCGTACTTCGGCAACGCGCCGAATTTCTACGCGATGCTGAAGACTGAGGAACAACGCCAGGTCGCCGATCTGTTCTTCGGCCAGTCGGAAATCGCGCGCCCATTGATCGGACCGCCTGGTATGCCGCCTGCGATCATCGGCGCTTTGACCAAGGGCATGGCGGACACGCTCAAGGATCCCGCCATGCTGGCCGAAGCCGCGAAGATCGGCATCGACATTGAGCCGGTATCCGGCGAAGAAACAGCGCAATCATTCATCAATTTCTACAAGACGCCGCCCGAAGTGGTGAAGAAGGCGAGGGAGATCATGGGCCGCAACTAAAATTTAGCTCTGCTGCTGCGGTTGAGTGGTGCATCGCCCGGCCGTCACCGTGCCCTGTGCCGCCGGCATCATGCTCGGTTCAGGGGCGAGAGCGCGGAACAGGATCAGCCCGGTTTCGGTTGGCGATTCGACGATCAGCCGATCGGCGGCCGTCACTTCTTCGTCCTCAGGCAAGGCCGCTCTCTGCTCGCTCGTCATCAGATCGAGTTCGATGATACGGCGTCCGGCGGCGCGATCGTTGATGGCATAGAAAGCGACTCCGCGCAGCGTATAGAACGACACGGCGGTATAGGCCTGGCTTACGGCAATCGACAGCTTCAGCGGTCCCGAGGACAGATCGAAGCGGCAGACGGCGGCGGCAAAGGCCGGATCCATGAACGGCAGCACCGCTGCCTGCGGCGTCGGCTGGCTGAGCACGGCGACCGTGTTGGCCGGAGCGATCGCGGCCAGCCTCGCAAAGGCGTCCTGCGTGGCGGTGCGCGGCAGTGCCAGGACCGTGACGAAGTGAACGATGCCGCCGAGCAGCACGCCGCCCATGATCCACAGCAGCCAGCGGCTCATGGGCAACCTCGGGTGACGATCACGGGCATCGGAGCCTCACGCCCCGCCCGGGTGGCGACGCCGAGCGGAGTATCATAGAAGCGCAAGACCAGCTCATATGCGGAAACCCCGCCGCTGGGCAGCCAATTTCCCGGACGCGCCCGCGGCGAGATGCTGATCGTGAACGTGCCGTCCTGGAGGCGGACCAATTCGTGACTGGTGAAGCCGTAGCGGTTGATTGCATTGGCGACCAGCTTGCCGTCCGGGGCATAGAGCGTCAGCGTCCAGAACCGCGCCGGCGGCGTAATTCCGTTGAGTTCGACGTCGCAACGGCCATCGAAGGTGCGCCCCCGGTCATCGGCTCGCGCGATGAAGGCGATGCCATCACCCAACGCGACCGGCAACGTACCGGTGCGCGCGATCTCGGCGCGGGCATAAGGGTCGATATTGATGGAACCGGTCTTCGGCCACGCCGTCCAGGCGCCGAGCTGCAAGGCGCCGAACGCTGCACCGCGCGTCAGCGTCAACCACGTCGCCCCCAGACCGATCGCGGCGGCGACGGTGAAAGCCAGCAAGGATCCGAAGAGCAGATGCACGTTCGAACTTGTCCGAATGGCAACGCGAGACAGGCTGACCGCTTGCGGTAAGGCCGCCAAGGCTGCTTAATTGCCGTGAGGTGCGGGCGGGCCCTGTCGATCCGACGCGACGGTGAACGTCTCGCGTTGCGGGGAAGCCGGACCGCGGCCGGCGCGCGGCGACGGCGTTATGCGATCGGATACGGCGAGCGCGCGTGCGGCCTCGTCCAGCAGACGTTCGATGCGGACCAGAGCCTCGGCGCCGCTTCGGGTCAACGTCGGTGGGCGTGCCGGAACGGCAGCCCCGTTCGCGCCAGCATCTGCCATCAACGGCTTGCCGGCGGGGATTGTTGGGATGCCCGGTATCGGCTTGAGTTCAATCCCTTGGTGCGCGTATGCCATGATCTGCTGCCACGTCTGCGCCGGGATTGATCCGCCGGTCATCCGATTCATCGGTGTGTAGTCATCATTGCCAAACCAGATGCCGCCGACGAAATTGCCGGTGTAGCCGACAAACCAGGCGTCGCGGTACGCGTTGGTCGTTCCAGTCTTTCCGGATACCGGGATGCCGTTCAGTCGCGCGCGCCGCGCCGTGCCCGCCTCGGTGACGTTGTGCATCATCATGTTCATGTCGCGCGCAACCGCCGGGCTCAGCGCCTGCACAGGCTTCTTGCCGTCGCGGTCAAAGCGCCATACCAGGTCGCCGGCTGCCGTACGCACTTCGAGCACCGTATGCGCTGCGACGGCTTTGCCTTCATTCGCGAGGCTCGCAAATGCCGCGGTGTGCTCCAGGACGTTGACCGCGTCGGCTCCGATCGGCAGCGACGGCGTGTCCGGAAGCGGCGTGCGGACGCCCATGCGCTTCGCGGTGTCGACGATTTTGGCGCGGCCGGCCTTGGCATTGCCGTTCCCGATCGAGACCGAGAGCCGCACCGCGATGGTGTTGATCGAATAAGTCAGCGCCTGCGTCAGCGTCATCGAACCGCGATAGCCGCCGCTGTAGTTGTGCGGACACCAGTTGCCGAGGCAGATCGGAGCATCGACCACCACTGAGGTCGGCTTGTATCCGTGCGCCAGGGCGGCGGCATAGACGTAAGGCTTGAACGATGAGCCAGGCTGGCGCAATGCGTCGGTGGCCCGGTTGAACTGGCTCTCGCCGTAGTCGCGCCCGCCGACGATGGTGCGGACGCCGCCGTCGAGATCGACGACGACGGCCGCGGCTTGCCCCGCGTTGTAGTCGGGACCGTATTGCCGCAGCGCGCTCTGCACCGCGTTTTCGGCCTCGCGCTGCAGCGCCGGATCGAGTGCGGTACGCACCACGAAGACGCGCTCGGTCATCGTCTTCGGCGACGTTTCGACAAGCCGCTTCACCTCGTCGAACGCCGCGTCCAGGTAATAATCCGGCGAGCGTTCATGACGGCGATCCACCGGCGTGGCGGGATGACGTCGGGCTCCAAAGACTTGCCCCTCGGTCATGAATCCCGCCTCGACCAAGTTGTCGAGCACCACGTTGGCGCGCGCCCGCGCCGCCGGCAGGTTGATGTGCGGGGCGAACTTCGAGGGCGCCTTGAACAGCCCGGCGAGCATCGCGGCTTCCGCCATGGTCACGTCGCGCGCCGATTTGTTGAAGTAGAACTGCGCCGCCGCGTCCACGCCAAAGGCGCCGCCGCCCATGTAGGCGCGGTCGAGGTAGAGTTTGAGGATCTCGTTCTTGGTCAGCCGGCTCTCCAGCCACACCGCCAGGAATGCCTCCTTGACCTTGCGCTCGATGGTGCGCTCGTTCGACAGGAATAGGTTCTTGGCGAGCTGCTGGCTGATCGAGGAACCGCCCTGCACCACGCCGCCCGCGCGCGCATTGGTGAGGATCGCGCGCGCCGTGCCGACCCCGTCGATGCCGAAATGCTCGTAGAAATGCCGATCCTCGGTCGAGAGCACCGCCTTGATCAGGTGGTCCGGGAACTGGTCGAGCGGGATCGAGTCGTTGTGGCGGATGCCGCGGCTTCCCGCCTCGTTGCCGTAGCGGTCAAGGAAGGTCACGGCGAGATCGGACTTTTTCAGCCAGTCCTCATTGGCGGTCTCGTGGAAGGCGGGGATGGCGAGCGCCAGCATCAGCACCAAACCGGCCGCCCCGGCGGTCATGCCGTCGGAGGTTAGTTCGACGAAGGCCCGCTTCCAGCGCGAGACGTGGAACCGGTCCATGAAGCTGGAGTAGCGCTCGTAGAGTTCCCGCGACCAGGCCCCGGTCTGGAACACGGCCGAATCGATCCGAGCGTCGAGATCGAGGAGGAAGCGCTTGACTCTCGGCTTCCAGTCGTTGGGGAAAGGGTCGTGCACGGTGGTCTCGCTGGCCCGCTGCTCGCCGGTTTGAGCCTTATCTCGCCAAGTTCCTGCCAGATTTCGGCAAAATCAGGCCGGAAATGACGTCATCTCCGTGGCCACCGGCGGCGCGGTGGTCCGGCCCGCTGGCATTGCCGGCCGATGAGGACAGGGGACCCGACCGATTTCGTCCCGCCGCCCTCTCCTTGTAGCCGATCCGGTCCCTGCGGACCATCACATGCATGCGACAAGGTGAATGGGGGTGTGGGGGTGAATCGATGCCTGGGCCGCGTAGGGCAGGTTGCTATGAGGGTGATGCCGAGGACGCGTTTCGTCTCCCCAATGGCTCCCCCTGTGCGCAACCTCTAGAAGATTATGTCAGTAGCTGACCTCTGAAGGATCCGGAATTGACCGGCCAGACCCCCGTTCGGCAACCCCGGGCGGGGGGATTCCTTTTTGGCCTGCCTCGTCCGCCCCTCGCACCTGAGCGTACCCCGCGCTACATCTTCTCCCATGACCGCCACCGACGACATCCCCTTCTGGAAGCGCAAGGCTCTGCGCCAGATGACCGATTCTGAATGGGAGAGCCTTTGCGACGGCTGCGGGCGCTGCTGCCTGTCGAAGCTGGAGGACGAGGATACCCACGAAGTCCACTTCACCGACATCGGCTGCCGGCTGCTAGACGGGCAGACCTGCCGCTGCCACGACTACCCGAACCGCACCGCCCTGGTGGATGACTGCGTGCGGCTCACGCCCGAGGTGGTCGAGACCATCGCCTGGCTGCCGCCGTCCTGCGCCTACCGGCTGGTGCGCGAGGGCCGCGACCTCTACTGGTGGCACCCGCTGGTCTCGGGCGACCCGGAGACGGTACACGCGGCCGGCGTCTCGATCCGCGGGCGGCTATCCGCCAGCGAGGACGACATCGGAGACGAGGAATTCGAGAAGCGGATCGTGGACTGGCCGATCAGGTTGCCGAAGCGGGCGCGGGGATAGGGGAGCTAGGCCCGCTGTTCGACGGGAGCGGCCAGGCGCGTGCCGACGGAAGCGAGCAGGAGCTCGTGGGCGCGGTCGACGATCTCGTCGAGCGACCGGGTCTTCGTGAACATCGCCCTGGCCTCGGCCAGCAATTCCTCGCGGCTCGGCAGATGCGGCAGATGCACGGCCGTCAACACCTCGGCCGTCCGGTGCCGGGCGCGGACAAGCATGTCCTGCAGCGCGGACAACTCGGGCCCGTGCAGCGCCGACGTGATGGCAAGCGCGATCCGTTCGGAATTGAAATGCGCCGCGAGCTGCTCGGCCGCACGGTTGATCACCCGCGCCGCCAGCCGCTGCTCGTTGCGCAGCACCTGCTCGGGCGGCGTCTTTAGGTCCCAGACGACGCCGAGCCAGGAGAGCGCCCGCAGGAGGTAATAGGTCGGGTCGATCTCCCACCACTTGAAGCCCTGGCGCACGCTGCTCTGGTAGGCGTGATGATTATTGTGCCAGCCCTCGCCCATCGTGACGAGCGCCAGAAGCCAGTTGTTGCGGGAATCGTCGCCCGTCACGTAGCGCTTGCGCCCGCGCACATGCGCGAGCGAATTGATGCAGAACGTCGCGTGATAGACGAGCACCGTGCTCCAGAGGAACCCGACCACCAGGCCGGACCAGCCGGCGGCGAGGAAGCAGAGGCCGGCGAGCGCGACCGCCGGCAGCAGTTCATACCGGTGCAGCCATATCAGTTCGGGATAGCGCGCCAGGTCGGCAACCTTCACCAGGTCGGTCCCGTCATGCCGCCGCGCGAAGATCCACCCCAAGTGGCTGTACAGGAAGCCCTTGTGCCGGGGCGAATGCACGTCGTGCTCGGTATCTGAATGCAGATGGTGATGCCGGTGCTTGGCGGCCCACCACAGCACGCTCTTTTGCGCGGTGCTCTGGGCGAGGAACGCGAGCACGAACTGGAAGACCCGGCCGGTCGCGTAAGCGCGGTGCGAGAAGTAACGGTGATAGCCCGCCCCGATCGCAAAGATGCGCAGCCAGTACAGGCCGACGCCGATCGCGACAGCCTGCCACGTGACGCCCGTCCAGATCGCCGCGAGGCAGCCGAGATGGACCAGGACGAACGGAATTGCGGACGGGTAGATGACGTCGTCGTGCTCGCCGTCGACGCCGGTGTCGTGGGCCATGCTGGTGACGCTCCTTCGCCTGCTCGTGGCTTCTTGCGTGGCAGATTTTTCGGCTTCGTCCGCCATGTGGATCACGCTTAGGCGGGCGGTCCTGGTTCGCAATATGGGAATAGCTTCCCCCGGCGACTATATGGGTGCGCAGGGATCATTGCCGGGAAAAGATCGCAGCGCTGCGACAAAATGCGTTCCAGGCGACGAAATTGTGACCACGGTGTGTGACGGGGGTGCTGGCGCAGCCCGCACGACGGATGACGGGGGACGGTGCCGGTCCCGCGCTACCGGCTGATTGAGAGGGCGCGGAATCGATGCTAGGCCTGAACCCAGGCCGGAACGAGGTTTTTGGATGAAAGCGCGCATCACCGTCACCCTGAGAGCCGGCATCCTCGACCCGCAGGGCAGGGCGATCGAGGGGGCGCTGCGCTCGCTCGGCATCGCCGGCGTCGCCAGCGTGCGCCAGGGCAAGGTGTTCGACATCGAGCTCGAGGGGACGGACCGCGGGGCGGCGGAAGCCGCGCTCAAGGACGCCGCCGACAAGCTGCTCGCCAATACGGTGATCGAGAATTATCGGGTCGAGGTGGTGGGGTGATTATCGCAGCAGGCACCGCCCTCATCCTGAGGAGCATCGCGAAGCGATGCATCTCGAAGGATGGCCGGCTGGCGTCGTGCGGGCCGCCCATCCTTCGAGGGCCGCTTCGCGGCCACCTCAGGATGAGGACTGAGGAAGAGGCGCATCCGAGATGAAAGCCGTCGTCCTGGTCTTCCCCGGCATCAACCGCGAGCGCGACATGGCGCGCACGCTGGAACTCGTCGCAGGCGCCAAGCCGGCGATGGTCTGGCACGCCGAGCGCGAACTACCGGCGGGCACCGATCTGGTCGTTCTGCCGGGCGGATTTTCCTACGGCGATTACCTGCGCTGCGGGGCGATCGCGGCGCGCGCGCCGATCATGGAAGCGGTGCGCCGGCACGCGGAATGCGGCAGGCTGGTGCTCGGCGTCTGCAACGGCTTCCAGATCCTCTGCGAGGCGGGGCTCCTGCCGGGCGTGCTGATGCGCAACGCCATGCTCAAGTTCATCTGCCGCGACGTGTACCTGCGGGTCGAACGCTCCGACACGCCGTTCACGCGCGGCTACAATGCCGGGCAGGTGATCCGCGTGCCGGTGGCGCACGGGGAGGGCAACTACATCGCCGACGGTGCGACCATCGCGCGGCTCGAAGGCGAGGGCAGGGTGCTGTTCCGCTATGCGTCGCCGGACGGCATGATCGATCCCAACTGGAACCACAACGGCGCGATCAACGCCATCGCCGGCATTCTGAACGCGCGCGGCAACGTGCTCGGCATGATGCCGCATCCGGAGAACCACGTGGAGGCGGCGATGGGCTCGACCGACGGGCGCGGGCTGTTCGCGGGGCTGGTGGATCACCTTGAGCGGGCGGCATGACCTGACGTGATCCTCAACGAACTCGCCATCACCCCCGAACTGGTCGCCCAGCACGGGCTCACGCCGGAGGAGTACCGGCGCATCCTCGACCTGATCGGGCGCGAGCCGAGCATCACCGAGCTCGGCATTTTTTCCGCGATGTGGAACGAGCACTGCTCGTACAAGTCCTCCAGGGTGCATCTGCGCACGCTGCCGACCAAGGCGCCGTGGGTGATCCAGGGGCCGGGCGAGAATGCGGGCGTGATCGATATCGGCGACGGGCTCGCCTGCGTGTTCAAGATGGAGAGCCACAACCACCCGAGCTACATCGAGCCGTACCAAGGCGCGGCGACCGGGGTCGGCGGCATTCTGCGCGACGTGTTCACCATGGGGGCGCGGCCGATCGCCTGCCTCAATGCGCTGTCCTTCGGCGATCCGAAGCATCCGAAGACGCGGCACCTCGTCGCTGGCGTGGTCGCGGGCATCGGCGGCTACGGCAATTCATTTGGTGTTCCAACTGTCGGCGGGCAGGTGCGCTTCCACACACGCTACGACGGCAACAATCTGGTCAACGCCATGGCGGTGGGCCTCGCCGAGACCGACAAGATTTTCTATGCGGCCGCGTCCGGCGTCGGCATGCCGATCGTCTATCTCGGCTCCAAGACCGGACGCGACGGCATTCACGGCGCGTCGATGGCGTCGGCCGAATTCGGCGCCGACGCGGAAGAAAAGCGCCCGACCGTGCAGGTGGGCGATCCGTTTTCGGAGAAGCTCTTGCTCGAAGCCTGCCTGGAAATCATGGCGAAGGGCTGCGTGATCGCCATCCAGGACATGGGCGCGGCGGGGCTGACCTGCTCGGCGGTGGAGATGGGCGCCAAGGGGGGCCTCGGCGTCACGCTTGATCTCGACAAGGTGCCGTGCCGCGAAACCGCTATGACCGCCTACGAGATGATGCTCTCGGAGAGCCAGGAGCGCATGCTTATGGTGCTCAAGCCGGAGAAGGAACAGGAGGCCGAGGCGATCTTCCGCAAATGGGGCCTCGACTTCGCGGTGGTCGGCGAGACCACGCCTAGCATGCGCTTCATCGTGTGCCACCAGGGCGTGCAGGTGGTCGACCTGCCGATCAAGGAGCTCGGCGACGAGGCGCCGGTGTACCACCGGCCGTTCGTCGAGACGCCGAAGCCGCCGGTGATCAGGGCCGAGGATGTCTACGCGCCGGTGCCGCTCGCGGAAACGCTGGAAACGCTGCTCGCAACGCCCGACCTCTGCTCGAGGCGCTGGGTATGGGAGCAATACGACCACGTCATCGGCGGCAACACCGTGCAGCGTCCGGGAGGCGATGCCGCGGTGGTGCGCGTCGACGAGGGGCCGAAGGCGCTCGCCATGACCGCCGACGTGACGCCGCGCTACTGCGAGGCCGATCCGTTCGAAGGCGGCAAGCAGGCGGTCGCCGAAGCCTGGCGCAATCTCACGGCGGTCGGCGCGCGTCCGCTGGCCGTCACCGACAACCTCAACTTCGGCAATCCAGAGCGGCCGGAGATCATGGGCCAGCTCGTCGGCTGCATTCGCGGCATTGCCGAAGCCTGCACGGCGCTCGTTTTCCCGGTCGTGTCGGGCAACGTCTCGCTCTACAACGAGACCAAGTTCGCAGGGGAAGAATCGGGCCGCGCGATCCTGCCGACGCCGACCATCGGCGGCGTCGGCGTGCTCGACGACTTTGCCATATCGGCAACGCTCGCCTTCAAGGCGGAGGGCGAGGCGATCCTGCTCGTCGGCGCCACGCAGGGCTGGCTCGGCCAATCGCTCTACCTGCGCGACATCTGCGGACGCGAGGATGGCGCGCCACCGCCGGTCGATCTCGCCGCCGAGAAGCGCAACGGCGATCTGGTGCGCGCGCTGATCGGCGAGAGGATCGCGACCGCCGTGCACGACGTCTCCGACGGCGGCCTGCTGGTGGCGCTGGCGGAGATGGCGATGGCGTCCGGCATCGGTGCGCAGCTCGACGCATCGCCGAGCGATATTCCGGCGCATGCCTTCTGGTTCGGCGAGGATCAGGGCCGCTATGCGCTGACATTGCGCGCAAATGCCGTTGCCGCGGTCGTTGCACGCGCGCAAGCGGCGGGAATCCCGCTGCGGCATCTTGGGACAACCGGCGGTGATGCATTGACGCTACCCGGCGAGCGTCACATGCTGGCCGCGAACCTGCGTCAATGTTCGGAAAGCTGGCTGCCGGCCTATATGGCGGGCGGACCGGCTTAGAGCATGATCCCCGAAGAGTGGGAACCGGTTTTCGGAAAGAATCATGCTCAAACAAAGAGGCGAGACGCGGAGGTTGCGACGATGCCGATGGCAGCAGGCGATATCGAGCGGTTGATCAAGGCGCGCATTCCCGACGCCGAGGTCACCATCCGCGATCTCGCCGGCGACGGCGATCACTATGCCGCGACCGTGATCTCCGCGTCATTCAAAGGCAAGTCGCGGGTGCAGCAGCACCAGCTCGTGTACGAGGCGCTCAAGGGGGAGATGGGCGGTGCGCTCCACGCGCTGGCGTTGCAGACGGGAACGCCGGAGTAGCCGGCGCGGGCAATGCCCTCCAACGGCGTGAAAACCCTGTCACCCGCCGGCGCCATTCAACCCACCGGCACCTGGAGCCTCGGTGTGCGCGCGGGCAATTTCGTCTTCGTCGCCGGTATGCGCGGCATCGATCCTGCCACCAACGCGCTGGTCGAGGGCGACGCGGCGCGCGTGCGGCAGGCGTTCCGCAACATGCAGACGGTCGCCGCCTCCGAGGGAGCGAGCCTGTGCGACGCCGTGCGGCTCGTGGTCTACGTCACCGACATGGCACGCCTACGGCCCCTCGTGAACGAGGCGCAGGTGGAGCTCTGGGGCGAGGGGCCTTATCCGCCGCGCACCATTGTCGAAGTCAGCCGGTTGAACCAGGATGACGTCGTGGAAGTGGAGGGGACGTTTTACGTTCCCGCCAAAGGCAAGTAAGCCGACGGCGTGCCCCGCTCGGGGTGCGGCGCTGCGCCCGCGACATGCAGGGCGGAGCTGGGGGAAGCGCGCATGAGCAGTGGCGGTACGACCGGCGACGCCGAGGTCCCGGTCCTGATCGCCGGCGGCGGGCTGATCGGCCTCGCGACGGCGACGTTCCTGGCGCAACACGGCATTCGCTCGATCGCGATCGAGCGGCTGCGCGCCGGCTCGCTGTTGCCGCGGGCAGGGCATTTCCATCTGCGCACGATCGAACTGTTCCGCTCGGCGGGAATCGAGGAGGAAGTGCGCCGCCAGTCGGAAATGGATTTCGTCCCCGAGGGCGCCATCATCGCCATGGACAGCCTGTCCGGCAAGAAGCTTGCCGACATCATCCCAGGCCTCAATGTTGGCGTCGACGATACGCTGACGCCGATTCGGCGCATGTTCATCAATCAGCCGTCTCTTGAACGCATCCTGCGCAAGCGCGCCGACGAGGTCGGCGCCACGGTTCGCGCCGGCTGCGAACTCACCGGGTTCGAACAGGACGCCGACAGCGTCACGGCAACGGTGACGGACGCCGGCACAGGCGAGCAAAGCCGCATCCGCGCGCAATACCTGGTCGGCGCCGACGGTGCGCACAGCAAGGCGCGCGAGCTGCTCGGCATTCCGCTCGATGGTCGCGGCGTGTTCTCCAACAGCATGACCATCTATTTCCACGCCGACCTCTGGCCGCAGCTTGGCGACAAGCCGCTGAGCGTCATCTACATCAACAATTCCGTGTTCGGCGGCTTCTTCCGGCTGGCAAAGGACTGCCAGTCGGGATTCCTCGGCGTGAACACCGTCGGCGATCCCAAGGCCGATCCGGTCGCCGCCGCGAATGCGGCGGCGGACATCAGCGAGGCGCGGCTGATCGAGATTGTGCGCGCCGGCGCCGGCGTCCCCGATCTTCCGGTGAAGATCGATGGCTGCACGCGCTGGCGCGCGACCTCCGACGTGGCACGGCGATTCCAGGACGGGCGCATTTTCCTCGCCGGCGATGCCGCGCACCTGATGCCGCCGAACGGCGGCTTCGGAGGCAACACCGGCATCCAGGATGCGCACAACCTCGCCTGGAAGCTCGCGCTCGCGATCAAGGGCGTCGCCGGCCCCGGCCTGCTGGACAGCTACGAGGCCGAACGCAAGCCGGTCGCCAAGTTCACGGTCGAGCAGGCCTATACGCGCTACGTCACGCGCACCGCCACCTATCTCGGCGCCACGGACTACGAGCCGCTCGTGCACGACTTCAACATCGAGCTCGGCTACCTCTATCAGTCGCGGGCGATACCGCCGGAGGGAGGCAACGCGCCGGGGCACGACGATCCGCGGAAAACCTGTGGCCGGCCGGGCTCGCGCGCGCCGCATCTCTGGGTCGAGCGTCGCGGCCAGCGGATTTCGACCCTCGACCTGTTCGGCCGCCGCTTCGTGCTGCTGACGGGGCCGGACGGTGCCGCCTGGGGTGAAGCCGCGCGGGCTCCGGGAAGCCGATTCTCGGGATTGGAGCTCGACAGCTACTGCGTCGGCGGCGGGCCGCTGTCCGACCCGGACGCCCGGTTCTGTGCTAGCTACGGCGTGTCGCGGACCGGAGCGAGCCTGGTGCGGCCGGACGGTTTCGTGGCCTGGCGGGCGGTAGAAGCGGACGGCGATCCGGAAACGGCGCTGTCGCGCGCGCTGGGGGCGGTCTTGATGCGATGATTTCCACGCAGACGTGAGGGGCAATGTCGCAGCTGCCCCTGTAAAGCGTCGCGCGGCGGCGCTATATGTTGTTGCAATGCCGAACCCTGGACTGCCGTGGCGGCGGGCGGTACGGCACGCACGGATAGAATCGGACGAGATCCATGGCCATCGAGCAATTCATCGACAACGAAGTGAAGGGCAACGACGTGGTGCTGTTCATGAAGGGTACCCCGCAGTTCCCGCAATGCGGTTTTTCAGGGCAGGTGGTGCAGATCCTCGACTATCTCGGCGTGCCCTATAAGGGCCTCAACGTCCTGGAGTCCGATGACCTGCGCGAGGGCATCAAGGCCTATTCGCAGTGGCCGACGATTCCGCAGCTCTACGTCAAGGGCGAATTCGTCGGCGGCTGCGACATCATCCGCGAGATGTTCCAGGCCGGCGAGCTGCAGCAGGTGATGAAGGACAAGGGTCTGCCGGTGCGCGATCCCGCGACGGCGTGACCATTGCTATCGCTGTCTTGCGCGGGCTTGACCGGTTGCGGGACCGCGTCAGCGCGAGTAGTACTCGACGATCAGGTGCGGTTCCATCATCACCGGATAAGGCACCTCGTTGAGGTGCGGAATCCGGGCGAGTTGGGCGGTCATCTTCGAATGGTCGGCCTGGATATAGTCGGGCACGTCGCGCTCGGCGAGGCCGGTCGCCTCCAGCACCAAGGCGAGCTGTTTCGACTTCTCCTTCACCTCGATCACGTCGCCGACCTTGACCCGGTAGCTCGGGATCGTCACCCGCCGGCCATTGACCTTGACGTGGCCATGATTGACGAACTGGCGCGCGGCGAACACCGTCGGTACGAATTTGGCGCGGTACACCACGGCATCGAGGCGGCGCTCCAAGAGGCCGATTAGGTTGGCGCCGGAATCGCCCTTCTGCCGGATCGCATCCTGATAGAGCCGGTGGAACTGCTTCTCGGAAATGTTGCCGTAGTAGCCGCGCAGCTTCTGCTTGGCACGTAACTGCACGCCGTAGTCGGAGAGCTTGCCCTTGCGGCGCTGGCCGTGCTGGCCGGGGCCGTATTCGCGGCGATTCACGGGGCTCTTCGGGCGGCCCCAGATGTTCTGCCCCATGCGGCGATCGAGCTTGTACTTCGCCTCACTGCGCTTGGTCATCGCGTCCTCATTCAATGCAGGTTGAGGATCGCGCCCTCCTCTGTCCCGGGAATTCCCGGAACCGACAGGTCCCTCAAGCCAAAGCGCTAGCGGGAACCGCGGGTCGCGAAACGCCAATGCGGGCCGAAACGGCCCGCACAGCGCGGGTTATCTAGGCCGGAAGCGCCGGGGTGTCAACGACAATAGGTTCGAGTCCGAAGCCGGCCAGCGCGGCGGCGAGGGCGGGGATGGGAAGGCGACCGGACGTGAAGCTCAGCCGCGCGGTTCCCATGGGCGCGCCGGCCGGTGCCGGCCCGATCAACTCCACCACCCGCCGCGCAATGGCCGCGGCCGGGTCGATGAACGCGACCGGCCACGGAGCCAGCCGCCGCAGCCGGGGAATCAACAGCGGATAATGCGTGCAGGCGAGCACCACCGTGTCGGTGCGGCGCGCACCCTCGTCCACGAAGCAGGCGTCGATCTCCGCGGCGATTTCGGCATCCGGCGCCGGCTCGCCGTGCAGCTCGGCTTCGGCAAACGTCGCCAACCGGGCCGAGCCCACCAGCGTCACCGCGCACGCGCCGGCGAAGTCCGCGATCAGCTTGCGGGTGTATTCGCGCTGCACCGTCGCCTCGGTGCCAAGCACCGAAATCAGCTTGCTCCGTGAGGCTGCGCAGGCTGGCTTGATCGCCGGTACCGTGCCGACGAAGGGCACCGCAAAGCGCGTGCGCAACTGCGGCAGCACCAGCGTCGAGGCGGTGTTGCAGGCGATGACGACGAGGTCGGGCGCATGACGCGCGATCAGGACATCCATCACCCTGAGCACGCGGGAGACGAGCTCCGGTTCGGCGATGTGCCCATAGGGAAAGCCGGCGTCGTCCGCCACATAGACAAAATTCGCGGCGGCGCGCGCTGCTGCGATCTCGCGGAACACCGTGAGGCCGCCGAGGCCGGAATCGAATATGAGAATCGCCGGGGCAGACATGGCGGCGAATTATAGCCGCGGATGGTAAGCAAAGCGTATGCGTCACTGCGAGGAGGCGCGGCCGACGAAGCAATCCAGTCTTGACCGTCTGTCTGCTTCGCCGTCCGCTTTACTCCGTGCTCGCAGGGTGTCTTCCGGACACGGCAGGTGCTGCGCGCAAACAAGAAGGCCCGGGACACCCCGGGCCTTCTTGTTGCTCGTTTCGCGTCCGGTCAGAATCGGTAGTTGAGGCCGGCGCGGACGATGTGGCCAGTCACATCGGAGCGCGCGGTCAGGCTGCTGGTGTTGCCGCCGTAGGCATAGCCGACCGTGACATCGTGATCACCAAGATCGTAGTAGAGATACTCGGCCTTCACAGACCAGTTCTCCCACAGGGCCCATTCAAGACCGCCGCCCACGGTCCAGCCGACCAACGTTTCCCGCGACGTGGCGCGGGAGTTCATCGGAGGAGCTGCCGCAGGGGCAACGACGCTGAGCGCCAGTTCGTGCTCGCCGTAGGCGAGACCGCCGGTGACGTAGGCCAGGACGGTCGGCGTGAAGGTCACGCCCAAACGCGCGCGCAGGGTGCCGAGCCAACTGAGTTCCCGCGAGACGGACGTCCTGATTGGGAAGAATGCAGGCACGTTGGTGCGCACCGTAGCGCTGTCCTCGCCGTCAACCCACTGAATGTCGGTCTCAAGGCCATACACCCACTGCCCGAACTGCCAGTTGTAGCCGAGCTGGATGCCGCCGATGAACCCGTCAGCGCTCAAACCTATGCTGGCGGGGATTCCGCCGCCCGCAAGCGCGGACCCGAGGCCGCCGCCGCCGGTGTCGGTACCTGTCATGTTCACGGAATTGGAGCCCGACCACGCGTAGCCGGCGTTCGCACCGATATAGAAACCAGCCCAGGTGAACACCGGCGGCGCCAGCATAGGTTCCTTGTACACCGGTGCGGGAATGTCCGCGGCCATCGCCGAACCCGCTCCGATAACCGTGCAGAGAACAGTTCCGGATAAGAGAAATTTTCGCATCTAACCTCCGGTCGGTATTGAAACTGCGTTCTGGCCCTGGTCGCTACCGCGCACGTCGCGAAAGCTACAGCTTCGCAATAGTACACCGTCGCGATGCGAATCGTGTGCCAGTTCTGCAACTCTCCCCAACAAAGTGTGAACGTCAGGCTCAGGGGCGGAGCGGTGTGTAGTCCGTAGTCGCCCAAGGGCGGTTAGTCGATCGGGTCTGCGCAAAAGCGCGAACCGAAGGCAGGCTCCGCGCGGCCCGAAGGCAGGCTGCGGCGTAACCCGCCAGCCCGCGCCGTTAGCAGCGGCGGATTATGCTAATCCGCCCTACGAACGACGTTTCACGCCGTGCCGAACACCCGCTGGAACACTGTGTCGACGTGCTTGAGGTGATAGCCGAGGTCGAAGTTCTCTTCGATCTCGGCGTCGGTGAGCTTCGCGCGCACTTCCGGATCAGCCTTCAGCAAGGCGAGGAAGTCGCCTTCGCCGCGCCACACCTTCATGGCGTTGCGCTGTACCGCGGCATAGGCGTCCTCGCGCGCCATGCCCTTCTGCGTCAGCGCGATCAGCACCCGCTGCGAATGCACCAGCCCGCCGAGGCGGTCGATATTTTTTTGCATGTTGTCCGGATAGACGACGAGCTTGTCGACGACGGAGGCCAAGCGCGCCAGCGCGAAGTCGAGCGTCACCGTCGCATCCGGCCCGATCATGCGCTCGACCGAGGAATGCGAGATGTCGCGCTCGTGCCACAGCGCGACGTTCTCCATGGCCGGGGTCACATAGGCGCGCACCATGCGCGCGAGTCCGACGAGGTTTTCCGACAGCACCGGATTGCGCTTGTGCGGCATCGCCGACGAACCCTTCTGTCCTTCGGCGAAGAATTCCTCCGCCTCCAGCACCTCGGTGCGCTGCAGGTGCCGGATCTCGGTGGCGAGACGCTCGACGGAAGCGGCGACGACGCCGAGCGTGGCGAAGTACATCGCGTGCCGGTCGCGCGGGATCACCTGCGTCGAGACCGGCTCGACATGCAGGCCCATGGCCTTGGCGACATGCGCCTCCACCCGTGGGTCGACGTGGGCGAAGGTGCCGACCGCGCCCGATATGGCGCAATGCGCAACCTCCTTGCGTGCTGCGGTGAGCCGCGCGCGGGCGCGGGCGAACTCGGCATAGGCAGAGGCCAGTTTGAGCCCGAAGGTGGTCGGCTCCGCATGGATGCCATGCGAGCGGCCGATGGTGGGCGTGAGCTTGTGCTCGAAGGCACGGCGCTTGAGCGCGGCCAGCAGGTGATCGACGTCGGCGATCAGCATATCGGCGGCGCGCGCAAGCTGCACGCTGAGGCAGGTGTCGAGCACATCGGAGGAGGTCATGCCCTGGTGCACGAAGCGCGCGTCGGGGCCGACGATCTCGGCGAGATGGGTGAGGAAGGCGATGACGTCGTGCTTGGTCTCACGCTCGATCGCATCGATGCGGGCAATGTCGAAACTGGCGTCGCGGCCCTTGTCCCAGACCGCCTTCGCCGCATCCTTGGGGATGGTGCCGAGCTCCGCCATGGCGTCGGCAGCATGCGCCTCGATCTCGAACCAGATGCGGAAGCGCGTCTGCGGCTCCCAGATCGAAGCCATTTCCGGCCGTGTGTAGCGAGGGATCATGTGCGGCCTTATGGAGATCGCGTAGAGATCGCGTAGGATGGGTCGAGCGCAGCGAAACCCATCCTACGGGCTGCATGACTACTCAACAAGGACGGACCGTTGTGCAATCCTGACGCTCCATTACCGAATCATGGGGACCGCCATGAAGCACCTTCAAATCGTGCCCCGCGACGGTCAGCGCCTGTACGGCGCGATGATCAGCAAGGAAGCCGAAATTCGCAGGAACGGCCGCGGCACGTTCTCACGCGTCGGCAGGAAGCAGCGCAACAAGACGCGATGGAAGCACGCGAAGTATGCCGGTCGGGTCGAGCTGGAATCGGCGTCATCCGATCTGATCAGCGTCGAGATCAAATCGCCCGACAAGGGGGATGAGTCGCGTCTGCTGTCCGCGTTCCTCGGCTGGCTGGACCGGCATTTCGGTGACCGGGTGGGCTCCGTCAACATTCAGTATCAGTGATAGGCTGCGGCCGTGCAGGGCAAGGTCATCGTCATCACCGGCGCGACCTCGGGTCTCGGCAAGATCGCCGCGACGAGGCTCGCGCGCATGGGCGCGCGGCTGGTGCTGGTGGCGCGCGACCGCGCGCGGGCGGAGCAGACGCTGGGTGCGTTGCGCGAGACGGGCCCAGGGGTTGGCCACAGCGCGTTCTTCGCCGACATGTCGGCCATCGCCGAGGTGAAGCGGATCGGCGCCGAGATCGCCGCGGCCGAGCCACGCATCCACGTGCTGATCAACAATGCCGGCTCGATCTTCGGCACGCGGAACGTGACCGTGGACGGGCTCGAGCGCACCTTCGCGACCAACCACATGGGCTATTTCGTGCTCACGCATGCGCTGCTTGGGCGCTTGCAGGCGGCAGCGCCGGCGCGTGTGGTCAGCACCGCCTCGGGCGCGCATTTCGGTCACCGCCTCGACTTCGATGATCTGCAGATGACGCGCGGCTATCGCGCGCGGACGGCCTATGGTCGCTCCAAGCTCTGCAACATCCTGTTTACGCGCGAACTGGCGCGCCGACTCGCCGGTACCGGCGTCACCGCCAATTGCCTGCATCCCGGCTTCGTCACGACCAGCCTCGGCCAGCGCGACAACTGGCTGTTCGGCGCGATGATGCGCACCGCCATGCTGTTCGCCGGCCGCCCGGAGCCGGGTGCGACGACGATAGTGTATCTCGCGAGCGATCCGGCGGTGGCCGGCGTTAGCGGCGAGTATTTCTTCGACTGCCGTCCGGCGCGGCCGAGCCACGAGGCCCGTGACGACGATGCCGGGCGACGGCTATGGGCAGAAAGCGCACGGATCGCCAATCTCTCCGATCCCTCCCCCTGAAAGGGGGAGGGTGGCCGAGCGAAGCGAGGCCGGTGGGGGTCAACGATTTTGAAAAGAGACCCCCACTTGGAGTGCGCCCCTGAGGGTGGACGCTGATCAGGCTGCTGTTTTGCCAGTCTGCCGGATGTGTTGATCCTCAAACTGCTGCGGGCTCAGATAGCCGAGCGCCGAATGGAG